>JAVBNE010000080.1:0-10914 GCA_031551755.1 Cellulomonadaceae bacterium | reverse complement strand
AACGACGAGTACTCCCCGAGGTGGTCGGACACCAGACGCACAGCACGCGCCTTGATCCCCGGATCGATCTTCTTGGGCATGAGCCCATCCTTCCTGGTCGGCGACTCAGAAAGGAACGGCATCAAACCCGGGGCGGTTCACATCCCACACCATCGCGGCCACCTCCCAAAACCGAACAACACGACAAAACAACACCGTATAGCGCCAACCCTGAAAAGCCAACCCACACCATCAAGAACCAGCCCGGGGCAGCCTGACAGCGCCGTACCGACCACCGCTGCGAGGGACAGTACGCACGACAACCTTAGGCAGCTCCGGGGACACAACGACATACCGGATTTGGCGGCACCCAACACGTGCTCGGACCCAGCCTGAACAGGCCGGGTCCGAGACCAGGGCGGCATCTACCGAGCGCCACCGGGCAATACGCTCCGGCGCTTAGCCCTGACCGCCGTAGAACCACTGGTTCGAGTCAGGGATGTTGTTCGGGTTGGTCGGATCGGACTGGGAGCCCTGACCCGGGTCGCCCTGGGAACCGTTACCGGGCAAGCCCTGGCCGTGGCCACTCCGCGGATCGTTTCGAGACCCCGAGCCACCTTGGGAATCCTGTCCGCCGGAACTGGCCTCGACCTTCTTCGCGGCCAAGGTCACCTCGACGACCACAGCCTTGCCGTCACGCACCACGGTGACCTCGACCTGCTCACCGGCCGCCCGTTCACGGACGAACCCGGTCAACGCCTCAGCCCCGCTCACCGGGTCGTCCCCGATGGCGACCACGACATCGCCCTCCTTGATGCCGGCCTTCGCGGCCGGTGAGTCATTCGAGACCTCCTCGACCTTCGCACCACGACGGGTCACACCGTCCGCGGTCGCGGTGGCATCCAAGAGCGAGACCCCAAGGAAGGCGTGCTCCGCGCTCCCGTTCTTAATGAGCTGCGCGCTGATCGACTCTGCGAGGTCGGCCGGGATCGCGAACCCGAGCCCGATCGAACCGGACTCACCGCCACCAGAGGACATCGTGGCGATCGAGGACGTGATCCCGATGACCTGACCCTTGGCGTTGAACAACGGCCCCCCGGAGTTGCCCGGGTTGATCGCCGCATCAATCTGGATGGCATTCGTCACCACCGAGGCGCCACCGTCCTGACCCGAGGCGGACACCGGCCGGTCGAGCGCCGACACGATGCCGGTCGTCGCGGTGTTGGCCAGCCCCAAGGGGTTCCCCACCGCAAGCACGGACTCCCCAACGGTCACGGCCTCGGAATCACCCAAAGTGGCCGCAGTCAGTCCCTTCGGCGCGTCCACGAGCTTCACGACCGCCAGGTCGGTCGTCTCGTCAGCACCAACGATCTTGGCGTCGAACAGGCGACCATCGGAGAGTGTCACCTGCACGGTGTCGTTCTGCGCCCCGGAGACCACGTGATTATTCGTGAGGATCTGACCGGCGGAGTCGATGATCACACCGGAGCCCTCCCCGGTACCGCTCTGCGTGGTGACCTTGATCGCGACGACGGAGGGCGCAACAGCCTTGGTCACCGCCTCCCAGTTGGGGTTCTGAGAGGAGGAGTTCGCGACCGGCACATTCGTCGGAGACTGCTCCGGTCCGGTGACCTCGGCGAGTGAGGTCGGCGTCGGCGAGTTGGCGTGGTCGAGGCCGATGATCACACCCGCCGTCCCGGCACTGGCGAACACCGCCGCAGCCGCTGCCGCACCCACGACGGGTACCCAACCACGCCGGGGGCGGTTCGGCTCCGCAGGCGTCGGGGCCGGCCCCTGCACAGGCGATGCGGGTGGCGGGGGCACGGGAGTCGGCGAAGGAGCGGGCGTCTGCGGTACCGGGGAGGCGGCCGGCCCGGAAGTCGCGGCGGCGGCCGGAACGGGCGCCATCGGCTGCGTCGGCGCCTCCGGCTGCGTGGATGCAACCGGCTGCGTGGATGCAACCGGCTGCGTCGGGGTGGTGGCCTCACTGTCGGCCGGCGTGGGGTGGGGGGTGTTCATGGGCTTGACCTCCTTCGTCTGCACCCCACTTCACACCAACAGCCTGAAACCAGGCTTAGGCATACCTGGGAATTAGCTGCGAATCGCCGTCGGCAGACGCGGCAGGCCTGGTAGGCACCGCCTCATTCCGCCGCAAACGGAAACCCGAGTGCGGCGCAGGCCCGATCGATCTCGGCCGCCAGGGAACGCGCGCGAGCACGCCGGACACCGCGATCAAGCGGCACCTCGATCACCTCGACCCCCGGCCCGGGCTCCGCCAATACCAGCCGCAGTGCCGCAAGGGAGGTAACCCGACGGTGCCGGATACCGTAGCCGGCACACAGCTGACCCAGATCGGCGCCGTGGGCTGTGCCGAAGACCCTTTCGAAGGTCACCCGTGCGGCCGGGGTCGTCTCCGCGAGCCCACCGGGTTCTAGGGTCGAGAAGATCGCTCCCCCGTTGTCGTTCACGACGACGATCTGCACATCAGCCGCGGGTTCCGCCGGACCGTGCGCAAGCCCACCGATATCGTGCAGGAAGGTCAGGTCCCCCACGAGCCCCCGGGTCCGCCAGCCTAGGCGGCCGGCGGCGATCGCCACCCCGATGATCGTCGACAGCATCCCATCGATCCCCGCCACACCCCGATTGGCGACGATCCGGGGAGCCTGGGTCCCCAATGCGATCTCGAGGTCGCGGACCGGGGACGAGGAACCGACCACCACCAGATCCCGCGGGCCACACGCCTGCGCCACGGTCATGGCAACTCCCAGGCCACTGTGTTCGGCGGCCGCGGCGGCGACTACCTCGGCGACCACGGCACTCGCCGCCCGCCAGGCATCGCTCCAGTCCTCGTCGGCGACCGCGGGAACCAACCAGGATGGCGGGACGGCAGGCAGGACGCGGTCGGCTGCCCGCGCCGGATCCGGCCAGGGCGCCGCCCCGGGAGCGATGACCGTGACCTCGACGGTGGGCGCGGCGAGCACGGTCTGCACCGCCCGCGAGAGGGTGGGACGGCCGAGGACCACCGCGTGTTCGATGGCGGCCACCACCGGCGCCCGGGCCACCAGGAGCGGGTACCCAGTCACATGCTGCGGACCACCGACCGCCCCCGAGGACGGCTCGGCGAACAACGGCCAGCCCTGTGCCTCCGCGAGCTGCCGGGCGACCGGTCCCGCGCCGTCGCCCGCGATGACGACCGTGCGGGCCGCCGACGGGGCGACGTCGAGGCTGACGGGCAGCGTCGCGATCACCGGCGCCACCACCGTCGCGCGGGAAAGTCCGGGCGGGGGCACCGGGTCATCCGGCAACGGTTCCGTGGGCACCAACGGGGGCCGGAAGGCGATGTTGAGGTGCACCGGCCCGGGGTGGGCGGTACGGGTCCCCAGAGCGGCCGCGAGCGCCCGGCCGACCGTGGCCACGGCGTCGCCGACCTCTTCGGCACGACCGTCGGGTGCGGGCAGATCCACGCACGCCCGTACCGCTGGGCCGAAGATCCCCGACTGGTCGATCGTTTGGTTGGCCCCCGTGCCGCGCAGTTCCGCGGGCCGGTCCGCCGTGAGGAGCACCACCGGTAGGCCGGCGTGGTGTGCTTCGAGGACCGCGGGGTGGAGGTTGGCGACCGCCGTACCTGAGGTGGTGACCACCGCCACCGGACGCGGCAACTCGACGCCGGCATTCACCTGTGGTTCGGCACCCCGGGCCAGGCCGACCGCGAGGAATGCGGCCGACCGTTCGTCGATGCGCACATGCAGCGTGAGAGCACCGGCACGGTCGGCTGCTGCGAGCGCATAGGCGAGGGGGGCGCTGCGCGACCCGGGGGCGAGTACGACATCGTGGACCCCGTACCGGATCAGCTCCTGGACGACGGCCTGTGCGACGCGGACGGACGGAACGGTCACCGGTGCTCCTCAGTCGCGGATTCGAGGGTGGCCACCCGGTCGTATCGCTCCCGCCAGCGGGCGGTCAGCTCGGCCGAGGCGGCATCGGCCAGACTCGCCTCGGTCGGTTCCGGGCGCTCAACCGGCAAGGCGCCGTCGACCGGCAGGAGCGGCCGGGGGACGACGTCGGCCTCGAAGAGTTGCACCGTGGCCAACCCGCAGGCATAAGGCAAGTCGGGCAAGGCGGCGGCCAGTGCGACACCGGCCGCGATGCCCACGGAACTCTCCAGGGCTGAGGACACCACGGCCGGTAAGCCGACCTGCTCTGCGAGTTCCAGGCAGGCCCGGACCCCACCCAACGGCTGGACTTTGAGGACCACGATGTCGGCGGCGTCCGCCCGGACCACGGCAAGCGGGTCAGCGGCGCGGCGGATGGACTCATCAGCGGCGACCGGCACGGTGGTCGCCCGTCGGACGGCGGCCAGCTCGGCGACCGTCGCACAGGGTTGCTCCACGTACTCCAGCCCGCCCGCCGCGCGGTCGAGTACCGGAAGCCGGTCGACCGCCTCAGCGACCGTCCAGCCACCGTTCGCGTCGATCCGGACCTTGCCACCCGGACCCAGTGCATCGGCGACCGCCTCCACCCGGGCCGCCTCCGCGGCCAGATCCTCCAAGCCGGCAGGACCGTGCTGCGCAACCTTGACCTTCGCGGTACGGCAGCCCTGCGACGCCTCGACGAGGGCGCGCGCACGTACGGGTCCCACAGCCGGGATCGTCACATTCACCGGCACGGAGGTGCGGACCGGCGCCGGCCAGCCCTCATGGGCCGCCTCTCGCGCCGCACGCAACCAGGCGCGAGCCTGCGCGTCGTCGTAATCCCAGAAGGGTGAGAACTCCCCCCACCCCGCCGCACCGCGGAGCAGTAGGCCGTCGCGGAAGTCGAGTCCACGAAACCGGGACCGCAGGGCCGTGCGGTAAGCGGTGACGACTTCGGTCACAGGTGGTGCGGGCACGCCCCCAGGTTAGTCTTCGAGGATCGACCGCAGGCTGGACACCGCGATTTCCACCAACGTCACCGCGTGCTCGTGTGCCTCTCGACCTTCGGAAAGCGCGCTGACCACCGCACCGTCGGTGATGGCGACCACCAGTCTCGGGTTTATCGCGACGTTGAGCGCCGCACAGATATCCCCGATCATGGCGTCGAGTTTTCCCCGCCCCTTGGCATAGGCGAGCGAGAGTGTCTCGTAACGCCCCGCGCTGACCAGGTGTTCGTAGAACCCTCTGATCTCGGGCAGGCCACCGGGCGGCAGCACGGCGTCGACGAGGTACGTCGCTACTCGGCGCATATCCCCCCGGTGGTCGGTGTTCACCTTGTCCCGAATAGTGCGGGCGTGTTCCGCCCAGCCTTCGGCGATGCGCTCGCCGGCGGCCCCGATGAGATCGTCGAGCCCATTGAAGTAATAGGTCGTCGCGGCGAGTGGGACCTCTGCGCGGGCGGCGACCGCCCGATGGGTGACCGAGACGGGACCGTCGTTCAGGATCAACTCGCACGTAGCTCGAATGATCGCCTCCCGCCGCGCGGTTCCGCGCGCCTGGCGCCGTGGCGCCGAATGGGCCGGTTCGACTGTCGAAGTTTCGCTCATTACTGACCACCTCCGGAGAGATTCAGCCCGACTACACCGGCAAGGATCATGACCAGTGATACCACCTTGACCGTTGTCAGCGGCTCATGGAACAGGGCACTAGCGGCTGTTGCCGTACCCACGGCACCTATGCCGACCCACGCTCCGTAGGCAACACCGACGGGCAATGACTTCAATGCGATGCTCAAGCCGATCATGCTGGCGACGAGCATGACCACAAACCCAACGGTAGGCCAGAAAGCCGTCAGTCCCTTCGATGCCTTGAGGCTAAGCGCCCACCCTGCCTCGAGAAGGCCAGACAGGATCAAGACCACCCACGCCATGGTTACACTCCCTTTTGCCGGTACCTTCGTACCAGTCTCTCACTGGTGCCCCGTTGCGCCCCGGACCAGACTAGGGTGACGGCGTGAAGAGCCCGATCGCGAAGGTATCTGAGACGTTCGACCCACGCTCGTGGAGGGAGATCGACGGGTTCGAGGACCTGCGCGACATCACCTACCACCGTGGCGTCCGGCGCTCCCCCGAGATCCCGGCGACCGATCTACCGGTGGTTCGGGTAGCTTTCAATCGTCCCGAGGTGCGGAACGCATTTCGGCCTCATACAGTGGACGAGCTCTATCGCGCACTCGATCACGCGCGACTCACCTCCGACGTCGGGACTGTTCTGCTCACCGGAAACGGCCCCTCGCCCAAAGACGGTGGCTGGGCCTTTTGCTCAGGCGGAGACCAACGAGTGCGTGGGCGCGACGGCTACCGGTACACCACGACCGGCGACGACGGCGCCCCGGCCGCCGACCAGGTGGATCCCGCACGCGCTGGGCGGTTGCACATCCTCGAGGTGCAGCGCCTGATCCGCATGATGCCGAAGATCGTCATCGCCGTAGTGGACGGCTGGGCGGCGGGCGGCGGGCATTCCCTGCACGTCGTAGCAGACCTGTCGATCGCCTGTCGGGAGCATGCCCGGTTCAAGCAGACCGACGCCGACGTCGGGTCCTTCGACGGCGGCTACGGCTCGGCCTATCTAGCACGACAACTAGGGCAAAAGCGCGCTCGGGAGATCTTCTTCCTCGCCCGCGAGTACTCCGCCCAAGACGCCTTCGACTGGGGCGCGGTCAATGAGGTCGCGGAGCATTCGGATCTCGAATCCCTAGCCATCGAGTACGCACGAATCATCGCCACAAAATCCCCACAGGCGATCAGAATGCTCAAATTCGCATTCAACCTCGCGGACGACGGGCTCATGGGGCAGCAGGTCTTCGCGGGCGAAGCGACCCGCCTCGCCTACGGCACCGATGAGGCTGTTGAGGGTCGCGACGCATTTCTTGAGCGACGCGACCCTGACTGGGGCACCTTCCCCTATTCGGTCTGAGCGCCGACCTGGGTCGACACGACGGCGGGGCGGGACGTCGGTACCAATTCAACCCATGTCGTCCCCGGCTCGAGGCGCACCGGATATCCCGTTGGACTCGAAAGCTCCAACGGCGCGTCGTTCGACTTCTTGGACCACGTCACCGGCAGCTGCTTGCCCACACTTGCGACTATTCCCTCACCTGTCCCTATCAGCTTCGTCTCTGGGACTGGGGCACCGGCAGGGTCCTTATAGGCGGTCTTGGTCATCGTCACGCGGAGCACCACCACATTGGTGGCGGTCAGGGGAACCCCGCCGGCGGACACCGCGGGTTCAGCCCCCTCGGCCCGAGCGAAGACCTGATCGGCGACCCGCCAGCTCCACACCGCCCTGCTCGCGTGGGTCAAAGTGATGTCGACGACACCCACCGGCGTCCCGGTGGATTCAACGGTCCCCGGGGCACCGCCGAGGGCAAAGGCGAACTGAGTCGGCGGTGGCTCCCCGTGTTCGGCATCGGCCTGCTTCCAGAAGTCAGCCGTGCGGCCCAAGATATTGTGCGGCGCTCTCCGCCCACGCATGCGCTCGAAGCCGTCATCGCCTTGATCCATCACCACCGACTGCACTCCGGCCGCACCGACAGCCTTGATGAACGGCGGCTGCCCGCCGGTGTAGGCGAGGATGCCGTGCAGCGGAGCCACAATGGCCGGGTCCATCGGGCGCACCGACCGTACAGGTCCGACGAGTTCGGGTTGTTGGGAGTGGTACACCGCCATGAACCTGGTGATGCCGCCCTCCACCACTTCCTCCCACACGACATCCGCCTTCTCCAGGCCGGTCTGCGGGCGCGCAGCAGGGGCGTTCTCGACCTTGATGGCCAGCGCCGGGCGGGCGGGTACTTCGGCGACCGGGACTCCGGTCAGCGGCCACGTCGTCGGCACGACGGGTTGAGGTGGGCTCCCTTTGGTGACCGGGGCCGGATCCGTACTGGGACCTGGGTCCGGTGACCCCCCGCAGGCGGCAAGTGCCAACGCGAGCATCCCGATACCCGCGCCATACAGCAGTCCTCGACCGTTCACCCATTCCCCCTGTCGGCTTTCCGGCGTATGTCACCGGCTGTCCGCCACGATACGTCCGGTCCTACGCTTACTGGATGATCCGCGCCGTGGTGCCTTCAACCCTCGACGAGCTGGTGGCCGCACTGAGCGACGCCCTGACCGGCGACGGCCCCGCAGTCGCACCTGCCGCAAAGGCTCCTGTGCCGGACCTTCCCGACGGAACCGCTTTGGTCGTCCGCACCTCCGGATCCACCGGCACCCCCCGCGACGTTCTCCTCTCCGCCGCAGCACTCCGCGCCTCGGGCACCGCCACCCACCAGCGATTGGGCGGCCCCGGCCACTGGGTCCTCACGCTGCCCCCTCAGCACGTGGCCGGAGCACAGGTGGTCGCCCGTGCGCAGCTCGCGGGTCGCGGGCTCACCGTCCCCGACGACGACGCCCCCTTCTCTCCATCCGGATTCGCCGACCTGGCGGCCCGCTCCGCGCAACGTGCAGCAGGTGAGCGGCGTTACGTCTCCTTGGTACCGACACAGGCCCACCGACTGGTCGCGGCGGCCGACGCCGGCGAGCCGCCTGGGCTGACCGCGCTGGCCGGTTTTGCGGCGGTCCTCCTAGGTGGCGCCCCGACACCGCCCCCGCTTCGGGCCCGGCTCCTGGCGGCGGGCGTGCCGGTCGTGGTGACCTACGGCATGACCGAGACCTGCGGCGGCTGCGTCTATGACGGCCACCCGCTGACCGGAGTCAGCCTGCGACTCGACGCTGCCGGTGGCATCGAGTTGTCCGGGCCGCAATTGGCGACCGGCTACCTGAACCGTCCGGAGCTCACGGCCGCGGCCTTCACCACCGACGACGGCGGCCGTTGGTTCCGCACCCGCGACTTCGGCGTCGTGGCCAACGGACGCCTGCAGGTACTGGGCCGGCTGGACGACGTGATTGTCACCGGTGGGATCAAGGTCGCACCGGCCGCCGTCGAGGCCACACTCGCAGCCCTCGAGCAGGTGCGAGAGGTCTGCGTCGTCGGGCTACCCGACGCCGAGTGGGGACAACGGGTGGTCGCCGTCGTCGTGCCGACCGCTCCCGGCACCACCCCCGCCCAGTCGTTGACTGAGGCGGCACGGGAGCGAGTGGCGGCTACGCTGGGGCGGGCCGCAGCACCGCGAGAGTGTGTGCTCGTGGCTAACTTGCCCCGGCTCGGCCCGGGAAAGGTGAACCGGGACGCGGTGGCCGAACTGGCCCGCCAAATGATCACCAACCGACGAATGGAGCAGCATGGCGACCTTGGGTGAGTGGATATCGGGGGCACGCCCCAGAACACTTCCCGCTGCGGCGACGCCCGTACTGGTCGGGACCGGAGCTGCCGCACAGGTCGATCGGGCCGCTTGGCTGCCCGCACTGCTCGCACTGGGTGTCGCGCTGGCACTCCAGGTCGGGGTGAACTACGCCAATGACTACTCGGACGGCGTACGGGGTACGGATCTGGACCGCGTTGGACCTGTTCGATTGACCGCCTCGGGCGCCGCGCGTCCGCGACAGGTGCGGGCAGCCGCCGTCATCGCACTCGGCCTCGCCGGACTCCTCGGGTTGGCGCTGTGCTTCGTCAGCGGCCACTGGTGGCTGATCGCGGTGGGGGCGGCCGCCATGGCCGCCGCTTGGTTCTACACCGGGGGGAAGAACCCGTACGGGTACCACGGTCTCGGCGAGGTGGGGGTCTTCGTCTTCTTCGGGTTGGTCGCCGTCCTCGGCACCACCTATACCCAGGCTGATGCGGTGACCTGGCCGGCCGTCTTCGGGGCCGTCGCCGTGGGACTGCTGGCCTGCGCCTTGCTGATGATCAACAACATTCGCGACATCCCCACCGACGTCGTGGCCGGCAAACGCACGGTGGCCGTCCGCCTCGGCGACTTCCAGGCCCGCCGGGTCTATGTGGCGATGCTCTGGGTTCCGATCCTGTTGGGCGCCGCGTGCGCCTTCTGGTCGGTGTGGGCGTTGCTCGTGGTCTTCCTGCTGGCCCCCGCCGTGGCGTTGAGCATTACCGTGATCGCCGGCGCCCGCGGCAAGCTCCTCGTCACCGTGTTGGCGGGCACCGGCTTCTACGAGCTGGCCTTCGGCGTGCTTTTGGGGCTGGGGCTCTGGCTGTGATCGATGGCGGCGTCCTCCGCCGCCTCGTCATCGCGGATGGCGCGCCCAATCCGGCTGTGTTCCCCCGCCACCTTCCGGCGTTCGGCCCGCTCCTGGAGGTAACGTCCGGCGGCGTCGCGCTGGCGCTTGAGCAGCAGCTGGGACAGCAGGAACGCGGTCACTGCGGCGACCAGCACGAGAAGCCAACTGCCCATCCCCGCCCAGGCAAGAGCCACGAGGGCCACGGCGAAGAGCAGCAGACGCAGGGCGGAATAGACGAGGACGGGCATTTGCTTAGCGTAGGCGCATAGGGTGGGGGCATGGCACGTGTGCTCGCGGTTCTGCTCGCCGTCGGTTTGATCGTCTACGCCCTTGTTGATCTCGCAGACAGCAGCGAGGAAGAACGCAGCGGCATACCCAAGGGACTGTGGATCGTGCTGATCCTGCTGTTGCCGTATGTCGGCGCCATCGGTTGGATCCTGATGAAACGGGCCGCCGTGGCTCGCCCAGCCTCCCAGCCCGTCTTCGGCCCCACCGCCCGCCCCGGCAACACTCGGCGGCGGACCGCACCCGTCGCACCCGACGACGACCCCGACTTCCTGTGGCGGCTTGAGCAGGAGCGCCGCGAACGCGAACGCCGAGAAAGTCCGGGGCGCCCGGACGACGCCGACGGCACCGGGGCCGGTGGCGGGGGTGCCAGCGGCGGAGCACCGACGACGCCGTAACGGCCGCGCTCGGCTCCTCAAGTTGACGGTTCAGTCTTTGGGGTCCCAGCGATGTTCGTAGTCGTATTTGGTGATGGGGTCGGCGTTGACTTTAGCGGCAAGCTCGTCGAGGAGGGCATCAGTGTCGAACGACTCGCGCAGGTCGGTATCGGTGTTATCTGTACTGACTTC
>JAVBNE010000110.1:0-3506 GCA_031551755.1 Cellulomonadaceae bacterium | reverse complement strand
CTGTCCTGTTTTTTCTCTATTATGCACTTTATGGCTTAGTTGGATAGCCATGTAAAGTTTTGACATGTACGTGGTAGTGCGTCACTGTTCAGCCCTTGTTTTTACACTCTGAATTGTGATATACTGCCCTTGAACAGTGATTTATGGTAAGCGCAAAACAATAGGATGAGTAGAATACCGTCCGCAATCCCTTGAGAATTAGAGCAGTCGAAAAAGTCCAATTGGAGCAATTCGACAAGTCTAAAAAGTCTAGGGAGTGTGGTCATATGGACGGAATCATCCAAGTGAAAAACGAGTACCGTCGGCAACGTTGGGCGGAACTAATCCGGCAGCGGCAGGAAAGCGGGATGACGGTGTCGGGATTCTGCGCAGCAAACGATGTAAAGCCAAAAACCTACTACTATTGGCTCCGAAAGCTGCGGGAGGAAGTGTGCCGACAGGCGGTGGTGGCGGTACCGATACAGGCGGAACCTGTGGAGAGGTCGGATTCGGCAACGGTGAGGCTGCGTGCAGGCGAACTGATTGTGGAAATCGGGAACGGAGCATCAGTGGTGACGATTGAGGCCGTGGTCCGGGCGCTGCGCGGGCAATGCTGAGCGAATACTGCACAGGATACCAGGTATACCTGGTGACGGGATACACCGACATGAGGAAGGCAATTGACGGGTTGGCGGCCATTGTGGAGGGAGTACTGGGCAAGAATCCGTGCAATGGCGGACTGTACCTGTTCTGTGGGAAACGGCGGGATCGCCTGAAGGCTCTGATATGGGAAAAGGACGGATATGTGCTCTTGTACAAGCGCCTGAACAACGGGAGTTTCAAGTGGCCTCGCAATGAAACCCAGGCGAGGGAGCTGACTTCCCAGCAGGTGCGGTGGCTTCTGGAGGGCCTGTCGATCGAGCAGCCGAAAGCGATCCGGGAGGGCGTTCGCGGGGCATTGTACTGAGGCGGCGTCATAGCCAGAAAATCTCATATTTAAGGGGAAATACCGGCTTTCTGTGAATAGATTTTCCGCGCCGGAAATGGTAAAATGGAACCATGAAACAAAAAGATTTTCTCCGAAAAGAAGAGATTCTGTCGCTGGAAGAAGAGGCTGCGCTGCGGGCGGAATTGGCTGCGGCCAATGATGAAATTGCCAGGCTGCGGCAGGAAATTTCGTCACTCAAGAAAGCGATTTACGGCCAGAGGAGCGAGAAAACTGAATATGTCCTGGAGGATGGCGAGCAGCTGAGCCTGTTTAACGAGGCGGAATGTGAGGCGAACCGCAAAGAACGGGAGCAGGAGGAGGCTGTCGTGGTACCCTCCCATACCCGGAAGAAGCGGCGCACCCACGACGAGATGGCCGCCGGTCTCCCGGTGGAGGAAGTCATTCATTCCTGCGATGTTTTGCAGTGCGATGAATGCGGCGCTGATACGCAGATGGTCGGCAAGGAGCTTGTCCGGGATGAGCTGGTGTATGTACCGGCCCGCTTGTTCGTGCGCAAACACTATGCCGAGGTTCGCAAATGCGCCGCCTGCGGTATGGATGAGAGCCGGGACGCCGCTCTGCCGGATGTGGCAAAGCAGCGGTTCTTCAAGGGGCCGGTTCCGGCCCCCATGATTCCTCACAGCTTCTGCTCCCCGGAGCTGCTGGCACACATCGCCTATGGGAAATATGTCCTCGGCCTGCCGCTCTACCGGTTGGAAAAGGACTTCGAGGCATTGGGCGTGAAGCTGTCCCGGGCGACCATGGCCAACTGGCTGATTCACGGGGCCAGGGAATGGCTTCAGCCGCTGTGGGATGAGATGAAAACCAGACTGCTGACCCAGGCGGTAGTTCACGCCGATGAGACAGTGGTACAGGTACTCAAAGAGCCCGGGAAGAAAGCGAAAACCGATTCCCGGATGTGGGTGTACTGTGCGGGGGAGTTAGGGACAACCTCCAACATCCTGTTCGAATACCAGCCCACCCGCCACGGCGACCATGCCGCCAATTTTCTAGGTAGATTCTCCGGCTACCTGGTCTGCGACGGATACGACGGCTACAACAAGGTCAAATCTGTTACCCGTTGCGGCTGCTGGGCACACGTTCGCAGAAAGTTCGTGGACGCCCTTCCCGCAGACAAAAAGCTGCTCCCCACCTCCATGGCAGCGGTGGGGGTGGCGTTCTGCAACCGGCTGTTCGGGCTGGAGGAGCAGTTCGCGGAGCTTTCGCCGGAAGATTGGCACACCAAACGTCAAGAGTTTGCCAAACCCATTCTTGATGAGTTTTTTGCGTGGCTGGGAAGCTTTCGTGCCGAATCCGGCACCAAGCTCTCCAGCGCGGTGGCTTATGCCCTGGGGGAAAAGAATTACCTTATTGCCTATTTGCTGGATCCCCGCATCCCTATTTCCAACAACCGGGCCGAGAATGCCATCCGCCCCTTCGCTGTCGGCAGAAAACAGTGGCTGTTCTGCAATTCTGTTAAGGGCGCCCAGTCCAGCGCCATTTTCTATAGCCTGGCAGCCACTGCCTCAGCCAACGGCCTCAACGTGGAGCGGTATTTCACCAGGCTGTTTTCTGTGATTCCCTGTGCAAAGAACCATGTGGCTTTTGATTCTCTTCTGCCTTTTGCAGATGCTGAAATCTGATCTGATTTATTCCCCAGAGCCCGCCGATTGGGATTTCCCACCGACGGGCTTGTTTAGCGGCTTGCGCGACAATGTTTTGCGCTTACTTCGTACAGTCCGGGTCAACATGGCAACGTTGATCCAGAGAAAACCAATCGATCACATCCGTACCAGAGAGCGGCAAAGTAAAAATTCCGCTCTCCGAGCCATCTGTAAAGATGATGCTGAACCTGACATGCTTTTCTGTTTTACCATCACACGTCACTTCTAGCATATCTTGAACATGGGGAATGAAGTCCCCCACATACTGTTCCTGTTCCCCCCAGAAAAGCCCGCTACCAAGTGAAAAGCTCGCATTGGGGGGAAGTTCCAAATTAGGCATTTTTAGGTACCTCGTGGCTTCTTGTCATCTCTCGGTGCTGCTGGTGGCAAGATGTAATCAAGAACACGTGGCAACACAAGAGGGATCGCTTTGACAGCGATATCTTCCCATCTGCTGCGGGCAGGGGGGTGTGTAACAGTAGCACGAGTCTGTTTTTTGAGCTGTTTGATGTGCTGTTTGAGCCGTTTGATTTTCTTCTTTTGCTTCTTGCATTTTTTTCCGTGCTTCAGCTTTCGCTTCAGCTTGTCTTCGGTTTTTAGCAGTTGCTCACGAAGCTCTGCCAATTCCGAATTGCAAGTGCCCCCTTCACTGGGAACAGGGAGGTTTCCGAAAATGTCTTCCATGATATACCACCTTTACAACAAATTTGAGTGCTGTCTACATTTTATAGCACTTCAGTTTTTGTGTCAGTGGACAAAATGACGCAAAAATAGCCCGGCGCGTAGCCGAGCTATTTTATCTATTGTGTTTATTTATTTAATATTTAACAGGGTTTCTTTTTTCAGAATCCCAAAAAAGCATGTCATTTATCATT
>JAVBNE010000001.1:0-110155 GCA_031551755.1 Cellulomonadaceae bacterium | reverse complement strand
CACGCACGTCGTGTCTAATATCGAAGACTGCCCCCGCCGGCCGGGGGGCACTGCTGCCCGCCGGACGAGTGGTCACCGTCGCGGGCTGCGGCCAGCGAGCACCGGCGGGCCAGCCCCGCATCACCCGCGTGTACACCGCGCGCTTCCCTAGGTGGTTCACATGAGATACGTCGTCGGATACACCGACACCCCAGCCGGCCACGACGCGCTCGCCCTCGGCGAGCGATTGGCGCGTCAATCCAAGGCCACCCTCGACATCGTGTTGGTCGTCCCAGACCTACCGGTGGGTCTGACCCCACCGGACGCGACCTATGACCGCTATGTCGACGCCACCGCACGGCGCTGGCTTGACCGCGCCGAAACCGCGTTGGCGCCGGAGATCAAACGCAGCCATGTGCTCACCCGCTCCGACTCGGCGCCCGAAGCCCTGCTCGCGGCACTGGAACCCGACGCCGATGTGCTGATCGTCGGGGCCAAGCGCAACGCCCTGGGCCACCTCACGCTCGGGACTGTCACCAGCTCCCTCCTGCACACCTCCCCGGTACCCGTCGCCGTCGCGCCGGAAGGCTCCCAGGTATCGCTACGCAAGGAACCCGTCTCCCGAGTCACCTGCTTCCTCGGCACCCGACCCGGTGGCCCGGTCCTGTTGGAGAACGCGATCGACTTCGCGCGCAACCGCAATGTGCCGCTGCGGATCGTCTCCCTGGTGACCCTCGACCGGATGACGACCGAGGACGCACCAGACGAGATCGTGGAGGCCGCCGCGAAACTGGCCCGCGAACAACTCGACACCCCGGTCACAACTGAGACGGGGGCCGGCACCAGCATCGAGGACGCCGTACGCGCCACCGACTGGGAGCTGACCGAGATCGCGCTCATCGGCTCAAGCCGGCTGGCCCAGCCCCGGCGGTTGTTCATCGGCTCGACCGCGACCAAAGTCTCTCGCGTCCTTCCCGTCCCCCTGATCGTCGTACCCTCCACCGTGGAGGCCGACACCGCAGCTGAATCCGCGAACGATGACGTTCGCCAGAACGGAGACCCCCAATGAGCACGTCCCCGGCCGCCCCTCCCCAGGAGGAGACCAAGGGCCTCTCGTCCAAGGGCCTCGGCGCCGGCGCCGTCGGCCTCTTCGGCGCCGTCGTCATCGGCATCTCTTGCATCGCCCCGGCCTACACCTTCACGGAGGCCCTCGGCCCGACCGTAGAGGCCGTCGGTGTGCAGGTTCCGGCCGTCCTCATCGTCGGCTTCCTGCCGATGCTGCTGGTCGCCTTCGCCTACCGTGAGCTGAACTCCCGAATGCCCGACTCCGGCACCACCTTCACGTGGGCGACACGGGCCTTTGGTCCGTGGCTGGGCTGGATGGGCGGCTGGGGAGTAGTCGCCGCCACGATCATCGTGTTGTCGAACCTCGCCGGCGTCGCGGTGGACTTCTTCTATCTCGCACTGTCACAGATCTTCGGCAACGACCACCTCGCCGAACTCTCCGACAACAAGTGGGTCAACGTCGCGACCTGCCTGGTCTTCATCGTGGCGGCCACGTCGATCTCCTACCGCGACATGAAGACCACCCAGCGGGTGCAGTACTGGCTGGTCGGTTTCCAGCTGCTCGCCATGGTGCTCTTCGGCGGCGTCGCCCTGTACAAGGGGATCAGCGGGGAGAGCCTGCACCACCTGTCCATCAGCTGGTCCTGGTTCAACCCCTTCGAAATCTCCAGCGTGCATGCACTGACCGCGGGTCTTGCCGTCTCGGTGTTCATCTTCTGGGGCTGGGACGTCACCTTGACCATGACCGAGGAGACCAAGGGGTCACGGTCCACCCCGGGCAAGGCGGCGACGCTCACCGTCATCGCGATCATCTCGATCTACATGTTCTTGGCATTGGGTCTGATGAGCTTCGCCGGTGTCGGTGACACCGGAGACGGGCTGGGCAACCCGGATATCCAGGAGAACGTGTTCTTCTTCCTGTCCGAACCGGTCCTCGGCCTGCCACTGGCGATCCTGGTGTCGCTCGCCGTGCTCTCAGCCTCGGCGGCCTCGTTGCAGTCGACCTTCGTCTCCCCGGCGCGGACCATGCTGGCCATGGGGCACTACGGCGCCCTGCCGAAGAACTACGCCAAGGTGCACCCGCGGTTCTTCACCCCCGGATACGCCACGATCGCCTCGGCCATCTTCACGTCCGCGTTCTACGTGATCATGCGGTTGATCTCGGAGAACGTGCTGTGGGACACCGTCGCCACACTCGGCGCGATGGTCTGCTTCTACTACGGCATCACGGCGTTCGCGGCGTTCTGGTACTTCCGCAAGGAGTGGTTCACCGACGCCCGGGGGGTGTTCTTCAAGTTTGTGGCCCCGCTGCTCGGTGGCGCCTCGCTGGTGGCCGTCTTCATCAACGTGACCGTCCAGGCGTGGGACCCCGACTCCGGTGTGGGCTCGGGTTCTTCGCTCTTCGGGGTCGGCCTCGTCTTCATCCTGACGGTGGCCATCGTCCTGCTGGGCCTGATCATCATGTTCGTGATGGCCGCCAGGCGCCCCGAGTTCTTCCGTGGGAAGACCATTCCTCGCGGTATCGCAGGTGACGAGAACGAGGCGCACGCCTCACTCGCCGACTGACCGAGCGGCCCGGCCGATACCCCTGGCCGGGCCGCTTCCCATGTCCCGGCACCCGCCGGGCGTATCAACCAGTTACGAAAACTCGGAGGAGTTGTGACAAGCACGCAAACGCCGTCGGCCGGAAAGCCGAACGGCGCCACCCGAAAAGCTGACATCCCCGCTCAGCCCCCGGGAACACCCTTCGGGACCGCCCTCAACCAGCTTTCGAGCGCCGTGGACTTCCTCGGTTACGAGCCCGGCCTCCACGAGATGCTCGCCACCCCCCGGCGCGAGGTCTCCGTGGCGGTTCCGCTGCGCCGGGACAACGGTGAGACGGTCCTGTTCCACGGTTACCGCGTCCAGCACAACGTCTCGCGCGGCCCGGGCAAGGGTGGACTGCGGTTCCACCCCGATGTGGACATCAACGAGGTCCGCGCCCTGGCGATGTGGATGACCTGGAAATGCGCCATCGTCGACATCCCCTACGGAGGCGCCAAGGGCGGGGTCACGATCGACCCCCGCGAGTACTCGCAGGCGGAGTTGGAGCGCGTCACCCGGCGCTACACCTCCGAGCTGATGCCGGTGATCGGCCCGGAGCGGGACATCCCCGCCCCCGACGTCGGCACCGACGAGCAGACGATGGCCTGGGTCATGGACACCTACTCGGTGAACAAGGGCTACACGATCCCCGGTGTCGTCACCGGCAAGCCGCTGGCCATTGGTGGTTCGCTGGGCCGCCCGACGGCGACATCAGCAGGCGTGGTGCACACCACCAAGGCGGCACTCCTCGAAGAGGGCATCCAGCTCAATGAGGTCTCCGTGGCCATCCAGGGCTTCGGCAAGGTCGGCGCGCACGCCGCCTCGATCTTCCACGCTGCCGGCTCCCGGGTCGTCGCGGTGGCGGACCAGTACGGTGCGATCTACAACGCGGACGGGCTGAACGTCCCCGCACTGGTCGAGCACATGGCCGCGACGGGCAAGGTCGTCGGATTCGCCGAGTCTGAGCCGATCGAGCCGGCCGCACTGCTGGCCCTCAAGGTCGACGTGTTGGTCCCCGCGGCCATCGAAGGTGTGCTCGATGAGAACACGGCCGAGACCGTCCAGGCCCGCTGGGTCGTGGAGGGCGCGAACGGGCCGACCACCACGGGCGGTGACGCGGCACTCAACAAGAAGGGCGTCATCGTGGTGCCCGACATCCTGGCCAACGCCGGTGGTGTCGTGGTTTCCTACTTCGAGTGGGTCCAGGCCAACCAGGCATACTGGTGGACGGCTGAGGAGATCGACGAGAAGCTGGAACGCCGCATGCTGACCGCCTACAACGATGTCGCGACCTTCGCGGCCCGCGAGAAGATGTCGTTGCGGGACGCCGCGCTCGTCATCGCAGTCAAGCGGGTCGCTGAGGCCCACAAGATCCGCGGCCTCTACCCGTAACACCGGAGTCCCGGTCCCTACGACCGGTGGCCCACCCTCTTCCGGCGCCAGGCCGGCCGGAAGAATCCTGCAGTTGCTTCCCTTTCAGGTGCCAGGCCGGCCGGAGAAGGAGTATCACCCATGGCTGTACAGATTGATCCGAAGCGCATCGCCGAACTGACGGCGAAGGAAGAAGCGCGCCTCGACGAACGGACCCAGGGCTCCAAGGCCATGTACGAGCGCGCGCACGCCCACCTCTCCGGTGGTGTGGCCTCCTCGTACCAGCTGCGTGACCCGTGGCCCATCTACTTGCAGCACGGAGAGGGCTGCAAGGTCTGGGATGTCGACGGCAACGAGATGTTCGACTTCCACAACGGCTTCGGCTCGATGGTCCAGGGCCATGCCCACCCGGCCATCGGCAAGGCCGTCAGCGAGCGCTACGCGCTCGGCACGCACTTCGCCGCGCCCACCGAGGACGCCGTCGTGGTCGGCAACGAGCTGGCCCGCCGCTGGGGACTGCCCAAGTGGCGCTACACGAACTCCGGCTCGGAGTCGACGATGGACGCGATCCGGATCGCCCGGGCCTACACGGGCCGCGACACCGTCATGAAGATCTTCGGCTCCTACCACGGCCACCACGACACGGTCATGGTGTCGATCGGTGTCGAGTACGACAAGATCGGTGACCGCGACAACCTGGCCTCGCTTCCCTACGGCGCGGGCATCCCGCAGTCGACCGTCGACATGACGGTCGCTGTGCCGTTCAACGACGCCCCCGCAATGGAGCGTCGCATCGAGCGCCTGATCGAAGAGGGCCGCAAGCCCGCCTGCGTCATCATGGAACCGGCCATGATGAACCTGGGTGTCGTACTCCCGGAGGAGGGCTACCTGCAGGCCGTCCGCGACATCACCACGAAGCACGGCATCGTCCTGATCTTCGACGAGGTCAAGACCGGCCTGTGCATCGCCCCGGGTGGCGCCACGAGCAAGTGGGGCGTCATGCCGGACATGGTTACCCTCGCCAAGGCCCTCGGTGGCGGTCTGCCCACCGGTGCCATCGGCGGCACCGAAGAGGTCATGTCGGTTGTCGAGGACGGCTCGGTCTACCAGGTCGGTACCTACAACGGGAACCCGTTGGGCATGGCGGCCGCGCGTGCGTCGCTGCTCGAGGTCCTGACGCCGGAGGCATACCAGCGGCTCGACGAGCTCAACGACCGCATCCTCACCGGCTGCCAGGCCGTCATCGAGAAGTACGACCTGCCCGGCTACGCCGTCGGCATCGGCTCAAAGGGCTGCGTGACCTTCTCCCCGGTGAAGATCACCGACTACGAGTCCTTCAAGGCCAACCAGGAGGCCGCGCTCTCCGACCTCGCCTGGTTGTTCAACATGAACCGCGGCATCTTCATGACGCCGGGCCGCGAGGAGGAGTGGACGCTGTCGGTGACCCACACCGACGAGGCCATTGACGCCTACATCGCCTGCTTCGACGAGTTCGCGGCGGCCATCACCGGCGCCTGAGGTTCCACGCGGATCGGCGCGTGAGCTGCTGATTCGCACCGGCCAAGGCCGGAGTCTCCCCACGGGGAGGCCCCGGCCTTCGGCGTGTGTGGGGTTGTGGAGCCGCTCGTCGTGCGAGTCGGTGACTTCCGGAGGGGGCGACGTTCCCACATTGTTGGAGATAGGCTGGGCGAGTGCCGAACAGCAGCGCGATCTTCCGCAGTGACCTCCAGGAGAAGGTCCTGCGGAACATGTGTGCCGACCCGACGCCGCGCTCGGCGACGGATATCGCCGCGAGCCTGCACGCACCCGTTTCCACCGTCGCTCGAGAGACTTCCCGTCTCGCCGAGGCCGGGCTCTTGGTCGCGAAACCAGCAGGACGGCGCACCCTGCTGAGCGCCGACCTCCGCAACCCGTACATGCGCGCCGCCAAGCAGGCATTCGCCGACGACGACATGCTGAACGCCAACGTCACGGTCGGTATCGCCCCACCCCGCATCTCCCAGATCGCCGAGGCAATGCGCGTCGAGCTCGCCGCAGGGGACGAGGCGATGGCGCTTCGGCTCATGCTTGATGGGGTCAACCGCATCCCGACCACACCGACCGACGCGCTCGACCAGATGCTCGATGAGCCAGCCACCATCGGCGACCAGCGGTGGGACACGTTGTTGGCGGCCTGCGTGCAGTACTACTGCCGACGAATCGGCATCCGTGCCCCTGCCTGGTCCCGCAAGGAGCCTCTGGAGTCCTGGTGGTGGCCCGCCCGTGAACATGCCCGGGCTGCGATGACGATGCAACGCACCCCGATCGATTTTAAGCGTCTGGGCATCTGGTTCTCCGAACGAAACTTTACGACCGCATGAGCGACGACTCCCCCGTCTTCGGGCATGGCGAACTCTTGGCACTGCTGACTGAGGTCGGCCAAGTACTCAGTCGCGACGGAGCCCATGGCGACATCTACGTGGTCGGCGGCAGCGCGATCTGCCTGACGATGAACACCAGGCGGGTGACCCAAGACATCGACGTGGCGTTCCGCTCCGGGGCTGGTGATGTGCGTGCCGCCGCGGCCGAGGTCGGCGCTCGGCACGGGCTACCGCCCGGGTGGATCAACTCGGCCGTCACCGGCGTGCTTCCCAACGTCGAAGACACTGAGGCTGTCATTCTCGACATCCCCGGGTTGTCGGTTGCGCTGACCTCCCCTGAACACCTTTTGGCGATGAAGATGATTGCTGCGCGCCCGGGCCGTGACCACGATGACCTCGAGTTCCTGTTCGAACGCCTGGGCATCACCGAGCCTGAGCAAGCCGTGGAGATCGTGGAACGTGTCTGCGGGGACAGCGACATCATGATGTCCGACCCGATCGAGTCATACCTCTACGAAGCCCGAGACGTCCTACGGCGAATCGCTGAGCGTCGTGGCTAGCTCAGCCGGGGTGGTCGCAGCGTGGGACGACGAAGAAGGGGTCGGCCACGTTCTCCTTGAGGACGGCAGGAAAGTCTGGGCCCACTACTCATCCATCCAGACGAGCGGCTATCGCACGCTGGAAGTCGGGTCGAGGGTTCTCATTGACTTCGAACCGGTCGTAGATCAAGACGGGTCCGTGTGGCGATCGGTGAGCGTGACCCCTGGCAGGATCACCTAGCTATCGACGGGATCTGGCTCGCCGTGCACACGCCTTCTCGGGATTTTCAGCGAAACCAAATCGACAATTTGGAGCCGCTCTGGAGCGAGGACCGTAATGCACTCGCCCGGTACCAACGTCACCCACAGGGAGAGCGGCGAAAACTCCCAGCGCTCAGCAAGAAACATCGAACCGTCAACAATCATGGCGGTTGGGCTACCTGGACCGAGCTCATCGGCCCCGAAGTTCCTCCGGGACCACGGGTGCAGAGTTTCGGGAAGGTCGACGCTCTCATCGTCAAGCTCCAGAACCATACCTTCAAGGCTGGCGCCCCGCATCATCGGAAACTCGCGCACGGCATCGACCGGATCGAACGGAGGCTGCTCCACAGCGGCAACAGCATAAAGTGCACCTCGAACGACGGCGAACCTCGTACTCCTTTCTCGCGAGGGCAAGACATCCCCAAGGTTGGTGAACCAGTAGCCGGCCATCGATCAGTCTCCGTTGCCGGACTTGGCAGCCAGCTTGGTGGAGTTCGCTCGATTCAAGACATCCCAGCCACGGAATCTTCCATTTGCCGTATTCTTGTTGCTGAAAACCACCGTAGCCGACACCATGGGGAAGCCGGTGTTGTTGTTAACATTCTCAAAGCTCTTCAGGATGCGTTCATTGTGCTCGATAGTAACCCCGCTAGCGCTCGCGCCATTTCCGCAGAGATGGTCTCTACCGTTCGAAATGTTCACACCGCAGTAATAGGTCACCCCCTACGTCCACGTGAGGCCACTGGCATTACTTACCTGCTTCAGCGTCATCGTTACGTACCACTTCTTCGAGGACATTCCGACAACCTGCTGGCGAAACTGCGCGGACACCTGAGCGTCGATCTTGCATTTACCCTTCGCGCAGGTTGTCGAGCCGAAGGCACCCTTGTCCGAGTCATAGAGGTAGTCAGTGCGCCGGTATCCAGGATTGATCAGCCTGAATCCGGTCGGGGTGTCTCTTGTCGCCGCGGCCGCCAAGGGAGTTGAGCGCGACATCGCCTTCTGCAGCTCCGGGGGCAAAGCCCCGGACACGGTCAGTCGCCCTGCGTCGACCCTCACTGTCATCTCATTGACCGTCATCTCGTTCGGAAGCGGCTGCGGCGAGAAGAACCCGAACGTTGTCGCAGCTGCTGGCGCTGGCGGTTTCTCGGCGGGATCCGAGACCGCGGGCATCGCGGTCAATATGACAGCACTGGCCACTGCAATCGGCATCATTGCCAGTTTCTTTCTCATGGAGGAAGAATGTCACGCCTGGCATGGACTTGTCGAGTGACATGTTGATGTGCTGAGCACGAATCTTTGCTGGTCCATGGGACTTCCGGTAGGGGTGCGGCTTGCCTGGTGAGTATGGCGCGGGGGTGGTGGGGTCAGGGTCCTCGAAGATCGCAGTTGATAATCGTTCTCGTTATCGTTAACGTGTGGCGCGTACGACACCCCTACAGAGAGGAGGCGCCCGGCATGGCGCGCATCATCATGAAGAGGATCCATACACCCCGATGTGGGACGCTGCTGAGCGGCGTGACGGTTCTTGCCCTGTCGTTGGCTGCTTGTGGTGGGTCCTCGGACCAGGCGGGGCCGGCGAACACCGCAGCACACGACGAGCACGACCATGAGGGGGCAACGGAGGCGGCGGCTCGGTCCCCGCGGGTGGTGCTCACCTATGACGGGGGGCTGCTCGTCGTGGATGCGACGACGTTGGAGCAGGTGGGGGACCTTCCGTTGGAGGGTTTTTCCCGGGTGGCCCCTGCTGGCGACGGGCGCTACGTGATGGTTTCTACGGCAGGTGGGTGGGCTCCGTTGGACACCGGGACGTGGGCGCAGGCGCATGGGGACCACTTCCACTTCTTCACGGCCGAGCCCGAACTGCACGACGTACTCGTGGCGGCCGAGACGCCTGGGCACGTGGTCGTTCACGACGACCTGACCGCACTGTTCGACGACGGGACGGGGGACGTGACTGTCCTGCCCAGTGGGTCCTGGGACGAGGCGGTGGAGGCCGGTGAAGTGACACCGACCCGCAGCTACACCACTCCTTCGGCCCATCACGGGGTGGCCGTCGCGACGGCGAACGGGAACCTCCTGGTGACCGAAGGCACTGAGGACCAACGCACGGGAGCCCGGCTGCTCGACACCGCCGATACAGTCGTCGCCGAGAGCGATCGGTGCCCCGGCGTGCACGGGGAAGGGACGACCGCTGAGTACCTCATGGTGGGCTGCGAGGACGGCCTGCTCGTCTTCCTCGACGACCACGTCCACAAGATCACCTCGCCCGACGCTTTCGGGCGGATCGGCAACATCTTCCCCGCCGAGGGTTCCACCATCGTCCTGGGTGACTACAAGACAGACCCCGAGGGGGGCCTCGGGCTGACCAGCATCGCCTTGACCGATCTCGCCGCCGAAACCATGACGGTCACCGACACTGGGACGCAGTACACCTGGCGCGGGCTAGCCCGCGGCGAGGAAGGCGAGGTCCTCGTCCTGGGTACCGACGGCACACTCCGGGTCCTGGACCCGGCCACGGGCGCCGCGACGCGGACGATCCCCGTCATCGATGCGTGGCAGGTGCCCACCGACTGGCAGGACGCCCACCCCGCACTCCTTGCCACCGGCAGCATGGCCTACATCACCGACCCTGCCACCAACACCCTCCACGTCGTGGACTACGCCGGCGGCAGCGTCTGGAAGTCCGCCGAACTCTCCCACGCACCCATCGAGATGGCACCCGCCACCTCCTAAGAAACCTCGACCGCGTCACAGGTAGTCAACCGACGAGCAAGCCCGCTCGTCGTCCGACCTAGATACTGAGGCCGGCTCTCGGAGCTGGCGCTCCCCCCACCCCAACGACGACGGCCGCCCCGCTTCCCAACCGGGCGGCCGTCGTCGGCTCTGGGTACCTCAGTCGCCGTCCGGGAGACCGGCGGCCACCAGCTCCGCGAGATCCGCGATCCGTGGGGGAGCTTCCGCGGACTTCGCTGCGTCCTCCAGCATCCCGAGGCAGAACGGGCAGGCCGTTGCGACGGTGTCCGCTCCCACTTCGCCGACCTGAGCCAGCCGCAGCGACGAGACGCTGCGCTCCTCGGGGACCTTGTAGAAGTAGTTGGCACCGCCCGCGCCACAGCAGAAGGACTTGTCCCGCGACTTCCCCAGTTCGACGAACTGGGGTCCCGCGACGGCCTGGCAGACCGCCCGCGGCTGGTCGAAGACGCCACCCAACCGGCCCAGGTTGCACGGGTCGTGATACGTGAGCTTGCCGACCTCGGCCGCGGCGGGTGCGGGTACACGGCCCGACTCGATCAACTCGGCCAACAGCACCGAGTGATGGACGACCTCGAGTTTGGCGCCGAACTCCGGATAATCCTTGGTGAGCGTGGCCAGGCAATGCGGACAATGCGTCAGTACCTTGACCACCTCATAGGACTCGAAGAGTGCGATGTTCTCCATCGCACGCATCTGGAATCCGGCCTCGTCGCCCACCTTGCGTTGGGCCTCACCGCAGCAGCGTTCCTCTTCGCCGAGGACGACGAAGGACACCCCCGCATGTTTGAGGATCTTCACCATGGCCTTGGCGACGCTCTGCACCCGCTTGTCGTAAGCGGCCATACAGCCGATCCAGTACAGGTACTCCGGCTTCGGGTTCTCCGCGGCCGTAGGAATGTCCAGTCCCTGCATCCATTCGGTGCGCTGGTAGGACGGCAACCCGAGCGGATTCTGGTTGCGTTCCACACCATCCAGCATGCTGGCCTGTTGTTCGCCGACCCGGCCTTCTTCGACCAGGTGGCGCCGCAACTCGACGATGGTGCCCGGCTGGTCGATCATGGCCGGGCACTCGCGAGCGCAGGCACCACAAGTCAGACAGCTCCACACCGTCGCCTCGTCCAGCACCTCCCGAACAAAGACGTCGTCCTCGGGTTTCGTGCCGCTGGCCACGCTGGCCCGCAGATCCGACCCGAGGGCCTGGATGAGCTTGCGTGGCGACAACGACCGGCCCGCAGCATTCGCGGGGCAGACGGCCTCGCATCGACCACAGTCGATACAGGCATCGAGCATGAACCGCCTGTCCCAGGGCAGGTCGATGGGGTTCGCGACGCCGGCCTCGACACCCTCGAGGTCGCCCTCTTCCTCGATGATCTTGGGCAGATCGAAGGGTGTTGTGAGCGTGCCGGGTTCCCGCGTCGCCTGCAAGGTCAGGTTCAGCGGCAGCACCACGATGTGGTCGAGCATCAACATCGGAATGATCGCGATGATGCCGAAAGCAACGATGACATGCGCCGCCCAGAACGTCTGGTAAACACCCACCGCATGGCTGCCGACGATCGGGTCCATCACCTTCGAGATGGCGTACCCCACGTAGGACCACGGGCCCCAGGAGACCGGCTGCACCAAGAGTCGCAACGCCTCAAGGATCAGCCCAGACACCGAGAAGTACAGCAGGATCAGGTACACCGGGTGCACCGAGATCCGGCCGCCGAGGTGAGGCGGGCGCTGGACGAACCGCCGCCACATCGCGATCACGGTGCCGACGATCAACGCGAGGGCGGCCGTGTCCAGCACGAGCTCGTACCCCAGGTAGAAGTTCCCATGCAGGAAGCCCCACCCGAACACGGGCTCGGTAAAGTCGTGCTCGATGGCGATCAGCGCGGTGCCGATGATCAGCACTCCGAAGGAACCGAAGATCAGCAGGTGCAGCAGGCCTCCGGTCCGGTCCCGCCGGACCCGGGCCTGACCGAAGATGTCACCGACCAGCCGACGGCCGACGGCCTTGGGGTTGGCCTTCACCGCCGCCACCACGCCGCGCCACAGTTCGCGGACCGTCGTACCGGAACGCTCGATCCGCCGCTTGAACAGCCAGCAGAAGACCACGACCGTCGGGACCAACGCGACGTAGATGCCCCAAGCCAGCCAGCTCGGCATGTCGGGCATGAACTCCCGGACCGGAGGTCCGGGAGTCACAGCCCCCACGGTCAACGCGACCACGGATAGCGCACTCATGGTCAGGCCGACCGCGCGACGAGTGCCTCGGTGAGCCTGGGCACGATCTCGTAGAGGTCACCAACGACAGCCACATCTGAGGCCTCGAAGATCGGAGCCGACGGGTTGTTGTTGATCGCGATGATCACCTTCGAGTCCCGCATCCCCACGAGGTGCTGGATCGCTCCTGAGATACCGACCGCGAGGTAGATCTGCGGTTGGACGGTCGTCCCGGTCAACCCGACCTGGTACGGCAGCTCCAACCACTTGTTGTCGTCGACGATTGGGCGCGAACAACCCAGTTCAGCATTGAGTGCCGAGGCCAGACCCCGGATCATGTCGATATCCGTCTGGGTCCGCACACCACGGCCGAAGGAGACGACACGCTCGGCATTGGCCAAACCGCCGTCGTCGGCTGCGGGGGTCGAACCGGTCAGCGCCTTGCCGGCCACGGCCGGGACATCCACCGCTTCGACCGGAGCAGCGGAACCGCCAACGGCCGCAAGCGGCTTCACGCCCGCGGTCACTACCGCGACCGGGCGCTGCAGGGCGATCGTGCCGATCACCACACCGCCGTAGAGCAGGCGGTCGGCGGTCAGGCCGTCCGCTGTCCGGGCCAGCGAGAGGGCATCCGGAGCACAGGCGGCGTCCAGGTGGCCGGTCAGCAGTGCCGCCACTTCCCTGAAACGCGGCGTGGCGGGCAGCAGGACCAGGTCGGCCCCGTGCCGCTGCGCCAATTCGGCGATCACTGCGGCCGTCGCCTCACCGGCCTCTAACCCACCGGCCTGAACCACCGAGGTGGAGTCCGCCGAGGCGAACTCGTCGGCGCTACCGCCCGGCCCCGC
This sequence comes from Cellulomonadaceae bacterium, assembly GCA_031551755.1. Taxonomy (GTDB): domain Bacteria; phylum Actinomycetota; class Actinomycetes; order Actinomycetales; family Cellulomonadaceae; genus JAVBMU01. Next base: position 97,183 of record JAVBNE010000001.1, on the reverse strand, counting down.
CAATACGGCGACATGCACCGTATCCGAGACCGGCCGCGCGAGTGTGACCAGGCTTTCCGCGTCCTGGCCGGGTCCTACGACTACCAGCGCGCTCATGCCAGCACTCCTGCCTCGTCGAGTCGGGTGATGATGGTCCGCACGACGTCGTCCGGCTCGCCGGTCACGACCTCGTTGGCCCGCGGTGTCGCTGCCGGCCGCACGCCGACCAGGCGGGTCGCGGCATTCTCCGGGGCGAGCGAGGCCTCGTCGACACCGAGTTCCGCAGCCGCCTTGGTGGCGACCTTGGACATCGAGACCTTCATGACCTGCAGCTTCGTCACAGTCCGCGGCGTGTTGAGGGCCGTGTTGACCGAGAGGACGGCAGGCAAGGTCACGTCATAGGACTCGATCGCGTCGTCCGCTTTCCGCTCCACCTTGACGGAGCCCTCCTGGCCGTCCAAGGCGCTGACCCCCCAGACGAACGGAACAGACAGTTGGCCGGCGACCAGGCCCGGCACCAGCGACTGGTAGCCGTCCTCGGAGACGTCACCGGCCAGGATGAGGTCGAACGGCCCCTCGCTCGACGCCAAACCCGCGATGACTCGGGCGGTGCCGGCCGCGTCGAGATCACCGGCCCAAGGACCAGTGACCAGGACGCCTCGGTCGGCGCCCATTGCGACGGCTTCCTTGACCGTCTTGGCGGCCTCAGACGGCCCGACGCAGCCGACGACGACCTCAGCCCCTAGGGCTGACCGGAGCTGGACGGCGGCCTCCAGCGCGTTCTCGTCGTAATTGTTGATCTTCGTCGGTGCCTGCCGGACCTTGAGTTCGGCGGTGGCAGGATCGAATCTGACTTCCGTGGTGTCTGGTACGTGCTTGACGCACACAAGGATCCGCACTGCGGTCCTCCTCGTCTTGATGGGGGCCGACGGCCGGCTCCGCTATGAGCCGGCCCTCGGCCGCGTGAGTGGGGCTCAGTGTGAGTGGGTCGTTTCGACCTCTTCGACGCCCTCCGGTGGCGGGACGACACGATCGGCGAAGTGGTCGTGCATGAAGTCCAGGTAGGCCCACCGTTGGGCGATGATCCGCTGCCGTTCGGCATCGTTCATCTTCTGGTACGGCGTCGGAATGGTGTCACCACGAATCCCGTCGGCGACCTCCCAATGGTCTTCGATCCACTTGGGGTCGTTGCTCATGGCAGTCTCCTCTCAGTCCTTCGGGCTCAGTCGAGGCCCATCGCGGTGGCGATGAGCGACAGGATGTGCACCGGCTCGATCGGGACGCCGGACCGGGCACCCACGTCGGTGAGCTGGTCCTTGCAGTGCGGGCAGGCCAGCACGAGTTGCTCGGCGCCTAGGTCGGCAGCTGCCTCGAGCCGCTGGGTGCCGATCTTGTACGCCTGGTCGGGGTGCAGGATCTTGAAGCTGGCGCTTCCCTTCCCGCAGCAGTAGCTCCACTGGGCGACCGGGCTGACATCGATGAACTCGACACCAGGAAGCTGGTTGATCAGCTCCCGAGGCGAAGCCGTGATCCCGCACATCTTGTTCAGCGTGCACGGGTCGTGATAGCTGACCTTCGTCGTGCCGGTCTGGGTGAAGGGCTTGTCCTTCTGGGAGTAGTCGAGAGTGCCGGCCTTGACCAGTTCCTCGAGGTAGTCGGTGATGTAGACGACCTCGAAGGGCAGCTCACCGATGTACTGGGTGTACTCCCGGGTGAAGTAGACGTAGTCATGCGGGTTGATAATGATGACCCGCTTGGCCCCCGCCTTCTCCAGCACCTCGACGTTGTAGCGGCCCATTTCGATGAACTTCTCGAGGTTGACGTCGAGCAGTTCGCCGAGAGTCGCACCCGGAAGGGCGAGGATCCCGAAGTCGACGCCGGCCGACTTGAGGATCTTCGCGGCGTTGCGCGGCACGTCGGTGGTCTCGAATGCGTTGAAGTAGTCGACGAACATCATGGTCTCGCCCGTGAAGGGCAGATCCAGGCCGTCAGCCCACTTGGTCAGATCCTCAATCGGGCCGTCGAAGTATGCGAGGTAGCGGTCGACCTGTGCGAGCACCTCTTCGTAGCCGGCGAACCCCTTACCGGACGCGACCAGGTCGCGGCGAACCTTGCGAACCAGGTTCACCGTGGTGGTCGACGTGCCGTAGAAGTCACCGGCGAACAGCGTGTTCGGGCACCGGGTCTCACAGGCTCCGCATTCGAGACAGTTGGTGATCGTCTCGTGCATCTCGTCGAGCTCCCCCATGCCCTCGGAGATTCCGAGCAGCGCGGTGTGGAAGCCGTAGGAGCTGTGCGACTCGTTGCGGTCCTCTTGATAAACCGGGCAAACCTCGCGGCAGAACTTGTGCCGGCAGGCGAAGACCGCGTAGCAGTCCCGAGCCAATGCAACGGGGATCTGCTTGCCCTCGATCCGCTCTTCGTAGAACGGCTTGGAGCTGAGCTGCTGGCTCATCCCTGTGCCTCCTCATAGGCCTCGTCCAGGTGGTACTTACCCGGGTTCATGATGTTGTTCGGGTCCAACATCCGCTTGATCTTCTTCATGAGGTCGAACTGGCCTTCGGCGAGCTCCTCGTAGCAGGCCACGTCGACCTCACCTTCACGGGTGCCACCGTGTGCCATGGAGATCGACCCACCGTGTTCGAGCGAGACCCGGGCAATATCGATCTTGGCCTGGACCCAGTCCTTCCAGATCTCCGGAGTCATCTCCTGCTCGTTGACGCCGATGTCGATTTCCGTGAGGTAGTCACCCCAGGCCCGGAACGGGTTCCCGATGTCCGCGAACATGCCCCAGTCGTCGAAGTGCTCCGGGTGCTTCTCGGTCAGGTCGGCGATGATCTTGTGCCACTTCAGCCGCACTGCGGGCAGCTGGCTCCAGGTGATCGCCGCGTCCTCGCAGGACCAGGACATGAGCTTGATCTTGTCCTTGGTCTTGTTCCTGCCGTGGTAGGCGAGGTGGTAACGGTCATGACGGCTGGCCCAGTCGCCCTCGCTGACCTCCTGGCCCATGTAGACGCCACCGGCGGACTTGCCAATGTCGAAGACCCGCTGGCGGACCCCGTCCACCTCCTCGTTGGTGCCGTAGAGGCACAGCGCGACGGCGGACTTCGCCCAGCTCGGCAAAGGAATCCAGGCCTCGTCGTCACGACGCAGGAAGTCGACCTTCCACTCGTCGAAGGCGAACATGCCCGCGATCGACCTGATGCCGGAATGGTTGAAGCCGTGCAGGATCCGGTGCGCTTCGTCGAAGGTCTTGGTCGCGAAGAACACGGGGAGCTCGGCCTCTGGCCGCGGGGCTAGGTCGAGCGTCACCTCGGTTGTGATGCCGAGCGTGCCCTGGTGCCCGATGAACAGGTCCTTGAGCCGGTAGCCGACGCTCGACTTGCGGATCTTGCGACCGCCGCCCTCGCCGACCCGGATGACCTCACCCGTGGGGGTGACGACCTCCATGGAGCACACCAGGTTCGGCAGGTGCCCGTATCCCGAGCCGATGAGACTCCACCCGGAACAGCCGATCCGGCCACCCAGGACGTTCACCGGGTACGAGGCCGGGTCGTCCGGGAGCCAGACGTTCAGCGGCCGCAGCACCTTGTTCAGCTCCTGCATGTTGATGCCGGGCTGAACGGTGACCGTCATGTCGTCGTCGTCGATCTCCAGGATTTCGCACATCCGTTTGATATCGACCACGATGCCGCGTCTCGCGGGTTGAGCTCCGTCGGCCAATCCGGCCCCGGAGCCACGGGGCACGATCGGCACCCCGTACTTATTCGCTGCCTTCACCACCGCGACGACCTCTTCGGTCGACCCGGGCATGACCACGACATCCGGGAGCAGGTCCTGCCACAGGTGGAGACCCATGGGGGACGCGCTCGCGGTGCGTAGCGCCCGTTGGTGGTAGTCAGTCATGACGTACTCGTCGCCCAGCGCGCGTTTCAACTCTCCGATAATCGCGCTGAGGTCAGAGGAGGTAGTCACCGTCATGTGGAGTGCCTCCTTGCTACTCGGATCGGCCGGTCCCGAGGCGACCGTGGGACCGTAGCCCTTATCCAATAGAACTTAGTTCTATATGTCAAAGTTCTAAGGCGAGCCTTACTAAGGATCGGCTCAAGCGAAGGCCCGGGTTAGTCGGGACTGCCCGTGTGAAGCGCCAGGTTGACCCACAGATCCGCCGGGTGCCGGTAGGCGCTCGCGGACCACTCCGGCCGCGAGCATCGGGTGCGGCGGCCATGCGGAAACACGGCTACAGGATCAGCTGACAGCCTTGGAGGCCGAGTCCGCCCCGTCGAGCAACTGCTGCACCGGGAAGGCCGGCGGCGCGACGAGCAACGTCCACGGCAACTGTCCACAGCGGTAGGCGAAAATGCCGGGCGCCGCGTTCTCACCGTCCACCACCGAGATGTCGATACCACGGATGAGAACGCCGGGATGCAGTCGCGGGATGCTGGAGGCGATGATCCGCCCGTCTTCGTTGACGATGGTTGCCGCCATGTTCATCGAGCGGCCGGCACGGCGGAGCATTCCCTCGACCCGCTCAACCAGGATGTCGGCACCGACGATCCCCAGGAACAAGCCCTCGTGATGCACCGGCAAGGACAGCGTCACAAGGTACTTGTTGACGCCCCCCCAGTCGACGTAGGGTCCGGCGAGCGTTGCGCCAGCCCCGCAGCGCGGGCGCTGGAACCAGGCGGCGTTGAAGTAGTCGTATTTGGCGATGTCGCTTTCGTCCAGGGTGACCTCAAGTCGGGAGAAACTGCCACCCTTGGATTCGGTGCGCCATTCCAGCCAGTAGGTGCAGTCCGCGAGCACTCCCGGCTCGGCCACGAAACCTGCACCGCAGATCCAGCCCTTGTAGTCGTCCAGCATCGTCTGGACCAGCGGTTGCAGCACGCTGAGGTCACTGCTGCGCGCCGGGCGCGCGGCAGGGCTACGGTGCCGCAACACCTCCAAGACCGCACTTTCGATCTGGCCGAGAGAATCCCGCAGATCTCCCATGGCCTGTCCGATCCCGCTGGCGACTGCCAGCGGATCGTGAAGTCCAGGGGCCTCTGACGCCCACAACGGCGTCCCCTGTTCAACCATGCCGTTAATCCTGCGTCAGCAGATAGTAGAGATGCAACAGACGTTCGACCCCTATTTCGGCGCGGTCTTCCGCCAGCTTGCGGGCCCGCATGGGGTCCCGCCCGCGGATGGCGTCAACGATCGTGCGATGGCTTTGGGTGATGCGCTGGTGGAACTGCCCGCCCTCCTCGTCGGCAGCCGGGGTGATCCACAGCAGGTCGCAGTACTCGGCCTGCAGGCTCATCGTCGAAGTCGCCAACCGGACCGATTGCGCGGAAGCCGCCACCTCGACGTGAAACCGGCCGTCCGCTTGTCTTCGCGCCGAGGGCTGCTGCGCCTTCTCCATCGCCTCGACCAGCGAATCCAGGCGGGCGATCTGCTCATCGGAGGCGCGCTCGGCGGCACGTCGCGCAGCCATGCCGGAGATCGCCAGGTTCAGGTCGCCCAGGTCCCGCAATTCGTAGGCGCCGAGAGTCTGGAGGCGGTGGCTGCTGCGGTCCTGGTCCCAGGAGGCCGGGGCATTCGCGAAGCTACCTCCCCCGCGTCCGCGCCGGGTTTCGACCAATCCCTGGGAGCGCAGTTGCGCAAGCGCCTCGCGCAACGTCAGCGTGGACACACCGAGTGCGGAGGCCAGCTCGGTCTCCCTCGGCAGCTGCTCGCCCTGGGGGATCAGACCCAGACTGATCGCGCCCTCAAGGCGCTCGATCACCGCCTCGACCCTGCCGCCGGTCTCCAGGGGCGCGAACACGGCACGTCGCGCAGTGGTCGAGGTTCCTGCCATGGCCCCGTCTGACCCTTCTCATCGTCCATTTGGCGAGGTTTCGTGCCACGCCCCCGCCCGATTCTAGTGCGTTGTACAGCGCGAACACCCCACGAAGAACCGGCAGCCCAGGAGCGCCGCTCTGCGCTGCCCAAGGCCCTTCGCGGGAAGTTGCCTGGTGGACGGACTTGTGGTTTGAAATATGAGCTTGTAGTTTACCTCACACTGACCCGCCAGAGGTGCCGGTGCATGTGATCGAAGGGAACAGGGATGTCAAAGGAGCATCTGGACGATGATGCCGCCCAGCTTGAGGCGCTCGGCTATACGTCCGAGTTTCGCCGCGAGATGGGGCTGTGGGGGAATATTTCGCTAGGTTTCACCTACCTGTCGCCGGTGGTGGGGGTCTACACCCTCTTCGCCACCTCCTTGGCCACGGGGGGACCTCCGATGGTCTGGGCCTTCCTCATCGTCGGCATCGGCCAGTTCATGGTCGCCCTCGTGTTCGGCGAGGTCGTGTCGCAGTATCCCGTGGCCGGCGGGGTCTACCCGTGGGCCAGGCGACTGTGGGGCAGGCGCTGGGCATGGATGACAGGCTGGATATATATGGCAGCCCTGTTCTCCTCGATCGGCGGCATCGCCTATGGTGCGGGTCCGTTCCTCACCGCGCTGTTCGGCATGGAGAACTCGGTGAACAACATGATCATCACGGCGCTGATCTTGTTGGCAGCAGCCTTGCTGATCAACTTCGGCGGTACCAAGATCGTGACGACGGCGGCACTGGTTGGCTTCATCGCCGAACTCGGTGGCGCACTGGTCGTCGGCATCTGGCTTCTCACCACGAGTCGTCACTACGACTTCACCGTGTTCTTCGACTCAATGGGAGCCGGTGGGGGTAAGCCGTACTTCTACGCGTTCGCGGCGGCCGGCCTGATCGCCGTCTTCCAGTACTACGGCTTCGAGGCCTGCGGCGATGTCGCGGAAGAGGTCCCGAACCCCGGTATCCAGATCCCCAAGGCCATGCGGATGACCATCTACATCGGTGGGTTCGCCGCGACGTTCGTGGCCTTCTGCCTGGTGCTGGCAGTCCCTGATATTCCTGCCGTGATCGCGGGCGAGGACACCGATCCGGTCACCCACTTGCTGATGGAGGCCTTCGGCCCGGTTTACAAGGTCATCCTGGCGATCGTGATGATCTCGTTCCTGTCCTGCCTGGTCAGTCTGCAGGCAGCCGCGAGCCGGCTCGTGTACTCCTACTCGCGCGACCAGATGATCATGGGCCACAAGGTGCTCGGGGTCTTCTGGCAATCCCGTCACGTGCCACCGTTCGCGCTGGCGCTGGCGGGTGTCATTCCGGCCATCATCGTTCTCGGCTCGAAGGTCTCCGAGGACGCGGTCACGAAGATCATCGGCTTCGCGGCGATCGGCATCTATCTGGGCTTCCAGATGGTGGTCCTCGCCGCCCTGCGGGCCCGGCTCAAGGGCTGGGAGCCTTCGGGTAGGTTCCGCCTCGGCAAGTGGGGGCTGCCAGTCAACATCGCGGCACTCACCTGGGGAATCATCGGAATCACCGCCATCGCCTGGCCGTGGGACACCACCTTGAAGTGGTATGACACCTGGCTCGTGGCGCTGTCGGCCCTGGTGGTCATCGGCACCGGCCTGTTCTACATGGTCACCGCAAAGCCGTACCTCCACAGTGACACACCCGCGGGCGACGCGATCAAACCGCTGATCCGTAAGTAGCGATGCCCGCGAGTGACGAGGCCCGAGGAAGTCGACGATCATGAAGGAGATCGCCGACTTCCTCGGCATGTATCCGCCCTTCAGCGACCTCGACCCCGAGGAGCTGGGGCAACTCACCACGGCCATCGACGTCCGGTACTACCTCGCCGGTGACGGGGTGGTCGACGTCGGGCAACCCAGCCTCGGGGTGACCGTCGTGGTGCGTGTCGGCAAGCTGAACGTCATCGGCCCGACCGGGGCGGTCGTCGACGAGGTCGAGCCCGGCGAACTGCTGAGCATGAACACAGTGCGCGCGGGACTGCCGTACGCCAACACGGTCAAGGCCGCCGAGGACAGCCTCGTCTACCTCGTGCCGCTCCCCGAATCACTGCGGGAAGCTCAGCAGCTGGCCCCGATCAGCCACGCCAGCCAGTTGGTGCGCACCGAACGGCTCTTCGACGTCGCCCATGGCGGGGTCGCCGATTCGATGCGCCCGGTCATCATCCACGAGGCCGGCACACCGATCGTCGACGTCGCCAAGGCTATGAGCGAAGCGCGCAACTCATGCTCCCTGGTGACCCGGCCGGACGGCACGATCGGTGTCGTCACCGACTCCGACATGCGCCGCTCGGTCGCCACCGGACAACACCAGATCACGGCGCCGGTCGGCGAGATCGCCGCCTTCCCCGCGCTGACGGTCGGTTCCGACGCACTGCTGGGCGATGCCTACCTGACGATGGTTGAGGCCGGAATCCATCACCTCGTCGTGGTGGACCCCCGCGACCACCCGGTCGGAGTCGTGCGCGTCGTCGACGTCGCCTCGGCCGAACTCCGCGATCCCGTCGTGGTCCGAGGGGCTGTGAAGCGCGCCCGGACCTCCGATGAACTCGCGGAGGCCGGCGCGCTCGTGATGCCGTCGATCATCGAGCTGGTCGGGCGCGGCCTGCCCATCGAGTACATCGCACGCCTGCAATCCGGAGTGGTCGATGCGATCCTGCGCCGCGCCGTGGAGCTGACCCCCGCACCGGAGTCGGTGACGCGACCCGATACCTGGTTAGTGCAGGGGTCCTTGGCCCGTCGTGAGCCGCTTCCCGGCTCCGACGTCGACACCGCCGTCTGCTGGTATGACGGCGACCCGGCAGACCACCTGGCCCATGCCTCACGGGTACTGCGGCTGGTCGAGAGAACCGGTCTGGCTACCTGCGATCGCGGTGCGAATGCCGACAACTCCCTCTTCAACCGTTCACAGGACCAGTGGCGCGCGGCCGTGTCCCACTGGTTCGAACAGGACGCCGAGGCCGGAGTACTGGCCATGGCCTCGATCGTCGCCGATAGCAGACCGGTCTACGGTGGGCAGGCATCCGTCCTGATCGAAGCTGTCTCGGCCGCCGTCGCACACGAGACATTCCTGGGAATCCTCGGCCGCCAAACTCTGAGTCGCCGCCCGCCGTTGGGGTTCGTCCGCGACTTCGTGGTCAACCACAGTGGGGAACACCGCGGCTACCTCGACCTGAAGAAGGGCGCCTTGGTCCCGGTCAGCTCAGCGGCGCGCTGGCTCGCGTTGCGCACCGGCGACGTCTCGGGCTCCTCCCTCGAACGCCTCGATCGAGCCGCCGGCGCCGGATTGCTCAGCGAGGATCAGCGGGACATGCTCGCCGGTGGCTACAAGATCGCCCTGACGGTGCTCGCCGAACACCAGGCGCGCGCGATCAAGGCCGGCGACAAGCCCTCCGGCTATTTGAAGCCGGACGCGCTCGACCCGCTCGAACGCAGGCAGCTACGCGAGGCATTCCGGGCGATCGATACGGTCCAGTCCGCACTCGCCGCGGACTCGGGGTTCTCTCGGCTATGACGGCGGCCTCGGAGGTCTCGCGATCAGCCCTGTCGGCATTCGTTGCCGGTCAGGCCGAGATGCGAGCCCAGCTGGACCAGCCATGGGATACCGCGCGCCTGGTGGTAGTGGACTTCGAGACCACCGGGCTGAGTTCCCATGACGAAATCATCTCGTACGGCGCGGTGCATATCGATGCGGGCCGGGTGGTCGGACGGTCGTCCGTTTACGGCCTGGTCCGGCCGGAAGTACCGCCGTCGGCTGAGTCAATCCGGTACCACGCGATCCGGCCAAGCGACCTCGACAAGGCGCCCCAGCTACCCGAGGCGCTGGACCCGCTCTTCGCGTCGATGATCGGCAGGGTGCTGGTCGCCCACACCGCCTGGGTCGAGACCGGCTTCATCAACCGAGCGCTCGCTGCCCGCGGGGTCGCGGTGGATCTGCCCGTGCTCGATACGGCCGAGCTGGCGTGGACCCATTTCGGGGTCCAACGCAGCGCGAATAGGTCTCCCGGGCTGGAGACCGTGGCCGAACGCCTGGGCCTACCGATCTTCACTCCACACCACGCCCTCTGCGATGCGTGGACCACAGCGCTGATCTTCCTGGTGATGGCGGCCCACCGACCGCAGGGCCGCTCATTGTCGGTGCGGGAGCTGGTCGAGGCTTCCCAACCCGACCACCACCGCGGCGCCCGACGGTCCTGGTTCGGCCGCCGGCGCTGACCGGCCTCGTCACCGACGGCCGCGGCCGAGTGTGCGCGCGGGTATGGCACGGTGTGCCACACCGTCCTACACTGGGGTCATGACGACCGAGGCCATTTCGCAGCGCGATCTACGGATGCGGTCGAAGGAGATCATGGACGCCGTCGAACACGGTCAGTCGTTCACTGTCACCCGTGATGGTCACGAGATCGGCGAACTGATCCCGATGCGGCGTCGGCAGAGGTTCATCACCCGTGCCGAGTTCGCCAGCGGCGCGCGAACTGCGCCACTCATGGACATCGATCGGTTCCGGGCCGACCTCGAAGACGGCCTCGAACCGGCTTGGGACGATCCCTATGCCCGATGAGCACACCCGCGGCCTCCTAGACACCAATATCGTCATCCTGCGGCACGGCATCGACGCCAGCCTCCTGCCCGATGAGATCGCGATCAGTGCCGTGACCCTCGCGGAACTGTCAGCCGGGGTCCACCTCGTCACCGACGAACGCGGCGATGCTGCGGCCGAGCGCGCTCGCCGGGTAGCAGTCCTGCAACGTGCCGAGTACGACTTCGACCCCATTCCCTTCGACGCCCCCGCCGCGCGCATCTTCGGGCAGATCAGCGCAGCGGTTGCCGCAGGCGGCCGGACCCCTCGACGGCGAGTCGCTGACCTGATGATCGCCGCGGTGGCCGCCGCGCAAGGGCTCGCGCTCTACACCACCAACCCGGCCGACTTCGTGGGCCTGGAAGGGCTGGTCGACGTGGTCGCGGTTCGGCGGCCGACCACCTGAGCGCGACGCGCGGCGCGCCCGCACGCGGCGAGCGCGCCCCCGCCCGCGGCCACGGTCAGTGGCCCATCACGCCCAAGAGGGCTACATGAGGCGCCCGAGGCGGCGGACCACGACGCGTGGCGCGAGCCGGAGCGCACCGGCCGCTACCTGGTACCGCATGGACGGCGTGGAGATCACCACACCGCGACGCAGGTCGGCCAGCGCCACCCGGACCACCTGATCGGCATCCAGCCAGGCCACATCAGGAAGCTGCGTCTTGTCGACGCCCGCACGGTCATGGAACTCGGTGTGGGTGAACCCCGGACACAGGGCCATGGCGCTCACCCCGGTCCCGCGCAACTCAACGGCGATCGCCTCGGTGAAGGTGCGCACCCAAGCCTTCGCGGCCGCATAGGAGCCACCTGCGGTCAGCGCGGCGACGGAGGAAACATTGATGATCGCCCCACGGCCACGGGCCTTCATCTGACCAGCAGCGGCATGGGTAAGAACCATGACCGCTTTGACCATGACGTCGAGGGCGGCGACCTCGGCCGCGAGATCCCCACCGACGAATCGTTGATGGGTGGTGTAGCCCGCGTTGTTGACGAGCAACCCCACCGGGCGGGTCTTTGACGATCCGGGGTCAGCGAGGCGCGCCGCGACTCGGGCGACGTCGTCGTCCACCGAGAGGTCGGCGGAGATCACCTCGACCTCCACGCCGGCCGCCGCCTGGATCTGGGCAGCGACCAACTCCAGCCGCTCGGTGTTCCTGGCAACAAGGACCAGATCGTGCCGGCTCGTCGCGAGTTGCCAGGCAAACTCCAGACCGAGACCTGCCGTTGCGCCAGTGATGAGTGCAGTCGCCATGGGGCTCAGCCTAAGGCCGGGCCGTGGAACACCGCCCACCGGCGCAGCCCCGAGCGCGAGAACTCAGCCCAGCGTTACCACGACCGTGACCGTGTCACCGGGCGCCCGGACCGGGATCGGTGCGGCCGGGTCATGCGAAACCCCGTCGACGAGGACCGACGCCACCCCGTGTGAGACGTGCTCAGGGTTGCGCACCTCTATGAGGTAGGTCGCTCCACGCCACTGACGGCGGACCTCGAAACCGTCCCAGTCGCGTGGGATCGAGGGGTCCACCACCAGGCCATCCAGGGTCAACCGCACCCCCAGGACGTATTTGGTCACCGCCGTGTACATCCAGCCGGCGGTGCCGGTCAGCCACGGGTTCTGGGCCTTGCCGAACCACTCGTGGTCGCGGCCGTAGAGGAACTGCACGTAGGCATACGGTTCGGCACCGCGTACTTCGATGTTGTCGTTCTGGTGGTACGGCAGGATCGAGTCGTAGAAGGCCACCGCCTCATCGCCACGGCCGAGCAAAGCCTCCGCGATAATCGGCCACGCATTGGGGTGGGAGAAGATCGCCGCGTTCTCCTTGATGCCCGGGTACACCCGCGTCACGAATCCGACGGTGTCGTCGACCTGCGTGAAGGCCGGCCAGTTCAGATGCGTCCCGTACTGAGAGCCGAGCAGTTCGCGGACCGCGTCCATTGATGCTTCGCCACGCTCTTGGGTCGTGATCCCAGCGATCACCGGCCACGCCTGGTGCTCCAGGAAGATCTTGCCCTCGGCATTCTCCGACGAGCCGATCTTCACGCCATCGCGCGTGAACCCGCGCAGCCACCAACGGCCGTCCCACAGCTCGGCATCCGCGACGCGCGTGATCCGGTCGATCTCGGCGCGGAACCGTTCAACGTCGGTGGCCACCTCGGGGCGGGTCCGCGCCAGCGGCTCGGCGATCTCCAGGAAGGCACGGATGGCCCAGGCATGCAAGAAGGTCACCAGCGCGGTCTGCCCACCACCGAGATTTAGGCAGTCGTTCCAGTCCGCCCGCAGGCCGAGGGCAACGCCGTGCGGGCCTACCTGGGCGCTGGAGAACTCCAGTGCCCGCCGCAGGTGTTCGTAGACGGTGCCGCCGGTGCCCTCGGCGAACGGCACGACGAGGTCGAGGAAGTCGCGGTCACCGGTCTCCTTGACGTACTCGACCACCGAGGGAACCAACCACAGGTGGTCGTCGGAACAGGTGTCGGCCAGCCCATGGATCAAGTCCTTCGGGTCCGCCCGCGGCACGATCGTCGGCGACGGGATGTCCGGCAGTGCGGGAGTATCCGGGTCGAAGGCCGCCGGGTCGAAGAGATGCAGCCCGTAACCGGCCTCTGTCTGGGCGCGGAGCAGCTCGAGGATCCGCTGCCGGGTCTTGACCGGGTTGGTGTGAATGACGCTCATGACGTCCTGCGCGGTGTCCCGATAGCCCAGACCATTACGGCCCCCGACCTCGACGAAGGAGGCGAACCGCGACCACACCACACACGTCTCCGCCTGGAGCAGCGTCCACGAGTTGATCATCGTGTTCATGCCCTCGTGGGGGGTGCGAATGCGCAGGGTGTCTTGTTTGGCTCGCCAGTAGTCCGCCAGGCGGGTGCGTTCGGCATCGACCGCCGCCGGGTCCGTGTACTTGGCCCGCATGGACCGGCCGGCGGTATCGCGCGAGCCATATCCGAGGAGGTAGGTCAGGCGCTTGGTCTCTCCAGGCGCGAGGGTGATCGTGTGCTGGAGCGCCCCGCAATGGTTCTGCGTGGTGGCGCTGCGGTCGCAGCCGTGGCCCCGCTCGACGGCGATCGGGTTCGACTCACTGCGGTACGGGCCGACGAAATCGTCCCGCAGGCAGTCATAGGAGAACGGCAGCTCGCTGGACGTGAAGTAGTGGAACGTCCACGGTTCGTAGTGGAAGTCGTACTCGATGATGCCGTCGGCGTAGGTCGAGCCCGAGGCGTAGAGCGACATCTGAAGGTTCTGGTTGTCGATGCCGATCGTGTGGAAACTGAACTCGACGTACCCCGCGACGGTCAACTCCCGGGGCTCGGTGCCGGTGTTGGTGAGCCGCACATCCCACACTTCGACGTCGTCGTCGAGGGGGATGAAGACGGTCTGGCTGGCATCGATGCCGCGGTAGCTCGACTCGAAGGTCGTGTACCCCATGCCGTGGCGGGTGGTGTACCGGGCGGTGGGTTCGGCGTCGTCGTCGGGGCCGTCCGTCGCGAAGGGTTTAGCAACCGGCTGCCAGGAGACCGACCAGTAGTCGCCATCGGAGTTGTCCCGGATGTACACATAGTGGCCGGGGCGATCCAGCGGCACTGCGTTGGGCCGGAACCTCGTGATACGCCCGAACTCCGACGACCGGTAGTAGGAGTACCCGCCACCGTGATGGGACAAGACCGTGCACAGGTTCCTGGTACCGAGGTAGTTGGTCCACGACACCGGGACATCGGGACGCTCGATGACGTACTCGTCATGGTCGGTGTCGAAGTGGCCGTAGCGCATGTGCTGTTCCTGTCATGACTGGACGGTCCGGCGGGCAAGACGCCAACCATGGTGCACCGGGTTCGGAAGGGCTCCCCTATTCTGTCAGAAGTCTTAACAAAGTCGAGAGGGGCGCAGGACTCCCACAGCCTGCGACTCGACCGGCCGGCGGCTTGGCCCGGGCGGACCACCAGCCCAGCCGGCATCGCAGGCCGATCGGGCACTCAGCTCAATCGGCGGCGCAGTAGGCAGAACTCGTTGCCTTCGGGATCGACCAGGACGTGCCAGGGCTCATCCCCTGTCTGCCCGATGTCGGCCGGGCGCGCACCGATGGCCAACAGCCGCGCCAATTCGGCATCCTGGTCGCGGTCCGTCGGGCTGATGTCGATATGCAGCCGCAGCTTGTCGGTCTTGGGCTTGTCTGTCGGGCTGAAGACCAGGGTCGACTGGAGCCCGCCGAAACCCTCCTGCGGCCCGATCTCGACAGCTCCACCTTCGAAGTCGAGAACGACGAAACCGAGAACCTCGCACCAGAATTGCGCCAATCGTCGCGGCTCCAGGCAATCGATGACGAGCTCGGAAATGCGCGCGGCCATACCGCCACCCTACGAACAGTCGCACACGGTCGCACACACACTGCCCCGTGAGGCATGAGCCGGTCTTGTAAAAACCATGGGCCGGTATATACTTGTTCTTCCGATATTCCCGACACGAGGAAGTGCCATGACCATCAGTCGTCGTCAGTTCATCGCCGGTTCCGCAGCGGCCGGAGCCCTCGCGGTCACTGCCGCCGGGGCGGGTGCGGCCGAGGCCCGTCCAGTCCCCATCGGCGCGGAGAAAAACTCGATCATCGACAGAATCGCTCAAGCGAAGTACAAGGCACTTGTCCCTGAAGTCTTCGCACCCCCGGCCCAGGCGCCGACGCACACCCCCGCCATCGTCATCGGCACAGGATTCGGCGGTGCCGTCGCGGCCCTGCGGCTGGGTCAAGCAGGCGTGCGCACCACCATGTTGGAGCGAGGTCTGCCGTGGCCCCGGGACCCGTGGCGTTCGACATTCTCGCCGGAGTTCCCGGCAGATGGGCGCGCACTGTGGCACCGCACCACATTCACTGGGTTCTCCGGAATCCCCGTCTACACCGACAGCTTCGGTGGTGTCATGGATGTGACCGAATACGAGCACATCCAGGTATGGCGTGCCGCCGCCGTCGGTGGCGGCTCGGTGGTCTTCACAGGCGTCCTCATCCAGCCCGAGCGCCGCTTCTTCGAGGCCGTGTTCCAGGATCGACTGAGTTTCGACGAGATGGACCGGATTTACTATCCGCGCGCCCGAGCCATGTTCAAGGCCTCCCCGATGCCGCGCGACATCTACGAAAGTAAACCGTTCGGCCACTCACGAGCCTGGGACGAGCAGGCCCGCAAGGCGGGCTACAGTCCCCAACCCATTGACGGAATCTGGGACTGGTCGGTCATCCGCAAGGAACTCGCCTATGGCACACGGAAGTCCGCGGTCATCGGCGAAAGCAACTTCGGCAACCCGAATGCCGCGAAATACGACCTCACGCAGAACTACCTCCCTCAAGCCCTCGCCACGAAGAACGTCACCATCCACCACGGTCACGTCGTCGAGTCGATCGACCGCGACAATCGCGGCCGGTACCGCCTGCAGGTTCGGGTGATCGACCCCACCGGCGCAACGATCCGCACCGAGGTGCTCACCTGCGACCGCCTCTTCCTCGGAGCGGGATCCATCGGCACCTCGGAGCTGCTGGTGCGCGCAAAGGCAACCGGGGCATTGCCGGACCTCGACAAGAGCATCGGCGCCGGATGGGGAACCAACGGCGACGCCTCACTCGCCAGGCCGTTCTCCTTCTCCGAGGGAATCACGCAAGCCTCGCCGTCGGCATCGCGCATCCTGGATGAATCAGGCGCCCTGCCGGTCACCCTGGAGAACTGGTACGTGCCGGGGATTCCACTGAACATCGGCATCCTCGGTTCCCTGGGGATGGTGATGGACCCGCAGCGCGCCAACTTCCGCTACGACCCAAGGACCGACGATGTCGTGGTCGACTGGCCCGCCGACGGCAATGCCGCCACGATCGCCGCGTTGCGTGCCGTGCACAACAAGATCGCGAAGGCCAACAGGGTCCCGGTCGGCGTCCCGCCGTTCGCTCCGGATGTCAACGCGGGATTCACCGCGCACCCGCTGGGCGGCGCTGTTCTGGGCGACTCCACCGACCTTTTCGGCCGCGTCAAAGGCTACGAGGGCCTCTACGTCATCGACGCCGCCGCGATCCCTGGTAGCACCGGCACGGTCAACCCTGTCCTGACCATCGTGGCGCTGGCAGAACGGTCGATGTCCGACATCATCGCCAAGGGGAAGTAGAAGTAACCCGTGTCGGTTGCGCGCGGGGACTCTCAGCGCGCAACCGACATAACTCTAGTTCCGTGCAAAACTTTCGCATCAACGAAGTCGCACACGAGTCACATGTGGATGAACTGTGGAAAAAGCTCGCAGCCTTGCCCATGGGTCTCCGAAACCACTCTCGGCGGCCCCTAGACTGACGCCATGATATTTAAGGCCGTCGGTGAGGGGCGCCCCTACCCCGACCACGGTCGGGTGACCGCCAAGGACTGGTCAGACGTGCCCCCCCGGCAGGTTCGCCTGGACGAGCTGGTCACGACCAAGCGAACCCTCAATCTGGACAACCTCCTTGCTGAGGACTCAACGTTCTACGGGGATCTCTTCGCGCATGTCGTCGAGTTCGACGGCGTGCTGTACCTGGAGGATGGACTACACCGTGCTGTTCGCGCCGCGCTGCAGCAACGTGCGATCCTGCATGCTCGGGTGCTCACGCTGAAGAACGACAAGAACGACAAGAACGAACGAACGGACGGGTAGGTGGACCAGTGACGACTCCCCCAGGAGCCGAGAACATGCGGGAGTTGCGCCAACGGCGCCTACGCGAGCGCCAGATGGTCATCTTCGGGCTGATCGGCGCGGTCCTGCTCGTGGCCACCCTCGGCTCGCTGGCCGTGTTCAACGGCGCCATCGCCACACCCCTGTCCCGTGGCTTCACGACCGAGAAGGTCGAGGACCACTACGCCGACGTGAAGGAACCCTGCATCCCGGACAACACCCTGCCGTTGGACAACGAGAAGGAGAACGAGCGGGTCATCGTGGCGGTCTACAACGCAGCCAACCGCAAAGGACTCGGCGGCGCAAACGTGGACATGCTCTCCAAGCGGGGATTCAACGTCAAACACGGCACGTACACACCCGACCCACTGGAGCAGCACACCGTACTCCGCTTCGGGGTCGGCGGTGTCCGCGCCGCCTACACCGTCGCCCAGCACTACGACCACCCGACGCTGCTGCTCGACGCCCGCGAAGGGGCGGGAGTCGACGTACTACTCGGTAAGGACTTCGAGAACCTGACCGACGAAGAACTGATCGACCCCACCAAACCCCTCACCAGCGTCAAGGGCTGCAAGCCGGCCGACGAGATCACCCCGCGGCCGGTACCGACTGCGCCGGCGACTTCGACCGAGTCGGCCACCAAGGACGCAACGAACTGACCGGCACCAACCGCACGCGGGCTCACCAGCGATGACGGCGACCGCGCCACGCTGGCCGATCCGCCCGGCCAGGGTGGACGACCCGCATGAGGTGTCGGCGCTCTACAACATCTGCCTGCGCACGGGCGACTGCGGCCAGGACGCCACGGCGCTCTATCGGGACCCCCGGCTCTTGGGAGAGGTCTACCTCGGCGCGTACCTCCGACTGGCGCCCACCCTGGCCTTCGTCCTGACCGATGAGGACGACACCCCAGTCGGCTACACGGTCGGGACAGTTGACACGGTGGCCTTCGATGCGGAATGCGAACGGCTCTGGTGGCCGGCCCTGCGCGACCGCTACCCCCTCGGCGAGTCCCCCGGGGCGCCTGAATCGGAGGCGTCGGAGAGCCGCGACGCCGCACTCGTCGACCTGATCCACCTGCCGCCGCTGACCGACCGCGAGACCATCCGCGACTACCCCGCGCATCTGCACATCGACCTGTTGCCGCAGGCCCAGGGGGGCGGCCGTGGGCGCAGGCTCATCGAGCACCTGCTGGCGGTGCTCCATGCGGGCGGCGCTCCCGGGGTCCACCTGAACGTCGCCCCGGCCAACCAACGGGCGATCGGCTTCTACGAGCATCTGGGATTCCGTCGCCTCGACCCGCGGGACGACGGGCTGCTCGGCCGCCGCCTGGCCTAATGCTGCTGAGTCAGTTCCTCACCGGCCGGAGCTGAAGCCGGGCTCGCGGGCTCCTGCCCGGTCCCCCGCCACTTCGAGATCGTCCGCATCAGGTGGTAGATCACCAAGGCCGCAGCGGTACCGATGGCGATCCCCTTGAACTCCAGGCCGCCCGACTTCCACTGGAAGTCAGCAATCCCGATCACCAGCGGGATCGCGGCCGTCGTCAGGTTCACCGGGTCGGAGAAGTCCACCTTGTTCTGCACCCAGATCCGTGCCCCGAGGATGCCAATCATGCCGTAGAGCATCGTGGTCGCCCCGCCGAGCACCCCGGCCGGGACGGTCGCGATCAGCTCGCCGAATTTCGGCGACATCGACAGCAGCAGAGCCGTCGCGGCGGCCACCCAGTACGCCGCCGTGGAGTACACCCGCGTCGCCGCCATGACCCCGATGTTTTCGGCATACGTCGTCGTGCCGGAGCCACCGCCCAGACCGGCCATGGTCGTCGCCAGGCCGTCGGCGAACAGCGCCCGGCCGGTGTATCCATCGAAGTCCCGGCCGGTCATCGCCGACACGGACTTGACGTGACCCACGTTCTCCGCGATGAGCACGAAGACCACCGGTAGGAACAAGCCGAGCACGGACAGGTTGATCGACGGGGTGACGAACTCGGGGAAACCGATCCACGCGGCGCCCTTCACCTTGGAGAAGTCCACCTCGTCGCGAAGCAACGCCACACCGTAGCCGATGACGACGCCCAGCAGGATCGACAGACGGCCCAGAATCCCGCGGAACAGGACCGTGGCCAAGATGATCGAGACCAAAGTGATGGTGGCGGTCACCGGGGCCACCTGGTAACCGCTCCAAGCCACCGGGGCCAGATTGAAGCCGATCAGCGCCACGATGGTTCCTGTCACGATGGGCGGCATCACCACGTCGATCCAACGCGCCCCCACGAAGTGGACGACCACCCCGACAATCGCGAGGAGCAGACCGGTGGCCAGGATGCCGCCGACGGCCGCCGACTTCCCATGGGAGGCCGTCGCCGCCACGATCGGCGTGATGAAAGCGAAGCTCGACCCCAGGTAGCTCGGCAACTTGTTCCGGGTGATCAGCAGGAATCCGACCGTGCCGACAGCCGAGAAGAACAGCGTCGTGGCGGGTGAGAAACCGGTTTGGAGCGGCACGATGAACGTCGCCCCGAACATGGCCACCACGTGCTGCATACCGATGCCGATGGTCCGCGGCCAACTCAGGCGTTCCTCAGGCCTGACCACCTGCCCAGTGCCGATGCGTTTGCCGTCTGCGTGCAAGGTCCAGCCGAGGACGCTCATGGGACTCCGATCCTGATCCGCCGTGGTGCGAGCTACCAGGACGCAGGGTAGCGGCCCAGAGCCCTACTCCGTGACCTCGTGGTCCCCCGTGGCGCCGTCGATCAGCTCACGCATGATGTCCAGGTGGCCGCAATGCCGGGCGAACTCCTCCACCAGGTGGATCAACACCCAGCGCAAGGTGACCATCTCCCCGGTCCAGGCCGTGCCCCGGTGCTCGACGTCGAGGTCCGCGATGACCTCGTCGCATTCCCGGCCGGACCGCTCGAAGAACTCGACGATGTCGGCCGTGGACTCCTCCGGTTCGACGCGGAAGTCGGCATCCGGGTCCTGCGGGTTGAACTCGAATGTCGGCACCGAGTAACCGAATGTGCCACGGAACCACCCCAGCTGCACCCATGCCATGTGTTTGGTCAGCCCGAGCATCGACATGCCCGACGGCGTCACCGGGCGGCGCAGCTGCTCGTCGTCCAGTCCACGCAGCTTCCACAGCGCGACCTCGCGATAGCGGACCAGCGATGTCCGCAAGCTGTCCTTCTCCTCACCGACCAGCGGCACCCTCGTCACCATGGGTCGACGGTAACGGCTGCCGACGGTGGGTGCCCCTACAGTCGCGGGTCCACCGGCTCGGATTCCAGGGCCAGCACCGCGAACACCGCCTCATGAACCCGCCACAACGGTTCGTCGCGAGCCACCCGGTCCAACGCTTCCAGCCCCAGGGCGTACTCGCGCAGGGCCAACGACCGTTTGCGTCCCAGACTCCGCGTGCGCAACCGCTCGAGGTTCGCCGGGGCCGTGTAGTCCGGTCCGTAGATGAGGCGCAGGTACTCCCGGCCACGCACTTTGAGCCCCGGCTGCACCAAGTCGCCCAGTTTCTTGGGATTTCCCGAGCGCCCGGGCCTCCGCACGAGGTTGGCCAGCGGCTTGACCACCATGCCTTCACCGCCCGCGCCGGTCAGGTCCTCCCACCAGGCCACCGCGGCCGCACGAGCATCGTCGTCGGCCAGATCCACCACCAACCGCCGGGTGGGCCGGAACAGCCGGGGATCAGCGGCGACCAGGCGATCGGCGGCGCCCAAATGCCAACCGTGGTCCCGGGTCGCATAGGTCGTGTTCCCGCTGGCCAGCAGCTGGAACACGGCCACCTGCACACCGGCCAACGGATCGCCGTCGCCGCCGACCTCCCAGCAGTACGGCCGGTAGGCCGCCGCGAAGGCCTCTGCATTGGCGAATCGCTCGGCCGTCCGATCGGTCAACTCCGCCACGTCCAGGCCACGGTCGCACGCCTGCCCGAGTGCCGCGAGCGCCGGTGGAAGGGCTCCACGGGCCGCCGCCCCCACCGAGGCGTACTGCTCGCGAATCAGCGGTCCGGCCTTGAGCGACCAAGGCAGCACCTCGGCATCCAGCACCACCCAATCCACTGCCAGTTCGTCCCACAGACCGGCCGACTCGAAGGCCGCTGCCACCCGGCCCAGCAGCTCCCGCGTCATCGCCGTGTCGAAGAACGGCCGGCCCGTCCGGGTATACACGGCACCGGGCGCATCGATGCCAAAACGCTCAGTGATCACCGTGGGCGCGTCCGCACCGCTGTCGCGGGCGACCAGGAGCACTCCCCGCGAACCCATGTGTTTCTCTTCGCAGATCACGCGCGTCACGCCGTCGGCCGCGTACCCGGTCAGTGCCTCCTCCGGGTGTTCGAGGTAGCCGTCCTTCGCCGAGGCCGGGACCGGGCACATGGTCGGCGGCAGGTAGGTGAGCAGGCGCGGGTCGATCGCGAACCGGCTCATCACCTCCAGCGCCCCGGCGCCATTGGCCTCCGGGATCGTGATCGTGCCCCGGTACCCGGTTTCGACCACTCGCTTGCCGAGCACATCGGCGATGTCGAGCAGATCCGGGGCGCGGGTGCCGATTCCCGAGCCACCCATCATCGCACCGACGCCGCCCGGAGCCGCCAAGAACGGCCGCGCCGGCGCGTAGTACTCGCGCGCGGCCGGAACTTGCACGACCTGCTTCTCCGGGTAACGCAGAGCCGACAACGAGCCGCCGAAGACGCAGCCGGTGTCCAGGCACAGCGTGTTGTTCACCCATTCGATCCGTGGCGTCGGGGTGTGCCCGTACAGGACCATGGCTCGCCCCCGGTACTCGTTCGCCCAGGGGTAACGCACCGGCAACCCGAACTCGTCGGTCTCGCCGGTGGTGTCACCGTAGAGCGCGAAGCTGCGCACCCGGCCCGATGCCCGGTTGTGGTACGACTCCTTGAGGCCTGCGTGCGCCACCACGAGCCGCCCGTCGTCGAGCACCAGGTGGGAGACCAGCTCGCGGCAGAACACCTCCACCTCGGCCTGGAACTCCGGCGGCTGGGTCGCCAACTCGGCCAGGGTGGTCTCCAGGCCGTGGCTCACCGTGACGTCCCGGCCACCGAGCGCGCGTACGAGCTTGTTCTCGTGGTTCCCCGGAACCGCCAGGGCATGCCCGGCACCGACCATCCCCATGACCAGCCGGAGCACACCCACCGAATCCGGACCCCGGTCCACCAGATCGCCGAGGAACACTGCCCGGCGTCCCTGCGGATGGTGGGCGTCGACCGCCTGCCCGGCCACATCCCGTTCGACGTCGTAACCCAGTTCGCCGAGCAACGCGAGCAGTTCCGGGAGGCAACCGTGCACATCCCCGATGACGTCGAAGGGGCCGGTCTCGGTCCGCCGGTCGGGCAGCAAGGGGGTCCGTACGATCCGCGCTGCGGCGATCTCCTGGACCCCGTCCAACACGTGGATGGTGCGGAACCCCTCCCGTTTGAGGCCCCGCAACGACGACCGCAACGCCTTCTGTTGCCGGGTCACCACATGGTCGCCGAAATCGCGGTCCGGGCGCTGCCGGTTGCGTTCGAGGGCGACGTTGACCGGCACATCCAGCACGATCGCCACCGGCAAGACATCGTGCGCCCGGGCCAGCGCGACCAGGGAGGCACGGGCGGCCCGCTGCACATTGGTGGCGTCCACCACGGTCAGCAGGTTCGACTCGAGCCGTTTGCCGACGATGAAGTTCAGGATCTCGAAGGCATCCGCCGTCGCGGACTGGTCGTTCTCGTCGTTGGCGGCCAGCCCCCGGCAGAAGTCGGAGGAGATCGTCTCGTAGGGGCCGAACCGCTCCCGGGCGAACGTCGACTTCCCGGAACCGGAGACCCCGATCAGCACGACCAGACAGCTCTCCGGAACCCGCAGCTCGCGGACGGAGTCAGCACCACCCACCCCCGCGTCGATCAACTCAGCGGCGCTTTCCTCAGCATTCGCGGTCATGCCGCCACCTCCGGTGCCTGGACGCTGAAAACGGCGAGCTGGGTCGGACCACCAAGACCTTCGGCCACGGTGCCGACCTCGACGAACCGCACCTCGTACCCGTATGACGAAGCCACGCTGCTCGCCCAGTCCTGGAACTGTGCGCGGGTCCACTCGAAACGATGGTCCGGGTGGCGGAAGGACCCGGTCCCGGCGCCGTCCACATCACCGCCGGAGCGCCGCGGGCCGCCGGTCAATGCCGGGTACAGCACGTTGTACTCCACGTTGGGCGTGGTCACGATCACGTGCCGCGGGTGAGCGGCACCGAAGACCGCCCGCTCCAAGGCACCGAGGCGTTCGGGATCGATGTGCTCGATGACCTCCATCAGCACCGCGGCGTCGAATCCCACCAACCGGTCATCGGCATACGTCAGCGAGGACTGAATCAATCGCAGCCGTTCCCGCTCGGCGTCGCTGGCCTCGTGGAGTCGCAACCGCGTTTCGGCCCGGTCGAGTTCGCGCACCGAGACATCGGTCCCCACGATCCGCGTGTACCTGCGGTCGGCCATCAGCCGCCGCAGCAGGGCACCCTCGCCGCAACCCAGGTCAGCCACCGACGTCGCCCCGACGTCCTGCAGCGCGCTGAGCACGGCATCCGCCCGCTGGCGGACCAGCGGCACGGCGGCCGCCTCGGCGTCGAGATCCGCACCTCCGATCGCATGTGGGTCGGCACCCGGCGTGGACCCCGCGACCACCGGCAACTCGGCGGCCGAGGTGGTGTCCTCCTCGGCCGGCGCGGTGGCCGCCAAATCATCGACCGCGGCCAGCCGTTCCGTGGCGTCGGCGACGTACCGTCGCTGGTGAGCCAGATACCTGGCCATGATCTGGCCTTGCGCGGGGTGCGTGGCGAGCCACCCGGCACCGGCACGCAGGAGCTTGTCGATCTCGTCGGTGGAGACCCAGTAGTGCTTGGTGTCGTCGAGCACCGGGAGCAGCACGTAGAGATGGTTGAGGGCATCGGCCAGCCGCACCGAGCCGGTGAGCCGCAGGTCCACGTAGCGGGCGTCACCCCAAGCGGGCACGGTCAGGTCGAGGGGGATCGGGTCTGCCTGGACTTGCCAGCCGAGCGGAGCGAAGTACTCGAAGGCCAGGTCGGCGCCACCCCGGCAGGGCAGCGACGGCACGTGGATCGTCAGCGGGGCCGGCCCCGCAGCCAGCTCCGGCCTGGCCTCGCACCGCCCACTCATCGCCGTGCGGAAGACGCTGCCGAGGGCAACCGCCATCATTGAGGACGCCGCATACGGCCGGTCGTTGACGTACTGGGCCAACGCGAATGCGTCACCGCCGCCGAAGCGCTTATTGCGGACGAGGCCGATCGGGTCGACCTCCAAGAGCAGGGCCGCCGTGCAGCGTTGCTTCGCGACCTCCGGATAGAAGACGTGCGCCCGCCCGACCGACAGGTCGAAGGACTGCACCCGGTCCGGGTGTTTGTGCAGCAGATAGCCGAGATCGGCGGCGTCGGTCCAGTGGGCGTCGGCACCCTGGGCATCGGTGATTTCCACGGTCACGGTCAGGAACACCCCGCCATCCTCCCACCGGTGTACCGTCGCGCTCATGATCGACCACCCCAAAGGCGCTGGAGTGCGCACGTGACGTTCTTCGAGCACCTCTTCAACGCCCAGTGGCAGATCGGCGATCAGACGCTGTTGTGGCGGGAGATCGTGGGCAATGCATTCGGCCTGGCCTCCGCGCTCGGCGGGATGCGGCGCAAGGTCTGGGCGTGGCCGGTGGGGATTCTTGGGAACGCACTGCTGTTCACCGTGTTCATGGGAGCGGTCTTCGCGACGCCGAACCCGGTGAACCTCCTCGGCCAGGCGGGGCGACAGGTGATGTTCATCGCCGTGTCGGTCTACGGCTGGGTCAGGTGGCGGCAGGGCCGTGCGAGTGGCGGTGGCGCGGTCGACCCCCAATGGGCCACCCCGCGGCAGCGGCTGTTCCTCGTGGGTGCGATGCTCGGCGGGACAGTCGTGCTCACCCCCCTCTTCCGGGTGCTCGGCTCCTTCGAACCGGTCTGGGCGGATGCGTGGATCTTCGTCGGCTCGGTTCTGGCGACCTACGGTATGGCCCGCGGGTGGGTGGAGTTCTGGTTGGTCTGGGTGGCCGTCGATCTGGTTGGGGTACCCCTGCTCCTTCACGCCCACTACTACGCGACGGCATTGATGTACGTCTTCTACGGCGGGTTCACCATCACCGGATTCTTCGTCTGGCGGCGGGTGAAATCCCGGGCTACTTCAGCGCTTCATTACGATTCCGGCGGTTCATAGGCCGGATCTGTGGGGGTCGTTCCACGGTCCGGAACGTGGGCATTTCGTCTGAGCCGGTCGGGCAGGGACACTGGTTCCCATGGAGCACGGCCCCGCACTCTTGGTGGAACCGACATGGCAGGCGGCGTATCACGCCGCCCATGTCGTTGCCGAACCCACCGGTATCGAAGCGATTCCGCTCCACGAGTCAGCCAACCGGGTGATCGCTGCCCCACTGCTAGCCCGCACCCAACTCCCTGTCGCGCCCACCTCCGCCATGGACGGTTGGGCCGTGGGCGACGACCACGGCCCGTGGCGAGTCGTCGGTGAATCCCTGGCGGGACACCCGCCCGACATCGTCCTGACGCCGGGCACCGCCGCCGTCATCGCCACCGGAGCAGTCGTCCCGGAGGGCACCTACGGCGTCCTGCGCAGCGAATACGCCAAAGTCTCCAAAGCTTCCGGAGTCGAGTGGATCGAGGCCCGCCGCGGGCAGGCCGAGCCCGCGCCCGGCAGCAACATCCGGCTGCCGGGCGAGGAGATCGGCGTCGGCGAGCCGCTACTGCAGCCCGGCTCGCTGATGACACCTCCCCGCATCGGCTTCGCCGCGATGGCCGGGATCGACAAGGTCTTCGTGCACACGCCCGTCCGTGGCGAGCTGGCGGTTCTGGGCGATGAGGTGCTGCGTTCAGGGGTGCCCACCGGCGGGCAGATCCGGGACGCCTTCGGGCCGTCACTCCCCTCCCTCGCCGCCGGTCTGGGACTCGAGGTGGACTCGGTGCGGTATGTCCCGGACACAGTCGGTGACGCGATCGAGACGCTGACCGAAAGCACTGCGGATGTTCTGATCACCACCGGAGGTACCGCCGCCGGCCCGGCCGACTTCTTGCACCATGCGCTGATCGCCGCTGACGTCCCGCTCATCGTCGACCAGCTGGCCATGCGCCCTGGGCACCCTTGCCTCCTGGCCTGGCTGGGTGACAATCGGTTCCTGGTCGGTCTCCCTGGCAACCCGCTGGCGGCGATGGTGGGCATGCTGACCCTCGCCGCCCCGCTCATCCGCTCATTACGCGGGTTGCCGCCGCTGCGGTTCGGCCGGGTGTGGACCGCCGCCCCGGTGGCCGCACCGGCGAATGCCGCCCGGTTCGTGCCGTACCAGTTCATCGAGACCGACGACGGGCCGAGCGCCCAACCGGTGCAATGGCTCGGATCCGGAATGCTCCGCGGATTCGCGAACGCTGACGGCGTCATGATCGTGCCCCCGGGCGGTGTCGAGGCCGGCGCCGAAGTCGACGACATGCCGCTGCCCTGGCAGTAGCTTCCCCGGCAATCCCGGGCCGCCCCGGCCCACACAAAAGCGCCGCGACCCAGGTGTGATGGGTCGCGGCGCTTCTGGTTACGGCTACCGAGCCGACACAGCTGTCTTGTGGACGGCTGCCTTGCGCCGGTAGACGACATAGGGCCGGGCCAAGTAGGCCACCGGCACCGACCACACGTGTACCAGCCGCGTGAACGGCCAGATCGCGAGGATCAGGCAGGCCAGTACTGCATGCCAGGCATACACGGCTGGAGCACCGGTGATGAGCGAGGCATCCGGTTGGAAAATGAACAGCTGCTGGAACCACACCGCAACCGTCCCCCGGTACTCGTATCCCTCACCGAAGACGTTGATGACCACCGTTTGCCACATGCCCAGGCAGATCTCCACGGTCAGCAGCAGGTACAGGACCCGGTCCATGGGCGAGGTGACCAAGCGGATGCGCTGCGACGTCATGAACCGGCGCAGCAGCAGGATCACCAACCCGGCGCACAGCAGAACGCCCGCGACAGTTCCGGCCACGACCGCTACCTGGTGATAGGTGTGGTCCGAGATCCCAAGAGCCCGGGTCCAGGACGGTGGGATCAGCAATCCCGAGACGTGCCCGAGAATCGCAAACAATGCACCGAAGTGGAAGAGCGGCGACCCCCAGGCCAGCCACTTCTTCTCCAGTACCTGGCTGGTGCGGGTGGTCCAGCCGAACTGGTCATTGCGATAGCGCCAGGCGTGCCCCACGATGAAGACGACCAGGCACGCATAGGGCAAGATGACGAACGCGACGGTTCCCCACATGAGTCAGAATCCTTTCGGGGTACAGGTCAGCTCGGGCGGACCGTAGGGGACGAGAGCATCCGCGGTGGGGGCAAGGTCATCGTCCGTGGGCGGACCCTCGGCCGCGAGCTTGCCGGCGGTGGCCACCTGACGATCGGTGGCCGGGCCGAGCAGGGTGGCAACAGCATCGAGGACCAGCCGATAAACCGACCCGTTCTCGGTGAGGGTGCGCCGGATGAGCTCGATACCCGCGCGGTGGGTACGCAACGGCGCCTCACCGACACCGCTGCCAGCCCGGGCCGCGAACTCCAGGGCCATGGGCAGGTAGTCGGGCAGCTCGGCCTCGTCCGGGGCGAACCCACAAGCCCGGTACCGCTGCTTGAGGGCGAGCAGGGCCATTCCACGTTGACGCGTGTCCCCATGCAGGTAATAGCTCAGGTAGAGCGACGACTTGCGCTTGAGGTCGAAGGTGTCGACGTAATGCGCCCGAGCCGCCTTCTCGTCCATGGCCGTGAATTCGACCCAGAACTCCCGCAGCATTCCCGCCGGAGCCGAATCGGGCAAACCGGCGATCACAGCGCCGATCTGCTGCGACTGGGCGTAGAACGCGTCGTCCGGGTAGGTCAACAGCATCCCGGTGAGTGCGAGCACATCGGAACGCCCAGGAATCTCGACGACGGCCCGCCGCCGCGACCGCCGGAACAGCGGCACGGATACCGGCCGCCGGGCCGACGCCCGGGCAGAGGTCGCGGCGCTCTCCAGCACACCCACCGCGCCGGTCATGAGGGCCGCCGCCTCGAGAGCGTCAGTGGAACCACGCCACCACCGGTGCCCTGAGCGGTCATTCCCGGACCGCCGACGCCGTCCAGGGAGCAGCCGGAGGCCCACGAGGCCAACTCCGCCGCATCCTCCTTGTGGGCAGCGGGAACGACGTACCGGTCGGTCATCTTGGCGATCGCCAGCAACCGGTACATCGACTCCACGTCCTCGGCGGTCATGCCGACCTTGGCGAGTAGCTGCTCATCGGCGGCACCGTCGAGGGTGCGCTGGCGCATGTGGGCACGCATGGCGGCCAGCCGCATGAGCACGCCGGCCACCACGTCGGTGTCCCCGGCGCTGAAGATGCTCGCCAGGTACTCCATCGGGATGCGCAGTGAGGCGATCGTGTGGAAGACATCGTCGGCGTCGGCGGAGTCCCGGCCCAACTCGGTGGTGACATCGAGCACCGGGGACAGCGGTGGCACATACCAGACCATCGGCATCGTGCGGTATTCCGGGTGCAGCGGCAGGGCCACCTTGTACCGGGAGATCAGCGCCCAGATCGGCGACTTTTGTGCGGCGTCGATCCAGTCCTCAGCGATACCAGCCTCCCGGGCGGCCGCGATGACCTCCGGGTCGAACGGGTCACAGAAGACCCCGCGCTGGGCGTCCAGCAGGTCGGCCGGGTCGGTCACCGAGGCAGCCGCCTCCACCTTGTCGGCGTCGTAAAGCACGAGACCGATGTAGCGGAGTCGGCCCACACAGGTCTCCGCGCACACTGTCGGCATACCGGCCTCGATCCGGGGGAAGCAGAACGTGCACTTCTCCGCCTTGCCGGTCCGGTGGTTGACGTAGACCTTCTTGTACGGGCACGCCGAGACACACATCCGCCACCCACGGCACTTGTCCTGATCGACCAAGACGATGCCGTCCTCGACCCGCTTGTACATCGCGGATGACGGGCAGGCCGAGACACACGCCGGGTTCAGGCAGTGCTCGCAGATGCGTGGCAGGTGGAACATGAACGTCTGCTCGAACGACAGCTTGACCTTCTCGGTCATCGACTTGAAGTTCGGGTCGAGGTGAGCGATCTCCGGCGAACCAGCGAGATCATCGTCCCAGTTGGGACCCCACTCGATCTTCATGTCCTTACCGGTGATCGCACTCTTGGGCCGCGCGACCGGGACCCGCGGAGAGTCCGCCGGGGCGGAGATCAGCTGGTCGAAGTCGTAGGTCGCCGGCTCGTAGTAGTCGTCCAACTCCGGCAGGTCGGGGTTGGCGAAGATGTGCGCCAACCTCCGCAGCCGACCACCAGAACGCAGCCGCAACCGGCCCTTGCGGTCGAGTTCCCAGCCACCGTGCCAGCGATCCTGGTCCTCGTGGCCACGCGGGTAACCCGTGCCTGGTTTGGTCTCGACGTTGTTGAACCACACGTACTCGACGCCGTCGCGGTTGGTCCACGTCTGCTTGCAGGTGACCGAACAGGTGTGACACCCGATGCACTTATCGAGGTTCATCACCATCGCGACCTGAGCCATGATGCGCATCAGTACTCGACCTCCTGGTTGCGGCGACGAATCACGGTGAACTCGTCGCGTTGGTTGCCCGTGGGGCCGTAGTAGTTGAAGGCGTAGGTGAGCTGGCCGTACCCGCCGAGCAGGTGGGTCGGCTTCATCAGGATCATGGTCAACGCGTTGTGGATACCACCGCGCTTACCGGATGCCTCTGCCTTCGGGACATCGATGTTGCGATCCTTGGAGTGGTACATGTACACCGTGCCGGTGGGCATGCGGTGGGAGACGATTGCCCGGGCCACGACGACACCGTTGCGGTTCACCGCTTCGATCCAATCGTTGTCCGAGATGCCCGCCGTGGCGGCATCCGCCTCCGACATCCAGATGGTGGGGCCGCCTCGGGACAGCGCCAGCATGTACGGGTTGTCCTGGAACTGGCTGTGCATGGACCACTTGGAGTGCGGTGTCAGGTACCGCACCGTCACCTCGGCCGAGCCGGGATCACTGAACCCCTGGTGACCGAAGTGCCGAGCCATGTCGAGCGGTGGCCGATAGACCGGGAGGAGTTCGCCGAGCTCGGCCATCCAGTCGTGGTCGACGTAGTACTGCTGACGACCGGTGATCGTGTGCCAGGGCTTCTCCCGTTCCACGTTGATGGTGAACGGCGAGTAGCGACGGCCGCCTGTCTCCGAACCGGACCACTCGTAGCTGGTGTACACCGGCTGCGGACCCTTGAGGGCATCCGCGAACCGCACCTGGCGATCGTGGTTCTCCTCGGCCAGGTCGGCGAGCCGTTTACCGGTGCGCTTCTCCATCGCCTTGAAACCGGCCACCGAAACATGACCGTTCGTGGTACCGGAGAGCGCGAGGATCGCGTCGCACATGTGGGCTGCGGTATCGATTGCCGGCCGGCCGTCCGCGACGCCACCCGAACGCACACCGTTGGCCTTGGCCAGGTATTCGATGGCCTGCTCCGGCATCACCGTGACGCCCTTGGTCGTGGTGCCGACCTTGGACAGCAGCGGCCCGACGGCGCGCATCTTCTCGGCGATCTGCGTGTAGTCCCGCTCAATCACGATGAATCGCGGCATGGTCACGCCCGGGATGGCGTCGCATTCGCCCTTGCGCCAGTCGCGGACGACCCCGCCGGGCTGGGCCATCTCATCGGGTGTGTCGGTGATGAGCGGAGCGCCGATGACGTCGGTGCGGGTGCCCAGGTGGGTGACCGCCATCTCCGAGACCTTGTCGGCCAACCCACAGAACGCGTCCCAGTCGTTCCGGGCCTGCCACGGCGGTGCGATCGCGGCGTTCAGGGCATGCACGAAGGGGTGCATATCCGTCGTCGAGATGTCCTGCTTCTCGTACCAAGTGGCCGCCGGCAGCACGATGTCCGCGAAGAGCGATGTCGAGGTCATCCGGAAGTCGATGTTGGTGAGCAGATCGAGTTTGCCCTCGGGTGCCTGCTCCCTCCAGACCACTTCCTCCGGTCGACCGTCGGGGGCAGTCTCGTTGGCGCGAAGCGCCGAGTCGGCACCCAGGAGGTGCTTGATGAAGTACTCGTTGCCCTTGGCCGAGTTCCCGATCAGGTTGGCCCGCCAAACGGTCAGCACCCGGGGGAAGTTCTGCGGGTCGTCCGGGTCCTCGACAGCGAACTTCAGGTTGCCGGACTTCAGTTCCGAGACCAGATGGTCGGGGACGGAGACGCCCGCCTCGGCCGCCTCATCGCACAGGTCCAGCGGGTTCCGGTTGAATCCGGGATGCGAGGGCGTCCACCCCAGCCGAGCGGCCTGAACCAGGCAGTCCATCATGCTCGTCGACTTCAGGTTGCCGGGGCCGGCCGGGGAGACCAGCTCGTCGGCGCCGAAGCCCTCGTAACGCCACTGGTCGGTGGCCGAGTACCAGAACGACGTGCTGGCCTGGTGCCGGGTGGGCCGCTGCCAGTCGAGGGCGAAGGACATGTGTTGCTGACCGGTGACCGGCCGCGCCTTCTCCTGACCCACGTAGTGGGCCCAGCCACCACCGTTGACTCCCTGGCAACCGGCCAGCGTGAGCAGTGCGATGAACGACCGGTAGATCGTGTCGGCGTGGTACCAGTGGTTCGTGCCGGCACCGAGGATGATCATCGACTTGCCACCGCTGAGCTCGGCATTGCGCGTGAACTCCCGGGCGATCCGGATGCACTGCTCGGCGGGGACGCCGGTGATGGCAGCCTGCCACGCGGGTGTCCCGGGGCAGTCGACGTCGTCATAATCGGCCGCGGCCTGGCCGGGTAGCCCGTCGCGGGCCACGCCGTACTGCGCCATGAGCAGATCGAAGACCGTGGTGACCAGTCGGTCGCCCACCCGGATGGCGGGGACGCCGCGCTGGATGGCCGAACCGCCCTCGGTGTCTCCGATGTCGAATCGCGGCATCTGGATCTCGACGCCCATGGCGGCCGCACCGGCGTGGGTCACCCCGTGCAGGCTGATCGCGGGGTCGATGTCCTCCAGGTCGAGGTTCCAGCGACCCATGCCGTCCTCGGTCCACCGATCGGCCACAGTGCCGTTGGGCACGGTGATCTTGTCGGCGGCCACGTCGAGCATCACGGGGCGGAACTCGGGTCGTTCGCCGGTGGCACCTGCGACGACCTCGGAATCGATATCCGCCGCCGTCAGGAACTTACCGGGGCGGAACACCCGGCCGCCCTCGGTGGCTTCCAAGTTCACGAGGAAGGGTGCGTCTGTGAATTTCCGGGCGTATTCCTCGAAGTACGGCACCTGCCGGTCGCGGTAGAACTCGGTGAGCAACACATGGCCCATCGCCTGGGCGAGCGCGCCGTCGGTTCCGGGAGCCGGAGCCAGCCAGTCATCGGCGAACTTCACGTTCTCGGCATAGTCCGGGCTGACCGCGACCACCTTGGCACCCTTGTAGCGCACCTCCGCGAGGAAGTGGGCGTCGGGTGTCCGGGTCACCGGGACATTCGATCCCCACATCATGATGTAGCTGGAGTTCCACCAGTCGCCGGATTCGGGGACATCCGTCTGGTCGCCCCAGATCTGCGGGCTGGCGGGGGGCAGGTCCGCGTACCAGTCGTAGAAGCTCAGCAGCGTGCCGCCGATCATCGACAGGAAGCGGGTGCCGGCCGCGAAGCTCGCCATCGACATGGCCGGGATCGGCGTGAAGCCCACGCAACGGTCCGGACCGTAGTTCTTGATCGTGTGCACGTGGGCGGCGGCCATGATCTCCTGCGCCAGATCCCAATCGGCGCGCACGAACCCACCACGGCCACGAGCCTTCTTGTACAGGGTGGCCTTGAGCGGGCTCTCGACGATCTCGGCCCAGGCGAGCACCGGGTCGCCCAGCCGACAGCGGGCGTCGAGGTACATGTCGAGCAGCACTCCCCGGATATAGGGGTAGCGCACCCGTGACGGGGAGTAGGTATACCAGGAGAACGATGCGCCGCGGGGGCAGCCGCGAGGTTCGTACTCGGGGCTGTCGAGGCCGGTCGTCGGGTAGTTCGTACCCTGGTGCTCCCAGGTGATCAACCCGTCTTTGACGTAGACATCCCAAGCGCACGAGCCGGTGCAGTTGACCCCGTGGGTCGAACGCACCACCTTGTCATGGGCCCAACGGTCCCGGTAGAACCGGTCCCATTCGGACGGGTCCGTCTCGATGATGGCGTGCGCGTTATCGGTCACCTCCGTTCCCGGGAAGTGGCTGCGCGCCGACAGCAGCGAGGCCATCAACGGTGACATCGCTGGAGGCGCTGGTGCGGCAGCGGAGGTAGAGGCATCCTTGGTCATGAGAGAGCAGCTCCTCGGTTCGGATGCTTCCTGTTGAAGTAGGGTCAGCATCACGAGGGGGGACGGCGGTTACTAGGATTGGACGGACTGGTGGTCAGACCACAAGGTCGTGCCGGCTATGACGGGACGACGGGACGCAGCGACCACGGGGGGCGGCGGACGCACATCATCTTGCTTCTGCGCGATTCCAAGACACCGCTCTCGGTGGCCGAGGTGGCCGAGGAAGTGGGTGTGCACGTCAACACGGCGCGATTCCACCTGGAGGCGCTGGTCGACGCCGGCATGGCCGAACGCACCCAGCAGGCCCGCGAGACCCGGGGACGTCCGAAGGTGCTGTATATGGGCACTTTGCCCAACCAGACCCACGAACGCGCCCAGGGCTACCGGGTGCTGGCCGAAACGCTGACGGCCGCGATCACTCGCGGGATGCCCGAAGCGCCGAAGGTCCTGTACGCCGCGGGCCAGACGTGGGGCCACCTGCTGACCGACGCGCCGGAACCCGGCGCCACCCCGCCGGACGAGAACGAGATCGCCGAGCGCCTGGTCGCCAAGATGGATGCGTTGTGGTTCGCGCCGGAGGCGAGTGAGGAGCCCGTCGCGGCAGATGCCGATGAGGCCGACACTCTGGTGCTCCACAACTGTCCTTTCATCGCGACCTCGTACAACTCGCCCCAGGCTGTGTGCTCGCTGCACCTCGGCCTGGTCAACGGAACGCTGGCTGAGCTCGGGTCGACTCGCCGTGCGACGTCGGCCGCCCCCCATGTGGGAGACCACCGCTGCGTCGTGCAGCTCGACGTTGTCGGTCCTGACTACGACGAGTCGACACCCGTGCCCATCCAGCGTCCGTGACATTCGACTAGCTCTTCGCCTCAGCGTTCGGCCGCGCGTAGTAGTACCAGGCGATCGCGGCACAGATCAGCGCGTAGACGATCACGAAGGCGAATACTCCGCTGCGCGAGAACGTCTTGAACGCGACACCGAAGAGGAACGGACCGAAGGCCGCGATGGCCGCCGTCCAGCCGATGACGCCACCGGCCTGCCGTGCCGGGAAGATCATCGGCATCTGCTTGAAGGTGGCAGCGTTACCCACACCCGAGAAGAAGAAGATTGCGATCATGCCGGCCATGAACTGCGTGAAGTCGGCCTTGCCACCTTCGGGGATGTTCAGCTGGCCGACGTAGACGACCGTCGCCGAGATAGCGATGCCAATACCGGAGACGACAGTCCAGATCGCACCGCCGAACTTGTCGCAGAGCGGACCCCAGAGGATGCGGGCAAGAGATCCGACGAGTGCGCCGAGGAAGACGTACTTCACGTACTCCAGGCCGAACTGCGTCTTGAGCAGCATGCCGAAGGTGCCGGCCAGACCGGAGAAAATCCCGAAGGTCAGGATGTACTCGAGGGTCATGAACCAGGTGTGTTTGTTGCCGAAGATGTCGAACTGCTGGCGGATATTCGCCTTCACCGGCACCGACTTGAGCATCGTCCAGGCGAGCGCGACCGCGACGATCGCGAACGGGATGAAGATGAACCCCGGGTTCTGCAGCCAGACCTCCTTCGTCGGCTTGTCCTTCGGGTGGGAGACGAGCGCCGCCATGCCGAACATGCCGAAGCCGATAGCCCACGGCACCACGAACTGGACGACGGAGACACCGAAGTTGCCGATCCCCGCCTGGAGGCCGAGGGCCACGCCCTGCTTGCTCTTCGGGAAGAAGTACGAGGTGGAGGGCATGTAACCGGAGAAGACGCCACCACCGATGCCCGCGGCCAGCGCCAGGGCGATCAGCAACGCGAACGATGGCTTGGCGCTCAGGGTGACGACCCAGGTCCAGCCGAGGAGCGGGATCAGGAGCAGCAGGCCGGAGAGGGTCACCATCTTCCGGGTGCCCATGATCGGCGGCAGGATCATCCAAAGGATCCGCAGGAAACCACCGCTCAGACCAGGCATCGCGATCAGCCAGTAAGACTGGCTGTCGGTGAGCTCCCAGCCGGGGATCGTTCCCAGGGTGGGGATGAGGGCGCCCGGCAGGTACCAGACGATGAAGCCGAGGAGCAGGTTGAAGGTGGTGATCCACAGGACCTTCCAGGCGACCGGAGAGCTCCAGCGCTGCGGGTCGTTGGGGTCCCAATCGATCAGGTCCCGGCGCGCATCGTTGCTCACCTGGGGTGTGGTTCTCGAGGCTACGTCAGCGACGACCATCGAAGATTCTCCGTCCATGAATGCGGTCTTACTCTTGCCCCAGACGATAGGAGCAGCATTGGTCGGGCGGGATAGGGCTTTAGTCCCACCCCATTGGGCATAGTCCCGATTGGGGCACGGAAGCGTTGGAATCCCAACGATTTTCGAGGCTCCGCCAGCCCTCCAAACGTGATTTCCACGGATCAATGGGGCGCAATAATCCCCTCGTCCGGGACGACTGCGGGCAGTGCTGGTCACGAACGGAACTGGACACGAATTTCTCGCGAATCAAAACTGGGGTAACGCGAGTTCCCGGATTCCCCTCGCCTCTCCTGTGAACTCAGTCACATATCGCCCACGCGGAGGCGCGGATGCCCCTGTACGGCGCTCCCCAGGCCCCCTACTGTGTCCCGGGTGACCACACAGATCACTGCCTCATCCACCCGGATCGTCGGGATCGACGTCGCTCGAGGGGCCGCCGTCCTCGGCATGTTCGCGGCGCATCTGGTCTTCACGCCGAGTGTCGTCTGGCGGAATCCGGGCACCTGGACGGGGCTGGCCAACGGGCGCTCGTCGATTCTCTTCGCCACCCTGGCGGGGGTCTCGATCGGGCTGATGACAGCCGGTCGGCGGCCCCGCACACTGGAACTCCTCCAGTCCAGGATGAAGATCATCACGCGGGCGGCCATGATCTTCGTGATCGGCGCCCTGCTGGATCTCCTGGGGACACCGATCGCGGTGATCCTGGGGGCGTACGCGGTGCTCTTCGTGGCCATGCTGCCGTTCGTCACCTGGTCGTTCCGCAGGCTAGTCTTCCTGACCTTCGGGTCCGGCGTCGCCACCCTCGCGCTGTACTGGCTCTGGCTCTCCCCCCAAGGGGTCAACGGTGAAGTCGGCACGTCCCTGTTCTCCGGCACCTATCCACCGCTGCTGTGGTTCACCTTCTTCGCCGCCGGTCTCACCGTCTCCCGGCTCGACCTGCGCAGCACGCGAGGCCAGGCGAGCGTGCTGATCACCGGGATCGTGCTGGCGGGTCTGGGCTACGGCAGCTTCGCAATCCTCGCCCGTGTCGTGTCAACGGGCTCGGGCGATGTCGTCGCCGACGGCTCCAGTGGCGATTCCGGCTCCGCAGCCGTGGTCTCAGCCGACCCGGTGTCGTCGCTGGGCGAGCCGACGCCGATCAGCCCTGCCGACATCCCTGCCGCTGTCAGCTGCCAGACAGACGGCTCCGGCAGCTACTGGTGTCAGACCGCCGGTGACCTCACCCCCCAGGAGCTGCCCGAGGATCTCGACTGCTACGCGGACGGCGGTGGCTACTTCTGGTGCGATCCGCAGATTCCCGTTGATGGGAGGAACGAAGGCGATGGGCTGGCATTCAAGGACCGGTTGACCGCGATGGTGATCATCGACCCGCACAGTGGATCCCCATTTGAAGTGGTCGGCTCGGGCGGCTTCGCCTTGACCGTGCTCGGGTCCTGTCTGCTCGTGTGTCGCTTGCGACCCGCACGAGCCGCACTCTCGCCGCTGGCCGCGGTGGGTTCGATGGCGTTGACGGTTTATGTGGCGCATGTCGTGGTCATCGAGGTGACCGACGTCGAGGTCGGCGGTGCTTCCTGGATGCCCTGGGCGTCCTTCGCGGCTGGTGCACTCGTTCTTGCCTGGTTGTGGCGACGGTTCTTCGACCGCGGTCCATTGGAGCGGCTACTCGCATATGTAGGCGAGCGGGCGACGGCAGTGTTGCCGGGTTCAGATCGCCCGAACGACAGGGGCGAGGGGATCGGCGGCGCACCCCTCGCGGGGGTCGGAGAGGCCCAGGTCAGCGCTGTTGCGGCCGGGGCCGGTCATACGGCTTGAACCGCCGACAGAGCCTCCATGACGGCATTGGCAGCCGGACACTGCGGGGTGCAGACCTCATCGAGGCCGGCCCCACAGGCCGAACACTCGTGCAGGGAGTTCGCGTACTCCTGGTGCGCAGCCACGTCACATTCGACGAACGGCCCCGCCCCACACAGCCAACAGCTCAATGAGCCCAGGGTCGACATGTGACGCAGGGGGTCAGCAACTCGCGGGGCAGACCTCGCCCGCTCTGCCGGTTCGAATGGCACGGAAGCGCTCCTTCATCGTCAAATGCATCCCCTTGCACATACCAGCACGCATCGGGGCGCACCACTATGACGATGATCGGCACCTCCGCAGGGTGATTTGACCGGGGTTAAAGCGGGCAATCCGGCATAACATGCCACCCGTGGTCCCCTCGGGCGCCGTCGTTCACTTTGTTGGAAAGGTTGCCATCCGTGGCGGCTCGCAAGTCGGGCCGGAACCGCCTGTTCAAGTTCGCCCGGACGCCAATAATCTGACAGGACCTGGCCCTGTGGCACAACAACCGCTCCGATTCGGTCTGAGGTCCTCGGCCGCCCCTTCTCCCAGCGCGCATGGCGCTCGGCCACCAGTCAATAGGTCTGATGCTGGGCCAATAGGGTGATGCTGGGCCATCACGATGCTGAACAACTGCTTAGTGATCGGGCGGATGGCTGCCGCGACTTAGTGATCGGGCGGATGGCTGCCGCGACCGCCCGATCAAGGAAGGCTGTACGTATTCTTGATGACGAAGAAGCTCCCACGAATCTCCCCAGCGAGCTTCGACCTTTGCCGCGCCCATTTGAAGGCCGACAACTCTGGCGGCGGATCCATCCCCACCGACAACTTGAATCCGACGGCCCGCTTTCCACCATCCCGCTTCTCCCACAGGACATTGACCGCGAGACCATTCTCGAAGTACAGCGAGGGCCAGAACACATCGTCGTTGTCGAAGACGAAGACCTCAAGCACGCGAGCGGCGATCTCGATCCCACGCTCCTCACGCAGGATCATCCCAATCCACTGCACGATGTCGGGCTTGTCCTGTGGCGCGTACGTAACGTACTCGGCATGGAACTTCGTCGAGAAGTAGCGGGCCTCGTTGGCTCGCAGCCCAGCGAGCGCCACCGCGACCGGCGAGGAGTCGAGCCCCGCGGTGGACACATGGGCAAAGCTGATCGTCTGCACATTCGGATGCTACGACGAACTGTCGCGTCCGCTCGGGCGGACAGGCAAAGAGGTCCACCTCTGGAACTTCGGCGAGACCGGTCGACTGCTTGTAGTCGGGATTGTCCGCGACAAGGACATCGAGGCGCGTGGACGGATGAGGCCAAGCGATGGTGCGTTCTGTCCGGCCGCCCGCGCCGCTGATGCTACGCGGCAGCTCGTCGTGGCGCCGACCAGCGGCTCCATCAATTCCCACCGTCGACGCCAGCGTCCTGCAGTTGAGATCGTGTCGCCGATACGGAGCGTGGAAAGGTCCGGGAGCAGGCTCTCTGGGCGGTGATCAGAGGTCTGCCCTCGCTTGGCCCGGACCTGAACGATCGGCCATCGCGGGCAAGGTCCACTGCGTCAACGTCCCCGGCTCGCGGCAGTACGCAGGACGGCGCCCCACCACCAGCTGCACCCCAGGCAAACCGTGCGGCTGCGAGCTGACGATCACCCTCGGACCTGAGCCCGACCATCACCCCAAGGACCGCCAGTCACTCGCGTACGGGACCACCGCGTGGGCCGCGAACTACGGGCGCCGGGTCGCGGTCGAGTCCTACAACGCCGAACTCAAGACCCACCGCGGCAAACTCGAACGCGGCCTGACCCGCGTCTTCGGCCTCATCAAGAACGCGCTCCTGCTCGCCATCTACCTCGGCGCCGTCAACGCCCGCATCATCGCCGACACCTACCCCCATCACCCGCACGACGGCACACCGGCACCAACCCCGATCCAACGCCGCAAACCCCGCAACCAGGCCCGCCACCGTGCACTGACCAGGTTCCGGTCACCACCAACCAACCCCGAAAGACCAACACCTCAGCAGTAGCCGCGTCACCAGAGCGCACCGCCGCGCCCGAAAACAGTCCCGCGGCCCCGCAAGACCGCCCACACGCGAACAACAAGCCGCCACCGGCCCCCGCAACACCGCCCGCTGCACCCCGTCCTCGAGGCAACCCGGGCAAAACGAGACCGCCCGCTGCCATCCGAACCGGCAACGGGCGGTCTGCGCGCAGTTTCGCGAACCCGACCCTGCGGGTTTCGCGAACTACCTCGAGCGGTAGCGGTGGGATTTGAACCCACGGTGGACTCATCACCCACACACGCTTTCGAGGCGTGCTCCTTAGGCCGCTCGGACACGCTACCTTCGCCGGAACAACCCGGCCGAAGAAGGATACCTGGTCGAGCCCGCATGAACGAATCAGCTTGCCGCACGAACGGCTGCAGCAGACCGCAGCGCTCCGACCTACTCAAGATTTGCACGGAAGTTGTACGTCGATGGGTTAAATTTTACATCTTATTGTGGTTGTGGAAGACTGCCTGGATTCGCCAGATCTCACCCTCGAGGTACAGATGTCCCAATTGGTTATGTTCGCGGTCGACGTCGCCGCAGCGCTGATCCTCGTCTTCGCGCTCTACTTCCCGCGGCACCGCCGACGCGACCTCGTCGTCGCCCTACTCGGAGTGAACGTCGGCGTCCTCGTCGTGTCAGCCACGTTGGCTACCAGCACAGTCGGTGCCGGGCTCGGCCTGGGACTCTTCGGTGTTCTCTCGATCATCCGGCTACGGTCGACCGAACTGTCCCAAACCGAAGTCGCGTACTACTTTGCCGCCCTCGCCTTCGGCCTCCTCGGTGGACTCGGCCTCACGACGCCCCGGATCTCGATCGCCGGGATACTTCTCATCCTGGTCGTCGTGGGGCTCGCCGATCATCCGCGGGTATTGCGCAAACAGCGCAGCCAACTGGTCGTTCTCGATCGGACTTTCACAGACGAGTCCGGTCTCGTTGCTTACCTGGAACAACTCCTCGGCGGACGAGTGCATGGGGTCAACGTGCAGCGTCTGGATCTGGTGAACGACTCGATGGTGGTCGATGTCCGGTACTGCTCGGAAAGCCCCACAGGGTCCCGCTCGAACCCTCGCCAGCAACGCGAACCCGCTCCCCTCGCAAGCGCATGAGCCCGACCGCGAAAGTGGTCTCTGCCTGCGCGAATCTGCCGGCAATCACCCTGGCCGACCTGATCGACACCGCGGACCTCCAATCCCGCGTGGACCGGAAGTACGTCCTGCCGCTCACACAGGCCATCCGGGTGCTCGATCTGCTACCCGCCGCAACCCAGACGCTCGAGATGGACGGCCATCGTGCCTTCGCCTACCAGTCCGTCTATTTCGACACTCCTGACTTGGTCAGTTATCGCCTCGCGGCACACCGGCGACGCCGCCGGTTCAAGGTGCGCACCCGCAGCTACGTTGACTCCGATCAGCATTTCCTCGAAGTGAAAACCCGCGCTGCCCGCGGTGTCACGGTCAAGCAACGCGCGACCCACGTGGACGAGCCCCACCGGATCGGCGACGGGCAAGACTTCGTTTCGGCCATCCTGGCCAAGGACAGCGTTCCCGTCGAAACCGCCCGGTCGCTGGAGCCCGGCTTGAGAACGCACTACATGCGAACCACCTTCCGGCTTCCCAGCGACATTGGGCAGACGCCGGCCCGGGCGACCGTCGACAGCGGCTTGGTGTGGATCAACGGCCCCGCCTACCTGGCCATCCCCCATGTCGTCATCATTGAGACCAAGACGGGCTCGATCCCCTCCGAACTCGACCGGCTCCTGTGGCGGCTCGGTCATCGACCGGCTCGGATCTCCAAATACGGCACCGGCCTGGCACTCCTTCGGCCTGAGCTGCCCCGCGCCCCCTGGAACCGGGTGATCCACCGCCACTTCGCCGCGCCTACTACCCGGTCGTAGGCTCGACCTGTGCTCGATGAGGCCATCGCCGTCTTAGGTGGAATGCGGTTCGCCGCCCTGACCGGCGCCGGTATCTCGACCGACTCCGGCATCCCCGACTACCGCGGCCCCGACTCGCCCCCACGCACCCCCATGACGTACCAGCAGTTCGTAGGCGACGAGACCTTCCGGCGGCACTACTGGGCGCGCAATCATGTCGGCTGGCAGCGAATCCACGGCACGCGGCCGAACGCGGGTCACCGGGCGTTGGTGCGACTGGAACAGGCCGGGTTGCTGACCGGGATCATCACGCAGAACGTCGACCGACTCCACGAGGAGGCAGGCAGCCGTCAGGTCATCGATCTGCACGGCCGCTACGACAAGGTGATGTGCCTGAACTGCGGCATGGTCATCTCGCGAGCCCATCTCGCAGACCGCCTCGCCGCACTCAATCCCGGATTCCTGGAAAGCGTCGGACCCCTCGCGGATATCGAGACGGCACCGGACGCGGATGCGGCGATCGACACCACCGCGCATTTCCGACCGGCTGACTGCGAGTTCTGCGGGGGGATGCTGAAACCGCAGATCGTCTACTTTGGCGAGAGCGTACCGGCCTCCCGGGTCGCCCGTGCCGTCGCACTTGTTGACAACGCAGATGCGCTGCTCGTCGCCGGGTCCTCGCTCACCGTGCACAGCGGACTTCGGTTCGTCCGTCGAGTCGCCAAGACCGGCAGGCCTCTAGTCATCGTCAACCGGGGCGTCACCAAGGGCGACGAACTGGCGACGGTGAAGGTGGAGGCTGGGGTTTCGCCGACGCTGACGGCGCTCGCCGACGCCCTGACTTCACATGAAAGCCCGCGGATCGCGCAGGACCGAGGCCACCACGATCGAACCCACTCCGAGGGCGACGGCCACACAGATCGCCACGACCAACGGCCCGGAGCCGAGCACGAGACCGGGAATTAGAGCGGGCAACGCAGAGGCCACTGCCGTCCACGGGCGGGCGAACATCCGAAACGCGGAGGACAACCCGGCCAATGCACCGAACCCGGCGAGGGCGACGGTTGGCGCCCCCACGTGGATGGTGCCGTCGCGCAGCGCGGGAATGGCGATCGTCACCGAAGCCGTCACGAGCGAACAGCCGAGCACACCCCAGCCGACCCGGGAGGCACTGAGCTCATCGTGGTGCCATACCTGGGTGAGCCGATGGCGAAGGTGAGACCTCAACGAGGTGAGCAGCGGATCGGCGATCGCGATACCGGCAACTGCGGCGCCGATCGTAAGCGCCCGGAACTCCCCCCTCGTCTGCTCACCGATCAGGAGCAGCCCGCCGGCAAGCACCAGTGACTGAATCGCGGCCGGCAGGGCCGCTGCCAGATCTGCCCGGAACGGTCGTGGAGGAGTGAGCGACCGAACCGCGATCGCCTCCGGCCACACCGACACGACCGCGATCCCGAGGAAAACCAGAA
The DNA here is from genome assembly GCA_031551755.1 of Cellulomonadaceae bacterium. Lineage (GTDB taxonomy): Bacteria > Actinomycetota > Actinomycetes > Actinomycetales > Cellulomonadaceae > JAVBMU01. The sequence continues at coordinate 54,275 of JAVBNE010000001.1, read as the reverse complement.
CCACCACCGCGATCCCAACGACGATCGACCGGTTGAGGCCGGCGAACCACACTGCGACTGCCAACCCCGCGCCGACCGCCATGACCCATGCAGAGCGACCCACCCGGGGGGTCGCGATTGCCACGGCTGCCAGGACACCGTAGATCAGTAGCCCGATCACGAAACCACCTGCCGCCAACGCGGACCACGATGGCCATCGCAGGGCCGAAAGCCCGACAGCCACCGCTGTCAGCACGATGATGATCGCGCCCCAGCGACCGGCGGCACGCAGCCCGCCAGCCAGATCGCCCGCACTCCGGTGTGCCCAGACGACCGCACCGACGATGCTCCCACCGACCCAGGTCACGGCGGTCGCGATCCCCACGGCAGGAGGCTGCACGCCCAGGCAGACGATCACCATGCCAGCGAGGGCCACCCCACCGAAGAGCACGACAGCCCGCCAGAACGCCTCCGATAGGCCCTGTCCGCCCCGGCGAACAGCCTGTGGCGTCGAACGCGTCGCGCCACCCGAACGGTGAAAGACCCGCTCAGCCACGGTGAAGAGGCTCTGATTGAGATGCCGCCGACAGCCGTGATCGGTGATCCCATTGGACTCCAACTCCGCCGCGACATCCAGCTCGTCGACGGCCCCGATCCCGACCACAAGTTCGCGGGTCTGACCGTCGAACTCCAAGGAGTGCTCGGAGCCCTCAGGCGCCACTGCGTCCAGGGCCAGATGACGGGCGCTCACGCCGACTCCTCCGCTATATATGGGCGGCTTCGTAGCGGAGCTACATTCTCGTAGGCGAGCGCATATGCCGTGGTGAACTCCTCGATGTCGAAGCGCTCCCGCGCCCACATCGCCGCCAGATCACCCATGCGGTGGCGCCTGGATGCGAAGGACAGCAGCGGGATGCAGGCATCCGCGAAAGCCTGCGGCTGCTTGGGTGGTACCACCCGGCCGACCCGCTGTTCGGCATCGATGCACTCACGCACTCCGCCGACATCGGTCGATACGGTCGCCCGACCGCACATCATCGCTTCGATCAAGGTGAATGGCAGGCCTTCCGAGACGCTGGTCAAAGCGATGAGACTGCCCGCGGTCAGCGCCTCGCGACCGTCGCAGGCGCCTTCGAACGTCACTAGCCGGTCGGTCCTCAACTCACCCACCAAGGCTCGCAGCCCGGCTGCGTAGTTCTCATTGCCGGCGGGCACGGGGCCGAAGATCCGCAACTGGGTGCGCGGCAGCGCCTTCACCACCAACGCATGAGCACGAATCAGGGTGTCGAGATCCTTCAGCGGGTCGATCCGCCCGACGAAAACGATCGTCGGCTCCTCGGGTTCGGTCCGGATCAGCCGGTAGGCACTGCCGTCCACACCGTTGCGGATGGTGTGGACCCGGGTCGGCGCGGCACCCAGTTGAACGGCCCAGCCACCATTGAAATCGGAGACCGGGAAGATAGCGTCGGCCTCCTGAAGGACAATCCGGGAGACGGCCCGGGTGAACGTGGCGACCGCGCGACGTTGTACCCAGTTCAACGCCGACCGCCGCAGTGCGATGTACTGCTCCCGCAGGTAGATGCCGTGTTCGGTGAGAATGAGCGGAGTGTCGTGCCGCCACTTCACGGCCAGGCCGATCAATCCGCACGGTCCGTTCGCGGTGGCGTGGACGAGGTCGCTTTCCGGTGGACGCAGACTCAGCAGCGCCAAGGTGCGGTCGACGATCGAGGCCACCGCCACGGCATCAGCCACGGACATCTTGGGTAGTTTCTGGTCCTGGGCGAACTCGTTCCACGCCTGCGCCAGTGCACGGCTCGAGTCGGCATTGGCCAGGCACGCAGCGATGTCGGTCTCGTCGTCCATCGCGATCAACCGACGCAGGCTCGCCCGCAGGCCGGCCGATTGTGCGTCCGGGAACGGGTTGAGCACCGACCGCCAGAAGTAATGCAGTTCGCGCTGGAGCGGGTTCACGAAAGAAGCCGCCCGACGACGGCGACGCCAGGAAGGTGGACGCCCCCAGACACCATGCTGAAGGAGCACGCCGGCATTCGAGGGTGCATCCCATCGGGAGGGCTCGGTGCCCACTCCACTGAGCGCCACGATGTCGAAAGTGACGTGCGGCAACCCGCGGATGAGGAGGTCGCACCAGGTGCTCACGCCGCCATCGGTCAGCGGGTAGGTCCCCTCTGTGACCAGAGTCACCCTCATGAACGATCGTCGCTCGCTGCGGCCATGGCACGACCAAGGGTTGCGCTGTTCACCGCATCGACCCCTCACATCCCTCAGTGGCCCCATGGCCAACCCATGAAGGCCCTATTCTGCCATCCTTTAGACCGGTTTTTCGGGACGTACGGCTGTCTGTGACTTTGGTCACGCTTCGCGGCGCTGCTGGGCGAAGAAGTCCCGGAGGACCTGCGCGCATTCGGCGGCCCGGACGCCGGCGACCACCTCGATCCGATGGAGTGCCGCGTTGTCCCGCACCAAGTCCCACACCGAGCCGGTCGCCCCAGCCTTCGGATCCCACGCGCCCAGTACCAAACGGTCGATGCGGGCAGCGACCGCCGCACCGGCGCACATCGCGCACGGCTCCAATGTGACCACGAGTGTGCAGCCGGACAACCGCCACTGGCCACTCGACGCGGCTGCCTGGCGAAGGGCGAGAATCTCAGCGTGGGCGGTCGGATCGCCCAACTCTTCGCGCCGGTTGCGGCCAAGTCCCAGCAGCGAGCCGTCCGCACCGACGACGAGCGCCCCCACCGGGACGTCCCCTGAATCCAAGGCGTGGGTGGCCTGATGTAATGCCACCCCCATGAGCTCGGCCCAGAGTCGGTCACGGGCGGGCAACGTCGCGGGTGGGAATCCGCCGCCAGTCGCCCACGACAGGTCGATTCCTGGCATGCGCCCTCCCCTCATCGAGGCCTCGAAGGGCCAGGTTACCGGCGGTCCGACCAGCGGACGCCGGGTACGGTGGCAGCATGCGCCTGCACGTCGCCGATCACCCGCTGGTCGCCCACAAACTCACCGTTCTGCGAAACAAGAACACCGACTCACCGACGTTCAGACTGCTAGTGGACGAGCTGGTCACTTTGCTCGCCTATGAGGCGACTCGGGACGTGCGCATCGAAGCCCGGCAGATCGAGACTCCGGTCACGACGACGACGGGGGTGCGACTCGCCGAGCCACGACCGCTCGTTGTGCCAATTCTGCGAGCCGGGCTTGGCATGCTGGATGGCATGACGAGACTGCTTCCGACGGCTGAAGTCGGCTTCCTCGGGATGCAGCGTGACGAGGAGACCCTGGAGGCGATCACCTACGCGAACCGGCTCCCCGAAGATCTCACGGGACGCCATGTCTTCCTGCTCGACCCGATGCTCGCGACCGGTGGCACTCTCGTGGCGGCGATCGACTACATGGTCGAGCGGGGGGCACGCGATGTGACGGCCGTGTGCCTTCTGGCGGCTCCCGAGGGCATCGAGGTGGTCAAGCAGGCTGTGGGCGACCGGGTGTCGGTCCACGTAGTCGTTGCGGCCGTGGATGACAGGCTCAATGAGAAGGCATACATCGTGCCCGGCCTCGGCGACGCAGGCGATCGCCTCTACGGCGCCGTCTGAGAACGGACAAAACAGTCGGAGATCCGCGTCTCATTGGGTGAGAGATCCGCATGCACCCTTGGCAGCGGGGCTGGAAACTGGCATGCTCCTTCATGACGCTCAGGCCCCCGCAGCGCCCCCCTGCGCGTGCGGGCGCGGCAGAGCGTCCGTGTCGGCCGGACCCTCCCCCCTGGCTGGCCGACACCCGCCGACCCGCCGGCCCACACCCGGCGGGTCGGCCTCTTTTCTAGGTACATACGTACCGAGTTATTCGGCCTGAGCAGGCCCTGAGGACCCGCAGGTCAACACCGGGAACCGCCCCGTGACGGCGTGCCGGTATGTCACCCTGGCGAACGTCCGTGTCACCACCACCGTGGCGGTCCCGGCCCAATCCCGCGCACCCGTCCGCGCCGGGACCCGGCTGCTCACCGCCACACGGTCCCGCCCAGCATTGGCGGCCACCGGTTCCCCCGGCCCCCATTCAGTCTCCAGCCAAACGGTCTGCGGCACGGTGGCACGGCTGACGAGGACTGCTCTTGCCTCCAGGTCCCGGTTCGCCTTGCCGACACAGCGGCTGGTGAACTCGATGTCGCCCACTCCCTCCCAGCGCCGTTCCACGGCCAATCTGACCAGACGGCTGCCGCCGGAGCGCGCACCCGCGGCTGTCGCCGCGACGTGGAGCTGGGCGATACCGCCGGCCCGACTACCGTCGGTGGCTAGCTCGAACCGCAACAGGGCACGTTCGCCGGGATCGATCGTCAGCCCCTGCGGTGCCACGCACGTCACCCGGCGGCCGGACGTGCAGGTCCAGTCGCCCACCTGCTGCTCGCCCTGGGTGTCGGCCACCAGCGCCACTCCGCGGGGCATCTTGATCGTCACCTGGGGTCCCACCGCACTGCGGTCCCCAACATTGCGGATGGGTATCTCCACCAGTGCAGTCCCCGGATTCGCGACAGGCACCGCCGCGATGTCCACCGACCGCAACTGCGCACCGAAGTACGACACCGGCACGGCGCCCAGTTGTTTGCGCACCGGATCATGTCCACGCGAGCGCACCGTGGCCTCGATCGCATACTCACCGCCCCGGCGGGCGGTGACGGCGACTTCGAGGTCACGCGACTCATGTGCCGCAAGCGCGCCCACCGAGCAGGTCACGATCTCGGTCTCGTCCGGCTGTTCGATACCGGGGGCACATTCGGGATCGGTGAGGAAACCGCCGGGAACAGCCGTGCCGCCCACCGACACCTTGGTTTCGGCGTCATCGAGCCCGGCCGGCAACAGCAGATCCACCCAGACCCCTTCGGCAGCGGCATCACCGGAGTTCACTGCCACCACGTGCAGGTCGACGGGGCGCCGAGCGACCATCGTCACCGTCTGCAGGGAAACGTCCACGGAAGCGTCCGGGCTCGGTACGTCCGCGCCTGGAGGGGGCTCGTCGGCCTGCGCGGGAGTCGGCGTCACCCCGGGCGACACGGCGTCCGGGCTCGGTGGGTCGACCGGCTGTTCCGCCACCGGCGCTGGCTCGACCGGCACCGCAGGTGCGACACCACCCGAGTCAGCCGGAAGGTCGGTGGGTGTCGGCGTGGTCGCTGGCGGGGCAGCCGTCACCGTTGGGCTCGGGTCGGCCTCGGCCACTATCACCGTCGGCGTGGTGGTGGAACCTGAGAGCGCTCCCACCACCCCGACGAACCCCAGGCCGGCCGCTGCCGCCACCGTGACGGCCACCGTCGCCAACGGTAGCGGGCCAGCGACGGCCGTGCCCGCGCCGGTCACGACACCGAACCCACCGAAGACCGCCGATGCACCACCCGCCCCGAGAGCGGTGGAGGCCCCCCCGGCGGTCGCCGCGGTCGAGATTCCTCCGGTCATGGCCGCGGATCCGGCCCCCGTGCCGACCGACGCCAAGCCTGTCGAGGTCAATCCGGTCGCCACCGACCCTGTCAATCCCGCCGAACCGACCGAGCCCCCGACGGCGCCCAAGCCACCACCGACCGCTCCGCCGCCGGCCAACGGCAGCGATCGTCCGACCAGACCCATCGCGCCCGTCCCGAGCACCAGCGGGGCAATCACCGTGCGCATACCGTGGGAGACGTCCGTCAACTCGACCACGACATCACGGCAGGCCGTACAGGTGATCAAATGCTCGTCGATCATCATCTGCTCGCGCTGGGCAACCCCACCGCGTACATATCCGCCGAGAAGCGCCGTCACCGATCGGCAGGCCGTCCCGGACGCCGACTGCAGATGCTCTTGCAGATACGCCTGCCGCAACCCTTCCCTGGCCCGGTAGCTCAGCGCTGAGACGCCATTGGCCGTCAGGCCCAAAAGTGGAGCGATCCGGGCCGGGGGCAGATCCTCGACCTCGGTGTACCAGAGCACCGCCTGCCAGCGTTCGGGAAGCGACTTGAACGCGTGGGTCACCACGGATCGTTCGAATCTCGCCAAGGCCGGATCTTCGGCTGTCCCGCGATCCGATCGGGGGTCGGTGACGGGTGAGTCGCGACGCCTTCGGCTGGCCAGGTCGTAACACATCCGACGGACCACCGTGAACAGGTAGGCGCGAAAGGCGACCGTCGGGCCACGCCCCTCCTGCAACAGTGCGAGGACTCGGGCGAAGGCGTCGGCGACGACGTCATCGGCATCAGCGGAAGCAAGATAACGCCCGGCGACCGTGCGGGCGGCTCCGGCATGCCGCTCGTAGAGCGTCCCGTAGGCTTCCGAATCCCCCCTCTGCACGGCAGCGATGAGTTCGGCGTCGCTCAACGTCGACTTGGCTGTCTCCGGTTGTGTCATCGCCCACCGCCCGACGGGTCATGGATTCCCGGCGTGATCGAAGCTCAGGATCGGTGGCCTCGCAAGCCGGGACGCAAAGGGCCAGGCGGGCGGATCGCCACCGTGCGGATGACGAAGAGCGCGTCATGTTCATGCACTTCGGCCGTCTCATCTGTGTGGGTCCAACACCCGTCCAGGGGCCGCAATCGGCCGCCGAACTCCGGGAACGATGGCGACAGATCAGCCAGGCGACGGTCTGGCTGCACCCGAGCGATTGGTACCACCCCGGGGTGGACGCCTTGGTGTGGGCGATCATCACCGGAAGGGGAATCTCGGCAGCGGCCGAGCGGCTCGCCCACGCCCGCGCCCTGGGCGGCGTGGGCATCGGCGAGACCATCGACGACATCGGCTGCCTCTACCAGGCGGCCGGTGGTGCACCCAGCGCCGAGATCCTGCGCGTCGTGGCGACCGGGTGGGTGGCGACCGTGCAGGAGTGGGCGGTGCGGCCGGCGGTCCATGATCCCGTCTCAGGCCTGGGGACGACGCAGTACCTGATCGAACGCCTGGCCGAAGTTTACGGCAATGCGGCCCGCTCCCTGGTGGCCGCCGGCGATCGGTACGCCCTGTTGGTGATCGACGCGTCCCGTGCACATGGGATCGATCCGGCTGAGGTGGCCGTCGTCGGCCAGGCGCTAATGGCGGTCTTCGGGGTCGGCCATCCGATGGCCACGCTGGGCAATGGCGTCTACGTTGTCCTCACCGACGCCGATCCGGGGCCATGCGTGAGCGAGGAGGTTCGCGCAACGATCACCCGGGTGGCCGAATCGCACGGTATCGAGGCGCTCGCCCCGCAGACCCGGGTAGCACCATTGCCCGCCACCCACCGCCAGGTGATCACGCTGCTCGCCGACCTGCGCCGTGCCGGCTGACGCGGGGGCCGGTTCGGGCGGACCATCGTGGCGGCCCGGTGGATGCCGTCCATGGTGGGCCGGCCGACGTCGAGTCAGCGGCGAGGCGAAGGACGCCAGACGACCAGCGCGCGAGCGGTCGGCGACTCCCCCTGACCCGCACGGACCCGGCGTCCCCGAGGCACCACGACCACATCCCCACTACTGGCTGCCGCGAACACCCGGTCCCCAGGCTCGACACGTGCCGCGAGAACCGCAAGATTGCGTTCCAGGCGCTCCACCTTGGACTCCAACGCAAGGATGCGCATGATGCCGGCGAGGTTGATGCCCTCATCCTGACTCAGCCGCTGAATCTCCAGCAATTTGGCGACATCGCGCCGGGAGTACCTGCGCCCCCGGCCCGGTGTCCTGCGGGGTATAACCAGGCCGAGGCGGTCGTACTGCCGTAGGGTCTGCGGATGCATGCCGGCGAGCGCCGCCGCCTGGGAGATCACGAGGATCGGATCGTCATCGCTCATCATCGGCCCCTTCTGTCGTCGCGGCTGGCAGGAGTGGTGGCCGGACCCGTGCGGGTCCGGCCGGTGGCTGTCAGAGAGCAGCCTGGCGGACCAGGTCGGCCCGCACGTCGACACCGTCAGTCTCGGCGGCGAACGCCTCCACGGCGGCCTGCGCCGCCTTCGAGAGCTTCTGCGGCACGCTGACCGCCACAGTGACCAGCAGGTCGCCGGAGCCCTTCGCCTTCTCGATACCCCGGTTCTTGACCCGCAAGGTGCGGCCCGAGGGGGTGCCCGCCGGGACCTTGACCTTGACCGTGGCTCCGTCGAGCGTCGGGACTTCGATCGTGGCGCCCAGTGCGGCCTCGGCGAAGGTGACCGGGACAGTGAGCCGCAGGTTGGCTCCGTCCGCAGTGAAGACCGCATGCGGGGTGACTTTTACGGTGACGATCAGGTCGCCGGCCGGCCCGCCGGCGGAACCCGGTCGGCCCTTGCCCCGCAGCCGGATCTTCTGCCCGTCACGTACTCCCGGTGGGATCTTGGTGGTGACATTGCGGCCGTCCACCGTGAAGGTGACAGTGGAGCCTTCCACGGCCTGCCGGAACGGCAGGGTGGTAGTCGCAGCGATATCCGCTCCGGCCTGTGGTCGCGGCGCCCCGCCACCACCGAACATTCCCGCCAGGATGTCCTCGAAACCACCCTGGTCGCCGCCGTAGCCGCCGGTGTTGAACCGCACCCGGCCGCCCTGACCACCGCCGCCGGCACCGAACATGCCGCCGAAGAGGTCTTCGAAGCCACCGTTGCCGCCGCCCGGTCCACCCGCGGCGAATCGCGCACCACCGCCGGCCATGGCCCGGATGGCGTCGTACTGCTGGCGCTGCTCGGCGTCGGAGAGTACGGCATAGGCCTCACCGATCTCCTTGAACTTCGCCTCCGCGTCCGGGTTCCCCGCGTTCTGATCGGGGTGCCAGGTCCGCGCCAGCTTGCGATAGGCCTTCTTGATCGCGGCGTCGTCGGCGTCCTTGGGGACGCCCAGGGCGGCGTAGAAGTCCTTCTCCATCCAATCTTGTCCGGTCACGGGTTACTCCGGTCCTACCACCGACACGCGTGCTGCCCGCACGACCTTGTCACCGATGCGGTAACCGGGCTCGATGACCACCTTGATGGTCGTAGTCGTGGCCTCGGGATCCGCCTGGTGCATGAGAGCGTCGTGCACCGTGGGGTCGAATTCTTCCCCGACAGCCCCGTACCGCTCGATGCCGAATTTGGTCAGGCTGCCGTCGAGCTTCTCGACGATGGCCGCGAACGGTCCTGCGAGGTCACCGGCCTGTCGTACCCGATCGATGTCGTCCAGGACCGGCAACAGGCCGGTCAGCACATCTTCGATCCCGCGGGTCCGCGCCGACTCCTGGTCGCGCAGCGCCCGGTTGCGGTAGTTGGTGAAGCTCGCACGTTCGCGTTGCAGGGCTTCCAGGTGTTCGGCGGCCTCGGCTTTGGCGGCCAGGATCGCGGAGTCCTCACCCGCGGCGCCCGTCGGCTCGAAATCCAGCCCGGCCAGCGGATCGGTCGAGTCGCCGTCCGGGGAGGCCCCGGAGGGCGAGACACGCTCGCCCTCCGGAGTCACCTTGCGCTTATCCGTGAACTGGAACGGCTGCTCCGGGCCGTCCGGTCCGTCCGGAGACCCGGGTGCCGGGGTGGTCACTTGCTGTCCTCGTCATCCACGATCTCGGCGTCCACCACGTCCTCATCCGGAGTCGAGGTCGCGCCGGCTGCGGACGCCGCGTCGGCATCGGCGGCGGCATGGTCGCCCGCTGCCTGCTCCTGCTCACCCGCCGCATACAGAGCCTGGCCGATCTTCTGGGACGAAGCCCCCAGTTTCTCGTAGGCGGACTTCACCGCGTCCGCGTCCGTGCCTTCCAGCGCCGACTTGACCGCGGCGACATCGGCCTCGACCTCGGTGACAACCTCGGCGGGGAGCTTGTCCCGGTTATCCGTGATCAGCTTTTCGGTCGAGTAGGCGAAAGCTTCCGCCTGGTTCCGGGTTTCGGCGTCCTCGCGGCGCTTCTTGTCCTCAGCCGCGTGCTCCTCGGCCTCCTTGACCATGCGGTCGATGTCCTCCTTCGGCAGCGCCGAGCCACCGGTGATCGTCATCGACTGCTCCTTGCCCGTGCCCCGGTCCTTCGCGGAGACGTGCACGATGCCGTTGGCATCGATGTCGAAGGTCACCTCGATCTGCGGCATCCCGCGAGGCGCAGGGGCGATCCCGGTCAGCTCGAAGGTACCCAGGCCCTTGTTGTCCCGAGCGAACTCGCGCTCACCCTGGAAGACCTGGATCAGCACCGAGGGCTGGTTGTCGTCGGCAGTCGAGAAGATCTCGGACCGCTTGGTCGGGATGGCCGTGTTGCGCTCGATCAGCTTCGTCATCACCCCACCCTTGGTCTCGATGCCGAGGGACAACGGGGTGACGTCGATGAGCAGGACGTCCTTGCGGTCGCCGGAGATCACACCGGCCTGCAAGGCGGCGCCGACTGCCACGACCTCGTCCGGGTTGACGCCCTTGTTGGGTTCGCGACCGCCGGTCAGTTCCTTGATCACCTCGGTGACGGCGGGCATCCGTGTGGAGCCACCGACGAGCACGATGTGGTCGATGTCCGACACCGAGATGCCGGCGTCGCGGATGACCGAGTGGAACGGCGCCTTGGTGCGGTCGAGCAGGTCCTGCGTCATCTGCTGGAACTGAGCGCGGGTCAGCTTCTCATCCAGGTGGATGGGTCCGTTCTCGCTCATGGACAGGTACTGCATCGAGATCGTGGTGCTCGCGGCCGAGGACAGTTCCTTCTTGGCCTGCTCGGCGGCCTCACGCAGCCGCTGGAGGGCGATCTTGTCCTTGGACAGGTCGACACCCGAGGAGTTCTTCACCTGCTTGATGAGGTGTTCGACGATCCGGTTGTCCCAGTCGTCGCCGCCCAGACGGTTGTCACCGGAGGTGGCCCGCACCTGAATGGTGGAGAACTCGTCCTCGTCCTTGCCGACCTCCAGCAGGGAGACGTCGAAGGTTCCGCCGCCCAGGTCGAAGACCAGGATCAGCTCATCCTCCTTGCCCTTCTCCAGGCCGTAGGCCAGCGCTGCGGCGGTGGGCTCGTTGACGATGCGGGTGACGTTCAGCCCCGCGATCTGCCCGGCGTCCTTGGTGGCCTGACGCTCGGCGTCGTTGAAGTAGGCCGGGACGGTAATGACCGCATCGGTGACGGGGGCACCCAGGTATTCCTCGGCGTCGCGCTTGAGCTTGCCCAGGATGCGGGCGGAGATCTCCTGCGCGTTGTACTTCTTGTCGTCGATGGTGACCGACCAGTCCGTACCCATGTGACGCTTGACGGAGCTGATGGTGCGGTCCACGTTGGTGACGGCCTGCCGCTTGGCGACCTCCCCGACCAAGACCTCACCGGTCTTGGAGAATGCAACGACCGACGGCGTCGTGCGCGACCCCTCGGCGTTGGCGATCACGGTGGGCTCGCCGCCCTCCAGGACGGTGACCACCGAGTTGGTGGTGCCCAGGTCGATGCCGACTGCTCGTGCCATGTGTGGTGCCTCCGTTGATGCTGCGTTGAGTGGTGTTGCGCCGGGTCGGAGCCTGGTGCGAACGAGATTGAGTCGTCTGCACTCAACTTAGAACCTTGAGCGTGAGCGGCGCAACTCGCTGAGAGCGAAACTTGAGCGCAAGCGACTCAACTCGCGCAGCGGCGGGCACGACTGGACCCCTTCCACGCCGACGCCGACCCGATATCGGGACGCATCTCGTCCGCCGCCGGAAGGCCCAACGGCCCAACCGACCGCCACCCCGCGTCCCACGAGACGTCATCAGCGCCCTGCGAGACGTCATTAGAGTTGCCCCATGACCCACCGCCTGTTTGCCGCCCGCTGATGCGCCGCGCCCTCGCGCGCCTGTACTGGCGACTGTCCCGCTGGACACTGCTGTCCGAACCGCAACCTGCGGGACCATCCATCCTCATCGGGGCGCCCCATACCTCGAACTGGGACTTCGTCCTCATGCTCGCCATCGCCTGGGAGGCGGGACTGAAAGTCGGCTGGCTGGGCAAGGACTCGCTCTTCAAGGGTCCTGCCGGGCCGATCATGCGCGCCCTCGGCGGCATCCCGGTGAACCGTGCCAATGCGGGCGGGGTGGTGGCCGAGGTGGTCGCTCGGATACAAGCCGACGATGCCTTCTCACTCGTCGTCACCCCCGAGGGAACCCGCGGCCACGCAACCCATTGGAAGTCGGGCTTCTACCGGATCGCCCGCGAGACCGGGCTGCCGCTGACCCTCGGATACGTCGACCGCACCACGATGACGACGGGCCTCGGACCCCGCGTCCCGCTCACCGGTGACGTCAAGGCGGATATGGACGAGATCCGGTCCTTCTACGCGAATAAGGCCGGCCTACGCCCGACGCTGCGGACCGTGCCACGCCTGCGCGAGGAAGACTCCGGTCTCGAGACCTGACGTCATCGATCGGCCGACGAACCGGCCACGAGAGCGGGGCGCCGGTCCGCACTCACCGCTTGGCGGCCCGGCCGCGCAGGCGTTCAAGTTCGCGGCGGTCTCGTTTGGTGGGCCTCCCCGCGCCTCGGTCGCGACGCGCGACGGCCAGCTCGCGTGGGGGTGGTGGCGGGCTGTGGTCGATCACGGCCGTTGCCGCCAGCGGCGCGCTCACCCGCTTCGACAGCAGTGTCGCGACCACCAAGACCCGCTCGCCGAGACCGCCCCGCACCACGACCCGATCCCCGATCCGCACCGGGGTTGCCGGTTTCGCCCGCTCCCCATTCACCCGCACATGGCCCGCTCGAACCGCGACTGTGGACTGTGACCGGCTCTTGTACAGCCGAACCGCCCACAGCCACACGTCCACCCGCACGCTTGTCCCGGCTGCACCCACGAGTCGACCCTACGCGTCGATCAGGCGCCGACGCTCTGCTTCAACCGGGCCGCCCGCGATCGTCGGCGGCGCTGATTTCACCCCCTACCAAACGCTTACAAAAGCCGCAGATAGCCGACGGAGAATAGCAGTGTGACACACGCCACTTATGCGGCTCGTCATCACTTCACGGGCGCAGGAGTGCCCCTATTGAACGACTGACTTGGACGCCTGCCGCGGTTTCTCCTCACACGAACGGAATGCGCGAGTACATGCGTGGAGATTCGGTCGAACAATGCACTCGAATAATGTGAGGAATCCCGTGAGCACACACCCTTCGACCACACGTCGACTGACCACCACGGCGCTGGCTGCTGGTGTGGTAACGGCGCTGGCCTGCGGCGGAGCAGCACAGGCTGCTGGTGAGGTCACCCCAGCCCAAGGACCGACCGCCGGCGGGAATGAGATCACCGTCGCGATTGACCCGTATCCCACGATCACTGATTTTGATGCCAGCTCAGGACCGAGCTCAGTCGCCCTGCTTTCGGATGGATCGGTATACGCCTGGACGCACGCTGGCTACTTCAGTGGTGACTATCCGGGCCTTGGACAACCCGCCAAGATCGACACCAGTGCCGTCGGCACCCACAAGATCGTCCAGGTCCAGGCCGGAACCTGGAACTTCTTGGCCCTGAGCGATGAAGGCAAGGTTTACAGCTGGGGTGCCAAGAGCTCCACATTGGGCGACGGCGACCCCGATACCGCCGTCCGCAACCCCACCTCCATCAGCGACAGTGGCCCGCTCGCCGGCAAGAAGGTCGTGAAGATCGATTCCGAGAACAACCAGGCCGCCGCAATCACCGATGACGGCAAGCTTTACGTCTGGGGCACCTCGATGCTCGGCGACAACAACAATGGCGGATCATCAGTGCCGGTGCTCGTGGGCGGCGAACTGACCGGCAAGCAGATCGTCAGCGTGACCAGTGCACGGCGAAGCACCTCCTACGGCATTCGCTACGCCATCGACTCCGACGGCGTGCTGTACGGCTGGGGCGAGGGTCCGGTGGGCACGGCCGACTCCCAGACCGTTTACCAGTTCACTCCCGCGAAGGTGGGTGGAGAGCTGACCGGCAAGAAGGTCACCGCGGTCTGGGCCGGCTACAAAGCAATGTTCGCGACAACCGCCGACGGCGGTCTCTACTCCTGGGGCAGCAACGACCACCTGAATCTGGGGAACGGCAGCACCACCACCACCCTGCAGGTCAACCAGCCGGTGAAGATCAACGCGACCGGACCGCTGGCCGGTAAGAACGTGGTGCAGATGAACGCCAACGCCTACACCACCACGGCGTTGACCTCCGACGGCAAGGTTTACTCCTGGGGCACGGCCACACTCAGTAACACCTTGGGCCTCGACTCCGTCACCTCGACGGCAACCCCCATGGCCGTTGACCTGTCCGCCCTCGGTGGGAGGGTCATCACTCAGCTCACCGGGGACGGCGTCGCGCCCGTCCTGCGCACCGCGGATGACCACCTGTACGGCTGGGGCGCCTATGGCACCGTCGGCGCGGCCAGCCCGGCGAAGAAGGTTCCGACCCTCGCCTACGAGCCAGTGCCGTTCCTCCAGGTGGACGGCGTGAACGCCACCGACGTGTCCTACGTCTCCACGACCGCAGTACGCGGCACGGTCTCCGCCCATGCTTCCGGCAAGGTGGATGTGGTGGCGGGCACCAACTTCTGGGGCTCCGTCTTCGCCAAGCAGAGCAACACCTACACCAAGGGCTACCAGTACGGCAGCGCACCCGTCGTGACGCTCGACCCGACCAGCGTCACCCTGACGAAGGATGAGCTGACTGACGGCCAGCAGGTCACCTTCGAGACGGCCGGCACCGGTGATGAGGAGCCGACCATCCAGTGGCAGGAGTCGACCGACGGAACCACGTGGGCCGACCTGGCCGGCGCGACCACCACGACCCTCGACGTCGCCGCACTCCCGGCTCTGAGCGGCCACCAGTTCCGGGCGGTGTTCACCAACCCCCTCGGCAGCGCCACCTCCCAGCCCGCGACGCTGACCATCACCGAAAAGGGATCCGTCACGCCGCCGACAGTCGACCCGAGCACCCCCGGGACGACGACTCCGGCGCCCGCCACCGAGCAGGGCAACCGGCTCGCCTTCACCGGCGCCTCCGTAGCCGGCCTGTCGGCACTGGCACTCGCCCTGACCGGCGCGGGTATCTTCCTGATCCGCCGCCGGAACGCCGCGGCATAGTCAACGGCTGACACCGAAATCGCGGGGCACCCACCGGGTTGCCCCGCGATTCGTCATTGGGGCGCTTCGAGCCACCGCTCAGCAACCCCCTGGACCAAGCGCGCCAGCAGCGGCCCAGCCTGCGCCTGGCACACCCGCACATCAGCTTCAAGATCGGTCAACGCCGCCACCTGGGCGAACCCGGCCGACCGCGCCTCGACTTCCGTCAGATCCCGCTGCCCGCAGACCACGACACACGGAGCCCCGGCGGCATGCGCAGCACGGGCGACACCCATCGCCGCCTTGCCCCGCAGCGTCTGCCCGTCCACTCGCCCCTCCCCGGCGATCACCAAGGCCGCGCCCGTGAAGACATCCCGACCGGACAGGTCCAGGACCGCCTCGATGCCCGGCCGCAAGCTCGCGCCGAGCACCGCGAGCGCCGCGAAACCCACTCCTCCGGCTGCGCCCGCACCCGCCGCATTTCGCGGGTCGGGATGTGGTCTGTCCGACCAAACCCCCACCTGCGTCCCGAGAGCGGCATCGACCACATCGGCCCAGTTCGCCAGTCCCCGTTCAAGACGGTCTGCTACCCCTGCGGAGATCACGCCCTTCTGTCGGCCGTAGACAGCGACCGCACCGGCCTGTCCCAGCAGCGGGTTGTCCACGTCGGCGGCTATCACGACGGACGTCCGAGCCAGCTCAGGGAGCAGCCCGCCGAGGTCGAGACGATCGGCCCAGATCAGTTCGCCACCCCCGGGGCGGATCTCATCACCGGAGGCGGTGTAAGTCGTGGCGCCCAGTGCGGCGAGCATCCCAGCGCCACCATCGCTGCTCGCGGAACCGCCCAACCCCACCAGGAGGTCGCGATAGCCGGCCCGGACCGCGGCAGCGATCACGTCACCCAGCCCGTGGCTGGAGGACCGCAGCGGCTCGAGGGCGCCGTCCGGCAACCGGGAGAGGCCGCAGGCGTCCGCCAACTCGATGACGGCCCGCGTCCCGCGCACCGCGTAGGCGGTCCGCAACGGTAAGTGAGTCGGCCCCCGGACGGCTACCGGCACGGGTGTGAATCCGGCCCGGAGAGCGGCAGCCACCGTGCCGTCCCCGCCGTCGGCGACCGGAACGATACGCACGGTCCGCCCGGCGGCTGCCAACCCACGGCGGATCGCCTCGGCGGCCTGCTGCGAGGTGAGTGTGCCCCCGAACTTGTCGCAGGCCACCACGACATGACCGACATCACGCACCATCGCCCCACCTCCCACTAAACAGGCTGATTTGTTTCGTAGACTGTCTTATCCCGCAGGACGCCTCCCAGCAGGAGCGTGATCGCGATGACCAGCACCATCCAGTCGGTCGGACGGACCTTCGAAACTCTGGAGTATATGGCCGCACGCGGAACTGACACCGGTGTGAGTGAGATAGCGGCCGCTATCGGGCTGCCGCTGCCGACCGTCCATCGCATCCTGCAAACCTTGCTCGAACTGGGCTATGTGCACCGCAACGAGCGGCACCGATACTCCTTGAGTGTGCGCTTGATCCCGCTCGGAGTGGCGGCTCAACGCGCGGTCCAGGACAGTCTCGGGCCGCTGATCGCGCAGGCTGCCGAGGCCGCTGGCGAATCGGTCAGTGCGGAGATGTCCAGCCCGGTCGGAGTGCTCCGGGTAGCGCGGGCAGACCCGCCGGGGCGAAGCACCTCAGCCGACACCGAGGCTGGGGTGGGTGCTGTTCCGGGCGCCACCGGAATCGAGCTTGTCGCTACCGCTGTGGGCCGCGCACTGCTGGCCGGGATGGCGCCAGACGATCTGCGGGCAGCACTCGACCCGGCGACCTCCCGGGCAAGGCACGGGGCACCGATCACCCGGCCGTCGATCGTCGCCATCGAAAATGCGCTCCATGAGGTCGAAGCGACCCGCAGATGTGGCTTCACTGTCGACCGCCCGACCACCGGCCAAGCCGCCCCGGGAACGACGACGGTCGCCGTCGCGTGCCGCGTCCCTCATTGGCCCCGCACGACGCTCGCACTCACACTCTCCTACCCCGGCGACCGGCCGCATCTGGTGTCAATCACAGAAGCTGTCGCCGCCCTGACCGCCGCCGCTACCCGGTTCGAAGAACCGACGAAGCCACCAACCCCCTACGGTGGAGGCGGACACCACCATCCGACACAGCGAGGTCTATCGTGAGTGCAACCCCGATCGATGCCACCACTACAGCAGCCTGGCGGGGCTTACTCGCCCACCGGGACGGGCTCGTCCCTGATCTGCGCGGTTGGTTCGATGCCGATGCAGCACGGGCGGAACGGCTGACTTTCGACGCCGCAGATCTCCATGTCGACATGTCGAAGAACCTCATCACCGGGCAGACCCTCGACCTCCTGATCGAACTCGCCAAAGACATCGACCTGCCCGCGCGGATGCGTGCGATGTTCGGTGGCGAACATATCAACACCACCGAGGACCGGGCCGTCCTGCACACGGCCCTACGACTGCCTCAGGACACCACCCTCGTCGTCGACGGCCAAGATGTGGTGGCCGATGTCCACACCGAACTCACCAAGATGTTCACCTTCGCCGACCGCGTCCGTTCCGGCGACTGGACGGGCATTACCGGCGAGCGTGTTCGCACCGTTGTGAACATCGGCATCGGGGGCTCGGACCTCGGCCCGGTCCTCGCCTATGAGGCACTGCTGCCTTACAAGACACCGGACCTCGAAGTCCGGTTCGTCTCCAACATCGACCCGGCCGACATCGCCGAGAGTCTGGCCGGCCTCGACCCTCGCACCACCTTGTTCATCGTCGCCTCAAAGACCTTCAGCACACTTGAAACGCTGACGAACGCCCGCCTCGCACGGGACTGGCTGTGGTCGTCGCTGCTGGACGCCAGGGCGATCGACGACAGCGATGACGAACGCCAGGCCGCTGTCGCACGGCATTTCGTCGCCGTGTCGACAGCTCTGGACAAGGTGGCGGCCTTCGGGATAGATCCGGCGAACGCCTTCGGGTTCTGGGACTGGGTGGGCGGTCGCTACTCGGTGGACTCCGCCATCGGTACCTGCGTCGCCATCGCGATCGGTCCTCAGGGGTTCAGGGAGTTACTCGACGGCTTCCACGCCGTCGACGAACACTTCCGGACGACTCCCCTGGACCGGAACGTGCCGGTGCTCATGGGGTTGCTCAACGTCTGGTACGTGAACTTCCTCGACGCCCATACCCACGCCGTCCTGCCGTATGCGCAGTATCTGCATCGATTCCCGGCCTATTTGCAGCAGTTGACCATGGAGTCGAACGGCAAATCGGTGCGCTGGGACGGCTCCCCCGTGACGACGACGACTGGCGAAGTCTTCTGGGGTGAACCCGGCACCAATGGCCAGCATGCGTTCTACCAGCTCATCCACCAGGGCACGCGGCTCATTCCGGCGGACTTCATCGCGGTGGCCAATCCGGCGCATCCGTTGGTCGACCGGGCCGCCGTGGGGGGGCCGGCGCAGGACACCGATGTCCACGGGTTGTTCTTGGCGAACTTCTTCGCGCAGACCCGAGCCCTGGCCTTCGGGAAGACGGCCGATGAGGTGCGCGCTGAGGGCACACCGGAGGCCGTCGTGCCGGCCCGGGTCTTCACGGGCAATCGGCCGACGACGTCGATCCTCGCCCCGACCTTGTCCCCATCGGTCCTCGGCCAGCTCATTGCGCTCTATGAGCACATCACCTTTGTGCAGGGTGTCGTGTGGGGCATCGACTCCTTCGACCAATGGGGGGTGGAGCTCGGCAAGAAGCTGGCTACCGAAATCGCTCCGGCGGTGGCCGGCGACACCGATGCGATCGCCGCCCAGGACCCGTCCACCCGTGCGCTCATCGAGCATTACCGGCGGCTGCGGAGCTGAGGTGATCGGAAAGCTCGGGGCGGGCGAGGAACTGGCTGCGGACCGGGCGGCTGGTGTCCGCGGGTCCGGGACGAGAGGGCGGCTCGTTGCGGACCGGGCACCCGTAGGTGTTCTCTTGCGAGAGAACGCTGTAGCCATCGCAACCACTACCTGCCTCGCTTGGCTTGTGACGATGGTCGCTTTGAGCCGATCGTCCATGGCGGCGGATCCGGCTAACCGGGGGGCGGCTGTCGGTGAGTGCTTCGTGGTGGCCCTGATCGTGTTGGCGCCGCTGGTTTCGGCGTGTGCGGTCATCGATGCGGACTGCCATCGGATTCCGACTGTGCTGGTTCGATCGGCTGGGTTGCTTTGTTGCATCGCGTTGGGGGTGGGCGCCTGGGTGGCGGATGACTGGCCACGGTTCGGCCGCGCGGTGCTCGCTGCTGTGGCCTTTGCCGGGGTGTTCGGCGTCAAGTGGGTGGTCGGTGGCACCGGGCTGGGGGATGTTCGCCTGGCAGCTGTGCTCGCCCTCATCCTTGGTTGGCTGGGTTGGGCCGAGGTTTTCTGGCTGTTGGTGATCCCGTATGTGATTGCCTTGCCGGTTGCTTTGGCTCGATTGGTGCGTGGCCGACGGGAGGCGATGGCGTTCGGGCCTCCGCTCGTCGTCGGCTTCTACTTGGTGCTTGGGGTGTCACTGTGGTGAGGCCTGCGCCAGACCCCTTCGTTGCCGGAGCTGCTTGCGTTCGAAGATGAGCTGATCGACGGTGGTGAGGAGGTCTTCAGTTGCGGGGTCAGCCTCGAGGTCGAGCGTTTCGAGGTGGTCGCGGAGCTGCTCGGCGAGTCGGTGTACGGCATCCACCTGGCCCGCCGCCCATTCGATCCGGATCGCGTCCCGCCACATCCGTTCATCCCCCACGTCGACGATCCGGCCGATCCTGGCTGCTCGTCGTGCGAGTGGCAGGTTTCTCTCGGCGAGCGCCCGTCGCGCGACCTCGTGCGCGACGTCGATGATGCCTGCTGTCATCTCCTGGGACCACCGTTCGGCCCACACGTACTTGCGTGGGGGTGCATCCTCGAAGGCCCGACCACGGACCAGGCTCAACGCACGGTCGAGGTCGCTCAGCGGTGTCTGGGTCACATCCGGGCCGATGAGGGAGACGAACTGCGCCCAGTCGGTGGTGACATCCCGCAGGCGGTATCCGGTGTCCTCGTGCTTGTCGACGGCGCCTTCACCCGTGCCCCAGTAGCGCGGCAGGTATTCGTGCCCATCGGCTCCTGTGCCGAGCCATCTCCTGGCTCTGGATACCGCTGAGCGTCGGGTTGCGAGATTAGGGTCGCGCGTCGGCCACAGTGCCGCGGAGATATGCGCACCGGTGGCGCCGGGGTGGAAGGCCAGGAATGCGATGAGTTCTGTTGCTTGCCGTTGGTGGCTCGGGGGCATTGGAATTTCTGAGGCAACTGTCAACTCGATCGGTCCCAACACGCGCAGCACCGGCCCGGTCGGGGTCCCCACCTCGGCATCCGGATCCGGTGGTCGGCGACGGGTTTCGTCAGCCAGGTCTTCCGCCACGGGGAGCTCACGGGTAGATGCTGTGTCGTCGTTGGCCTGTTTCGCCCGCTCCCAGGCCCAGGCCTCACCGGTGATCGGTTCTCCGTCGGATGTATGCGGCCCTTCAGCCGCGCGCGCCACTTCGGCGGGGAGGACGGCGTCGTTCGGGGTGGTTCCATCGACGTGGGAGGTCCCATCGGCCCACGCGTGCGGTTCCGCGAGGGACAGGGACGGCTCGATGTCGACGGCGGCGAGCCGCTGGGCCCACTGCGGGCCAGCCACGGACTCTACGTCGGCCAGCAGTTCCTCCGCGCGGCCCAGATCTTCGGGACTGAGCCGTTGCGGTCGGATGGCGAGCCGCGCGGGCAGCAGCACTCCCCCGTCGGATTCACCGGCAGCAAGATCGATAGCCCATTCGCCGTTGTGCCCACCCAAGGTGACTACCGCGACTCCCACGCCGGGCGCTGTGCTGACGACCGCCTCAAGCTCGGTCCACGACGGCGCGTCGACCTCTTCGCCGAGCAGGATGACCTCGGGCGTCCAAGCCTCGGGCGCCGTCCCCCAACCACGCGCTTGAGCCACCGACTGTGCGCCCGCGTCGTGGAGGGCGTGGTGCACGTCTTCCGCTCGCGCTCGAAGCTCGTGGAGAACCTCGCGCAGGTCGTGAACATACCGGATGCGTCCGGTGCGACCGATGTCGGTCACCCCGGGTAGGACACCCACCACTGTGACCTGGAGGTCATCAGCCCACGGGCTGGTCGTGAGTTCGTTCGCCAATGCGGCCAGTACCGATTGGGCGTCCCTACTTTCACCCCGGATGTCGAGGAAACCCGCATACTCCAGGTCCACCAGCACATGGGCGCCGTCAAGGTCTTGCCCGACGGTGACCAGCGTCGGGTAGGGAGCCCCAGCCAAGGACTCGTTCTCCACGGCTGCCAAGTCGTGCGCACGAAACTGCCACAGTCGACGGTTGTTGCCGCCAAGCCACGGTGCCGGGAGCTCTGTCGGCTCAGCGAAGTAGAGCTCCACGTAGTGGTCGGAACGAAGACGGGCCGCGGTGAGCGTGGGGATTGTGAGGCCCTGTTCCTGATGCCAGTCGGCAAGTAACCGGAGGACGCGGTCGAGGGCCGCTCGGCCCAACTCGTCCTCAACACCCCTGAGTTCCGCCTCCCACTTCGCCCCTACTGACTCCGGCGAGGGCATCGCGATCCGCGTGCCGACCGGACGCTGCCGCCGCTGGCGCATCCGGTGGGCAGCGACCAGGGCCAAGATTCCGGCAGCGAGAAGTGCACCAATGCCCCCTGCAGTGCTGATCGGCACCGCCTGTTGTTCATCGAGACCGTCCCGGGAATCCGTGGATCGTCCGCTCGCACCACCCGGCGCCACCGAGGCCGACGGCGGAGCAGCCGGAGCAGCCGGAGCAGCCGGAGCAGCCGGAGCAGCCGGAGCAGCCGGAGCAGCCGGAGCAGCCGGAGCAGCCGGAGCAGCCGGAGCAGCCGGAGCAGCCGGAGCAGCCGGAGCAAGTATCGTCCACCCTGGTCGGATATTGTCTGGATCAGTGAGCCGACGCCCATCGGGTTGCGTCAGGTCACCGGTCGCGGCAAGAAGTTCGGGATAGCGCGTTTGATCTCCCAAGAGTCCTTGGGCGATGACGGACAGGTTCTCGCCCGGGCGCACGATGTGCCCGGTCACCCCATGCGGTGCCGCGGCTGTGGACGTGACTACGGGTGAACCACCCACTGTGCCGACGGCCCCCACGGACACATCGGGCATCACCAACACCCACCCCGGCTCAATCCAGTGGGTGTGATCGAGGGCGTGCCCATCGGGCTGCAACCGCCCATAGTTGAGCTCCGCGATCTCCCGGTACCGCGTGCCGTCGCCAAGCGACTGTTCCGCTATCCGCCACAGCGAGTCACCCGCAAGAACCGTGTACGTCGAGCGGGCCGCCCGTTCAGCTGACGCAAGCGCGCCCGCCTGGACACCTGTCACCGAGGTCATCTCCGGTGCTGGCGGCACGACCGCAGGGAGCATGACGGGCCGGAAACCCACCACATCCGCGACGGACACGGGCGACCCGGCCGACCCGGGAGATGACCCCGACTGGACGCTCGCATTCGCCGGTCCGAAGGCCCCCATCGCCAGTACCGCACCGATCAACGTGGCCGCCACCCGCTGCTGGGTGCCGAGCCCGCGCAGCCGCCGAGCCGGAACGCCACGCAGCGCCGCTGGGATCTCGCAAGAGACCGCCACGGCGAAGGTGAGCCAGGCGAGCCAACCGGTCACGGTGACCAGCCCTCGCAGCACTGAACCGGTGGCATCAGGGTGCGTAAGTATGGAAAGCAGTCGACCCCAGGACAGGTCACCGACATCGGGATGCGCCCCGAAGGCCCACAACCCGGCGGGAATCCCGATGAGTAGCAGGGCAAGGAGGACCGCAGCTCCTAGGCCGCGGAGCAACCGCGGGGCTTTCGGTGTCATGGCCGTTCCCGGTAGGCATCGACCACGGACCGCCCGGTCGCGGAGAAGGTCCGCGTGCCTGGGGCTCCCAAGAGGCCGAGGTCCCCGAGCGGCACTGTGCAGGTCACTGTGACAGATACGGTGCCGACCCTCCCGACGGGTCCGGCAATCGCCGCCACGTCGGATCGCACCGAGGTCTGGGTACATGCTGCGCCCGCATTGGCCAAGGTGGATCGAGCGGTCGAGTCCGCCTGCGCACGGCCGACAGAGACGGCCCGGCTGATCGAGGCCGCGCGCGCAGCCTCGTTCGCTGCCGATTGCACCATTCCCTGCGCTCGGACGGTCCGTCCACCGAAGAGAAGGAGCAAGCCGACCAGCAGGAGTGCCGGCACGATCACCACCGTGTTGATCGCGGTGTCACCGCGATCCGAGTGCTGTTGTCGAAGGCTCATGGCGATCCCGAATCAGTGAGTCGCTCCACCGGCCCGGTAGCTGTCCGGCTCACCCTGAGCCCGCGCACCCCCGGGATGATCGACGGCGCCTGGCCCGAGACAGTCACCGAGGCGGTCTGGCGATCACGGGCGATACTCACCTCGGTAGCGGCAAAGGCACGACCCGCCGCATCAAGGCGACGGTCGGCTTCGTCGTGCCCCTCTCGTATGGAGCCGTTCTCAATACGCACACGCTGCACCGCGCTGTTGGCCACGCTTTGCGCGATGTTCTGCGCGTGGAAGTAGAGCACGCCCTGAACGACGAGGAACACCAGCAGGATGACGAGCGGGTAGAGGATCACGCCTTCGATCGCGGCAACACCCGCATCGGCCGCCTCTGGGCGTCGCGGCCGGTTGCCGTCCAGGTCCACCCGGATCACCCCAGCTGGGCCTGATACTTGAGTACCAGAGCCTTGATCGCAGCGCCCAACGCAATGACTATGCCGAGGGCAACCACCGACAGCACGACTACTTCGATGGACTCCAACCCATCGTCCTCATGGCGGCGGGCCAGGCGCTTTCTCCAGACTTCACGGCCGATCACGGCACGGGAGTGAACTCTGGCGGCTAACTGGTGCAGCATCACTTCTCCTCCTGGGGTTATCCATGACAAATGGGCTTCGCTTGCTTCGTGTGACAGGAAGTCGCAGCCGTACTCAGCCACGGAGCATCTGCGACAACATGGGGTAGATGAGCATGAGAAAATAGACCAGAACTGTCAGGGTGCCTGGAATTGCCATGCGCACGGTTGCGTCGTGCGCCAACTGCTGCTCGACATCCAGCTGGGCGTCGCGCATCGCGGCCGCCCGGGACTGCAGCTGCTCGTGGATGGCTGATCCCGCGGTACCCGCCAACTCCAGGATGTCCGCAGCATCCCGCAGCTCCGGGACGTCCAGGTCGGTCGCCAGCATGCGTAGGGCTTGCCAGGGAGGAACACCCTCCCAACGTCCGCGTTCCAGCGCCTCATGGATCCGACGGAACGGCCAAGACCGCGCGACCGTCGCTGCCCCGAAGGTTGCCTGTGTCGCACCCGCCCCCGAAATCCGTTCGATCGCAAGCAGTTCGAGATAAGTGCTGACCGCACGCGCGAACGTCTGCCGGGCCCGCCGGGCGCTCGCCTTTGCGGCGAGATCCGGTGCGAACCACGCGGCCAGGGCCAGCATCAGGCAGACGCCCGCAGGGATGGGAACATCGACGGAAACGCCGAGGGCAACGGCGCAAACCGTGACCGCCGGTACCGCGATCAGCGCGGTGAGCGCCGCCAGGGCCTTCTCACCTGCGTGCCTGGTGGCCGACTTGCCGATCAGCTCAAGGTCGGAGTCGGCTGGACCCGCCCGCCTGAGCACAGAGACCGGCACGAACCTGCGCGCCCGCACGCCGATGATGCCTACCAGCCCGTGAGCCAGAACCGGGTCCGGCGGTGACTGTCCATTGGCGGAGAGGCGGGTGAGCGCCGAGGCGAGGCGCGGCCGGCCGGGCAAGAACTCCCGGATGACGACGAAGAGCCCGACGCCGCACACCGCCCCGCAGCCGAGAGGGATCAGCCCGCTCATGGCACCCCCTCATCGGATGACAGGAATCTGGGAACGGGTCGCCCCATGGAGATCCGGCGCATCCAGATCAAACAACCGACATAGGCCGCGAAGAGGATGAGGGCGATGACTTGCCCGCTCGGGGTGCCGTATCCATCGAGGTAACCCGTGGTGGAAGCACCAGCGATAACGGCCAAGGTGACAATGGTGACCCATCGGACGCTCGCTCGACCACTGGCCCGTTCCGTTTCGATCTCGCGCCGCGCTTTCGCCTGAGCGGCGAGCGAACCGGCCAATTGGCGCAATGCGGGGCAGATAGCGCCGGTACGGTTATCCGATTCGAGAATCAACGCCGCGGCGATCAGATCCGCGGAGTAGTCGCACATCTCATCCGCCCACCGGCGCAAAGCCCCCTTGATCGGCTGTTGCGCTTCCAGACGGGCGACGATCCGCGCTATTCCTGGACGTACCGACACAGGCGCCGCGGGCACGGTCGCACGGATGGCCTGTTCGAGTCCGACCGCGCCGCCTGACAGCACTCCGACGAGGCTGCGCACCCATGCTGTGAGATCGGCCAACCGCTCGACTTCGACGGACGACGCTGTTCGGCGAAAGAGCGCGGGAAGGCCCACAGCGGCGACCGGCAACATGACCGCAAAGGAATACCATCCGGTGATCAGGCCACAGACCACCCCGACCAGCAGCGCGCCAGCGAGCATGTGTCGTTCGGCGTGGAGTCGACCGCCAGGCAGTAGGCCAAACTGTTCGGCAAGCCTGAGCTGAACCGCAGGCCGAGCCACGACCGTTCGCGGACGCAACCCTGTGACGGTCAACCAGAGACCGACACCCACCGCAACCGTCGCCAGGGTGACCACCGTGGCCCTCATCCGCGTCCTCCGTGATTCCACAGACCGTCGCGATACGCCAGGAGCGTCTGATCGAATCCGGCACGGACGAGATCATCAATGAAAGCCGGGATATGCGTCGGCACCGCTCGACCGTGCTGGGAGCGCCGCCCGTCAGGCTCGACCTCGGGTGCGAAAACGTCTGTGATTGCCACCGGATGCCCCGCCTCTCCGCGGCTGACCTCAATGACATGGGAGACATACCGGTCCCGGCGGCCGGTATCTGCGTCGATCTCGACGGCCAGGAAGACGATGAGATCGATCGACTGAGCGATCTGTCGATAGGCGTAGGTCTCGGAGAGCGACGAGTCCTGAACGGCCATTCCTACAAGGCGCTCCACCACGTCGTAGGCACTGTCGGCATGCACCGTCGAAAGCGAACCGTTGCCCATCTGCATGGCCTGGAACATCGAGACGATCTCCGGTCCACGGGCCTCGCCCACGATCACTCGCGAAATGTTGTGGCGTAGGGCCGCGTATACGTTGTGTTGGGTGTCGATCTCGCCGAGGCGCCTCCCGGATGCGGCGAGTTCCCCAGAGCCCTCCCTGGTCCGCATCGGAACCACCCGCCGATGCCGCCGTGGGTCCAGATGCAGATAGAGCTCGTAGTCAGTTTCGATGGTGGCCACTGACTCCCACGGGTCAAGCGCCGCACACAGCGCTCGCAACAGGGTGGTCTTACCGGACCCCTGACCCTGCCCGGAGACCACGATCGATTTGCGCGCCCGAACGGCCGCCGCCAAGAACTCAGCCAGCACGTGGTCAACGGTGCCCAGCTCGATCAGGGCGGAGAGATCGACGGCCTGGAGGCGCTGGAGTCGGATGGTTACTCGTGGCACCGGAACGACCCAGCCGACGGCGGCGAGACGTACCCGACCCGGGAGATCGAGGTTGAGGAACGGCGCCGCTCGGGTGAAGCTGCGTTCGTTGTTCGGGTCCCGCGCTGCGATGAACTGCAGGAAGTCGATCAGCTCGGCCTCACTGTCTGCGATGGGGGCTGCATACCGCCGCGACCCGTCGCCCAGGATGAGTAGGACCGGCCGCGTTCCGGTGATCTCGATGTTCTCGATGTCCGGATAGTCGAGTAGCGGCTGGAGGCGCCCGAGCCGAAACAGGGCATCGAAAAGCGACCGGGTCACTCGCATCGCGTAGTCGGGCGCCCAAGGCCGATGGCCACCTAGAAGGAGGGCGTCGTGGTGTTCCTGGACGACCTGGTGTATCAGTTCCTGACCGAGCGCTTCCCGTTCGCCGAGGTCGAGTTCGCGCGTCTCGAGGACCGCCATCAGTCGTTGAGAGACCTCTGGACGGAGGGCGTTGATCTGAGCCCAGAACTCGGCATCGTCTGGTGCGGGATTGACGATCCCCGCCGATACCGAAGCGTCTTCGGGCCACGAATCACCAACACTCGGTTGTTCCCCTAGCGGCATGGTTGCCCGGCCCACGCCGATCGATGGACCGCTCGAGTCGAGGACCCCGCTCGTCGGCCGTGGAGCGAAGAGTGGTAACGAACCGATGGGTGCCACTGGGCCGGATGCTGTCATCGATCCTCCACCGCCGTCGCGAATCGCTCCCGACGGGTTTGAATCCACCTTTGGAGCTCGTGCACGATCGGATCGATCGAACGAACGAAGGCCGACGTGTCGTAGCGCCGACGCGCCGGCGTCCCATCGGAGAGCACTTCGGCTGTCCCGGGGTCCCACGCGATCGCGCCGACACCGACCAGACCGAGCGCGGCAGCGACGTCGGGGGCGCTGTACGGCCGACCTGGCCCAACCGTGAGGGACGCGAGATTCGACATTTCCCGGACGGCGGGGTCTGAGCCTGCCGACCGCGCTCGCGACACCTCACGCGCGATCGCAATATCCGGCAGCCGGGATCGAGTGACGAGCAGCACCAGGTCAGCAGCCCGCAGGAGCGGTTCGCGATCGTCTCGGACAGATCCGATCCGGCCAAGGTCGATGATCGCATCCAGCCCGTCACCTTCCCGCGCGGCCAACTCGGCGGCGAGCGCAACCCAGAGGTCGGCCACAGCCGGTGCGGCTTGTGGGCCGGTGATACCCGCCAACAGACGTCGCTCAGGCTCATCCTCGATGAGCTGGATCGTTTGCTCCGGGAACTGCCCGCTCAGGTCTCCGTGACTATGCGCGATCGCGAGCGGGCCGAGGCCACGATCGTGCGGGACCTGTCCGCGGAAGAACCCGGGCAGCACTGAGGAACCAGCGAGGTCGGCCTCCACCAGAAGTGCGGGGCGCGGCCAGTGCAGCGTCAAGGCAAGCGCAGTGGTGGTCACGCCCGGTGATCCCTTGGCGGAAGCGAGCGCGATCAGGGCCATCGTCACGCCCCCGGGGAGTCGACGACCAAGGCGACCTCACCCGCCGCCGAGGCAGCCGCAAGCCGCGGAGCGTCCGCGTCGGCCACCTCCACATCGACCACCGACTGGCCGGAGTCCGGAACCCGGACAACCGCCCGTACCGTTGCGCTGACCGTGGCCGGCGCGTCGGACACGGCGCCCCCTTCGGATGCGCCGGTCACGATCCGCACATGGTCACCCGCTTGCGGCTCGTGGGCCGGCATTTGGCTCGGTTTGAGCGCTATGCCGACGATCGATCTGCCCGGGGGCGGCCCCACCGCCTCGGAATACGAATCAACCGTGAGCAATGACCCTGGCAGCAGTTCGGTCGCCGCGACCTTGCCCACGACTTCGTCCAATGAGCGCGCGCCCACCGGCGTTAGTAGCGTCGGACCGACGGGAAGGTCCACCACGCCGACATCCTGGGTGCGGATGACCTCGCCCCGGTGAATCGTCCCGGTCACCGCGAGGACTTCTCTGGTACGCCCGAGGGACGAGGTCACCGAAACCATGGCCAGCGCACCGACAGCGATGAGCGCGACACCGAGTGCGACCACGACCGGCCTTCGCTGAATACGCGTGGGTTTCGTCAAGGTCATCGCGCGGGGGGCGCCACGATTTCCGACAGGCTGCCGCTGTTCACCTTCTGCCATTCCAAGCTCCTGTGATCACGCCGATGTGGATGCCGCTCGCACCATGCGTAGGGCGCGGGACCGAGCGATGAGCGGATGACCGGACTCGGATTCTGTGTCCGAATGGGCCGAGCGCGTCCTTGCTGCATCAGGATGGCCACCGCCGCCAAACGAGAGTACGCGATTCGCCATCTCCAGACAATTCACATATTTGCCGAAGAGGGCTCATGGCACTCTTGTACGGGAAATCTCCTGGTTGATGGTCACCGCTGTTGTTCGACCGCCCGCACCAACCGCCGCACCGCACGACTCGCACGCTGCCTGACCGCAGCATGCGAAAGACCCAGCTCATCAGCGATCCGCCGCTGATAGGCACCGCGATGGGACATGAGTTCGGCATACTCCGGCAGTGCCGGATCAGGCGCATAGAGGCGCGTCAACAGACCAGCGTCGGAGCTGTCCAGGATTCCCGTATCGAGCCCCCAGGCAATCAGATCCAGCACCTCGCCAACCAACCCCAACGACGTGCTGGTCAGCGAAAAGTAGGTCTCAGACCGTTCACCGGACTCGGCCACCAGAGATTCGAAGACCTCTGCCCGCATCGGCA
The DNA here is from genome assembly GCA_031551755.1 of Cellulomonadaceae bacterium. Classification (GTDB taxonomy): domain Bacteria; phylum Actinomycetota; class Actinomycetes; order Actinomycetales; family Cellulomonadaceae; genus JAVBMU01. The sequence goes on along the minus strand of JAVBNE010000001.1, from coordinate 24,990 downwards.
CCTCAGTGGCGACCGCGACCCGACCGACCCGCCGACCGCGTGCATGCGGCGCACGATCACCCACGACGGCAGTCAGCGTCCGGCCCTGCAAGCGCATGGCAACCCGAGTGATCTGCGCGAGATCATAGGTCGCAATCGCTTCCCACATGGCGCTCGCAGCTTGCGCCTCCAGTTCGCGCAGTTCGGCATAGTGGCGCCGGGACCGGCGCACAATTGCCCGGACGGCCGGAAGCATGCACTGCAGAACAGCCCGCCCCGCCGCCACATTGCCATCCGCATGGGCCGTCAGAAGAGCATGCAGAAGCCGGTCGGCCTCATCAGGGTCACGCCTCGCGGCTGGGTCAAAACCCTCGACCACCGGATGCCGGCCAACAGCATCGCTGAGCGCCCCGGCAAAGCCTTCTTCACCTATGAGCGCGCTCCATTCCTGATCGAGCTGCTCCAACAAGGTGGACCGTGCGGACATCGCTGCACCCCTTTCGGTTTCGTCCCTAAGACGATGGCGAAGGAGTGTTGCCCGCAGGTGTTGCCCGCACAACTGTTGTGACCTGATTCACGTTAAACGCCCGGAGGCCCGCAGGTTTGCGGATCAATGTCCGCACATCGGGGCGGTCTGTCGGTCACTTTCTCGAGCGCCCCTCCATTTGTCCCTGGTAGGCGAAGTCGCCACTGCGCACCTTCGACGCCCCGGATCTCTTTGGAGGACACATGGCCATCATCGCAACCCTCGACCGCCCCACATCCGCCAACTCCGTCTCCGCTCCGCCAGCACCGACGCCACCGACGCCACCGACGCCACCGACGCCACCGACGCCACCGACGCCACCGACGCCACCGACGCCACCGACGATCGGGCCGGGAGTTGCGCCCTTACACAACCCGATTCGTGACCCGCAGCTGAGGCACGGGACCGCCATCCGGCTGCGTACCTCCGCCGTCCCCGGGTCGCGGCCTCACCAACCGATCGCGACCACCCAGAACACCGGCGGTCCGATGCGCACGCCCGCCCTGCCGGGCAACCTCGGGGCGCAAGGAACATCGGTTGAGCCTGCGGATGTCTGCCGCACGGTTGCGCGCTGCGCCGTCGAGGTCCTGCGCGGCGAGCGGTCGGTTCACCAGCTGACTCGATGGCTCGCACCGCAGATCCTGACGGCGCTGGCCCGGCGATGCCAGCTTCGGTTAGCCGCCGCCGACCAGTCACCCCCGCGGCGACCGGTCGCGGTGCTGCGGACCCGGCTGATCCGACTGGGCCAGGCCGTCGAGGCAGCGGTGGTGCTCCGCGACGACGACCGGGTTCGCGCGGTCGCCCTGCGGCTCGAACGACATCGCGGCACTTGGCGCGTGCAGGCGCTGGAGATCGGCTGAAGCCCAGGCCCTCCTCAAACCCGGCTTGGGCAGGTGTAGCCCAGGTTGACCTCGGCTCTGCCTCTCAGTCACCTACCGCATCTACTCGGCCGTTACCGCCGATGATTGCGCAGTCCGCCAGGTCCACCGCCAGCCACACTCGGGCGCCAATCGGCCACCGAGCCGCACCATCGGCGGCGATCGCCACCCAATGCCAACAGCTATCAGCACTGTTGCCGCCGCCGACGTAGACATACTCGTCGGTGGCCGCATCACCCGCCGTGCCACCCTCCCTTTGGGTCACGCGTCCCTCACGGCCAACCCGCACGGGCAGTTCGATCGCCACGGTGACCTCGGTGGCCCCGCGCCGGAAGGCCGTGCTCTCAACCGTCCCCCACCAGCCGACCGGCGACTTCGGGTCGATCCGCAACGCGCGCGGGCCGATCGCCACCAGCGCATCCGGCGCAAGACCCTCGGCTCCTGGAATATCCACTGCCCGGATGAATCCTTGGTAACCCAGAAACTTGGCCACGGTGCTGGTTCCGGGCGCGCGCCAGAGTTCTTGGGGTGGGGCGACCTGAAGCACACGGCCCCGATCCATCACGGCAACCTTGTCCGCCACCGCGAAGGCCTCGTCGTGATCGTGCGTGACGAAGACGGCAGTCGTCCCGGTGCCGACCAGAACGGCACGCAGATCGGCAGCCAGTCGTTCACGCAACCCCCGATCCAACGCGGACAACGGCTCGTCGAGCAGCAGGAGTCGTGGTCGCGGAGCGAGTGCCCTGGCGAGAGCAACACGTTGCCTCTCACCCCCGGACAGGGTGGCAACTTCCCGCTCTTCGAACCCTGCGAGGCCGACCATCGCCAGCATCTCGGCGACCCGTTCGTCCCGCGACTGACCGCGCCGACGACGACCCCCGAGCCCGTATGCGACATTGCCTGCCACGTTCCGGTGGGCGAAAAGCTGCCCGTCCTGAAACATCAGTCCGAATCCGCGCCGGTGCACCGGCACCCCGCTCAGGTCACGGCCATCCCACAACACCTGACCACCACCGAGCGGCTCCAGCCCAGCGATCGCACGCAGCAGACTTGACTTGCCGCAGCCACTCGGACCCAGCAGCGCCACGATCTGCCCCGGGTCCAGGCTCAGCCGAACACCGTCGACAGCTGTCGTCGCGCCGTACCGGACAACGATGTCCCAGGCAGCCAGCCCCTGTTCCGTCACCATTCCCCCGATCGGTCTCCGCGCAGCCGCTCGGCGCACATCATCACGACGGCGGTCAGCAGCGCCAGCAAGACGCTGGCTGCGAGTGCCATCCCGTAATTGTCCGAACCCGGTCGGCCGATCAACCGGAAGATCACCACTGGCAGCGTCGCGGTATCCGGCCGCGCCAGAAAGGAAGTCGCACCGAATTCCCCCAAAGAGACAGCGAAGGCGAAGCCGACCGCCAGGCCCAGACTGCGCGAGGCGACCGCCCAATCGACTGTGGCGAATACCCTGCCCGGTGAGGCCCCGAGAGTGCCGGCGACCTCACGCTGCCGAGGGTCGATCGCCCGCAGGACGGGCGTCACCGTGCGTACCACCAGGGGAATCGCCACCACCGCCTGAGCAATGGGTACCAGCAACCCAGAAGTCCGCAGGTCGACGTCGAACCCCAGTGGACGGTCGAGCGTCACGAGGAAACCGAAGCCGACCGTGACCGCTGACACCCCCAAAGGCAACATGAACACCGAGTCGAGGCCGCCGACTGCGCCGCGCAGCACCGCCGATCGGGGCCGACGGGAGACCACAAGGGCGATGAGTGCGCCCATCACCACCGCAATGACTGCGGCCAGCGCCGCCGCCCGCAACGAGTTGGCGGCCGCCTGCCAGACGGTGACGGACAACCCAGATCCGGTGCCTGGGGCGGCGAGCCGCTGGTAGTGCCCAAGCCCCCATCCTGTCGGCGTCCGCAGGGAGCGCAGCACCAAACTGACCAGCGGCAAGCCGATCAGCCCCCCGATGACGACGCCGGTCACGGCAACGGCGGCCAGGTCAGCTCCTGGCCGCCCGTTCCACCACCCGCCACCCGCACCCGCACCCGCACCCGCACCCGCACCCGCACCCGCACCCGCACCCGCACCCGCACCGAGCGATGATCGAGCCGGGCGAACCCACAGTCGCAACGGCCGCGAATCTGAGGTGTGCGTCAACCCAGGAACCCGCTCCCGCCGCGCCCGCGCTCGGCCGGCAACCACCAACGCCACCCCGACCGTGACCACCTGGATCATCGACAACACGGCGGCCGACCGCAGGTCGAGGAACTGTGTCGTGCGCACCCAGATCTCGGTCTCGACGGTCCCGAACCGGATCCCGCCCAGGACCATGACGACCCCGAAAGCCGTGACGCAGAAGAGGAAGACGACCGCCGCGGCGGAGGCAATCGCTGGTGCCAGCTCGGGAAGCGTCACCGTTCGAAAGGCCCGCCACGGGCTCGCGCCCAAGGCACGGGCTGCTTGCTCGGCACGCGGGTCCAGCCGCTCCCACAACCCGCCGACGGTGCGCACCACCACGGAGTAGTTGAAGAACACCAGCGCCGCGATGATCGTGGCGAATCCTTGTTCAGCATGCAGGCCCGCCCATGGCCCCCCCGGCCCCAAGACGGCCCGGAAAGCCACACCCACCACCACTGTCGGCAGCACGAAGGGCACTGTCACGATTGCCCGCCAGAAGGCCCGCCCCCGGAAGCGGCAGCGATAGAGCACATAGGCGCCGGGCACCCCGAGCCCAACGGAGAACACCGTGCCGAGGACCCCCTGGGCCAAGGTCAGCCCGATCAACCGCCAGGTGCGCGAAGTGGTCAGGATCTTGAATCCCGAAAGGTCGATCACGCCGTCCGCGACCAGTCCCATCCCCGCCAGCCGCACTACCGGCCAGGCGAAGAACACCCCCAGGAAGACCGCCGGGACGGCCGCCGCGAGTGTCCACAGGCCACTGCGGCCGATCGCCGTCAGCCGAGGACGGTAGCGGTCCACTGTTCGATCCAGTCCGCCCGCTTCGCATCGATCCGCTGCGGGTCGACCTCGAACGGTTCGGCTGCCAGGGGTGCATACCTCGCCCAATCGACGGGCACGCTGGCCTCCGGGTTCACCGGATACATGTACATCGATCCGGGCACATCCGCCTGAAACTCGGCCGAGGTCAGGAAGTCGACTAGTTCACGTGCACCCGTCGGGTTCTTCGCGCCCTTGAGCACTCCCGCGTATTCGACCTGGCGGAAGCAGGTGTCGAGCAGTGCCCCTGTGGTGGAGGACTTGCCGTCCGCAGCCAACGTGACGGCCGGCGACGAAGCATAGGAAACCACCAGTGGACGCGGCCCGGCGCCATCGGCACCCGAGAAATCCGTGTAGTAGGCATCGGACCACCCGCTGGCGACTTTGACGCCATTGCGTTTGAGTTTCGCCCAATACTCCTGCCAACCGTCCTCGCCGAAGGCACCGACCGTCGCCAATAGGAAGGCCAGACCGGGAGAAGACGTGGCAGGGTTCGTCACGACGAGCAGATCGCGATACTGCGCCTTGGTCAGGTCACCCAGCGTCTTCGGCTCCGCGAGATCGTGATCGGCGAACCAGGTGTGATCGGCGTTGACGCAGACATCGCTGACATCGATGGGCGTGAGTTCTCCGCCCGTTCCGATCTGATAGCGCGTCGCCTGCGCCGATAGCCCGGTGGGGGTGTAAGGGTCCATGACGCCCGCCTGGATCGCGCGTGTGGCGAAGGAGTTGTCGATCCCGAACACGGCATCTCCCAGTGGGGCATCCCTGCTCAGGATGAGCTGGTTGACCAAGGCGCCACCGTCTCCCGGCTGCACCAGTTTCACATTCAGCCCGCTGCGCTCTTCGAAGGCGGCCAGAACCTCGTCGCTCACCACGAAAGAATCGTGGGTCACGAGCGTGACCGTCGTATCCGACGCCGCCGAACCGCCGCCACAACCGGCGAGCGCCGCTGTGGCAACCACCGCTGCGGCAAGCGCTGCCGCCCGGCGTTGGGTGCGCTTGGCCGCACCCCGTGATGTGTCGTGCATATCGTCCTCCCTGGACATCAGGAAGGGGCCGCGCACGCCCGGGTGCGGGCGAGCGACGATGAGAATCCCGACTTCCTCCACCGGTGCTAACCGGATCAGGTTCGAGGGTCTGCGGTAACCCGCACTCTCAGCTCGCAACCGGCCCGGCCAAAGGACCGGCGTTCGGAGCTCCCCTGTCGTTCACGAAGACCCTACACCCGCCTTCCGCCGCGTCCGGGTGCATGCCGGCGGCCTGATTACCCATTACGGTGAGAGGGACCCGTCACCTGCTCGGAGGTTCCCGTGGCACATCGCGACCACGCTCATGACGACGACACCACCCTGGCCGTCAAGGTCGGCACGGTGGTGTTGACGCTGGCAGCCGGCTGGGTGGCGCAGAAGGCCGTGACCGTGATCTGGAAACAGGTCAGCGGCAAGGCCGCGCCCAAAGACCTTGACGATCCCGAGGTCGGAATCGCCTCCGCCGTCGCCTTCGCCGCAGTGGCGGCCAGCGCCGGCGTTCTGGCGCGGCGGTTGGCCAGCCGCAATGCGAAGCGGGTAGTGCACCGCTTCAGCTCTAGTCGGCGCTCCGCAGCCGCGGACCCGGTAGCTTCCTAGGCGCCAGCTTCTTCGGCGACGGGCGCACATCATTCGATCCTGCCTGCCGGGATTCCGTGCGGGGGGCTGATGGCAGCGCTTCCACACCCGGAACTCTGCGCGTCTCCACGATGTCGCGCGCGATCTCGACCAGCCTGATATTGGTCTGCTGCGAGACCCGGCTCAACACGGTAAATGCCCGGCTGACGCTCAGCGAGTACCGCTCCATCAAGATCCCTTGAGCTTGGCCGATCAGGGTGCGCGACTCAACGGCCGTCCGCAGTTGATCCGCCGTGCGTGCGGCCACGATCGCCGCGGCGGCCACCGCCGCGAAAGAGGTGGCCACATCGACATCGGCCGGCTCGAAGGTTGCGGGCTCAACGCCGTACCAGCTCAAGGATCCGGACGGCCGATCCCCGTGCAGCCGGACCCCGATCGCCCCGGACACCGCCCAGTTCTCCTGGGCAACCGCCGACCACTGTGGCCAGCGAGCGTCTGTCGCGAGCCGCCCGGCGACCACTACCGGCGGCTGACGAATCACCTCAACGCCAGGCCCGCCGCCCTGGATCTGTGCCTCCAGGACCGCCTCGGCCCGGGAATCGCTCGCGGCCGCCACCCGGAGCCGACCATGGTGTTCCATCAGTACCCCGGTGAGCTGGGCCCTGGGAATGAATGTCAAGGCCAATCCGACGACACGTGCGAGTGTCAGCGGCAGCGTCGGCTCATCGGCCAGGACGGCCGCCGCGCGCGCTAATTCGCTGCCGAGGTCGCCCCGGGAAAGCCCGTCCAAATCGCCCATGCGCACTCCTGCGGGGGACCACCCCGGATCTGCGAAATCACGAAAGGCCTGCACGCATCGCTGTGGCCCCAGGCTAACGCGACTGGCCGTCGTCGCCATCGGATGGCGCCTTGAACAAGGCCGTACGTCGGCTCGGCCCGACCACGATTGGAAGAGGGCGATCGGCGCCCGTGTACCCGAGCACGGTGCTTAACTGGGCAGGCGCCACCACGGGGAGGGCCGACCATGAGAGCACTGACCTGGCAGGGACACGAGAAGGTCGCCGTCGAGACCGTTCCCGACCCCACTATCGTCGAGCCGACAGATGCGGTCATCCGGGTGACCTCGACGGCCATCTGCGGATCCGATCTTCATCTCTACGGCGCCCTCGGCCGGTACATCGAACCCGGCGAGGTCCTCGGCCACGAGGCGATGGGCATCGTCGAAGAGGTCGGCTCCCAGGTCTCGACTCTCGCTGTGGGCGATCGGGTGGTGGTACCCTTCACGATCGCCTGCGGCAGATGCTGGATGTGCACCCGGGGAATGCAGTCGCAATGCGAAACCACCCAGGTCCGAGCCCACGACAAGGGTGCGGCAATGTTCGGCTACACGAAGCTCTACGGCCAGGTTCCCGGGGCGCAGGCAGAGTACCTGCGGGTGCCTCAAGCTCAGTACGGCCCCCTCGTCGTCCCATCCGACGACGCTCCCGACGAACGCTACCTCTACCTCTCCGATGTCCTGCCCACCGCCTGGCAGGCCGTCATCTACGCCGGTGTCCCGCCGGGAGGCACGGTGGCTGTCTTCGGGCTCGGTCCAGTGGGTCAGATGGCGGCGCGGATCGCTGTTCACCGCGGAGCGAGCCAGGTGATCGGGATCGACCTCGTACCCGAGCGGTTGGAGATGGCCCGTCGCCACGGGATCGACGTCTTGGATGCCCGCGAGGTCGACGTTCCCCAGGAGATCCACGTCCGCACCGGTCGAGGCGCCGATGGCGTCATCGACACGGTCGGCATGGAGGCTCACGGACTGTCCCGGACACGGACCCCGGAATCGACCATGGGCCGGCTACCGGATCACGTGGCCGGTGAACTCGCCGCGAAGACCGGCACAGATCGGCTCGGTGTCCTGCTCACCGCCATCGCAGCGGTGCGACGCGGCGGCACGATCTCGGTCTCCGGCGTCTACGCCGGCATCCACGACCCGCTCCCGCTCTTCCAGCTCTTCGACAAACAGGTCACCATCCGTATGGGACAGGCAAATGTGCGGTGCTGGACCGATGAACTGCTGCCGCTCGTCAAGGACCCGCACGACCCTCTTGGGGTACTCGACCTGCGCACTCATCGGATGTCGCTCCTCGACGCGCCGTTCGCCTACTCGCTCTTCCAGCACAAGGCGGATGGCTGCATCAAGGTCATCCTCGACCCGGCCGAACCTGCAGCGGCATGAGGGCGCGGGTACCAATGCGGGTACCCGCGCCCTCATGGGCTAATCAGTCGACCGATCGCGGCGACGGGCCAGTTGCGCGTTATGAGAGCGTGGCCGCGCGACTTCGTGCAGTGAGTCCAAGGCATGCGCGACCAAACCATTGGCGTCCCCATCGAAGCCGCCCGTGTTGCCCAGACCCGCCATCATCTGACTCGCCGCCTCACGAACGGTGATGCCGACCCTGCCCGCATGTTCACTGATCACGCGCGCCGCGCTGCCCTCGTCGATGCCGCGGGTCGCCATCAACACACCCTTGGACTGCTCGATGACCGCGGCACTGACAAAGGCGCGTGTGACCGCACGGGTCGATTCACGGTCCAGAATCTCCTGTCGTACCGGGGTCACGTCAACGACGTATCCCGCGATCTGCGCGACCTTGTTCCCGTCGCGGCGCCCCTGCCCGGTGACGATCACGGTCCGGGCCTTCCCGGCGCCGTCGATGATCCGGTGACCACAAGAGAATGGCCGCCCGGCCCGTAACGCGTCCGTCGCAACCCGGACAACACGGTTTCGGTCATCGGGGTGTTTACGTGATCGCAACGCATCGAGGCTGGGCTCGATTTCTCCTGGAACCCACCCATGCATCACGTAGATCTCGTCGGACCACCACCACACCCCGGTGGCCAGTTCCACGCGGTACTGGCCCACCAAAAGATGCGCGCCGACGGCGAGGACCTCCCCCAGTTGAGCCGGCTTCACTGCCGCGGGTCCGCGTTCATGCACAAAAGTTACGGCCATGGTCACTCCAAGAGCCGAGTTTCGCGAGGCCGCTTCTAGACCTGTCGCCACGGTAAGACACCGCCTTGAAATCAGCATCCCGAAACTGTCGGCACTGGTCAGCGTATGCACGAAGATGCTAATGGAGCATCCCGGACCGCGGACCGCGCCCGGCAGAAACCGCAATGAGCCAGCTAAAACCGGACGATTAGCCACCCGGCAACGCAACTCGAATGGAGGACTTTGCGGCGGTGGTTTACAGTCGCCGAGCGGTGCAAAGCAATAGCTCTCCGAGACAGGGGGACAATCCGTGACACCCCACGACGATGAACTCGACGACTCGCCTCTTGATGGCGCGAGCCTACTGGTCGGCGAATACCGGTACCACGTCCCGACACAGCGCTGGACCTGGTCTCCGGAGACTTACCGAATGCACGGCTTCGAGCCGGGCGAGGTCGTACCGACGACCGCCATGGTGCTCGCACACAAGCACCCCGACGACCGTTCCCGGGTCTGCCGACTACTGACCGAGGCGCAGGAAACCGGCTCGCCCTACCGCAGTATTCATCGGATCATTGACGCCCACGGCTCTCACCGGACCATCGTGCTCTCCGGCGAGGCTACTCGCGATGAAGACGGCGTCGTGGAGTATCTCGCGGGCACGTTCATCGACCTCAGCAGCCTTATCCGAGCCACCGCAGACCAGCAGGCCGACGCGGCAATTCGTGCCGCCTCGCTCAGCCGGGCCGTGATCGAACAGGCAAAGGGGGTGCTCGCCGTGGCCTGCGATATCGACCCGGAGGCCGCTTTTGCAGTTCTCCGCGTGAGCTCCAACACGACCAATGTTGCCCTCCGCGATCTGGCCACGTGGCTCGTTCCCTTATCACGCAACTGGATGCGCGCGGGAACTTTCGGCCCGGCGGCCATCTCGGAATTCTTGCGCGACCCGCGAAGTAGTTCCCGTGCCCTGACCGGATCATCGGCCAGCGATGACAACAACCTTCCCGCCACCGGGTGAGAGCCGCGCGCGGCATTAGTACCAGCGATCACAAACATGCGTTCCGGTGGCCAATTCACACACCCGACCGTATGGTGATTTGAGACAACACTGATGCCAGACGCCGGATTCGTACACTAAGACGGTTTCGCGAATGGTGCGCATTGCAGACGCCCGTGGAAGTATGTACGAAAAGGGGAAACCAGTGGAGGAACGCACCGACCCACTACGTCACAGCGCCTTGCTGGGTTCGTTGAACTGCTGGCTCTGTGGTGCGGGGGCGTTCATGGACTGCGACATCACCGCGCACCAGGAATATGCAAATGCCCGATACTCCTGTTCGGTGTGTTCGGCTCCGGCCGACGAGGTCTGCCGTCCGGAGTGCACCGCCGCCAACACCCTCGTCGACTTCCTCGAAGCCGTCCAGGGGCTCTGAGCCGGGCCGCCCTCAGCAACAACACGGTAGCCGGGGAAGCGAAAGCGGAGTGGACTGGGAAAGCCCACTCCGCACGGGCCGGGCACGGTGCCCGACCTCCGAGCTTCAATGTCTGCGGCGTCAGCGTCCTGAGCGCAGATCGGACCACCGCTCGATGGCCGCGATCTCAAACCGCAGCAGTTCCATCGATTCCAGGTTGTCGGTGGGCTGGTTCTCTGCCAAGGACAACGACGCCAGGCGGATGCGGAACTTGGTGCCGTCGTAGTCGATAACTGTGGGCTGCCACCAGGGCTCGTCCTCGCTCGGCGGCCAGATCCACTCATCGTGCCGGTGCACGGCACGCCCCGAGGTCCGGCGGGACCGCCACCCGCGACGACGCAAGAACTCGTCGGCTTCGTCGTGGAAGCAGACCGCACCCTCACGCTGGGGCACCCAGCTTTCCATCGCCCGGACAGGCACGGGTGGTTCTTCGAACATGGGGCCAACGCGCAGCGTCTGATCGGCCGGTGGGTCCACCCGCACGAGCCGGTCCCCTTGACCGCCCTGTTCGACGCGCACGAGTTCTTCCATGCGCTCCAGCACGGCTTCTTCGGGTTCGAGATGCCGCACCGGACCCGTGAATCCCACGGGCAGCGCCGGCAGATGGGCGGGTGCGGGGATCGGTTCGGGAAGGAGCGGGTGGCGCAGTGCCCGGGTCAGGACCTCGGCTCGCTCGGTGGCACTGAGCAGGCCCGCCCGCTGGGCGGCCGTCACCTTCGCGACCATAGCGGGAGTCGCCGCGAGCTGCCCGAGCTGCCCTAACGCGGTGGCGCGACGGTCCGGATCGGCCAATCGCACGAGCACGGCGTCGATGCCGCCGGCGCGCGAGCCCAGGAGTTCACCTACGACGGCGTCGTGCGTCGCCAGGCCCCGGGAGATCTCTACCAGTCGCTGCACTTCCAGCCGGGTAGGCCAAGGCCCCTTACCGTGCGAGGAGAGCACCGCATTCAGGAAGGAGCTGCGCTCTGTCGGGCCCAACGGAGCCAGCAGATCCGCGCACCAGACGTCGAGGTACTCGCTCAAAGACCGAGGGAGTTGGTCGTTCGTCATCGATTCGGCCCCTTATCTTTACCTAGTTCTGTGGCCGCCGTGAGTCTTACATGGTTCGGCAGGGTCGGCCTGTTGAACCGAAAACCTCACCCCCTACGGGCCGCTGACCAGGAGAGAGGCCCGCGAGCTCACGGGCGCCCGTGAGACTGCTTCCCGAGCCGCCCCGGAGAACAGAGCGTGGACCCCGACGAGGAAGAGCAAGCACAACGGACCCCGACCGTTCGGTCGGGGTCCGTGAAGGGGCGGCTGGAACTATCCGGTCAGGGGATAGTGATCGGCATCTCGGTGCCGTCACTCGAGGAACGCTCCGGGTACCAGACGACGACGCTACGTCCGAACGGCAGCCAGGTGGACGGCCAAATGGGCGAGTTCTCGAAGGTCACGGTCGCGGTACCGCCGACAATCAGACCATTCGCATTCCAGGTCGTCATTGCTCCGAAAAGGCGCACATTGACGGGGCCGTCGCGACCCGAGATGTGGACCACGACGTCGTGATTGGCCCCGTTGGGCAAGACATCCACCGAGGCGATCGTAGGCAGACCAAAAGTGAAAGTACCCAAGTCGGTGGTGGCCGAGGTCCGGCCATCGGCCGCCACCTGGCGAATGCTCACTGGGCGATCGCTGACGCTCTCGGGCAGGGTCAGCGACCATCTCCCGTCCGCCGCGACGACCGCGCTCCCCACCACGGTGTCGTCGCTGAGCAGTTCCACGGTCATCCCCGGGATACCCGTGCCCGTCAGAACCGGTGCGGCGTCCGAATCGGTGGGCGGCAGCGGGTCGAGCGTGGGAACGACCACGGGAGTGGGGGTCGGGGTAGGGGTCGGGGTCACCGGTGTCGTCGGCGTGGTTGGCGCAGACGACGTCGGGGTGGGTGTCGACCGGCGGGCTGGAGGGGCTACGACGATCTTGGGTTCCAAGGCCACCGTCAAGGGCTCCCCAATCCCCGGGTCGACCGCACTTGGCAGATCCGTAGGACCCTGCTCCGAGGTGTCCGGCTCCACCGGCGTCGTGTCGCCAGGGGGCGTCGAGTCGTCGCCACCTGAGGTCGCCGAGTCGCCACCGCCCGAGTCCTGGGTCTGGTTTCCCTGCGCGACCACCGGCTCGGTCGGCTTGGTCAACTGGTGAACGGCCACCACGGTCCCAGCCGTGACACCACCGACCACGGCGGCGCTGATCAGGATCGCCTTGCCCGAGGCCACCGCAGCATGAGCCGCACCCGCGACCCAGGTGCCGAGACCCTGAGCACCGACCACGGACTGCGCCACCGAGGCAGTCTGCGAGGAACTGCTCGCCGTGGACGAAGATTGCCCAGCCTGCGCGGGTTGGGCCGCGGCGGCCTGGGTGGCATCGGGAGTCACGGGGGCATTGGCCGCCACCTGCGCGGCCGCATCCGGGCCGACGTGCTGGGTATAGGAATCGATAAACCCCTGAAGAATGTGCGGGCCATGACCAAAAATGTCAATGCCCGCCAGGGCTAGAGGCAGAACTATAACCGGCAGTCTCTCAGCTATTTTGTCGAGTTCTCCTGCGACGATCGAGCATCGAAGACACTCCGATAGGTGCTCACGAACTTCGGCGGCGTTCTTCGGGCTGAGTGCATCGCGTTCATAAGCGGGCAGTTGGTGCACCACGGAACGGCACACTGACGAGAGGCGGTCGTCGTTGAGATGCGCCTCCAGCCAGGACCGCCGCAGGCCCTCACGTGCACGTTTGGCGAGTGCAGCGGTCGCGTTGGGGCTGAGGCCGAGCCGGGAAGCGGCGTCGCGCGCCGGCATCCCCTCGACGCAGGTGTACCAGAGAACCTCTTGCCAACGGGCGGGCAGCGCCTTGAAGGCGCGCACCGTGATCATTCGCTCGAGCGCGTTGTCATTCTCGTCGTAGGCCATGTGCGAGCTGTGCTCTGCCAAATCGTCCAAGCCGCCCACAGGCGCCTCCCGCCGGCGCCGGGAGATCGAAACGGCAGTATTCCGCACCGACTGCTTGAGATACGGCCGGAACGCTCCGAATGGGCCGCCGCCGCGAAGGATGGATGAAAAGACCGCCTTTGCGGCCTCTTGCAGAATGTCCTCTGGGTCCGCTATTCCCTGATACTGGCGGGCGACGGCGAGGGCCGCCGAGGAGTGTCGCTGCCACAGCGTTCCGTAGGCTTCACGGTCCCCAGCGCGCACCCTGGCGACAAGTTCCTCGTCGGTCGGGGTGACGTCACTCTCTAAACTGAAGGACATGGGGGCCTTTCGACCTAGTTGGCAGCATTGGACAGCCGTGTGACGATCGTAGACGAGAAGCTACAAATGTTGAACCGTCGCATAGACGTCCAGAAGGGTGTTCGCGGCCGGGCAATCCGGGAGGCAGACCTCCTGCGGCGGGGCGCCGCAGACGCTGCAGCCGAACTGAGCATTCGCGTACTGCTGATGGGTGGCCATGTCGCACTCGGCATGTGAGATCGCCCCGCACAACCAGCAGCTCAACGATCCCAAGAGGGCACCGTGCCGCGCCGGCAGGTGGCCGTACCACGCCATCTGGTCCGGCGGTTCGCTTCTTGGTCCACTCACACCGGTTGCACGCCGCCTGGCCCACCGCGGTGACGCTACCGCGATTCTGGAGTGAGTGATCTTCGTCACAAGCACCGATCGCCCTCCCGAACCGGTCAATCCGGACGGGAGGGCGATCGGTCGTGTGAGCTAGTTGGGCAGCTGCCCGTAGAGAGTCATCGAACCCGGCCGGTTCACCGAGTCGTCGAAATCGTCACCGACGGTGGAAGCCAACCGGAGCGACGGCGCCGTGTCGGCATCGACGAGGTTGACGTCCGGGACGGTGATCGCGACCCGCGTGCCGGTGATCTCGGAGCCACCCTGGAAGGCGATCGAGACGCCAGTACGTTCGCAGAGCTTCGCCACGGTCTGGAGGCCGAGCTTGTCGAACAGCTCGAAGGTGTCGCCACCCGCCGTGTCGACCTGACGCTGAACCGCGGCCAGTGTCTCGTCGTCGAAGCCGATGCCCTGGTCGGCGATCGTGATCACCGCGCCCTCCGGGCCGCGGGTCAGCGTCGCCGTCACCCGGGTGTCGGGGTGCGAATACTTCGCCGCGTTGTCCAGGATCTCGGCGAGCATCAGGGTGAGGTCGGAGACCTTGTGCCCGTGCACCCGAGGGTCGTACCAGACATCGAGATCGATACGCGAGTACTGCTGGATCTGCGAGGAGGCACCACGCACGACGTCAACCAAGGACAGCGGCGGCGTTGTCCGGCGCACGGGGCTACCACCCGCGAGCACCAGCAGGCTGTCGCACATCCGGCGCATCTGGGTGGAGACGTGGTCCAAGTTGAACAGCCGGGAGAGGAAGACCGGGTCGACCTCGTGTCGCTCGTACTTGTCCAGGAGCTCCAGCTGTCGGTTCACCAGCGCGGCCTCTCGGTGGGCGACCGTGCGGAGCATACCGACGACGGCCGCACGCTGCTTGGCCTCACGAGTGGCGAGGTCAACGGTCGTGCCGACCAGGTCGTTGAGCCGCGCCGCAAAGTTGCGGACCTCACGGTTGGCCTTTGGAATCACCAGCGAGGCGAGGGGCTCGACTTCTTCGCCGTTCTCGATGGCGGCCAGTCGCTGCGGCAGACCCTGCACGTGCTTCTCCGTGGAGCCGATCAGTCGCAGCAGCGGGCTGATGGCACGACGCGAGATGTACGGTACGGTGGCGCCGGCCAGGGCGATGATGAGCGCCGCGATGGCGATCGTCAAGATGATCTGGTTCCGGGCCGTGGTGGCCGATTCATCGGCGAGTGTCAGCGAGCGCTTCATGATCGTCTGCACGCTCATGCCGACCGAAAGGGCCTGGGTAGCAGCCTCCGAGGCATGCGCCATGGACGGCGGCTGCCCCGTGCCACCGAACATCGCTTCCGCCTGGCGTTCCTGCACCACCGCCGCGGACCACTCGGGCAGCTTGAGGCCGATCGCCGCCAACGAGGGGACGGCGGTGGACCGAGCGACGTCGGAGGCACGCACGGCGGCAGCAAGGTCCGCGTCCGAGGCCCGGCCGTCGCTCACCAGCATCACGAGTGCCTGTTCGCTCGACAGCCGCGCGGTGTAGATGGCGGCCTGCCCCTGAGCCTCCAGTGAGTCGCGCATCTCCTGGCTGGATACGCTGCCCATGAACGCGGTGGGCACGCCACCGACCAGGACCTTGAGCTGGAAGTAGAGGTCAAGAACACCGGCCGGGTTGCCCTTGCCGGAGCGAACGACCTGGCGAACAGCCACCACACCCTCGTCATTTGCCGCAACCAACTGCTTGACCATCGGTTGCAGGTCCTTCGGGATCTCCCCCTTGGCCTTGTCGAGCTGTGTCAGCAGCTTGGCCAGGGCCTCATCGGACTTCGCGACGGCCTCATCGAAGGTCATGCCCGACTGGTCCAGTCCGTAGGCCGCGCGGCTTTCGGTGTCGAGGGCGCGCATGTAGTCCTGCATGGCGGGGCCGAAGGCGACCATGGACGAGACGTCCTGGTCTCGCGACGCATCGTTGGCCGTCTGGATGCCGGTGTAACCGACTGCCGCGACGGCGATCAATGCCGGGATCCACAGCGCCACCAGGAGCTGGACTCGCAGCGAGGCAAGCCAGTTCAGGAGACGACGGAAACCCGTTGGCGGGTGACTAGCGCCCCGTGGGGCTGAGGTGGTTGTTCGACGTGTGCTCACGCCGATTCCCACGTTCCGGGAGTTGTCCGGATGACGACACGCCCGTGTGATGCACATCACACCGGTTTCGCCGCGTCACAGTTGTGGGGCCAATTGCGTGCTTCCTGCGAAAGGAGCGTGAACGATGCTGACTGAAGAGAACGCCGCGAACGCACAAGAAGACTCTCCCGAGAGCTCGACTCGTGCACCGGTACTCAAAGCCGCCGCCCTGGCCGGCCTCCCCCCCCGTACCGTCGTCCTGGACCGCGAACTCGAACTGGCACGCCGACAGCTCGACGGCTACACCCTGGCGATTCGCAGTGAGGGCCGTGTAGTCGGAGAAGAGATCGTGCCCCCGGCAGAAGGTAGCTACCGGGAAGACCTTCTCGATGAGATCTCCCGGCTCGAACGGCATCTGGCGAACATCAGCACACCCGTGGTCATGCCCGATCTCGTCTTGAATCAGCCGACAGAGTCCGCTGCGGATTATCCGTGGAACGGCCCACGTCCCGACCCAGCCGCCGCTGTCGGCCATGAGTTTCAGCTTCCGATCAACAACTGATACACCGTTTGCCGCAATTCATCACCAGCGGCAGTGATCTGCGTCGCACGTTAGTCCCGTCATTCTCAGCAGTCGGCCCACGTCTAGGAGGCGAGGGCCAGCATCACCCTCGAAGAGGAAACATGCCAAGCCCGGTCAGCACCCCGTCTCGACCCCGAGACAACACCGAGCAGCCGACATCGCACCCCCTTCCGCAGACCTCTCGACAACAGGTCGCGGTCCTGGCGGGCGTGGTGGGGATCATGCTGGCGGTCTCGGTAATAGCTCTCTGGAACCTTCTCACGGTGGTGTTCTAGGCGCTCGGCGAGAGTCACGTTTTCACCCGCTAGCCTTCCGTCATTCCCGACATGCGGCTTGCGTGTGGTCTGCGAAAGGTACAACACGGCAGGGGGCCGTCAATCAAGCAGGGGCTTTGTGAACCGGAGGACCGATAGTGGTACAGCGCGAAGAACTGATGACGTCAGCTGAAGTAGCCGCGATGTTTGGCGTCAACCGCAGCACACCCGTCCAGTGGGCCAAGACTGGCCGCATCTCAGCAGTTCGCACGCCCGGTGGCCACCGCCGCTACCGCAAGGGTGAGATCATCGAACTCCTCAATGGTGGTAGCCAGCAGGCCACACGTCCCAGCGATGAGACGTCGGCAAGCACTACGGGCACCGCGTAATGCCTCCCGCGCTCTCGGAATCGAGCGCGGGCGTAGATGCGAATTACTCGACGAGGTCGGAGAAGTCCGACCTCGTCGAGCCACCCGGCCAGCCCCGGAGTCTGCTCTCGGTCGCCATCAGCGCCTATGCGCAGCATCTGCGTACGTGTTACCCCGTCGATGGCAACGCAGACGCGACCGACCCCTTTGTGCTGGCTATCCAGCAGGTTGCGAACGTGCTGGAGTACAAGGCGCGCACCGTCGACGGTCCGGCTTTTACGTCGTGGCTGGGGCAGTATGCGAAGTCACTTTTCTGGGCACATCCCGATCACTCCGATCCGTACAGCGCAGGGGTGGTCACCGTCGCCGGTGACATCCAGATCGCGTTGCTCGCCTGGGGCCGCCCGGCTCCCAAACCGGATCGCTTCATGAATGTCGTCGCCGACATCTTCGGGGTCCAGGCCGAAGCCCAGAATGCCTACCCAAAGCCTTCCGCCAACGGCTGACATGCCACAGTGGAGACATGATCGCCGCTGAGTCCGGCCCACCCGATGCCGTCGATACGCATCCCGGACCGCCCCGGATCACAGGCCTCACCTTCGATGCCCTGATCCTCGCGGGTGGACGGGCACGGCGACTCGGCACGCCGAAACCACGCTTCGTGTTGGCCGGCCGCACCCTCCTCGATCACGCGCTGGACGCTGCCCAGGAGGCTCGAGTGACCGTTGTCGTGGGTCCACCGGAACTGGCCGCCCCGGACCGTTACCTGTTGACACGCGAGGAACCGGCTTTCGGTGGACCCGTGGCCGGCATCGCCGCCGGCGTCCACGCCCTGGCAGCAGTTCGGGTCCCGGCCCCCTGGATCCTTGTCCTCGCCTGCGACGTGCCGAGGTCCGCCGCAGCCATCCCGCTCTTGACGACGGCTCTCGCCGAGTCCGTGGAGCAGCCCGACGGCGTCCACGTCCGGCACAACGGCCGGGACCAATGGCTGCTGGGTATCTACGCCCGTACAGCACTCATGCAGGCACTTGATGCCGTCGGACCCGACGCCACCGGCGCCCCGGTACGGCACCTAATGGCACATCTGAAGCTGATCACCGTCGAGGATGCCGATGCTGTCAGCATCGACATCGACACTCCCGAGGACGCCGCGGCTTTCGGTTCGCGATCATAGGCCCCGCCGGCTCGGACCCCCGTGCGTGGCCTGGTCCGCGGTGCCTTGCTCCACTCGGCGCCATGGGCTGGCAGGGGCACTTACGTTCCGGGAACGCCCGCTCAGGCGGCCGCTCGTCCGGCTTTCCAGTAGCCGGTGAAGACGATCCGCGTCTTGGGCACACCGGCGGCGATCAGGTGGCGCCTACCTGCGGCGACGAACCCCTGTTCGCCGGCCAAGTAAGCGGACAGGGTCTCCGGCCGCTCCGGTTCGTAGGCCAGGACGGCACTGAGCACGGCGGTACCGGGTCGCTCCTGCGGACTGATTCGCGGCAGCCAGCGCACGCCAAAACCATCCGGGGCATCGAGGGGCTGCTTGTCGTCGGTCCCCGGTATCTCGATGATCGCGAACCCCTTCGACTCGCGCGGCAGGTCCCGCAATATACCCGCGATCGCGGGCAATGCCGACTCGTCACCGGCAAGCAGTACGAAATCGGCATCGTCAATGGGGTCGAAACCACGACCCTGATCGATCAACGCGACCCGCTCCCCCGGTTGAGCGCGCTGCGCCCAGGGCCCGGCGACTCCCCGGTCACCATGAACGACGAAGTCCACATCGAGTTCGCCGGCATCCGGCCGGTGGGCACGGACGGTGTAGCTGCGGAACGGCGGACGAGTCCCGGACCGCGAGGTCAGGTACTTCACATAGCCCGCCATGCCGAAGCGTTCAGGTACGGCATCGAAGTCGGTCACCCCGTCCGTACGGGGCAGGAACAGCCGGAACCACTGGTCGAATCCACGTGCCGGCAGTCGGCTCAGATCAGCACCGGCAAACGTCACCCGCACCATGTGCGGCGTTACGGGTTTGGTGCCGACGACGTCGGCGAAGTACAGCCCGGCAGTCTTCCGGCCGTCGGCGAATGCCATGGCGATGAGTCCCTTCGGTGGTCGATGGTGCGGCCGGGAGGACGGCTCCGGTCCCGTGCGGGAACGGGCGTCCAGCCGGAGACCGGCCATCCGCCGGCCGCGAAGTAAGGGTAACCTAAGTTCGCTGTGTGTGGAGGGGGCCTATTCGGGTGAGCTGACTATCGCGGAAGCTCGGTATACCGCTGGTCGCACTGCGGGCAGACGTCCAGACTGGCGTGGTCCTGGGTCGGAACGAAGAAGGCGCCGCACATGGCCCGCACCGCGTTGCCGTCCACGGTTTTGTCGGCCAGGTGGGCTCGGTGGGTGTAATGGCTCAGGTTTCCCGGCTGGGATTGAGCGAGTTCCCGGTCGGCTACGAGGCCTTCGAGCTCGTTGATCCTGTTCGCCAACGCACCCGGTTCGGCGATAGTCATGAAGGAGTCACGGCACCGGTCCCAACCCTGCTCAGGCGGATTGAGGGTGATCAAGGCGCGGATCGTGGCTTGCCACATCAGGTTGCTGGCGACATAGGCCTGGCGTGGGGAGAGTGCGATCTCCAGCTCATCGGCGCAGTACTGGGGCTCACGGACCTCGACCACGGAGAGCGAGAAATCAGCCATCGCGGGCTTGTCCGGAAGTGGATGCGGAACTTTGCCAGCGGCTTCGCCGCCACCTTGGATAATGCGAAGGGCGTCAAGAAAATCAGACTGCAGGCGCAGCTCCCACTCGAGGATCAACCGTGCCGCCGTCTCCTGCTTCAGTAGCCGTTCGTCAAGCTCCGTAGGCAGCCACTGCTCAACAGCCCCCGTCTGGTCGGCCCGCCCGATCACCTTGTACAAGTCGTCACGGTCCAGATGGCCACCCTTGGCGAGTCCTGCCGCGATGAGCCAATGCACTCCAGTGTCGAGGTCTTGCCACACCGCCCCGCGCCACTGGCCTGACTTGATCTCCAGTAGCCTCAGCCGAGTCATGCCCGCGATACTGCCTACGAAATTGTCCTGCGCAGCCCCATGGGGAAACGCTTCGGCGGCCTTGGTGATGATGGGATGCGGCAGCTCCGGCAGTGGATGCAGATCAGTCAGATGGCCATCAGCGAGCGCGCGCAACGCGAATGGGGACTCCCAACCCGAGGTGAGGTCTTCTCTGAGCAAACGAAGTGTGGGACGCGCCCGGCGGCTGTACACAGGCACATCATGCCTATGCACAGCCGCCCAGGAAAGCAGCTCGCAAGGTGTGTCAGAGCAGGTCAGCGATTTCGTCGACGGCAGCCGTGCGAGTACGTTCCTGAGTCGCGAAACGCTCAGCGAGCTCGCGACGATCATTCTGGCGCCGAACCTCGAACGAAACGACGTCGCGCATAGGGATTCGGCGGTCGCGGCCAACTCGGTGGAACATGATCTCGCCTCGATCCAGCATCTTGTACAGGTGCGTACGGCTCATCCCCAGTCGCTCGGCGACCTGGCTGGGGGTCAGCTCCATGTCCATGTCGATGACCTGGAGCACAGAGCCCCCCCGTGCAGCGTCGCTCAGCGCAAGCAGCACGTCACGCAGCTCTGGACCGACGCTCGAATGCGCGAAAGCTTCGAGAGCCTCGAGCTGCTCCGCGGGGATGCCCGACGTCGCAATGGTCATGCCGCAACCAACTTCCAGATGTCACAGGTGGCTCAGATGTCATACATGACTCTAGAGGTGCCTGTCGAACTTTGTCTACTCACCCGACAAAGTCAGGCCACCCGACAAAGACGGGTCGCCTGACCGTGCGGACGCGCGCGACCGGCTCGGGCAAGCCCAGAACTCCTCGCGGCGATGGCGTCGTTGGCCGTGGGGACAGCGCTACCCGCGGGTTACCCCCAGCACCGCCGGACCCTGAATTGATGTCAAAGTATGGCCGCAAATGCGGTGCTACAGTCCCGTTCATGGCGCATTTCAGGATTAGCGAGGTCGCTGGGCTACTCGGTGTCTCTGACGACACCGTGCGTCGGCTGATCGACGCCGACATCCTTCACACCAGCCCGGACGCCGCGGGCCGGCAGGTTGTCGACGGCGCGGAGCTGGCAGCCCACGCGAAAGCCCAGACCCGGCCGACTCGGGACCCCTCCCCAGTCGGCCGCTCGGCCCGCAACCGGTTCGTCGGCCTGGTCACCGAGGTCCAATCCGACCGGGTCATGTCCCAGGTCGAGATGGTCTGCGGCGGCCTGCGCTTCGTTTCGCTGATGAGCACCGAAGCGGTTCGCGAGCTCGACCTCAAACCCGGCAGTCTCGCCGTGGCCGTCGTCAAGGCCACCACGGTGATCGTGGAGACACCATGAGCGCCCCGCAGAACGAAAGCGACACCAACACCCAACAGATCGGCAGCCACATGAGGACCCGGAGAAGCCACACCCGCAGCAGCGCCCGGCGCGTCGCCGCGATTACCGTCGCAGGCGTGCTCGCCCTGAGCGCGGCGGCTTGTTCCTCCTCCTCGGAGAACCCGAAGGAGACTGCGACGCCGAGCGCCACCGAACAGGGCACTGTGACCGTGCTGGCGGCCGCATCCCTGCGCGATGTCTTCACCGGCCTGGCCGCGGACTTCGAGGCCGAGCACGACGGCGTCAAGGTCACGTTGTCCTTCGCCGGCTCCTCGGACCTCGCCGAACAGATCCTCGCCGGCGCACCCGCGGATGTCTTTGCCTCGGCCGATACCAAGAACATGGACAAGGTCGTCTCGGCCGGTGACGCCACCGACCCGACGAACTTCGCCGCCAACACGCTGACCATCGTCGTGCCCGCAGGTAACCCTGCCCAGGTCACCTCGCTGGCGGATCTCGCCAAGACAGACACTGACGTGGTGGTGTGCGCGGCGGAGGTGCCCTGCGGTTCCGTGACGAACCAGGTCGCAGAGAAGGCAGGCGTGACCATTCACCGGGTCTCCGAGGAATCCTCGGTGACCGACGTGCTGACCAAGGTCACCGCCGGGGAAGCCGATGCCGGACTCGTCTACGTCACTGACGCCACCTCGGCAGGGGACAAGGTCGAGACGATCGAGATCCCCGCGGCCGCACAGGTGACCACCACCTACCCGATCGTGGTGCTCAAGGAGGCCCCCGAGCCCGAGCTCGCCGCCCAGTGGGTTGACTTCGTGACCGGCCCGGTCGGCCAGAAGACACTCCAAGCCGCAGGTTTCGGCAAGCCTTGATCCCCCCCTCGGAGGCTGGTGAGACCCCGGCCGCCCAGACAGCGACGACCCGATCCATCCGTCCGAATCGGGTCGTCGCGCCACGCCGCCGACTCCTCGGGGACATCCCCCCATGGGCACTCATCCCAGCAGCGGCTGGCGCCCTGCTGATCCTCATTCCCGTCGCCGCCCTGGTGGCGCGGTTGGATGGTGACGGCTTCTGGGCGCAGATCACCTCGCCTGCGGCGCGGGACGCATTATGGCTCTCCCTGCGCACATCTGCGCTGGCCACCGTCGGCTGCATCCTGCTCGGGGTGCCGATGGCGTTGGTGCTCGCCCGCACGAACCTCCCCGGTCGGCGGATCGCCCGCACGCTGATTCTCATGCCGCTCGTGCTCCCCCCTGTCGTGGGGGGCATCGCCCTGCTGGCGGCCTTCGGCCGCCGAGGCGTCCTCGGTGCGGAGCTGGCGTTCTTCGGGGTTTCCCTGCCGTTCACCACCGCGGCCGTCGTACTCGCCCAGACGTTCGTGGCGCTCCCGTTCATGGTGCTGACGCTCGACGGTGCCTTGCGTTCCCATGACAGCCGTCGGGAAGAGGTCGCCCAGACCCTCGGCGCGCGCCCAGGGCGCATTCTCTGGCGGGTCACGCTGCCCCAGGTCGCACCTGCGCTCATGTCCGGGACAGTGCTCGCCTTTGCCCGGGCCCTCGGCGAATTCGGTGCCACGATCACCTTCGCCGGCTCCCTGCAGGGGGTCACCCAGACCCTGCCGCTGGAGATCTACCTGAGCCGGAGCTCCGACGCCGACGCCGCAGTCGCTCTCTCGCTGGTGTTGGTGGTGGTCGCCTTTGGCATTATTGGACTGGCATATGGCGGTGGCGCCAAGACGGTCGGTTCACGTGGAACAAGCCGCGAATCCCGACTAATCATCCGATCGACACCCCCCGTCAAGGAGGCACCCGCCACGACTGCGATACCTGCAACCCCTCCGGTGGCCTTGTGCGTGCAGGTCCGCTGGCCCGAACGCGGGGTCGACGTCGATCTCCGGATCGAACCCGGAACGGTCATAGCCCTGCTCGGCCCGAACGGGGTGGGAAAGTCCACCGTGCTGCGCGCGATCGCCGGACTGGAGTCTTTCCGAAAGTCCGACGACACCCACATCCGCGTCCAAGCCGGCTCCGAGGTGCTCACCGACACCGCAGCCGGTCTGGACGTCCCCGCCCGGGACAGACGAATCGGTTGGCTCAGCCAACGGGCACTGCTCTTCGACTCGATGCCCGTGCTGGGCAATGTCGCCTTCGGCCCCCGATCACGCGGAGTCGTCCGGGGCACGGCGCGCTCCCGGGGCATCGAGCAACTCGGACGGGTGGGTGTCGCCGAACTCGCCCCTCGTGCGGTGAACACTCTGTCGGGCGGCCAGGCACAGCGTGTCTCCTTGGCCCGGGCACTGGCGAGCGAACCGCAAATTCTCCTGCTGGACGAACCGTTCGCGGCCCTCGACGTCACTGCCGCCCACCACGCACGGGCAACCCTGGGAGCCCAGCAGCGACGAGAACCGCGCACCACGATCTTGGTCACCCATGACGTGCTCGACGTGGTCGTGCTCGCCGACCGCGTCGTCGTCCTCGAAGAAGGCAAGGTGACTGACGACGGCACACCGGCCGAGGTGCTGACTCGCCCGCGGTCCATGTTCGCGGCCAGGCTCGCCGGGGTGAATGTACTCGTCGGCCACGCGTCCGGTATGGACGCGACAGCAGCCAGCACGGCCGCAGCCATGAGCGCGCCGACGGCCATGGTTGACTCGGGCGACGCGAACAGCGAACGCCGGACGGCCACGATCATGACATCTGACGGCGCTGTCGTGGTGGGCACCTCACCGGATGAACTCGCTGCGGGTGAGCGAGCCGTGGCCGTCTTCGAACCACGCGCCGTCGCCATCCACAGCACCCCGCCCGCGGGTAGCCCGCGGAACGTCTTTGCTGTCCTGGTCACCGGCATCGAACCACTCGGCCCACTCCTGCGGGTCTGGGGCCGGCTCCGTCCCGACGGTGAGCACTCTGACAGCGAGCACTCCGACGGGGCGACCACGCTCGCTGCGGACATCACCGCAGCCGCCACCACATCACTCGACCTGACCCCTGGAAACCAGGTCTGGTTCGCGGTCAAGGCCGCCGAAGTGGACGTCCACTGCCGGTAACCCGGCTGACGTCGCGGAGACCAGTGGTCCCGCAGAAACCGGCGGTGCCGCAGCCCGTCAAACGTGGCGGACTCCTCGAGTGCTGCGGGTTGAGTCGAGGGGTGCGGGTCAAGCCGCCCCACACGACTGAAACTACAGCACACCGCGGGGTTCGGGACCCCCCGCCGACCCGCCCCAGGCCGACGACCAGACCACGGAACCCCGCCAACCCCGCCCAACGCCGCCCCC
>JAVBNE010000098.1:0-3399 GCA_031551755.1 Cellulomonadaceae bacterium | reverse complement strand
GTCAAATGCGCGCCCTCTTGGGGCGCGTCTGTACCTTGACAGTTGCATAGCGCAAAAAACGATCGCGAATGATACAGAGAAAGATATTAAGAGCATACGGTGGATGCCTTGGCACAAGAAGTCGATGAAGGACGTGACAAGCTGCGATAAGCTGCGGGTAGGTGCACATAACTTTTGATCCGCAGATTTCCGAATGGGGAAACCCAACTGGGGTCATGCCCAGTTACCGCCTGATGAATACATAGTCAGGCAGGAGGCAACCCGGGGAACTGAAACATCTAAGTACCCGGAGGAAGAGACATCAACCGAGATTTCCTGAGTAGTGGCGAGCGAAAGGGAAACAGCCTAAACCCATGTATGTGTAAGCCTAGGGGCGTTGCTGCATGAGGTGTTGTGGGACCAGTTATTCTCAGAGCCCTTGATCTGAGACGTAGTTACAAAGTGTTGTCGTAGTGGAACGGCTTGGAACAGCCGGCCATAGAGGGTAAAAGCCCCGTACGCAAAACGGCAGCACCTGCGAAATTGGCACCCGAGTAATGCCGGACACGTGAAATCCGGTATGAATCTAGGAGGACCACCTTCTAAGGCTAAATACTCTCTTGTGACCGATAGCGAACAAGTACCGTGAGGGAAAGGTGAAAAGCACCCCGAGAGGGGAGTGAAATAGTACCTGAAACCGTATGCTTACAAGCAGTCGGAGCCCGGAAGCATTCTTCGTGAGTGCAGGGTGACGGCGTGCCTTTTGTAGAATGAGCCAGCGAGTTACGGTGTGTAGCAAGGTTAAGCTAAAAGCGAGCCGCAGCGAAAGCGAGTCTTTAAACGGGCGTTTAGTTACACGTCGTAGACGCGAAGCCGAGTGATCTATCCATGGGCAGGCTGAAGCGAAGGTAAGACTTCGTGGAGGGCCGAACCCACTTAGGTTAAAAACTGAGGGGATGACCTGTGGATTGGAGTGAAAGGCTAATCAAACTCGGAGATATCTCGTTCTCCCCGAAATAGCTTTAGGGCTAGCGTCAATCGTTTAGTACCGGTGGTAGAGCACTGGATGGTCTAGGGGGCTTCACCGCTTACCGAAATCAACCAAACTCCGAATGCCGGTACTCCAGAGATTGGCAGTCAGACTATGTGGGCTAAGCTGTGTAGTCGAAAGGGAAACAGCCCAGACCGCCTGCTAAGGTCCCTAAATTCATACTAAGTGGCAAAGGATGTGCGTTTGCTCAGACAACCAGGATGTTGGCTTAGAAGCAGCCATTCATTTAAAGAGTGCGTAACAGCTCACTGGTCAAGTGGACATGCGCCGACAATTCACGGGGCTAAGTATGATACCGAAGCAGCGGATTTCACATTTATGTGGAGTGGTAGGGGAGCATTCTGTACGGATTGAAGCGGGCGGGTAACCGTCCGTGGACTGTGCAGAAGAGCGAATGCTGGCATGAGTAACGAGAGAGGTGCGAGAAACACCTCCGCCGTAAATCTAAGGGTTCCTGGGCAAGGCTAATCCTCCCAGGGTCAGTCGGGAGCTAAGGCGAGGCCGCAAGGCGTAGTCGATGCACAACAGGTAGATATTCCTGTACCACTGTTAATACGTTACTACGATGGGGTGACGGAGAAGGGTAGCTGAGCGGGGTTCTGGACGTCCCCGTGAAAGGCTGTAGGGTTGAGCATAGGAAAATCCGTGCTCTGTATGCCTGAGAGCTGATGACGAAGCGAATGAGTGAAGTCAGTGATCCCATACTTTCAAGAAAAACCTCTAAGGAGTGTTAACGGTGCCCGTACCAAAACCGACACAGGTAGATAGGTAGAGAATACCAAGGCGATCGAGAGAACTATGGTTAAGGAACTCGGCATAATGACTCCGTAACTTCGGGAGAAGGAGTGCCTTCTCTGGTGATTACCCTCGCGGTATGAGCTGGAGAAGGTCGCAGTGAAACGGCCCAATCGACTGTTTATCAAAAACACAGGACTCTGCTAAGTCGTAAGACGACGTATAGGGTCTGACGCCTGCCCGGTGCTGGAAGGTTACGTGGAGAGGTTAGACTTCGGTCGAAGCTTTGAAACTAAGCCCCAGTAAACGGCGGCCGTAACTATAACGGTCCTAAGGTAGCGAAATTCCTTGTCGGGTAAGTTCCGACCTGCACGAATGGCGTAACGAATTGGGCGCTGTCTCAACCATAGACTCGGTGAAATTGTATTATTCGTGAAGATGCGAATTACCCGCGGAAGGACGAAAAGACCCCGTGAACCTTTACTACAGCTTGACATTGATTATTGGTTAAAAGTGTAGAGGATAGGTGGGAGGCTTTGAAGCAGGGACGCCAGTTCTTGTGGAGCCACCCTTGGAATACCACCCTCTTTTAATTGGTAATCTAACCCCATACCGTGAATCCGGGTGGGGGACCGTGTCTGGTGGGTAGTTTGACTGGGGCGGTCGCCTCCTAAAATGTAACGGAGGCGCGCGTAAGGTTTGCTCAGAACGGTTGGCAATCGTTCGTAGAGTGCAAGAGTATAAGCAGGCTTGACTGCGAGACCTACAAGTCGAGCAGATAGGAAACTAGGCTCTAGTGATCCGGCGGCCCAGAGTGGAATGGCCGTCGCTCAACGGATAAAAGGTACTCCGGGGATAACAGGCTGATCTTCCCCAAGAGTCCACATCGACGGGAAGGTTTGGCACCTCGATGTCGGCTCATCGCATCCTGGGGCTGAAGTAGGTCCCAAGGGTATGGCTGTTCGCCATTTAAAGCGGTACGCGAGCTGGGTTCAGAACGTCGTGAGACAGTTCGGTCTCTATCCTCCGTGGGCGTAAGAGAATTGAAGGAAGCTGACCCTAGTACGAGAGGACCGGGTTGGACGAACCTCTGGTGTACCAGTTGTCTACCAAAGGCACCGCTGGTTAGCTACGTTCGGACTGGATAACCGCTGAAAGCATCTAAGCGGGAAGCCAATCCTGAGATGAGTTCTCTTTTTGGTAAGACCCCTCGTAGACTACGAGGTTGATAGGCTGCAGGTGTACGTGGCGCAATCCATTTAGCCGAGCAGTACTAATAGGTCGAGCTCTTTTTCTCATTCCGATTTTTTGGCGCGCTATGCAGCTTTCAAGGTACAGGCGTACTCTTGAGGGTATTTACAATCGAATATCGATTGCACACAACGAAAGTTGTTTTGCGCAGTCTACATCTCGTTTGGGCGAGAGATAGACAAGCAGAGAAAGCTTTTAGATGTGCTCAGTGATTATGGCGAAAGGGGTACACCCGGCTCCATTCCGAACCCGGTAGTTAAGCCTTTCAGCGCCGATGGTACTGCGTTGTAGAACGTGGGAGAGTAGGACGTTGCTGAGTACTTCTAAGAGCTTTTTGTGTTTCTTGTGGCTTGCGCAGGATATTCTTCATGGACGACGTCATT
>JAVBNE010000038.1:0-39578 GCA_031551755.1 Cellulomonadaceae bacterium | reverse complement strand
GACGCCGCGGTCAACGACGAGTACTCCCCGAGGTGGTCGGACACCAGACGCACAGCACGCGCCTTGATCCCCGGATCGATCTTCTTGGGCATGAGCCCATCCTTCCTGGTCGGCGACTCAGAAAGGAACGGCATCAAACCCAGGGCGGTTCAAAGTGATGGACGCCGTCCAGGAGTACTCCGGGGGATCATCCCCACATACGTGGGGCTCTTAGGGCGACGAGAAGTCCTGTACGGCAACGATCAGGATCATCCCCACATACGTGGGGCTCTTCGGGTTGATCCACCCGCCGCACGACTCGCAGCGGGATCATCCCCACATACGTGGGGCTCTTATGGCACGGAGCGCACACGCCCCGCAGGTTCAAGGATCATCCCCACATACGTGGGGCTCTTTTGCTTTTGCTGGTCGATGGTTTGATCGCGGCGGGATCATCCCCACATACGTGGGGCTCTTGCTGCCCAGAGCCCAAGACAACACCGAGGAATACGGATCATCCCCACATACGTGGGGCTCTTTAAACCAGCGCTGAAGGTTTCCAGGCCCTCGGTCGGATCATCCCCACATACGTGGGGCTCTTCGGTCATGGCCAGTCCTTTCAGATCAGGAGTTCGGATCATCCCCACATACGTGGGGCTCTTTGACTGCTGGGATCGTCGGGGCACTGGCTGCCAGGATCATCCCCACATACGTGGGGCTCTTGACCCCATCACCCTGTGCGGGTCGATGTTTGACGGATCATCCCCACATACGTGGGGCTCTTTGCGAGCCGATCCCGCCGATCGGGTTCTCGCCGGGATCATCCCCACATACGTGGGGCTCTTGGGCGCGACACCCGGCGGTGTCAGACGGGCAGCGGATCATCCCCACATACGTGGGGCTCTTATCCGTGCGGTGAAGGTCGGTCGACAGTGGCGTGGATCATCCCCACATACGTGGGGCTCTTATCCTGAGGTTGATCTGTTGGCGTGGGCGACCCGGATCATCCCCACATACGTGGGGCTCTTCCTCGACGAGCCCCCCGGCGAGGGCGTAGCAGGGGATCATCCCCACATACGTGGGGCTCTTCCCTTGCCCGCTGACTCGAACCCGTCGACGTAGGGATCATCCCCACATACGTGGGGCTCTTCGCTATTGACGGGTCGAAAACCAGCGCTGAAGGGGATCATCCCCACATACGTGGGGCTCTTGCAAAGAAGGCCGGTGGTCCCGTTGGCAAATGAGGATCATCCCCACATACGTGGGGCTCTTAAGCGTGTTGCTCAGGTGATCAAGGATTTCCAGGGATCATCCCCACATACGTGGGGCTCTTAGTTCCGCACCACCCACACCCTCGACGACCTTAGGATCATCCCCACATACGTGGGGCTCTTTCGTCATCCTCCTTCGGGATGGTGGGGGTGGTCGGATCATCCCCACATACGTGGGGCTCTTTCCCTGGTCAATGCTGTATCAAACCTGACGACAGGATCATCCCCACATACGTGGGGCTCTTTCACGCTCCGAGGCTTGCCACCTTGACGGCAGCGGATCATCCCCACATACGTGGGGCTCTTCAGGAAGCGAGGAGGCGATGGTCTCTTCTCGGCGGATCATCCCCACATACGTGGGGCTCTTTGTCTGAGGTTGAGGTCGAGTGCGACGATGACGGGATCATCCCCACATACGTGGGGCTCTTTCAACGTCATTTTGTAGAAATCTTGGCGATTGAGGATCATCCCCACATACGTGGGGCTCTTCGATTTCGTCACTCACGGTTAAGCCTGGCGAGCGGATCATCCCCACATACGTGGGGCTCTTAACCGGGTGTGGAACACGATGCTGTGATTTGCAGGATCATCCCCACATACGTGGGGCTCTTACAAGAGAAGGAAAAAACAATGTCTGACATGACGGATCATCCCCACATACGTGGGGCTCTTACTTGCTGACCTGCAATGATACCCGAAGGTACCCCCGTTCTCGTTCACTTTGCCGTGTCGGTGACCTCTGTCTGGTCGCGCATCGCGGCAGGGCGCTGCAACTCCCGCACCCGCCGGTTGCGTCCCGCGAGGATCGCGGAGCCGATCACCGCCGCGACCAGGGAACCAGCCAGGACGCCGATCTTCATGTCGTCCGAGACTGCCGTACCGCCAAACGCGAGTTCACCGACGAGCAGTGAGACGGTGAAACCTATCCCGGCAACGAAAGCCATTCCCAGCATGTCCGGCCACCGCAACGCGGGGTCGAGATTCAGGCTGCGGAAGCGAGTCAGGAGGAAGGTCGTTCCCACAATCCCCAGGGGTTTCCCGAGGACGAGCCCGACGACGATGCCCACCGTGATTGGATTACTGAAGGCCGAACGTAGCCCGTCCACACCACCGATGGCGACGCCCGCAGCGAAGAACGCAAAGACCGGCACCGCCACTGACTCGCTGAATGTTCCCCAGCGGTCGGCCAGATAGGGGGCGAGACCGTCGTATACGGGTCCGTCATCGTCATCACCGACCCTGACGCGTGCGCGTGGAGTGGCGACGACAGGCACGGTCGCGGCCAGAAGCACCCCCGCGATGGTGGCGTGAATCCCTGAGGCATGCACCAGTGCCCACACGCAGATGGCCAGCGGCATCAGCAGCCACCACGACCGCACACCGCGCTGGACCAGCACCCCAAACCCGCCGAGGGGTACCAAGGCGAGGGCAAGCCACAGAAGCCGCACGTCGCCGGTATAGACGGTCGCGATGATCACGATCGCGATGAGGTCATCCACGATCGCCAATGTCAGCAAGAATACGCGCAGCGAACCTGGAAGCGTTCGACCCACGACCGCGAGCACCGCAGCAGAGAACGCGATGTCCGTGGCCGTCGGCACAGCCCAACCCCGCAACGCGTCTGGACCGCCAGCGTGGTTGAGCAGCACGAAGAGCAGTGCAGGCGCGATCACGCCGCCGCATGCCGCCACGATCGGTAGCACCGCCTTGCGGGGGTCCCGCAGACGCCCGACGACGAACTCTTCCTTGAGTTCAAGCCCGACGACGAAGAAGAACACGGCAAGTAGCCCGTCCGATGCCCAGGCGCCGACCGTCAGATGCAGATGGAGTACCTCGGGGCCGACGGCGAAGTCGCGCAGCCGCTCATACGCGTCGACTGCGGGGGAGTTCGCAAGGATCACTGCGGCGACCGTCGCGGCGAGCAGGAGGGCGCCGCCGAAGACGTCAGAACGCAAGGTCTTGCGGACACCAAGCCAGAGCTGGTGGGGCGCGAGGCGGATCGCGGAAGCCGGCGTGGTGGGTGGGGTCTGGCTGGGCTGGGGGGCGGAAGTCGGTGTCATTGCACTCCTGAGGATCGACCCGACGTGTGCTCGGGTGCCGACCAGGCTTCCCGGCTCACCGCGTCGATCTTACCGAGAGGAGCTCCACCTTTGGTCGCGGCTGCCACCGGCGGTCGGCTCCATGAGCATCGCCCGGTACTGTCGATGGTCATGCCTCCAGCGACCGCGCGACATCCAGAAGCTTGCACACGGTGTTCCAGTTGCGCCCGGTGACGCTGGTGCCTGCGGCCCGGCCGAGCACCTTGGTGGTGAGCTTCGAG
Organism: Cellulomonadaceae bacterium; assembly: GCA_031551755.1. Classification (GTDB taxonomy): domain Bacteria; phylum Actinomycetota; class Actinomycetes; order Actinomycetales; family Cellulomonadaceae; genus JAVBMU01. Next base: position 36,008 of record JAVBNE010000038.1, on the reverse strand, counting down.
CGCCCTATGCCGTCGGGAAAAGTGGTGTAGAGGACACCGTCGACGACCGCGAGCCGTTCGGTGCCCGAGTGGGTTTCGCGGAGTGCGTTCACCCCGGCGGCATCGACTGGCTGCGTCCCGATCATGGCCACCAGGTGTGACGGGTCGTCGGCCGCCTCGGCGGGGAAGGGATTGGCGGCCACGATCGCCGCGAGCCGGGAGGTCGGCAGCGCGACCACGGTCGTCTCCACGCTGAAGTCCTTGGCGATCAGCGACTCGACCGAGCGGGCGACGGCCGTCGCTTCTTCGGCGCCCACCGTGCCGGCGGCCACGACCAGGTTGCCGGAGTTACCCACGGTCCGGGGAGCGCCCAGCCCTGCCGCTTCCGCTGCCTGGCGGAGCTGGGTCGACGGCACGGAACGTCCACCCAGGTTGACCGCGAACAGCAGGCAGACGTAAGCCGTCATGCGTGGACGGGGGGCTGGCGGTCTGCCCACGGGTTGGCCTCCTCCAGCTGAGCTGCCAGGGCGAGGAGGGTGGCGTCCTGCCCGAGCTTCGCGCCCAGCATGACCCCGATCGGAAGGGGCTGCGCGCCTTCGGTCCAGCCTTGGGGAATGCTGACCGCGGGCCACCCAGCGAGGTTCCAGACGCTTGTCCACGGTGTATATGCCATCTGGGCGGCAAAGTCGGCAGCGGGGTCGGAATCGTTACGCAAGGCGCCGACCTTTGCGGGCGGTTGCGCCAGTGTGGGAGACAGGATGACGTCGACGGCGGACCATGTGGCTGCGATCTCGCGGGTCAGGCGCTGGACGCCGGCCAGTGCATCGGCGTAGGCCAACGCGCTGATTCCCCGTCCGGTCTCCCGCAACCAGCGGGTCAGGGGGGTGAGGAGGTGTTCCTTCGCTGGGTCTACCGGCGCCTGCAGTGCACCCACAGACCACAACGCCATGAAAGGTGCCCACTTCTCCGCTGCGAACGGCGGAGCGACCTCGACCACCTCATGTCCGAGGTCGGTGAGCAGCCGGGCAGTGGTAAGCGCGGCCGCGCGGCAGGCAGGGTCGACGGGCGCCCCGGTGGCGATCACAGGCTCTGTCAGCAACCCGATCCGTTGGGGTCGGGGCGGAGCCGCGCAGGAGGCGAGGTACGAATCCGGGCGGTCACCGAGGACGAAGGTGTCACCGGGCCAGGGGGTGGCCAGCACGTCGAGGAAGGCTGCGGTGTCGCGAACGGTGCGGGTCAGGACGCCCTGGGAGACCAGCCCAGGACCGTCGACACCATAGGGGCCTGGACCGGCCAGTCCCCGGGACGTCTTGAACCCGACCAACCCGCAGACACTGGCGGGGATGCGCAGCGAGCCACCGCCGTCGGAGCCGTGAGCTGCCGGCACGATTCGTGCGGCTACGGCGGCCGCCGCGCCACCGCTCGACCCGCCGGCTGACCGGTCCAGGTCCCAAGGAGTCCGGGCTGGCGGCCCAAAGTCGGGCTCGGTGTAACACGGGAGGCCGAACTCCGGGGTCGATGTCTTCCCGACCATGACGGCGCCGGCTTCGCTCAGGAGTTGGGCGACGCCGTCGTCGAAGTTGGGCACGAAGTCGTCGATTGCCGCGGAACCCGCGCGCATGGGCACGCCGGCGACCGCCGACAGATCCTTCACTGGACACGGGACGCCGAGGAATGGCGGCAGGGCCGCCGTCTCGCCTGTGCGGCGGGCTGCGACCAGCGCCGCCTCCGCGTCCTCGGCCTGGGTCCGGGCGAGCTCCGGAGAGAGCGTAACGAAGGCGCCCACCTGATCACCGAGACGCTCGGCAGCATCGAGCGTGACGTCGAGGACCTCGGTCGGTGAGACTTCCCCGGCACGCAGGGCATGGGCGAGAGCCAACGAGTCGAGTTCGAGCAGGTCTTTCATAGTGTCGAGCGTAGGCGTAATAACGGCGTCCGAGGTGTTCGCGCCAGATAGCGGGCCAGCGGGTGCCGACTGGACAGCGCATCCCTCCATGTCTACTATTCCAATTGGAATATTCCCCACGGAGTTTGGAGGTTGTGGATGTCGGCGCGTCGTTTAACCCCAACCGCCACCCTGGTGCTCTCCGTCCTGAACGAACAGCCGATGCACCCCTATGAGGTGCTCTGCCGACTCACCAAACGGCGCGATGACCGTCTCGTCCGGCTCAATCCCGGTGCGGTCTACCACGCCATCGACCGTCTCGGCCGGGACGGCTACGTCGTCGAAAGCGGCGTCGACCGGGCCGGCAATAGGCCGGAACGAACCACCTACACGATCACCGGCGCGGGGCGCGAGGCACTCTCCCGGCGGGCTGGTGAACTGGTCAGTGAGCACGGCGGGGACTACCCACCGTTCCCGGTGGGCCTCGCGCTGATTCACGATCTCAGTGCCGCCGAGGCGGTCGACCGCCTGCGAGCGCGGCGCCAGGCAATCGCGCAGAGTATCGAGGGCAGCCGTGAGCAGCTGGATTCAGTGGTGGCCCGAGGGCTGCCGAGACGGTTCGTGCTTGACGGCTACTACGAGATCCACCAAGCCGAAGCCGCGATCGAGTGGTTGGACGCCACTTTGGCCGCGATCGAGTCAGGCGAGATCGATTGGTCACAGACTCCGACCGCTGAGTTCGGCCATACCCTCGCGGCACAATCCCTGCCCTGACGGTGGACCCCAGCCAAGAACCCGCGCGGGTGACCGTGCGTTCCACGACCCAGGAGAACTCATGTCCGCACCCACCCAAGCGAAGGCACCCGTCGTGCCGCTCGTCGACCTGCATGGCCGCAGTGCCTGGAGCGTGCTGCCACCGTTGATTCTTGGCTTCTTCATGATCATGGTCGACACCACGATCGTGAACATCGCCGTTCCGACCCTGATCAAGGCGTTGGACACCACCATGGTGGCGGTTGCCTGGGTCAACTCCGCCTATCTGCTGTCGTTCGCGGTCCTGCTGCTGGTGGCAGGGCGGATGGGTGACCGCTACGGACCGAAACCCGTATTCGTCGCTGGGCTCATCATCTTCACCTTGGCCTCCGCCTGGTGCGGGTTCTCCGGCACGGTCGGCATGTTGATCGCGGCTCGGGCGGTGCAGGGAATCGGGGCCGCTTTGATGACCCCGCAGACGATGGCAATGATCACGCGCGTCTTCCCACCCCGGCAGCGGGGTGCCGCGATGGGTCTGTGGGGCGCGACGGCAGGTGTGGCGACGATCGCCGGGCCGTTGCTCGGTGGCGTCTTCGTTGAGTCGATGGGCTGGGAATGGATCTTTTTCGTCAACGTGCCCGTCGGTGTGGTGGCCCTGTACTTCGCGGTGACCAGGCTGCCGCGGCTCGCGACGAACAAGAGCTACTTCGACCTCGTCGGTGTGGCACTGTCCATCGTCGGGCTGTTCCTGTTCGTCTTCGGTCTGCAGGAGGGTGATACCTATGACTGGAGCACAATCTGGGGTCCGGTCACCGTTTGGAGTGTGATCGGTGCCGGCCTGGTGATTCTCGTGCTCTTCCTGGCGTGGCAGTGGCATCTCAAGGAACGTGCGCTGCTGCCCTTGCGCTTGTTCGCCAGCAAGAACTTCTCCCTGGCGAACGTATCGGGGATGGCGGTCAGTTTCGCGATGATCGGGATCTTCTTCCCGTTGACGATCTTCCTGCAATCGATCCTGCTGTTCTCGCCGTTGCACGCCGCGATGCTTAATTTGCCCGGGTCCCTGGTCTCCGGGATTGTGGCGCCCTTCGCGGGCCGCCTCTCTGACAAGATCCCGGGCAAGTGGGTCGTCTCCACCGGATTCGCGGCGTTGACAGGTGCGGTGTTCTGGCTCTCGCAGATCATCGACCCTGGCATGTCGATGGCGACCTTCATCCCGGCGATGATCCTCTTCGGGGTCGGTACCGGTTGCGTCTTCTCCCCGTTGGCGAACCTGGCGACCTCCGGTCTGGACCACAACACAGCCGGAGCCGGTGCGGGCGCCTTCAACACGAACCGGCAGGTCGGAGGGGTGATCGGATCGGCCGCGATTGTCGCCACCCTCTCCTGGCGGCTCACGGTGGAGATCCCCGCGGCGGCCCGCAGCGTCGCCCAAGGTCTGCCGGAGCAGCTACGGCAGACCTTCTTCGAAGGCGTCGCGAAGGCCGCGTCCGGCGGGGCAACCGGGCAGATCCCGAAGAAGATCGACTTCCCCCCCGAGGTGCCCGCGGATGCCGCCGAGCAGCTCAACACGGCCATCATGTCGGTGATCCATGACGGGTTCGCGGCGGCTGTGGGACAAACGATGATCCTGACGGCCGTAGTGCTGGCGATCGGGTTGCTGGGTGCGCTTCTCATGCGGCCCACCCACGTCTCCCACCCCTGAGGCGCGCCAACGGGTGTTGTAGCCAGTGCTGTCTGAAGGCCGCGTCAGCCGAGGGCCAGCACGCCTGCGAGAGAGATGGTCAGGGCGAGCATTGTGGAGGCGGCGCCCAGCGCCAGGGCGCGCCCGCCGGTCTTGACAAGGGACCCAAGATGCACGCCTGTGCCGAGTGCGAACATGGCGGCGGTGAGGAGCAGGGTGGCACAGGTGTCGAAGATCCGCAGGAGGCCGTCCGGGACCACCCCGGCCGAACGCAGGGCAACCGCTGCCAGGAAGCCCAGCACGAAGAGCGGCACCACGCTTGAGACGCGGGCGATGATTCGGCGCCAGGCTGACAGTGGTCGTTGGTCGGCGGCTGGTTGGCCGTCACGGGGGGCGATGTCGTGGATGGCGCGACCCCGGCGTCGTGTGGCCGCGACGATCGCGACGAGTGGCGCCAGCAGTACGACTCGGCCGAGTTTGGTCACCGTGGCCACTGCGAGCGCCGCCGTGCCCACGATCGATGAGGCGGCGACCACCTGGGCGACCTCGTGCACGCTCGCGCCGATCCACAGTCCGGCCGAGTCGTCGTCGAGCCCTAGGAGGTGGACCAGTACCGGCAGCACCGGGATGAGCGCCGAGCCGTAGAGGGTGACCAGGGCCACCGCGGTTGCGATGTCGTCGTCGGCGTCGTCGGAAACCGTGGCACTCATGGCGGCGATCGCTGCAGCGCCGCAGATCGAGAATCCGGTGGCCACCAACAGGCCCATCGTGGGTGGCACCTGCAGCCACCGACCCAGGGCGCGGGTGCCGACGAACGTGACTGTGACGGTCAGCAGGATGACGGCGATGCCGCCCCAGCCCAGTGCGAGTACCTGGGGGAGGGCGAGGCGGAAGCCCAACAGGACGACGCCGGCCCGCAGCAGACGTTTCGCCGACCACGTGATGCCGGGCTGGGACCAGCCGGGCAGGATGCCGGCGTTCCGGGCGGCCGCACCGGCGACGATGGCCAGCAGTAGCGCGGAGACGACGACGAGTTTGAGAGCGAGCAGATAGCACGACGCGGCGACGGCGACGACGAGGAGCAAACCCGGGGTAATCGTCCGGTGCCGTACTTCTGGTGGACGAGTCACTGGAAGAGCATCGTCCTTGATGGACTGACCGCCAAATCCGCGAGCGTCGTCAGCAAGGGGACCCGTGGGGTCGGGCCGGTCGGATCGACCCGGCCCCACGGACGCGTTTAGGTGCTTGGGGAGTAGCTCAGGCTTGTGGGGGACGTGTCATCGACAACACGTCGAGTGCGGTGTCGAGTTGCTCCTCGGTGACCTCGCCGCGCTCGACGAAGCCCAGGTCGATCACGGCTTCGCGGACCGTCAAACCCATCTTCACCGAATGCTTGGCGACCTTGGCAGCGGATTCGTAGCCGATCACCCGGTTGAGCGGGGTGACGATCGACGGCGAGGACTCGGCGAAGGCGCGGGCCTTGCTGACATTCGCCGTGATGCCGGCAACCGTCTTGTCGGCCAGCACCCGCGAGGTGTTGGACAGCAACCGGATCGACTCCAGCACGCCGAGGGCGATCACGGGGATCTGCACGTTGAGTTCGAAGGCACCGCTGGCACCCGCCCAGGCAACGGTCGCGTCGTTTCCGATGACGCGCGCGCAGACCATGAGCGTCGCCTCAGGGACCACCGGGTTGACCTTCCCGGGCATGATCGAGCTACCCGGCTGAAGATCGGGGATGAAGATCTCGCCCAGGCCGGTGTTGGGACCTGACCCCATCCAGCGCAGATCGTTGCAGATCTTGGTCAGGGATACCGCGATCGTGCGCAGCGCGCCGGAGAGTTCCACCAGTCCGTCGCGGGCGCTCTGCGCCTCGAAGTGGTCGCGTGCCTCGGTCAGGGGCAGGCCGGTGTCCTCACGCAGCAGGGCGATGACCCGCTGGGGGAACCCGGCCGGGGTGTTGATGCCGGTGCCGACGGCGGTTCCGCCGAGGGGGACCTCGGCCGTGCGCGGCAGCGCAGCTTCGACACGCTCGATGCCATAGCGGATCGCGGCGGCGTAGCCGCCGAATTCCTGGCCGAGGGTCACTGGAGTGGCGTCCATCAGGTGGGTACGGCCGGACTTGACCACCGTGGCGAAGTCGGTGGCCTTGGCCTCCAGTGCTTCGGCGAGGTGGGTCAGGGCGGGCACCAGGTCCCGTACGACACCCGAGGTTGCGGCCACATGGGCCGAAGTTGGGAAGACGTCGTTGGAGGACTGGGAGGCGTTCACATGATCGTTCGGGTGGACGTCACGACCCAGCGATCGGCTGGCCAGCGTTGCGACGACCTCGTTCGTGTTCATATTCGACGATGTGCCCGAGCCGGTCTGATAGATGTCGATCGGGAAGTGCTCGTCGTACGCACCGGAGGCGACCTCGTCGGCCGCCGCGACGATCGCCTCAGCGATATCCGCGTCCAGGACGCCCAGCTCGGCGTTCGCCTTGGCGGCCGCCTTCTTGATGCGGGCCAGGGCCTCGATATGGCCGCGTTCGAGTGTGGTCCCCGAGATGGGGAAGTTCTCCACGGCGCGCTGGGTCTGCGCGCGGTACAGCGCGGCCGCGGGCACGCGGACCTCACCCATCGTGTCGTGTTCGATCCGGAACTCGGCAGGCACTCCTGTGCCCTCGTTGGCAGTCATGGTCCCATCGTGCCGTAGACCGGGGGCGAGTTGAAAACCGGTGGGTTCGGTGGCGCGCTATCGGTGGCTGTGGGCCTCCGATGGCACAGTGGGCGTCGCCATGGAAGGGTCCGGAAGCTCGCCGATGTCGCCTACGACGTCGACCAACCGGGTGCGCCCCTCGGCCAGTGCATACTCAAGCCCGATGATCGCGCACCGACCCGAGGCCACGGCCGCGGTGAGTCCAGCCGAGTAGGTGTACAACATGTCCACGGTGTGCCGCACGTGTTCGCGGCCGAGTTCGGTGGGTGCGGCGAGTATCGACCCGCCTTGGGCCGCGGCGATGGAGACGATCGACGGAATGACGCGGTCGACGACAGCCCGTACGAAGCCGGTCGGTTGCCGCCCAGTGGTCAGGGTGTCGACGGCTGCCGCCACTGCACCACAACTGTCGTGGCCGAGCACCACGATCAGCGGGGCACCCAGGATGTCGACGCCATATTCGATCGATCCGATGACGGTGGTGTCAAGCACATGACCTGCGGTGCGGACGACAAAAGTGTCGCCTAGGCCCTGGTCGAAGATGATCTCGGCCGCGACTCGGGAGTCTGAGCAGCCGAAGATCACCGCGTGGGGGTGTTGGGCATCCGCCAACTCGCGTCGACGTGCCGCGTCATGGGCGGCGTGCGAGGTCTCGCCACTGATGAACCGCGCATTTCCGGCTCGCAGTAGCTCCCAGGCTTCTTGGGGGGTTCGTGCCGTTCTGACGCTTCCGTCTTTCATGGCATCATCTTCGCTCACAGCGGCCGGTTGGTCATGTGCAAGCTCCGTGTCGAGGAAGTTCGGGCACTTCGTCCCGTCGAGGCGGGTCTGCCCCGGGTCGTGAAACGGTCACGGCGGCAACAGCCGCGCATCTGCTGATGATTGCCGCGATCACATCCGCATCACTGGACTGCAGGTCGGGACGCTGACCAGCGCCGAGGAGCCCGGCGGACCACAAGCCGTCGAGGAGGGCTCCCATAAAGGAGTCTCCGGCCCCGACGGTATCGACGACCGGCGCGGGCGCAGCCGGGATATCGATCATGGCCTGGCGGGTCCAGGCCAGTGCCCCTTGCGCCCCGCGGGTCAACACCACGAGTGCAGGTCCGGCGTCGAGAATCTCGGCGGCCGTCGTCACCGGGTCCTGGTCGGGTGCGAGCCATAGGAGGTCTTCGTCGGAGACCTTGATGACGTCGGCGAGCCGGATCAATGAGGCTAGCCGTTCGCGTGCGGCCGGTGCGTCGGTGATCAGCGCCGGCCGGATGTTCGGGTCGAGGGTGATCGTCGCGGTGGGTCGCGCGGTGGCCATCAGGTCCCGGACGGCGGTCGCGCCGGGTTCAAGGATCGCGGCGATCGAACCGGAGTGCATGGCCATGGTCTTAGGGGTGCAGGTGGCGTCGGAGGGCACCTGCCAGGACAGCCGGAAGTCGTAGGTGGCGGCACCCGTGGCGTCGAGGTGGGCCGTCGCGACGCCGGTGGCGGCGGCACCGCGGGAGCCGTCGGTGACCTCGACACCGGAGTCCCTAAGCCAGGCGATCACCTGGTCGCCGTAGTCGTCCTGGCCGATCCAGGTCGCGAGCCGCGTCGTACGGCCGAGTCGGCCCAGGGTCAGGGCCACGTTGGCCAGTGAGCCGCCAGGGTGCTCGGAGACGGATCCGTCGGCGCGGTGGACGACGTCGATGAGTGCCTCACCGACCACCAGGATGTGCTCGGCGGCCGGTGGGGGTTGTTCGGCCGACGAGGTCGGTGGGGCGGGTTCGGCCGACGGGGTGGGCCGCGGTGCAGGGGTGGCCGGATCAGTCATCGGTGGGTTCCTCGGACTCGCCGGTCAGCGGTGCCTTGCCCTCCTCGGAGTTACGGACCGCAGCCAACCGATCGCGGGCGCCGTCGAGCCATTCCTGGCAACGTGTCGCGAGCGCTTCACCGCGTTCCCACAGTGCCAAGGACGACTCCAGGGAGTCGCCGCCGCGTTCGAGCCTGCTGACGATATCGACCAGCTCGTCTCTGGCCTGCTCGTAGGAGAGGCCGGCGATTTCGGGGGCCATGCTGTGCTCCGTGGTCACGATGTCTTCCTTCGGGAGGGCGTCTTTGGGGTGGTCGTCGGTGCGGGCTTCTTCGCAGCGGCCCTGGCAGGCGCAGCTTTGGTGGTGGCCGACGTGGTCGTTGCCGTGTCGGCCGCTGGGTGCGTGGCGGTCTTGGCCTTGGCTGCGGGCGCTCGCTTGCGCGGCGTGGTGGCGGGTGGTTCGGGCGCTGCCACGACAGCATCCAACCGGCCGGCGGCCAGGCGGATGCTCAAGGCGTCCCCAGCGGCGACCTCGCTCGGGGCTCGCACGATCTGCCCCGCCGGGCCGTGGACGACGGCGTAGCCGCGCTCCAACGTCGAGGCGGGCGAGAGCGCCCGAAGTTGCGCCCGCAATCCTGCGGTCTCCGCCGTCGACCGGTGGAGAGCCCCATCCAGTGCCCGTCGGATGCGGTCGCAGGCGGCCTGCACATCCTGTGCTCGGTGCGTGACCATCGTCAATGGTTCAGCGAGCACCGGCCGTGAACGGATTGCCTCCAAGCCGGCCCGTTCGCGGGCGAACAGCGCGACCAGGGTCGCCTGCATCCGCTGCCGGGATTGCCGCAGCCGCAGTCGTTCCTCGTGGACGTCGGGGACGATCCGTTTCGCGGCTGCCGTGGGGGTGGACGCGCGGTAGTCGGCGACCAGGTCGAGCAAGGGGCAGTCGGTTTCGTGCCCGATCGCGCTGACCAGCGGCGTGCGACAGGCCGCTGCGACGCGCACCAGCGCCTCGTTGCTGAACGGCAGCAGATCCTCGACTGAGCCCCCGCCACGCGCCACGACGATCACCTCTACGGCAGGGTCGTGGTCGAGTTCATCGATCGCTGCGCTCACCTGGGAGACCGCTGAGACGCCCTGGACGGCGACCTCGCGGATCTCGAACCGCACCTGTGGCCAGCGTGCCCGGGCGTTGACCACCACGTCGTGTTCCGCCTTGGATTCGCGACCGCAGATCAGCCCGACGACGGCGGGCAGGAATGGCAACGGGCGTTTGCGGTCGGCCTCGAAGAGCCCCTCGGCGGCCAAGATGCGCTTGAGGTGTTCGATTCGGGCCAGCAACTCTCCGATTCCCACCGCGCGGATCTCACCGGCACGTAATTGGAGCGAACCCCGTTTGGTCCAGAACTCCGGTTTGGCGTGGACGACGACATGTGCGCCTTCGGTGAGCGGGGCTTCGGTGGCTGCGAGGACGCGTGTGTTGGCGGTGACAGCCAGCGACATGTCTTGGTCGGTGTCGCGCAGGGTGAGGAATGCGGTGGGGCTCCCCGGCCGGACATTGAGCTGAACGATCTGCCCCTCCACCCACACCGGGGCCATGCGATCGACGTAGTCGCTGATCTTCTGGGCGAGCAGACGTACGGGCCACGGTCGCTCGGCAGTGGTCTCAAGGGCCCGTGCGGGCAGCGGACGGGGTGGGCCGGTGGAGGTGGCGCCGTCGGGCAGCGTCGAAGTCACGGGACAAGCCTGCCTCATCCCACCCACACGGTGCGCGAGCTTGGGCGGGTATCGGTGTCGCGGTGTCCTGCTTCCGGGGTTCCAGGGGTGGCGGATGCCATTGCCGTTGCCCGCTGCGGATGTGCGTCAGCCGCCTAGACTTGCCCCGTGACGACTACTCCCAAACGTGTGCTGCTCGCGGCCCCTCGCGGCTACTGTGCCGGCGTGGATCGGGCGGTGGTCGCCGTCGAGAAGGCCCTCGAGCATTACGGGCCACCGGTGTACGTCCGCAAGGAGATCGTGCACAACAAGTATGTGGTCGAGACGCTCAGTGCTCGGGGTGCGGTTTTCGTCGATGAGACCGACCAAGTGCCCGAAGGCGCGCGGGTGGTGTTCTCCGCCCATGGGGTGTCGCCGGCCGTGAAGGAGGCGGCTGCCGCGCGCAACCTGCTGGCGATCGACGCGACATGTCCGCTGGTCACCAAGGTGCACAAGGAGGCTGTCCGCTTCGCCCGCGAGGACCGCGACATCCTGCTCATCGGGCACACCGGCCATGAAGAGGTCGAGGGTACGGCGGGGGAGGCCCCCGACCACGTGCAGGTGGTGAACTCGCCCGACGACGTCGACTCGATCACCGTGAGCGACCCTGAGAAGGTCGTCTGGATCTCGCAGACGACCTTGTCGGTGGACGAGACGATGGCGACGGTCGAGCGGCTTCGGGAGCGATTTCCTCTGTTGCAGGACCCACCAAGCGACGATATCTGCTACGCGACGCAGAACCGGCAGGTGGCCGTCAAGAAGCTCGCGCCGGACTGCGATGTCGTGATCGTGGTCGGCTCACAGAACTCGTCCAACTCGGTGCGGCTCGTGGAGGTGGCGATCGGTGCGGGTGCCGGGGCGGCCTATCGGGTGGATCAGGCCAGTGAAATCGACGAGGACTGGTTGCGGGATGCGACCACGGTGGGCGTCACCTCGGGGGCGTCGGTGCCGGAGATCCTGGTGCAGGACGTCCTGGCGTACCTGGCTGAGCGCGGATTCGCGGATGTCCAGGAGGTGCGTACCGCGACGGAGGACCTGATGTTCTCCTTGCCGCGTGAGCTGCGGGCGGACCTGAAAGCGGCGAATGCGGGCGTCGCGACCAACTGACCCCACCGGCGTTCTCAGTCGCGGTCAGGCGTCGACCCGTTCTGGTCGGCCGACCATTTCCTGGGTCCGCTCATTCGGCCGGTGGCCCCGCGGTCAGGCGCTCGCCTCGTCGGCGTCAGCGGACTCCTCCGCGATGGGGACGACGGACTCATTCGCGAAGGCCACAAGTTCGGGTGCGCTGACGGCGTTGATCTGCGGAGTCACGGCGCCGGGGGCGGGTAGGTCTTCGTCGACGACGTGCAGATCGGCGAACCGGCGGGCGCTGACCAGCACCCGGTTCTCCAGGGAGCTCACGGTCCGGTTGTAGGAGTCGGTGGCGCCTTGAAGCTGCCGGCCAAGTCCGGCCAGGTGACGTCCCATGACGGCGAGCCGGCCATGCAGTTCCTTGCCCAGGGTCAGCACCTGCTGGGCATTACTCGCGAGGGCGTCCTGGCGCCAGGCATAGGCCACCGTGCGCAGCAGCGCCACCATGGTCATGGGAGTGGCGATCACGACGTTCTTGGTGACTGCATACTCCAACAATGACCCGTCCTGCTCCACCGCGGCCGAGAGGAATGACTCGGCCGGTACGAACATCACCACGAACTCCGGGGCGGGGCTGAACTGGTCCCAGTAACGCTTGCCGCCGAGGCTGTCGATGTGCGCGCGGAAGTGCCGCGCGTGGGCTGCCAGCCGATCGGCCCGGATCTTGGCGTCGGTCGCCTGCTGAGCGTCGAGGTAGCCGAGGAAGGCGACCTTCGCGTCCACCACGATGTTCTTGCCACCCGCCAACCGCACGACCATGTCCGGTCGCAGAGCGCCGTCGTCGGTCGTGACCTGGTTCTGTTCGACGAAATCCACGTGGGGGAGCATCCCCGCGACCTCCACCACACGGCGCAGTTGGAGCTCACCCCAGGCCCCGCGCACCTGGGAGGAGCGGAGAGCGGTTACCAGCTGCGAGGTCTCCGAACGCAGGAGATCGGAGGCATCCCGGACGCCCTTGACCTGTTCGACCAATGAGGAATGCGCCTCCAACCGTGCCCGTTCCGCTGCGGCGACCTCCGTCTTCACTTGGTTGAGTGCCACGCTCAGCGGCTCGACCAGCGACTTCACGGCGGCCTCGCGCTTCGCGAGTTCGGCGGCGCCCGCCTCGTGGCTGCGCCCCAGGCGTTGTTCGGCCTGGACCAGGAACTGCTCGGTACTGGCCGCCAGCACTCGCTGAGACAGGGCTTCAAACTGGGCGCCGAGCCGTTCGGTGTCCCCGGCCAGCTCAGCGATCCTGCGGTCAGCAGCGGCCCGGGTGTCGGCGAGCCGTTGCTCGGTGGCGGCGGCAAGGTCGGCGAGTTGACGTTCGTGGGCCTCTCGCTCCAGGTCGAACCGCTCGTCAGCAGACCTCTCCGCCGCTACGAGTTGGCGCTCGTGTGCGTCGCGTTCGGCGGCCAGCCTCTCAGCCAGGCCGGTGCCCCGCGCGGCCTCTGCTTGTGCTCTGGCCAGCGCATCGGTCAGCCGCCCGATCTCTGCGGTGCCTGCGTCGGGCGACGCCCGGCGGACAACCAGGACAAGGGCCGCGCCGAGAACGAGGCCGAGGATCAGGCCCACCGCAAAGAGCGAGCTACCGGTAAGTTCCATGTCGGCACTGTCCCACCGGCTACCGACAACGGGCCTGATCAGTGGACTCAGGCCCGCACCGATACTCGATTAGGCTGACGAACCATGGTCGACCCATACGCCGCGCAGCCGCCCGGTGCTCAGGGCCCCGTGCCACTCGCAGCCGCGACAGGCACTCCCGCACCTGAGCCAACCCCGGCCTTCCCGATCGATGCCTATCCGGAAGGTGGGTATCCCCTCCCAGGGAACCAGCCGCCGATGAGTCCGGTGCAGAGCCTCGAGCCGCCGGTCAACCCGCTCGCTGGCACGCAACCGAACTCCGGCGCGGCGCTGTCGCTGCGCGGACTGTGGAAGCGGTTCGGCGAGAAGGTCGCGGTCGCGGGAATCGACCTCGATGTGCCGGCCGGGTCGTTCTACGGGCTGGTCGGCCCCAACGGGGCGGGGAAGACCACCACGCTTTCGATGGCCACCGGCCTGCTCCGCCCGGATGCCGGCCTTGCTTTCGTGCACGGCATCGACCTGTGGGCCGACCCCGTTGCGGGGAAGAAGCGGCTCGGTGTCCTCCCCGATGGCGTCCGGCTCTTCGACAGGCTGACCGGAACCCAGCTGATCACCTATGCGGGGCTGCTGCGGGGTATGGACCGGGACGTGGTCGCCGAACGGACCCGCGACCTCCTGGCCGCCCTGGACCTCGTGCAAGACGCCGGCACCTTCGTCGTCGACTACTCCGCCGGGATGACGAAGAAGATCGCTCTGGCGACCGCCCTCATCCATTCGCCGCAGGTGTTGGTGCTCGACGAGCCCTTTGAGGCGGTGGACCCGGTGTCGGCCGCGAATATCCGCGAAATCCTCCAGGCCTATGTGCGCACGGGCGGCACTGTCATCGTCTCCTCGCACGTGATGGACCTGGTGCAGCGGATGTGTGATCACGTCGCGGTGATCGCGACCGGGCACGTGCTCGCGGCCGGGACTGTCGACGAAGTGCGGGCGGGGCAGAGCCTGGAGGATCGTTTCGTCGATCTGGTCGGAGGCCGTTCGACCTCGGAGGGGCTGGCATGGTTGCGCAGTTCGTCCGACTGAAACTCGCACTCCTTGCGAACACCCTCCGCAGGAGTGTCTGGCAGACGATCGGGATCATCATTGCGTTGCTGTATGGGCTGTCGATCGCGGTGATGGTCGTTGGCGGCGCGATCGCGGGTGGCACGGCGGACCCCACGACCACCGGGTCGGTGATCGTCGTGGGAGGGGCGGTGGTGGTTCTGGGCTGGTGGTTCGTGCCGCTGGTTGCCTACGGCGTGGATGCGACCCTCGACCCGCGGCGGTTTGTGCTCTTCGGGATCCCGCAACGGAAGCTGCTGACCGGTTTGACCGCTGCCAGCCTGATCAGCGCACCCGCTATCGCGACGACGCTGGTGGCGATCGGCGTCGCCTTCGCCTGGTGGCGCACCCCGCTGGCGCTGCTCGCGGCGTTGATCGGCGGCATACTCGCCCTGCTGATCTGCGTGGTCGGGTCGCGGGCGACGACGTCGGCGCTCGCCCCCTTGATCGAGTCCCGGCGCTACCGGGAACTGGTGACGGTGGCGGGCGTCGTGCTGTTGATGCTCCTGAGCCCAGCCATCGTTTGGGTGAGCACGAGCCTCGAGACGGCTTCCGAGAACGGCTCCTCCGACGCCGTTGGCGACGTACTCGGTCAGCTCGCGCAGCTCGTCGGGTGGACGCCGTTGGGTGCGCCATGGGCGGTGGCGGTGGCCGTGCATGAGAGTGACTGGCTGGGTGCGCTCGCCAGGCTCGGGATCAGCTTGGTGACCCTTGGCGGGTTGTGGTGGGTCTGGGACAAGGCGCTGGCCCGCGCGATGGTTACCCCGCCGAACGGTGGCACCGGCGGCAAGGCGAAGGGGCTGGGGTGGTTCGGGCGGCTACCCGCGACGCCGACCGGTGCGGTCGCCGCCCGTTGTCTGACCTACTGGCTGCGTGACCCGAGGTACTCCGGTTCATTGGCAGTGATCCCGCTGTTACCCCTGCTGCTGTGGGTGATGGCACGCGACGTCCCGGAGCTGTTGCTCATCGTGGGGCCGTTCACGGCGTGGATATGGGGGTACTCGATCGTCGCCGACCTGTCGATGGACTACACGGCCTTCGCGCTCCATGTGTCCAGCGGAGTCAGTGGCCGCGCGGATCGTTGGGGCAGGGCATTGCCGGTTCTGGTGCCAGCATCGGTCGTCTCGGTGGCACTGGCGATCGGGTCGGTCGCCTTGACGGATCGATGGTCGTTGTTGCCGGTCATCGTGGGGATCACCGTCGCAACGCTGGGAATCTCGGTGGGCGTGGCCGAGGTCGTCTCGGCGCGGCTGATCTACCCGACGGCCAAACCGGGGGAGAGCCCCTTCAAGACCCCGCAGGGATCGGCCGTCGCGACCATGGTGGCGCAGATGGTGGCCCTCCTGGCGGTATTCGTCCTCAGCATCCCGGTGCTCGCCTTGGGGGCGGTCGCGGTCTTCGCGGAAGTGTCCGTGGCCGGTTGGGCGACCCTCGTGGTCGGCCTGGTGATCGGGGTGGCCGCGGTGCTGCTCGGGGTGCGTTGGGGCGCGCGCATCTACGACCAGCGGGGTCCGGAGATTCTCCAGCAGTTGCTCTCCTTCGCCTAGACTCCCTGGGTGGCTCTCACTATCGGCATCGTCGGCCTGCCCAACGTCGGCAAGTCCACCCTCTTCAACGCGCTGACTCGCGGTCAGGCGCTCGCGGCCAACTATGAGTTCGCGACGCTGGACCCCAATATCGGCGTCGTCTCCCTGCCTGATCCCCGGTTGGCGAAGCTGGCGGAGATCTTCGGCAGCCAGCGGATCTTGCCCGCGACGGTGTCCTTCGTCGACATCGCGGGGATCGTCAAGGGCGCCAGCGAGGGCAAAGGCAGGGGGAATGCCTTCCTCGCGAATATCCGTGAGGCGGATGCGATCTGCCAGGTGACCAGGGCTTTCGACGACCCGGATGTGATTCGCACCGAGGGCTCCACCGATGCTGCGGGCGACATCGAGACCATCAGCATCGAGCTGATCCTGGCCGACCTGCAGACCCTTGACAAGGCACTGCCGAGGCTGGAGAAGGAAGTCAAGATCAAGCGGGGCGACCCGGACTTCCTGGCCGCCGCCCAGAAGGCCTACGAGATCCTGGAGTCGGGCAAGACCCTCTTCCAGGGCGCGGCCGAGGCCGGTCTTGACCTGGCGGAGATCGCCAGTCTGCAACTGATGACCGCCAAGCCGTTCATCTACGTCTTCAACACCGACGATTCGGGGCTGGCCGACGAGGCGGCCCAGGAACGGATGCGGGCGCTGGTCGCCCCGGCTGAGGCGATCTTCCTCGATGCGAAGTTCGAGGCCGAGCTGGTGGAGTTGGAGCCCGAGGAAGCCGCCGAGATGCTGGCGGAGAACGGTCAAGCGGAGTCCGGCCTGGACCAGTTGGCGCGTGTCGGCTTTGCGACGCTGGGGCTTCAGACGTACCTCACGGCCGGACCAAAGGAGGCCCGGGCCTGGACGATCCACCAAGGTTGGACCGCACCCCAGGCGGCGGGTGTGATCCACACCGACTTCGAGCGCGGGTTCATCAAGGCCGAGGTGATCTCGTTCGAGGATCTGGTCGAAACCGGCTCAGTCGCCGCCGCCCGGGCAGCGGGTAAGGCCCGGATCGAAGGCAAGGACTACGTGATGGCCGACGGCGACGTGGTGGAGTTCCGGTTCAACGTGTGATCTCCTCAGCAGCATCCTCCGGACTTATGGGGGTTGTATGTGCGGCGGGCGACCTGAACCGCCTGAGCTAAAGTGGCTATCCGGTCAGGTATCATCGCCTCGTTGGGAAGCACTTCAGTTCGGGCAGAACAGGCGGTGGTCTGGATGAGCGATGACGCTAAGATCGATTACGCTATATGGGATTGGTTACCCCAGGCGGCGATTGAAATGGAAGCCTACGTCAAGAGACTCTTGGACGAATCGGGAGTCAAGGCCCATGACGTGTCGGCCCGCGCCAAGTCGATCCAGTCCTTTCAGCGAAAGCAAGAAATCAAGCAGTATGCTAATCCCAGGCAACAACTGACTGACACGGTCGCGATTCGAATAATTACCTACTCGAACACCGATCGTGAGCGAGCCTGCCAGCTGCTT
Organism: Cellulomonadaceae bacterium; assembly: GCA_031551755.1. GTDB lineage: Bacteria > Actinomycetota > Actinomycetes > Actinomycetales > Cellulomonadaceae > JAVBMU01. The sequence continues at coordinate 18,636 of JAVBNE010000038.1, read as the reverse complement.
CGTGAGCGGTTCACCATCAAGTCCGGCGAGGATAGGAATCCTGGAGATGAGAAGCCAAGCCGCTTCCGGGGGTACGACTGCCAGCACATTGTCGTTTTAGGTGAGTCTTCCGCTGTCGAAGGAGATTGGCTGAAATCCGGAGGGAACCTCGAGCGCTACTTTGGAGAGTTTGGGGGGCTCGAGATACAGATTCGGACGGTAGCAGGTCACGCATGGGCGGAGTTTGAACATGCGAGGCGTTACAAGGGAGTCCAGTATGAAGCGATTAATGATCAAGACAAGGAGACCATCGATCAGCTCTTCGGAGCCGCCTCCGATGCTCGGCGGGCACTAGATGAGACCTTTGTGGCCATCGACCGGATCCTGGCACGTCCGTCGGTGGACTGCAAGCAGGAGGTTGCTGCCGTGGAGCTGAGGGCGCCAGGTGATACTGGGAACGCAGCGACGGTGCTCGACCAGGGTTCGTTGTCGGATCTGCTGGAGAATAGGTTTCCGAACGACAAAGAGGCCAGTGAGATGGGAGTCGGGTTCGGGTTGGAGTTGGCGAGGCTTTGCGACTTGCAGACGGTTGAATCTCTCGAGTCGGCGCTCGAAGTTGTGGATAGTGAACAGGTTCGCGCGTTGATGGATATTAGTGGTCCGGTTACCCGCGTGCGGAGATTCGACGATGAACTACTTTCGCGATTCGGCGAGAAGTACATTCATTTGACGGGGGCAGCTGGCTCCGTTGGCACTCGACGCCAACAGCTGGAGTGGAGGTTCGACCGCCTTCGCGGAAAGACGCCCTACCGCGCATACATGATTCACGGTAGCGATTGTCCGGAGGGGTTGACGCTAGGTGCGCACACTGCCGCTGGTGCGGTACGGGAGCTCGCCATCCTGGTTGCACGGAAGGCGGGGGCCGAAGCTGCGGCCGGCGTCGAAGGGATTAGCCTTGACGACGACCTACCAAAGAGTGCTCGAGCGAAGGTGGTTTCGGTGGGTCCGGGAGAATCCATCTGGGTGACCACCAACTTGAACCGCGATTCTTCGGAGCGCCTCATGCAGGCTCTGTTAGAGCTGGTTCCCGGACTGGATATCCAGGTTGTGCGAGACGACACCCTCGTGGCAGGCAATGTCGCTCCTGGGGGGATCCGGCATCACGCTAGCTCTGGTGTGATTTAGGCGACAGCTGGTGAGGCGTCGTTCGAGCACCTGGCGTGAACTGCGCCCCCGGTTCCGGCGCCCGTCGACGAACTGTCCTATAGATCGCCCCCGATGTCATGGCTGATATCGAGGAGTAGGAGGTGTCGCGATGGCTTCCATCGTTGTTCGAGGTCTGAATAAGTCGGTGAAGACTCGGCTCGCTGCGCAGGCAAGGGAGCATGGACGTTGGGGCTTCGTGCCGCGTGGACGAGATCGTTAGCGGGCACAGCGCGCTGGGCGGGTCCGCCTGACTGAGATCGGTGAAGCGTTTCTCATTATTGACCTGAGGGACCGAATGGCTAGAATGAGAAACATGCCAGCCCCTAGCCCGTACACGAGCCCCGAGCAGCAGGCGGACCTCGAACGCCTAGGCGCCCGGCTGCGCGAACGCCGAAAGGCTCTCGGTGTCACCGTAGTTGCTTGTGCTGAAGCTGCTGGCGTTTCGCGTGTCACCCTGCACAGGATCGAGGCAGGCAACCCCTCGGTCACGATCGGTGCCTACGTCAACGTTGTAGCCGCACTCGGACTTCACCTCATCGTCCCGATCCTCGACGCTCCAGCAGCAGAACCGGTGCCAATCACGGTCGGCGACTACCCCGGCCTGCGCACGCTGGCCTGGCAGACCGACGCCGGCACCACCATCACCGAGACGGAGGCACTCAACCTCTACGAACGCGGCTGGCGACACATCAACCAGGAAGCCCTCACCGACCACGAGAGGGCGTTCATCCAGCACCTCGCGGACACCTACAGCAACGGGAGGCTCCTTGTTTAGGCGCCAGCACCATCAACGGGTGGCCGAGGCGCTGTCGATGCTCGACGCACCGCTCCTGGCAGAGCACAACTGCTGGTTCGGAGGCGGGACCGCGATCGTCCTCGCCAACGATGAGTTCCGCGAATCGGTCGATATCGACTTTCTGGTCTCCGACCAGCAGTCCTATCGCGCGCTGCGCCAGACGGTCAGGGACCACGGGCTCGACGCTCTGGCTACACGCGAACTGGACCTGGGTCGAACACCCTCTGTCGACGGCTACGGGATCCGGACGTCGGTGCTCGTTGCGGGGATTGCGATCAAGTTCGAGATCATCCATGAAGGTCGGATCGGCCTCGACACGCCCTCCCCGGACGATGAGATCTGTGGCTTACGGATCCTGACGCGAACCGACCAGGTCGCAACAAAGCTGCTCGCCAATGACGACAGCTGGGTAGACACGTCGACTTTCAGCCGCGATCTCATCGACCTGGCCATGATGAAACCCGACACCCTCGCCCTGAAGGCCGGCGCGCGCAAGGCGGTCGATGCGTACGGCAAGACGGTTGGCGAGAGCCTCAACAAAGCAGTCACCTACCTCCAAGATCGCCCGCAACGTCTCGACGGATACATCCGAGCACTCAAAATCGACGCGCCCCGAGCATCTGTCTGGCAGAGCATCCGCGACTTGTCCGCAAGGTGCGCGAAGATCGAAGGCCTAGGTCGGAGCTCGGACTAGCCTTGACCGTCCAGCGGTCCGAAACGGTCCGCAAGAAGTCACGACAGAGCCCGTTTCGAACCAACGGCTGCCAACGACTCGCGGACGACATTTGCCCAGGTCAGAGGCCCTTTTCTGGTTGCTTTCAGCGTTGATCGCCAACGCCGACGGAAAATCGCGGACGGCCTCGTCGTCGAGCAGCCGGGTCGGCACGCCGATGGTCTCCGTGCGTTGGGCGACCAAGGGATCGACGGTTCCGGCGTCTACCGCCTGTCGCTGGTGTCTTTCCCCGTCTACTTCCAATGCAAGCGCTACAAGGGTGCTGTCGGGTCGGGCGACGTTCGGGACTTCCGTGGGGCGATGCAGGGCCGCGGTGACCGTGGACTCCTGATTACCACGGGCACGTTCACGGCGGACGCGAAGGCCGAGGCAACCCGGGACGGCGCTCCGCCTATCGACCTCATCGATGGAGAGGCGCTAGCCGACCTCCTGCGCGAGTATGGGCTCGGCGTCGAGTCGGTCGAGCGGAAGGTCTACGACGTAACAGTCCATCGGGATTTCTTCGCGACGATCTAGATCTAACAGATAGAACGACGAGCCCTAATCCCAGGGGTTGATGATCGCGACGTCCAGGTGGTCGAAGTCCTTGGTGTTGCGGGTCACGACGGTCAACCCGTGTACCGCCGCGGTGGCTGCGATCAAGGCGTCGCGCTCCGGGCGCGGGTCGGGGACATGGAGGCGCGCGGCCCGGCGGGCGACCGGCACATCGACTGGGAGGATCCGCCCTGCGAAGACGTCAAGCAACTCGTCGTCGAGCCATGTCTGCAGAAGGTCAGCTTGAGCACGGTCGTGCCTGGCCAACCTCCCGATTCCTACCTCAACCTCTAGGACAGTGATCACCGACAGGTACAGGTCTGACGGCCGTCGCGAGCTGACCCACTCGCGCACCTTGGGATCGGCCCGCCGCTCAGGCTTGCGGAGCTCGCTGATGACGTTGGTGTCGAGCAGGTGGCTCACAGCTCCGGGACCACCAGATCGATCCGGAGGGGCTCGAATTCGATGTCGACATCGTCGTCAACGCTGAGCCGATCGACCAGCGACCTGCCCGTTTCGCCGAGGCGCCGGTACTCTTCGATCGATAGGAGCACGTAGGCAGGCTTGCCGCGGTCGGTGATCATGACGGGCCCGTGGCTGGCCTCACGCTTTGCGGCACTCACGTCGCGGTTGAACTCGCGGGCGGTCATCGTTGTCATGAGATCGCATCCTTCAGGGTAGGTACGTACCTACCCTAGCCTCGTGGAGATTTCAGCGGAAGATCTGGTGGTTCGACGGTGACGCCGAAAGCCAGGACAACGTCACCCTGAGCTGTGACGTGTGCCCGACGGTCGAGCGCGGGGGAGTGAAGTGGTCGGAGCCCGACCTCGGTTACGGTGGCGCGCTACGGGCATTCATTCCTGATGGGGTCACAGGAACCGCCGAAGAGACCGGCGCGGGGATCACGATCAGCTTAGCTTCTGGCCGGTTGAGATTGCACCCGACCGGGGATCAGTTGGTCGGCCCGGAGATAGCGAGGTTTAACGGGTTCGATGACAGATCCTGGATGGTGTGGCGCCCGGGTGAGGAGTCGTTCGAGGACTCGGCGTGAACAACGCCCCGGTTCCGGCGGCCGTCGGCGAACCGTCCCCGAGGTGGTCGCTGATAGCATGGCTGATATCGAGGAGTGGGAGGTGTCGCGATGGCTTCCATCGTTGTTCGAGGCCTGGACGAGTCGGTGAAGAGCCAGCTCGCCGCGCAGGCGAGGGAGCATGGACGTTCCATGGAGGCAGAGGTGCGTGAGATTCTGACGAGGGCAGCCAGCCGACCTCATGTTGGTCTGGCACTCTTGGCTGTGGCCCGCGAGTTCGGGGGTGTCGAGCACCTCCCGATTCCTGAGCGCTCGGATCGTGCGCGGGCGGTGGACTTCGGGTGATCGTTCTCGACACGAACGTCATTTCGGAGATCTTCCGCCCCCAGCCAGATGAACGCGTGGTCACCTGGCTGGAGTCGATCGGTAGTGAGGTCGCGGTGACGGCCATCACGCTCGCTGAGCTTCTCGCGGGCGTCCGACGCCTACCACGAAGCCGACGACGCTCCAGCCTCGAAGTCGCAATCGAGGCCGCGCTTCAGCCTTATCGTGACGGCAAGTCGGTCCTCCCGTTCGATGATGCGGCTGCCGACCATTACGCCGACATTTTGACCGCGCGGGAGGCTGCGGGCCTGCCGGTCAGCACGGCTGATGCGCAAATCGCCGCGATCTGCCGTTCTCGCGATGCCCAGTGCGCAACGCGGAACACTAAGGATTTCGCCCACACCGGGGTCGTACTCCTTAATCCGTGGACGGGCTGAGGGGTCCGTCATCTGGCCGACGGTGCCCGGGTCGTCGATCCCGCCGCCGACCACGCAGCGGCGGCGCCGGTGAATTCGCCCGTAGTCGCTCTGGCCCTTGACCTGGAGGCCGATGTTGCCGTTCTCTGGAAGTGACTGGCCGATCCGTTCGGCTGCGCACGGATCGGCAATCACGTACGAGATTTCGATATGAGGAGACCTGATGCAGAGGGCGGACTGGGACGAACAGATTGCCGCCTTCTGGGCGACGGCTGACGGCGCTCCCGCCGCGCGGCTCCTAGACGACATGTCACGGCTCGTCGACCAGCGCCGCGCCGATGACCCCGAGGCAATCTATGAGTGGGCCTCCGTGCACGACTTCCTGGGTGCGGAGGATCAGGCCATTCCCCTGTACAGAAAGGCCCTTGACCTGGGGCTCTCGGGAGAGCGCCGACCGCAAGCCATCGTTCAACTCGCCAGCTCACTGCGCAACGCCGGACAGCCCGGGGCCGCCGTCGAGCTACTGACCGACGCGGAGCTCGACGAGGCGACTTCGCCGGGGGCGCAGGCGTTCCTCGCCTTGGCGCTCCGGGATTGCGGGCGTTTCGACGAGGCTCTCCAGGTGTCACTCACCGCGCTGGCCCGGACCCTCCCGCTGTACCGGACGCCGGTCGAGGAGTATGCGAGGGCGCTGGTGAATGGGTAGGAGGTGTCGCGCAACGCTGGGGTGTGGGGTCTTCTCGGGCGCAGGCGATCCCGTCGGTGGACGGTGGCATGCGGGTAACTCGGTCGGTATGCTCTTGGTATGACCGTCAAGATCGCAGTGAGCCTGCCCGATGCCCAGGTGGCTGCCGCCCGGCGGGCTGTGGCCGAGGGCAGGGCTGCCTCGGTCTCGGGTTTCGTCAGTGCGGCGATCGTCCGTGCGGAGCGCGAGGACGGCCTTCGGCAACTCTTGGATCACCTGGATCGTGAGTTGGGCGCCGTGAGTGCTGAGGATCTCGCCTGGGCGGATCGGGCCTTGGGATTGTGACCGCCCAGGCGGGCCGGGTGACCGGGATGACCCTGGACACCGGCGCGTTGCTGGGGCTTGAGCGCGGGAATCCACGGGTCAGAGCGCTGCTCCAGCGTGCGGTGGAAAACAGTCTCGCACTGTCCGTGCCCGCCGGCGTCGTCGCGCAGGCTTGGCGAGGAGGTCCGAGGCAGGCCCGAGTGGCGCGTCTCCTCGGCGATCCATCGGTGCATGTGGCCGTCTTGGATGACGTCACGGCTCGGGCGGTCGGCCTGCTCTGTGGGCGTAGCGGACATGCGGACATCGTTGACGTTCATGTCGTGCTGGACGCGCGGGATCGCGATCACGTGGCCGTCACCTCAGACCCGGACGATCTGCGCCGCATAGACCCAGAGCTTCCGCTGATTACGGTGTGAGACCCCGGTCAGGATTCGATGTCGAGGAGCGCGCGAAGCGCATCTCGGTAGCCGAGAAAGGCCCGACGGCCGGCATTACTGAGCGAGACGAGAGTCACCGGAGTGCGCCGGTTGAACTCCTTGTCGACGTTAACGTAACCGGCCTCTTCGAGTTTGGTCAGGTGCGTCGAGAGGTTGCCCGCCGTCATGTCGAGCAACTCACGCAGGCGGGGGAAAGTGAGCCGATCGCCCGGGGTGAGGGCTGCGAGGGTGGTGACGATGCGCAGTCGTGCTGGGGCATGGATGAGCGGGTCGAGGTCGGCCATTAGACGTGGTTCCGATGCTGGCGCATGGCGCTGACCGCGGCGCCCGCCCCGAGGGCAACCCCACAGGTCACGGACAGGACCAGGTTACAGTCGATCGGGCCTGCGGGAATGGCGACGATCGCGGCGAGCAGAATGATCCCGCCGATGACGCTGAACGATGTGGTCTGCCACAGTGCGCCGCCGAGCAGATAGATCAGTCCAAAGAGCAGGGCGGAGCCGATCGAGTAGTACAGCCAGGTGGCCTCGTCACCGGCACCTGCCTCGACCATCTCCGAGCCCAGGAAACCGTAGGCGGCGAAGCCGAGCGGCCAGCTCAGGCTGTAGACCGGCCCGGCGAGCGGGTTCTGGGTCGCGAGGCCTCGGGTCCTCCGGACGATGTGAACCGTGGTGAGCACGAGGCCAAGGGCGATGAGTGTCATCTGAAACACCCAGGCGGCGGTGTGCGAGAACGTGTCATGGGCGAGCGACAGCCACCAGGCGAGGTAGCCGAGGCACATGGGCACGGCCCATAGCGCGAAGAGGTAGGTGCTGGAGACCTGAGTGCGCTGGTGCGCGGCTTTCGCTGTCGCCTCGAGAAGGCGGGCGGTTTCCGAGGGGCTGAGGGACTCTTGTTCGTTGGTGTTCACAAAGTAGTTTGTAGCACAAACCATAGCTTTCGTCCATGACGCTGTTGTGCACAACTCTCCAGTGGCTGTCGTACTCAGCGATGCGCGGACCCGATTGCGAGTGCGTGACCTCGCCTGTGCTGGTCGAGCGGGGCCCGGTCACCGCGCGTCGTTGGCCGGACTGTCTCCAACCAGCCGAGTATTGGATAGGTGGAATCCGTCGTGCGACCGTGCGCGACGCTGACAGGCCTGCAACAGTTTGCGGCAATATTGCGGTTTCTGTAAAACCGCTTGACGATAACCAGCGAGGATGCTAATGTCGCGCTTGCGAGGTTCAGGTGGAATCTCATGAAAGGAGTGAGCGGTGAAGAAGGCTGCAGTTTCAACGGTTCTGTCTCTGACCCTTGCGTCGCTTGGAGCGATTGGGGTCCCGGCCGGTTCGGCGCTCGCTGCCGGCCCCATGTATTCGGGCCAATGCCCCACGGGCAAGACGTATTATGAGGTTGTCAGCAAGACTTCAAGCTGGGTGACGCTTGCTGGCCCCTATCACTATATCAACAAATCAAGAACGCTTTCGGGGACGCACACATTTAAGATCGACAAGGGAGGGACAAAGTCTGCTTCCACGAGTGTCGGTGCGGAAAGCCAGGCGGGGGCGCTCATCGCACAAGCTAAGGTCTCAGTCTCAGCGACAATATCTAAGAGTGTTTCTTGGAGCACGTCAATGAGTGTCACGATGAAGGTTCCGCCAGGGAAGACCGTTTACGCATCCTACGGAACTAACCAGTACAGGATTACGTTCCGAAAGTTCGAATATGCGGGCAACTGCACGAAATTCGATCGCGGGAGGGTCACTTTGACGGCACCCTCGTCCACAGGGTGGAAGACTTGGTGATCGGGTCGAGCACCCTCGCACCCTGCTGCCTCGGCCTCCTGGTCTTGGCGGCAGGGTGTTCTTCGGTGCCATCGCACGCTTCATCTCCCTTAGCTCCCAGCGATGGTTCGACGTCGACAACGTCTGCGGTATCGGCTGCGGCGAGCCGTTATCTCGGCCACTACATCCCGGAACTAGAGGGACAAATCGTTACAGCGTCAAAAGACAATATGAGCGAATCGTCACGCGTCGGCGGATCTGAAGCGACTACGGACCGTGTCTATGTATACATCACGTGTAGGGGTGACGGCATGCTCCAACTAAAGATCGATACTGTGGGCGACTTCCCAATCCCGTGTAGTAGTGAGTCCGAGCCGCTTCCAATTGCCAATAGTTTCACAGTTGCGCACGTCGAGAACTACGTCATCGATGTTGAGTCGGCTCCGGGCCAGGTTTGGGCAGCCACCGTGGCCGTTGACCCGGCGGATCGACGCGAGTTGGGTTAGCGCCTGTCTTCTATATAGTCGGCTGACTCTCGCGGTATCCGGCCTTGACCGATGGGCAATGTGAGCGGATCGCGTCGTTGTTTCTCTCGAACCTCGACCGCGGGGCCTGACATTCGGTGATAGCGGACGGTGCCAATAGGGATCTCTACACCGCTATCGGGGTATCGTTTGGCTTGATCTGCCCGGCATGACCCTCAGGGCAGGTCGCAGTCGGCAACGTCGAAGCTACATACGGATACGGGCCGGGTTCGTCAACGGTCCGCTCGGCGAAGAGTCATGTAGCAGTTGGCGGGCGCGAAGGCTCAGTCGCGATCGTGGTCGCTGCTGCGCCGCCTAGCGACCGTCTGACCCGACTTTAGCCAACGTGGTGTCCCCCTCAGCGGGCGGCTTGATCGATCTTGTCGAGGGCTTCGCGGAGGTCGTCGGGTAGTGGCTTCCTGATCGGGAGTGTCTGCTTGCCGATCTTTGCCCAGGTCGTGCGGTACTGGCGGGCGGTCGTGACGAACTTCTTGATGGACCAGCCGGTGGTCGTCTCGATCCAGTGGGAGACGGCCATCGCGGCGAACACGATGGTCAGGTGCGCTTCGATCGACTCACGCAGGTGGTGGTAGACGGGCCGCACGGCGAGGTCGGACTTCGCCATTCGGAACGTCTTCTCGATCTTGTAGAGGTTCTGGTAGGCGCCGATCACCGCCTCTGGCGTGGGGTCGGGGACGTTCGTGAGGTAGGCCTTGAATCCGGCCAACGACCGGGTCTTCGTCTCGAGTTCGCGGTTGATCGACTTCGTCGCGCCGTCGAGCTTGATGAACCTGTTCCGCTTCACCGCTTCGTGCCCGTCGACCTGCACCTGGGCCTTGGCGATCTGCTTGTCGATCCCGCGCAACGTGCGCGCCGCTCGGGCGCGTTTGAACTGGTAGTAGGTGACGTGGTCGGCGCGGTTCTTCTTCCCCGTGCCGACCGGCTCGCGCGCGGCCCAGACCTGCCCGTCCTCGTACTCCTCGCCGGGGTGGTCGGTGCGCCACTTCTTGATGACGTAGGGCAGGTGCGGCATCTTCGCGCCAAGGATGAAGGAGAACCCCTCGGCCTCGATCGCCTTCCAGTTCGCCTCCGAGATCATGCCCGCGTCCGCCACGACCACGACGTCGTGCAGACGGTGGGCGGCCATGAACACCTTGAGGGTCGGGATCATCGTCTTCGTCTCGGCGGTGTTGCCCTCCCACGCCGTGATCATCAGCGGCATCCCGGACGCATCAGCGAGCAACCCGATCTGGATCAACGGCTCGACCCTGCGCTCCTTGGAGAACCCTGGGATGCGGAACTCGTCCTCCTTGTCGGTCTCGAACCACAAGTTGGTCACGTCGAAGAGGAGCAAACTCGCAGGTCCAAGCCTCGCAGCGCGTGCACACGCGGCAGCGAGGGAGTCGCGGAACCCCTCGGCGGAGTACACCCGCAACCGCCTCGCCAAGGTCCGGTGCGATGCGTGTGGAACACCGATCTCGGGCAGGACCCGCTCGATCGCGGCGTGCTTGCTCGTGGGCTCGATAATCCGCGCGAGCACGAGATCGCGGAACACGTCATCGCCGGCAGCCTCGTGGAACCCCAGGGCACGGAACCCCGCATTGAGCGCGTCCCACAGGACCGCCATCTGAGAGGCAACCTCCTCAAGCGGCTCACCCGGAACTCGAACCGGACTCTCCAACCCCAGGTCAAGGACACCTTGACCTGCGTTGATGCGCTCGTGGGCCTCGACGAGCAGGAGATCGATCTCCTCGTCCGTGCTGCCCGAGCCGACATACTCGACCCTCCGCTTCCCGCCGACCTTGCCCCACACGACCTGGACCTGACGCGTGCCATTCGCACGCTTCAGAACCCGCGCAGACGCCATCCCGCCAACCTATGGTGCCTGCGTGGTGTCCCCTTCAAGCGCCCACACCACGCATCACCCCAGGTCACAAACCTGCAAGCCACGGACCATCATGAACGTGGCAGAAGTCGGGGCGCGAAGGCTCAGTCGCGATCGTGGTCGCTGCTGCGCCGCCTAGCGACCGTCTGATGCCCGTCCAAATCGGCAGACATCCGCCCCACGCCTCGGGCGCGGGCGCCCACATACCCGGGTGGAGGCGGTGGTCGCTGAACGCCCTGCACGAACACCAGTACGCATCGTGCGCTCACCACACGGGGCAGCTACCGACTCTGTATCTGCAGTCACCAAACTGGCGGTCTCTGCGACCGTGACCCGAACGGGGCATCAAGATCCTCGCCCACCATGCCCGTGGACTCGCTACCATGACCGAGCGTGACCCGCCACGTCTTCGCGTCGCTTCGGCTTCAACCTTCACGACGCGGGTTTCGCCGGGGTATCGCGCTCGGGGTACCGAGTTGGTTACGATCCCACGGGATGCGACAGTCCGGGTTTCCGTACTGAAGCACCGCGGGTAACTTGTTCCCGCACGGGTGGGCTGTGAACCAGTACAGACCGCCGCGCCGTGAGGCCCGCGCCCTCGGTGCACCCAACTCCAGGAGGACATGTGACACCTCGTCGACTTGGCGGCCTCGGGGCCGCGATCATTAGCATCGCGCTGCTGGCCAGCGCATGCTCGGGCTCGTCTGGCAACGACGACAGTCCCAGTGCGAGCGGGCCCTCCAAGGGCATCGTCTCCAGCTGGGGGACCGAGCCACAAGGCCTGATCATTCCCACCAACATCAACGAGGTGGGCGGCGGCAAGATCGTCGACCTTGTCTTCGCCGGGTTGGTCTACTACGACAAGGACGGCAAGTCCCACAACGAGGTCGCCGACTCGATCGAGACCGAGGACTCGCAAACCTACACCATCAAGCTGAAGTCCGGCTGGAAGTTCTCCAACGGCGAGGCGGTCACGGCGAAGAGCTTCGTGGATGCCTGGCAGTACGGAGCCCTCCTCAGCAACAAGCAGCTCTCCAGCACCTTCTTCCAGGGCATTGAGGGCTACAGCGACACGGCAGACAGCCCACTGACCGGCCTGAAGGTTGTCGACGACTCCACCTTCACCGTCACTCTCAAGCAGCCTGAGGCCGACTTCCCGCTGCGGTTGGGCTACTCGGCCTACTATCCGCTGCCCTCGGTGGCCTTCGAGGACATGAACGCCTTCGGTGAGAAGCCGATCGGTAACGGTCCCTACCTGATGACCAAGTGGAGCCACAAGGTCAACGCCGAGTTCGCCCCGAACCCGGACTACAAGGGCGGGCGCATGGCGCAGAACGGCGGCGTGAACGTCAAGTTCTACCTGACTCAGGAGGCCGCCTACCAGGATCTCCTCGCGGGCCAGGTGGACGTGCTGGAGCAGATCCCCGACTCGGCCTTCGGCTCCTATGAGTCCGACCTTCCCGATCGGAATGTGAACCAGGCGGGTGCGGTCTTCCAGTCCTTCACCATCCCGCAGAAGCTCGCCCACTTCGAGGGCGAAGAAGGCAAGCTGCGTCGTGAGGCGCTGTCGCTGGCCATCGACCGTGACCTCATCACGGACAAGATCTTCGATGGCACCCGCACGCCGGCCAAGGACTTCACGTCCCCGGTCATCGGCGGCTGGAAGGATGACATCGAGGGCAGCGACATCCTGACCTACGACCCCGACAAGGCCAAGGAACTGTGGGCCAAGGCCGACGAGATCTCCCCATGGTCGGGCAAGTTCACGATCGGCTACAACGCCGACGGTGGTCACCAGGGCTGGGTGGACGCGGTCTGCAACAGCCTGAAGAAGACGCTCGAAATCGATGCGCAGGGTGCGCCGTACCCGACCTTCCAGGAACTGCGCGACGACATCACGAACCGCACCATCAAGGGTGCGTTCCGTTCCGGTTGGCAGGCGGACTACCCGTCGACGTACAACTTCCTCGGCCCGCTCTACGGGACAGGTGCCGGGTCGAACGACGGCGACTACTCCTCCGCCAAGGTGGACGACCTCCTGAAGGAGGGCCTGGCCGCCCCGTCGGTTGATGACGCGAACGAGAAGTTCTACCAGGTCGAGACGCAGCTCTTCGAGGACCTGCCCGCGATCCCGCTGTGGTACCAGAACAGCGTGGCCGGTTGGTCCGACAAGGTCTCCAATGTCACGATCGGTTGGAACTCGCAGCCGCTGCTGCAGGACGTCCGCAAGAACTGACCGTCTGATCAGCGTGAGGGGGCCGGAACTCAGGTTTCGGCCCCCTCAAGCTGAGTAGAGAAAGGCACGCTGATGGCGTGGTATCTCGCACGTCGAATCGTGCAAATGATCCCGGTTTTCCTCGGGGCGACCCTGCTGATCTATGCCTTGGTCTTCCTGCTCCCGGGTGACCCCATCGCGGCCTTGGGCGGGGACCGCGGGCTTCCACCTGGGGTCGCCGGACAGCTCCGCGAGCAGTACCACCTGAACGACCCGTTCATCGTGCAGTACCTGCTCTACCTCAAGGGTCTCTTCACTTTCGACCTGGGGACGACCTTCGGGGATCGCCCGGTCTCCGAAGTGATTGCCGAAACCTTCCCGGTCACGGTCCAGCTTGCCCTCATTGCCCTCTTCTTCGAGGCGGTCTTCGGCATCATCGTGGGTGTCATCGCCGGGATGCGCAAGGGCGGCATCTTCGATGCGACCTTCCTCTTCGTCTCGCTGCTGGTGATCGCCGTACCGGTCTTCGTGCTCGGCTTCGTCTTCCAGTTCGTCGTGGGGGCCAAGCTCAAGTTGCTTCCTCCGACGGTCGGTGGCGACGTGAATCTAGAAACGCTGCTGATGCCCGGGCTAGTGTTGGGCGCAGTGTCCTTCTGTTATGTCCTGAGGCTCACAAGGACGACGGTCTCGGAGAACCTCACCGGGGATCACGTGCGGACGGCCTACGCCAAGGGGCTCAGCGGTCGCCGCGTCGTCTCTGTCCACGTGCTGCGCAACTCGCTGATCCCGGTTGTCACCTTCCTGGGTGCAGACCTCGGTGCCCTCATGGGCGGAGCGATCGTTACCGAGGGGATCTTCAACGTCCCCGGAGTTGGGAACACGGTTTACAGGGCGGTGTCCACAGGGGAAGCTCCGCTGGTTGTCACGCTGGTATCCATCCTCGTGATCGTCTATATCGTCGCCAACTTGGTTGTCGACCTGTTGTATGCGGTACTCGACCCAAGGATTCGCTATGTCTGAGCCGATCACACCAGACTCGGGTGGCGTCATGCCGCCCGACGCCGCCCGCGAGGCCGTCCTTGAGGGTGCCGCACGCCGTGCCCACCAGGAGCACTTCTTCGCCGCCCTCGACGAGCAACCCCTGCTTGCGATCGATGAGCCCAAGGACGGCGCGCCACCCTCGGGGATGTGGCGCGATGCCTGGCGGCAGATGCGCCGACGGCCGATGTTCTGGATCTCAGCCACACTTATCGTCCTCGTCGTGACGGTCGCACTCTTCCCGCACCTCTTCACATCGACTGACCCTGAGGATTTCGACCTCAGTCGTTCGTTGGACGGACCCGCTCCCGGCCATCCCTGGGGGTTCACGTTCCAGGGCTACGACGTTTATGCCAGGGTGATTTACGGGGCGCGGCCCTCCGTCGCGGTGGGGCTCATCACGACCTTTGGTGTGATCCTCATCGGGGGAACCATCGGTGCCCTGGCAGGGTTCTTCGGCTCCTGGTGGGACGCTCTGCTCTCCCGGGTTACCGACATTTTCTTCGCGATCCCGCTGGTGCTCGCGGCGATCACCGTGATCCAGCTCTTCCCGGCCCGCAATGTGCTCACGGTGGCTGTCGTGCTGATCATCTTCGGTTGGCCACAACTCTCCCGGATCACCCGAGGATCGGTGATCTCGGTCCGCAACTCTGAGTTCGTCACAGCGTCGCGGGCGTTGGGGTCGAGTCGCGGGGGGATCCTCGCGCGCCACGTGCTGCCCAATGCGCTCGCGCCGATCATCGTCACCGCGACCGTCTCACTGGGCATCTTTATCGTCGCTGAGGCAACGCTGTCCTTCCTGGGCATCGGATTGCCGACGTCAGTGGTTTCCTGGGGGGCGGATATCTCCACCGCTCAGAAGTCGCTACGTGACCAGCCGATGGTCCTTTTCTACCCGGCCGCGGCCCTGGCAACCACCGTTCTGAGCTTCATCCTGATGGGCGACGTCGTGCGCGACGCCCTCGACCCGAAGGCGCGCAAACGATGACAGTCGACACCACCGCGCCCACACCGGGCAGCGAAGCGCAGGCCGTTCCCGAGCGGTCGGACTCGGACCACCAGCCGCTCCTCGAGGTGCGGGATCTGGAGGTCACCTTCAAGACGGACAACGGAGAACTCCGCGCCGTCGAGGGTGCGAATCTCACGGTGTACCCCGGCCAGACGGTCGCGATCGTCGGCGAGTCCGGTTCCGGGAAGTCCACCACCGTGCACGCGCTGATCGACCTTCTGCCCGGCACGGGCAAGGTCACCGGCGGCACGATCCGCTTCGGCGGCCGGGACATCACTCACCTCAGCAAGCGTGAGGCGCAGGAGCTGCGCGGCCGGGAGATCGGCCTTGTCCCGCAGGACCCGATGAGCAACCTGAACCCGGTGTGGCGAGTCGGCTACCAGGTCAAGGAGGCGCTGCGGGCCAATAACGTGGATGTCTCCCGCGCTCAGCGGGCCGCCATGGTCGACGGGCTGTCGGCGGACACCACGAGCATGAGCGACGATGACCTCTACGTAGACCGGGAGGCGCGCGTCGCGATGATGGCGGCCGTCGCGGCAATCGGCGAGGCCAATGTTGCCAAGGTGGAGTTCAAGACGGAAGAAGAGGCCGAGGCTGCCCGCGAGTCGGCGGCCGCGCTCTCGGCCGACGCCGACAAGCGCATCCAGCTCGGGGCCACCACGCGCGCCGAGGCCGCCGAGATCCTCGCGGACCTCGGGGTACCGAACGCCGACGAGTTGGCTGCGCTGGTCAAGGGCGCGGATGCCGACGACCGGGTCGCCGGCCTGCTCTCAGAGGCCGGGCTCAACGATGCCGCCGAGCGGGCCAGACAGTACCCCCACCAGTACTCCGGCGGTATGCGCCAGCGGGCGCTCATCGCCATCGGGCTCGCCGCCCGGCCGAAGCTGCTGATCGCCGACGAGCCGACCTCGGCGCTGGACGTGACCGTCCAGCGCCGGATCCTCGATCACCTGGAGAAGCTGACCCAGGAACTCGGGGTCGCGGTGCTGTTGGTGACCCACGACCTCGGCCTGGCCGCGGAGCGTGCCGAACACCTTGTGGTCATGTATCAGGGGAAGGTCGTCGAGTCGGGGCCTGCCCGGCAGATCCTGGCTGCCCCCAAACACCCGTACACCCAGCGGCTGGTGTCGTCGGCACCTTCGCTGGCTTCTCGGCGCATCCAATCGGCGAAGGCCCGCGGTGAGGAAGCCCAGGACCTGCTGGCCCCCACTGGTGGCGACGGCGTGGCGAGCAGCCGCGATGACATCCTGGTCGTGGAGAACCTCACGAAGGTCTTCACCTCCCGTGGCCCTCGTCCCGGTCAGCGAACCCACTTCACCGCGGTCGACGACGTGAGTTTCACGCTCAAACGTGGCACGACTCTGGCACTGGTGGGGGAGTCCGGTTCCGGCAAGTCGACGGTGGCCAACATGGTCCTGGACCTGTTCCCGCCGAGTGCCGGCCGAGTGCTCTACGACGGCGAACCCGTCATCGGACTCAACCGCAAGCAGAGCCTGGCTTTCCGCCGCCGGGTTCAACCGGTTTTCCAGAACCCCTACGGCTCGCTCGACCCGATGTTCTCCATCCACCGAGCGATCGAGGAACCGCTGAAGATCCACGGCATCGGTAACCATGCCAGCCGGATCGCCCGCGTGCGTGAGCTGCTGGAGATGGTGGCCCTCCCCGCATCGATGGCTCGCCGGTTCCCGAACGAACTCTCCGGCGGGCAGCGCCAGCGGATCGCCATCGCCCGGGCCTTGGCGCTGCAGCCCGAGTTGATCGTCCTCGACGAGGCGGTTTCGGCCCTTGACGTCTTGGTGCAGGCGCAGATCCTCAGCCTGCTCAACGACCTGCAAGCCGAGCTGGGCCTGTCCTACCTGTTCATCACCCACGACCTGGCCGTCGTCCGGCAAACCGCTGACATGGTCGCTGTGATGCAGGCCGGCAAGTTGGTGGAGTACGACACCACCGACGAGGTCTTCGACCACCCGCGCGAGGCGTATACCCAAGAGCTGCTCGCCGCGATCCCGGGTGCTCGCCTTTCCGGCGAAGCGCTCGCGAGCTGATGTGAAGGTCGGGGCGCGTCAGCGCCCCGACCGGCCGTTGTGCCCCGGTCGGCCGGAGAACGTTCCGTGGCCGGCCGGGTCGGTCCGGGCCGTGCGTGCCCGGTCGGTCGTACTCCGGGCGGCAGCGGTCGCCCAAGGTCCCGACTCCCGTTGCGCGGCTTGAGCCGGTAGGATGTCCGAGCCCGTGGCCCGGGTGTCGAAGGTTGCAGTGAGTACTCGCTGGCCCTCGGCCGCCAAGTGACCCCTGCCCGGTTGCTCCCTCCATGTGAAATGAGACCCCAGATGCCTGTGCGCTCCGACCTGCGCAATGTCGCGATCGTCGCCCACGTCGACCACGGAAAGACCACCCTGGTCGACTCGATGCTGCGCCAGTCCGGCGCCTTCTCCGCGCATCAGCACGTCGATGAACGCGTCATGGACTCAGGTGACCTGGAGCGTGAGAAGGGCATCACGATCCTGGCGAAGAACACGGCCGTCCGGTACACCGGGCCGGCCGCGATCGCCGCGGGTGAGGCCGCGGGCATCACCATCAACGTGATCGACACTCCCGGTCACGCGGACTTCGGTGGCGAGGTCGAGCGGGGACTGTCCATGGTCGACGGCGTCGTTCTGCTCGTCGACGCTTCCGAGGGGCCACTACCGCAGACCAGGTTCGTGCTGCGCAAGGCGCTGGCCGCCAAACTGCCCGTCATCCTGGTGGTCAACAAGGTCGACCGTCCGGACTCGCGGATCTCAGAGGTCGTGGCCGAGGCCACCGACCTGCTGCTGGGATTGGCCAGTGACCTCACCGACGAGGTGCCCGACCTGGATCTCGACGCCATCCTCGACGTGCCGGTCGTTTACGCCTCGGCCAAGGCCGGGCGGGCGTCGATGGAACAGCCCGCAGACGGTGCGCTGCCCGACGGCGAGGACCTCGAGCCGCTCTTCGCGACCATTCTCGCGACCATCCCGGCCCCCGAGTACACCGAGGGCGCCCCGCTCCAGGCTCACGTGACCAACCTCGACGCCTCACCGTTCCTGGGCCGGCTCGCCCTGCTCCGCATCTTCAACGGCACCCTGACCAAGGGGCAGACGGTCGCCTGGGCGCGCCACGACGGTTCCTTGCAGAACGTCAAGATCACCGAGCTGCTCGAGACCAAGGCTCTGGAGCGGGTGCCCACACAGTCGGCCGGTCCGGGCGACATCGTGGCGGTGGCCGGCATCGCGGACATCACGATTGGGGAGACCTTGACCGACGCGGACGACCCGCGCCCGCTGCCGCAGACCCGGTTCGTGCTGCGCAAGGCGCTCGAGGCCGACCTGCCGGTGATCCTGGTCGTCAACAAGGTCGACCGGCCGGACGCCCAGATCGACGAGGTCGTGGCGGCCACCGAGGAGCTGTTCCTCGACCTCGACGCCAAGGACCACCAGCTGGAGTTCCCGGTCTACTACGCGATCGGCCGCGACGGCCGCGCCGGCATCCACCCGGACGAGCTGGCCGACGACCTGACCCCGCTGCTCGACGGCATCCTCGACGCGGTCCCCGCCCCGGTCCACGACCCGGAGCACCCGCTGCAGGCCCAGATCGGCAACCTCGACGCGTCGCCGTACCTGGGCCGGCTGGGGATCTCGAAGATCACCCACGGCACGCTGCGCCGCGGCGACCAGGTGATGTGGGTCAAGCGCGACGGCACCGAGACCAAGGCCAAGGTCG
>JAVBNE010000039.1:0-19462 GCA_031551755.1 Cellulomonadaceae bacterium | reverse complement strand
TCCATTCCCAGGGCGACCTCGACAACATCGCCTACCTGCTCAACACAAGGCCCCGCGAAACCCTCGGATTCTTGAAACCATCAGAGAAACTCGCCATGCTACTAAACGAAAGCGGTGACGCACTGACCGGATGAAATCGCCGAGTCTTACCTCCCGACTTCGCGGCCTGAAGGAATACGTACCGCAGCACGGGGCCGAATCGTGTTGCTGTTCTTGACGTAGCAGCATTCGCTTTGAGCACTGGTGTCCCCTCGGGAGAGAGTCCATTGAGCTTCAGCGTCTCGGCGTAGGCCTTTCCGCCATCAATTGAGTCACTCACGGCGTCGGGAGTTTTCGGACTAGGAATCGTTCCGTCGGCGCTCGCCCCACTCGCCACACCAGTGACCAGTGCAATCGCAAGCAGGATTGTCGTGGGAAGAGGTCTCATCTGCATCTCCTAGTAGTTGGTCAGCCAGCCGTTGGGAGTGTACTTCGCGCCCAACCCTGCAGTCCCGTCTTTGAACTATTAATACGTAATCCAACTGCCGGATATCCTGCTGTGAATAAATGGTCCACTTTCCCCACTTGACCGGACAAGCGCGGCGCTTGCTTGCGCACCACCAATACCCATCAGAAAGATTCCCCGGAAAAGTAAAGATCCCACGGCAGGACGGGTTCGCCCACGGCGCGAGCCCTGCAATCTCATACCGTGGACACGGATTAGAGCGGAGTGTCATGTCAGGCACGATTTTGCACCTAGGCGCCATGCAAGACATGCATGCCTGTCGCCGAGACATTGCCCCTATGGCGCGCAGTCCCACGAGGCCTCGCGTGCAGTCCCACAACACACGGAGGACACGTGACCTACCGCCCCAAGAGCCGCGTCCTAGGCGCCGCGGCGGTGATGGTCGCGATCTGCACCCTCGGCGCCTGCTCGCTCGAACCAGATCCAGGTCCTATGAAAGACGTGGACCTTGCCGCGCTTTCGGAATTCCAGCGCGACATTCTCACCGACCACGAGGTGACCTGGGCCGAGTACGAGTCCGCAATTTTGGCTGAACATGCCTGCCTGGAAGACGCCGGATACACACCGAACCCCATCAAGACCGACGGCGCACGCCTCGAGTTCACCACGGACGTGGATTACCGGTCGGAGGCTGACCCGGCGGCTGCCGATGCACGATTCCTTGAGATCATCGCGGATTGTGGGCGCACGTACTCCCGAGTGGTGGCGACCGTCTGGGAGCAGGGACAGGTCGCCAGCAGTGATGGCGGGCGCCCATTCGTCGCCGTCAAGGACTGAGCCTCCCCACCCCGACCGGCACACCCAGCCAGCGGATCACGCCCGGCCGGCCGCCACGCCCGGCTAGTGGATGTGCCCGTAGCGGTGGGTCGTGCGACTGATCGCCTGCTCCCGCAACACGGCCAGCAACTCCCGCCGCCCGCTGGCCACCACCGGGTGGTCGAGCACAGTCACGTCACCGACCCGATCGGTAGCGGCCTCGGCCAACCCCACGCTCGAACCGATCAGCCGGATCCGGCCCGTGACCGACCCCGACCGCACCTGCTCCGCGAAGTCCTGATCCGAGACGTCGGCCGCTGAGCTGACCACCGCCCGCACCCCGGCGGTCGCTGCCGCGTGACACACTCGGTCCACCTCAATGTCGAGCGCATCGGCCCCCACCCGAACCGTCAGGGTGTCGATCGGCCGGTACCGGAAGACGTTCTGCTCCACCGCCAACCCGGATGGATCGTGGTCGACGGCGAACTCCTGCGCCCACCACCGGGTGTCGTCGTCCTTGGCCCAGGCCAGCCAGTCGGCTGGCGCCTCGGTCCGGGACGGTACATCCGCGCCGTCCGACCAACGGCCGAGCTGCGCCACGTAGTTCGGTCCCCCGGCCTTGGCGCCCGGTCCGACCACCGACTGCTTCCAGCCGCCGAACGACTGCCGCTGCACGATGGCGCCGGTGATGTGCCGGTTGACGTAGGCGTTGCCCACCTCCACCGTGTCGAGCCACCGGTCCACCTCGACGTCGTCCAGGCTGTGGATGCCGCCGGTCAGCCCGAAGGACACGGCGTTCTGCAACTCGATCGCCTCGTCCAAGGTGTCGGCCGTCATGATGCCCAACACCGGCCCGAAGACCTCGGTGAGGTGGAAAGACGACCCCGGCCGCACGCCCTCCTTGAGCCCGGGTGTCCACAACCGTCCCGCGAGCGCCGAGTCCGGATCGGAGGGCAACGGCCGCGGTTCGACCAGCCACTCCTCCCCGGCGTCCAGCGAGGTGAGCGCGTCGAGCAGCTTCCCCGAGGCCACCTCGGTAAGGGGTCCCATCGTGGTCGCCGGGTCGGTGGCCGGCCCGACCACCAACGACCGAACGGCGTCCACGAGCTGCCTGCGTACCCGGCGACCGGTGGTAGTGGACGGACGCCCGGCAGAACCCACCAGGATCACGAGCGAGGCCGCCGAGCACTTTTGCCCGGCGTGCCCGAAGGCAGACTTCACCACATCGGCCACCGCCAGATCCAGATCCGCCGACGGGGTGATGATCAGCGCGTTCTTCCCGGAGGTCTCCGCCAGGACCGGCCGCTGCGGACGCCACTTCGCGAAGAGCTGGGCCGTCTCGATCGACCCGGTGAGCACGACACGGGCAATCCCGGGGTGGCACACCAGGTGGCTGCCGAGATCCTCGTCCGGCACACGGATGTACTGCACGACCTCCTCGACCGGCACCCCGGCCGACGAAAGCGCCGCGGCCAGCGCGGGGCGCGCCTGGGTGGCCTCGCGCAGCCCGGCATGAATAGCCTCGACCGCCACCTCCAAACAGCGGGGTGTAGGCGGCGCGGGTTTGGCGATCACGGCGGACCCGGCCGCGAGCGCCGACAGCACCCCGCCGACCGGGATGGCCACCGGGAAGTTCCACGGCGGAGTCACCAGGGTGACGCCCTCGGGACTGAACCGCGCGCCGGGAACCTTTTCCAGCTCCTCAGCGCTGTGCGCGTAGTAGCGGGCGAAGTCGATGGCCTCGCTGACCTCCGGGTCCGACTCGGCGACGATCTTGCCTACTTCGTGGACGGACGCCGCCACCAGATCCGTACGAGCGGCCTCCAGGCGGCTCGCCACATACCGCAACGCGGCCGCGCGATCGGCCACCGGCACGCTCGACCAAGCGGCGGTGGCGCGCTCGGCGCGGGCGACCGCCTCGTCCACCTGCTCGGTGGAGGTCAGCTCAGGCGCCCGCACAGGGACGACGCCGCTGTCGATGATCCGCGTCGCCCAGTCGCGGCTCGCGGCCACCGCCGGGTCGGTATCCGCGGCATTCACGAAGTCCACCGCGAGCGCCGGATCAGCCGGGGGCCGGGTGGGTTGCCGCCGAGGGGTGACGGCCTGCTCCGGATAGTCCACCGCCAGACCGACCGAGGCCCGGAAGGCCTCCTCCTGGCTGGTCATCGCCGGGGAGAGTGTTGCGGCGGAGTCGTCGGCGGGCGCGAACATCGCATGCAGGAAGTTCTGCGGGGCCGAGTTCTCCTCGAGCCGCCGGATGAGATACGAGATGGCCACGTCGAAGTCGGATGAGTGCACAACCGGCGTGTACAGCACGACTCGGCCGCCGCGACCGGCGCGTGGCCCCTCTTCGATCCGGTCGGCCCTGACGTCGTCCCGCACGGCGCGGGCCTGCCCCGGCGCCATCCCTTGGAGCATCTCGATGTCGAGGGCGTGGCTGACACCACGGGCACGCGCGACCAGCACTGCCAGGGCGACGTCGAAGAGGTTGTGGCTGGCGACGCCCAACCGGACCGCGTCGGTGCGTGGCTCACGCAGGGCCGCGTCGACCAACCGCAAGTAGTTCGCGTCGACGTCGGGTTTGCTGTCATAGGGCGCCTGCGCCCATCCGTGCAGCTCGGCCTCGACCTTCTCCATGGCCAGGTTGGCGCCCTTGACCAGCCGGACCTTGATCGGCGCTCCCCCACCAGCGACGCGCTCGGTGGCGAAGGTGGTCAGCTCGTCGAGCGCACCGAGGGCATCGGGGAGGTAGGCCTGCAGGACGATGCCAGCCTCCAATTCGGCGAACTCCGGGTCGGAGAGAATCGTCCGGAACACCTCGGTGGTGAGCGCGAGGTCGCGGTACTCCTCCATGTCGAGGTTGATGAAGACGCCGTTCGCCTTGGCCGCCCGGTACAGCGGCCGCAGATGCCGCACCACCCGGTCCCGTGACCCGGGCAGGTCCCACGTGACGAGCTGCGAGGCCACCGAGGAGACCTTCACCGAGACATAGTCGATGTCGGGCCGTTCCACGAGCGCCATGGTGCGCTTGAGTCGCCCGGCCGCCTCGGTCTCGCCGAGCACCGCCTCGCCCAACAGGTTCACATTCAGCGCATAACCGTCGGCCCGGGTCCGAGCCAGGTGCACCCCCAGCCCCCGGCCGGCATCGGCCACGAGGTGTCCGACGAGTTGGCGCAGCCTGATCCGGGCAGCCGGCACCACCACATGCGGAAGGATCGGCGCCATCGCGGCTCCGACCCGCAGCAGGGTGCGGTCCACCGGCCCGAGGAATGACCCGGCCGACCCCGCGAGTTCCCCCAACCGGGCGAGCGCCGAGGCAGCCACATGCACGTCCGGCGGGCGGGCGACGTCGTCGACGAACCGCACGGCGAGTTCGAGGCCGGTCGGGTCGGCGACCAGGGCGCCCAGCCGGGCGGCGGTCCGGCGCTCGCGCGCACCCGAACTCTCCGTGGCCGCACGCGTCAACCATTTACCGGCCAGGTTCACGGCGTCGTCGACGAGGTCGGTGAGGGGCACCACGGAGTCAGAGGTCATACCGCCAGCTTGCCCTGCCGCGGGCGGCGCCGTCTTGTACGATCCGGGCTGACATGGCTGCCGTTGTTGACATCTGGCCCGAGGGACGCGCGCTCCTGACCGCGTTGAGCCCGGCCATGGTCGCGCTCATGGACGAGTTGTCCCAGACAATGTTCTGCGCCAAGGACGTGACCGGTCGCTATGTCGCGGTGAATGCCACCTTCGTGGCCCGGACGAATGAACGGTCGCGCCGGGCCGTGATCGGGCACCGCGCAGCCGAACTCTTCGTCCCGCAACTCGCCGAGCGCTACGAGGATCAGGACGCGGAAGTCCTGCGCACCGGCCGGGCGCTGCGCGGCGAACTGGAGAGCATCCGCCGGCCCGGGGGTGCCTCCGGCTGGTATCTCACGGCAAAGCTGCCGGTGCGGGATGTAGCCGGGAGCATCGTCGGACTGGTGTCGGTCTCCCAGGACCTGCGGGCCGGGGAAGCGGATGACGACACCATGGCCGCGCTGACCCGTCTCATCGCCACCGTCGAGGCCGACCTCGGCGGACGCTGGACCACCGCCAGGCTCGCGGAGTGTGCGGGGTGGTCGGTCGCCGCCCTCGACCGTCGGGTCCGGCGGGTCTACGGGATCACTCCCCGCCAACTCGTGCTGCGAGCCCGGACCGACCGCGCGGCCGAGTTGCTGACCACCGGCTCCGACCCGATCGCTAGTATCGCCGTGGCCAGCGGCTTTTACGACCAGCCGTCGTTCACCCGCACCTTCGCCAGGCTCACGGGCGAAACCCCGGCCCAGTACCGCCGACGCGCCCGCAACTAACCGCACGTGGTGGTCATGGACGCATCCGGACGACCATCATCGGCGTCCCGGCCACCCACTAGGCTGGTCACATGACCAACTGGATTTTCGTCACGGCGACCACCATGGAAGAGCCGCTGGGAGAGCGGATCGGCCCTTTCATTTTCTGGCCGCTGCTGGTGATTCTCATCGTGGTGATCGCCTGGGCCATGCTCAAGCGACGTGGTCGTGGTGGCGCATCGGGGCGCGCGGGGATGGGAGGGGGCGAACCGGCGACGGCCTGGACCCGGCCCGAGGACTACCGAGAGCACCATCGCGTGGCGTGGGATGAGGACCCCTCGACCTTCGTCCCGACGGCTTCCCACTGGCCGCTGGCCGTCGCGGCCGTCTTCGGCATCTGCACCGGTGAACCGTGGGACCGGTTCGAATTCCGCAAGCTCGACACCGCGCGCGCAGGAATGCAGGAGGCCTGGGGTATCCGCTCCCGGCCTCAACTGCTGAGCCGCCTGCTCTGGATTCTTCGCGCGGGCCACCGGCTCGACTACGAACAAGAACTCGCCGACTGGGTACCGTTGAGTGAGGACGCCGCAACCGCGATCATCGCGCGGTGCGGGAAAGGGGGCGACGACGAACGGGAGCTTGCCTGGCGCCTAGCGCAGGTGCGAACGAATTCTCGTGGTATCCGCCAGGTCAGATTCGAGGCGTGGGACCTGGTGCGTGCCGCGATGCTCTGCCGCGCGGGGTATTCCCTCGGCTGGTTGACGAAGGCCGAGGCCGACGACACGTTGAACCTCATCTGCGCGCAGCTGCAAGGCACGTACTCGAGCTGGGGGGAAATGGGCGAGCACTTCATGCTTGCCCGCTGGTACTGGGCCGCGGATACGGATCTCGAGGCCCGCAAAGAAGAAGCCCACGACATCAGCCGCCAGCAAGCGCTACTCGACCCGAGTCGCGGCCCCTGGTCGCATGTGCCGTGGTCACAGGCGATTCCGGAAAGCCGAGTGTTGCTCGCCGGCGCTTCGGTGAACGAGGAACTACTCACCGCCCTGCCCGATCCCGTGTCGACGCCGCTCGGGCGAATCATCGACGAGGCCATCGCCTCGCGCCTCACCAATCGCGCATGAACCCGCTTCGCTACGCCAGGGGGGAGTGGGGGCCTTGGGCGATCGGGCTGCTCCTGGTCGCGGTCGCGATCCTCGTCGTTACGGCCTGGACGAAGCGGCGCGAGCGACTGGGCGAATGGGGTCCGGGCCTGGCCGGTATGGGCGCGACCGCCGGATTCTCCCCCGCCGACCTACGCGGCACCGGCACGCCCGGCCGTGTGAACAACGCGGAAGACCGCTGGCTGCTGGGGCTGGCCGCCCCTTTCGTGGAGCAGGCGGGTCTTCTCCATGACCGCTGGAGCCTTGTTCCGCCGTTCTGCGGCGAGGACTGGCGACGTCGACTGCTCGCGGTAGCGACCGCGTGGGGTGCCGTTCGCGCACGTCACTGGCGCAGGCAGATCGCCGTCGTCGAGTATGAACTCAAGACCATCGGCATCCCGGCGGCCTCATCTGCTCCAGCCCGGCGAGCTGAAGCTCGAGGTGAGGCGGACCTGCGGCCATTGCTGATCGCGGAACTTGCAATGCTGCTGCGTCTCGGAGTTGCCGCACGCCACACGAGTGCGGCCCGAGCGCGCAAGCGCCTCCTGACGGCGACGACGACGGTCTCGTTGCAGACCGCTTACAGTGACTGGCTGGGCTACGGTGACGCGATCACCACCACCACGTCGCGGGACCCAGCTCGAGCCGCAAACCTGCGTGCCGATCTGCGCACGCTTTACGCCACCGACGGCCCCTGGCACGAGATCGGCTGGGCACGCTGAACGCTCCCGTCAACACCGCGGCGCCGGGCAGGCCGGGCCGAGTGCTGTACTTCTAGCCGAGTGCTGTGGTCTAAGCCGCAGCACTCGACCGAAAGCACAGCACTCGACCGCTTGCGGGTCCGTGCCCAGGCGACGGCAGGCTCCGACCGTCAGGAGAGGGGTTGGCGGTCCGCCCAGTCGGCGAGCGAGACGCGCGGGCCGGTGAAAAACGGGATCTCCTCGCGCACGTGCCGCCGGGCCTCGGTTGCGCGCAGGTCTCGCATGAGGTCGACGATCCGCACCAACTCATCGGCCTCGAAGCCCAGCAGCCACTCGTAGTCGCCGAGGGCAAAGGCCGAGACCGTATTGGCCCGCACATCCGGGTAACCCCGGGCAGCCAGACCGTGATCACGGAGCATCGTGGCGCGCTCCTGCTCGGGCAGCACGTACCACTCGTAAGAGCGCACGAAGGGGTAGACACACAGGTAGGCGCGCGGCTGCTCGCCGGCCAGGAAGGCCGGGACGTGTCCCTTGTTGAACTCGGCCGGGCGGTGTAGCCCGACGTTCGACCACACGGGCTCCAGGTGGGCGCCCAGGTCGGAGGCCCGCAGCCGCTGGTAGGCACCCTGCACGGCCTCTACCGACGGCCCGTGCCACCACACCATCAGGTCGGCATCCGCACGCAGGCCGGCGACGTCGTACCAGCCCCGGATGACCAGGTCGCCCTTGGCGGCGGCGGGGTCATCGACGGCACCGAGCGAGGCGAGCGCGTCAGCCACCAGGGCCTGGCGCTCGGCGGCGTCGGCCGGCAACGGGGCAGCCAGGGCGAACACGGAGTATGCCGCGTAGCGGATCCCCGCGTTGATCTCCTCGATATCCGTGCGCAGCGCGGTGTCGGCGGGGTGAGTGGAGTCGGTCATGTTATTCCTTTCGGCTCAGCTATAGGGGTTGGTGCTGCACAGGGCAGGAACGTCGCTCGGCTCACCCGCTCGCCGCGCACAACAGCCCGGCATGCAGATGGAACGGAATGCCGGCAGGTCACCGACCGTCGCCTGCGCGACGATCGATCCCCGGGCCAGCGCTGCCCGCTCAAGGATCAGATCGACCAATCCCGAGACGAAGACGGGGTCGGTGCCGGCGGTGCGCGCCCGGACCGCCCTCAGTCCGAGGGAATCGGCGGTAGCCAGTGCCTCGGTGTCCAGGTCGTACACCACCTCCATGTGGTCCGAAACGAACCCGATCGGCGACAACACCACATCCCGGACACCGTCCGCCGCCAAGACCCGGAGATGGTCGTTGATATCCGGGTCCAGCCACGGCTGTGCGGGAGGACCCGACCGTGAACAGAAGGCGAGATCCCAGGCGAGCGGTAGACCGAGAGCCGCAGCGGCTTGACCCGCCACGTAACGCGCCAGGTCTAGATGTTGCTCAAGGTACGACGCCGTCGAGGCGGCTGAGGCCGCCTCCATGGCGTTCGGCACCGAGTGGGTGACAAAGACGAGTCGGGCGGCCCTGACATCCCCGCCTCGGCGCACGAGATCGGCGAAGGCCTCGATCACAGCGACCGCATTCGCATCGGCAAACCCGGGGTGATTGAAGTAGGAACGGAGCCGGTCGAACTCGATCGCCGGCTGCCCGGCCTGCTCCGTGGCGGCGGCGAGATCCTCGCGATACTGCCGACAGCCCGAATAGGAGGCGTAGGCCGAGGTGACCAAGGTGAGCACGCGGCGTGCACCGATGCGGCTCAGCTCATCGAGGGCTTCGCGGGTGTAAGGGGTCCAGTTGCGGTTACCCCACACGATGGGCAGATCAAGACCACGGGTGGCCAGCTCGACCTCCAACGCAGCCTTCAGTGCCCGGTTCTGGTCGTTGATCGGGCTCTTGCCGCCGAATCCGTAGTAGTGCTCCCCCACCTGTTCCAGCCGGGCATCCGGGATGCCCTTTCCCGCAGTGACATTCCGGAGGAAAGGCACCACGTCCTCGGGTTTCTCCGGGCCACCGAAGGAAAGCAGGAGCAGGGCATCGTAGGGGCTGGTGTCCGGCGACGGTTGCGCCGACGGAAGTCCCAGTTCGGACTCGACTGCAGTGTCGCCATGGGCGGCGAGGTCAACGGACGACGAAGGCATGCCGTCCATCATCCCACTGACCGGAGGGCCTGTTTCCCACCGTCGCCCGGCACAGCGCCGACCAGCGAAAGAACCAGCACATACGTGCCAACCGGTCAGCTCCGCAACCACACGGCAACATCAGTAGTGAGGGGACCCTCACCGACTTCGGGCGCGCTACTCAACAGGACTTCCGTACCAACAGGCAACGTCACGGCAGCGGTGCCGAAGTTCACCAGGCACGCCACATTCCCACGGGCGAAGGCCAACACCTGTGGGCCGAGGGGCACGTCACCAATGGCGTCGAGCCAACGAAGTGGAGCCTCGTGCAGGGCTCGCTCCGAGCGCCGCAGGCGCAGCGCCCGGCGGTACAGGGTCAACATGGACGCCGGATCAACCGACTGGGCCTCGACCGACAGCTCGCTCCACACCGGCGGCTGCGGTAACCACGCGGGCGCCCCATCATCGGGACCGAACCCCAAGCTCACCCCCGAACGCCGCCACGGCAACGGCACACGGCACCCGTCACGACCCGGGTCCACTCCGCCCGAACGCACATGAATCGGGTCATCGATCAGCTCTCGAGGCACCTCGACCTCCGCTAGCCCCAACTCGTCCCCCTGGTAGATGTAAAGGGCACCCGGCAGTGCTGCGACTAGCAGTGCGGCGGCCCGCGCACGGCGGTAGCCGAGGCCGAGGTCGCTCGGTGTGCCAAATCGCTTCCTCTCGAACGAGAAAGCGGAATCGGCTCGGCCCAGGCGTGTCACCGGCCTAGTCACGTCGTGGTTCGACAGCACCCACGTCGCCGGAGCGCCGACTGGGGCATGGGCCGTGAGCGTGGCCTGGATCGAGTCGCGCATCGCCGTCGCATCCCAGGGCTGGGACAGGAAGTCGAAGTTGAACGCCGTATGCATCTCATCCGGACGCAGGTAACGCGCAAACCGGTCGTGGTCCTCCAGCCATACCTCCCCGATCAGCACACGCGGTTCCGGGTACGAATCCGCCACCGACCGCCACGACCGATAGATGTCGTGGATCTCGTCCCGGTCCCGATAGGGATGCAGGCCCGGCACAGGCTCGGCGGGCACATCCGCCAGCGCCGGGTCCTTGGTCAGCAGCACCGCCGAGTCGATCCGGATGCCGGCCGCACCCCGGTCGAACCAGAACCGCAGGACATCCTCGTGTTCGCGGCGCACGTCGGGATGGCTCCAGTTGACGTCCGGCTGCTGCGGCGTGAACAGGTGGGCGTACCACTGTCCGGGGCTGCCGTCCGGGTCGGTCGTACGACTCCACGCCGGCCCGCGAAACTCGGCGGTCCAGTTGTTCGGTGGTCGTTCCCCGTGGTCACCGCTGCCGTCGCGGAACCAGAACCGTTCGCGTTCTGCCGATCCGGGCCGGGCCGCGAGCGCCGCCTGGAACCAGGGGTGCTGCTCCGAAACATGGTTGGGCACGACGTCGACGATCGTCCGGATCCCCAGTTCACGGGCGGCGGCGATCAGTTCCACGGCCTGTGCCAGGGTGCCGAAGCGCGGGTCGATGCTCCGGTAGTCGGCGACGTCGTACCCCCCGTCGGCCAGCGGTGAGGAATACCAGGGCGTGAACCACACCGCGTCCACCCCGAGGCCCCGCAGGTAGGGCAACCGATCCCGCACCCCCGCGAGGTCACCGGTACCGTCACCGTCGGAATCGGCGAAACTGCGCACGTAGACCTGGTAGATCACCGCATCGCGCCACCATTCGGCGGCCGTCCCTGGAGTTGGCATGACAGCGACCATACGTCGGATTCCGCCCAGAGACCGGTCGCGCGACCCGGCGTGACCGGCGCCGGTACCCTGCGCTCATGGACCCGAACGCTGAGGAGATCGACTCCAGCGCACTCCCCGATGCGCGTGGTGTCGGGGTACTCGCCGCGCTGGTCGCCGTGGGTGGAGCGTTGGGGGCGACCGCCCGCGCCGAGCTGGCCGCCGCATTCCCGGCTACCACCGGTCACTGGGCGTGGACGACGTTCTGGATCAACATCGCTGGGTCGGCGCTCCTCGGCGCACTGGTCGAGACACTGCACCGCTGCGGCCCCGATAACGGCTGGCGGCGGTGTGTGCGGCTGGGCGCGGGCACCGGGTTGATCGGCGGGTTCACCACGTACAGTACCTTCGCGGTCGAGGTCGAACGACTTGCCGCCGACCGCCGTCTTGACCTGGCGGCCGGCTATGCCGTGGGCAGCGTAGTCCTCGGCATCGCGGCAGCTTGTGCTGGGATCGCCATGGTCGCGGTAGCGTGGCAACCTCGCGGGGGCAATAGATGATCACCGCCTTGATCGCCGTCGCCGGAGGCCTCGGAGCCGCCGCCCGGTTCGGGGTGGATACGGCCGTGCAGCGCCGTCGACTGCTCGCGATTCCGCTGGGCACCTTCGTGGTCAACACCAGCGCCTGCCTCCTGCTCGGTTTGGTTACCGGCTGGTGCCTGGCCCACCCCGGTCACGATCAGCTCCGGGCAGTGCTGGGCGTGGGCTTCCTCGGCGGCTATTCGACCTTCAGTACCGCGAGTGTGGAAGGTGCGCGGCTGGCGTTGGCGGGACAAGGATTCGCTGCCTTCCGCCTGGCGACGGCCATGCTGGTCGCCTGCCTCGCCGCCGCTGCGATCGGCATCACCCTTATCGGCCCCTGACCGGCTGCCGCAGACCGTCCCCGGCGCGACCGACCACCCTAGTGCCGGCTACCGTCTGCATTCCACTTCAGCCCGGACCCGCTCCAGCACCCGCCCCAGACTGGCCAACTCCTCCTCGGACAAGATGCCTCCGAAGTAGCGCTCGATCGATTGCGCATGCAGTCGCCCCACCCGGCGTTGGGTCGCCAATCCGGTCTGCGTCAATCGCACCAACGTCCCCCTGGCATCGTCTGCGGGGGTGCTGCGCTCCACCAGCCCACGTTGCTCCAGCCGCTCTACCAGCCGCGAGAGCGAGGATTGCGTAAGTAGGATCCACTCATTCAGATCGCGCAGCCGCATTCCCTCCGGATCGCCTTTGGTCAGCGAGAAGAGCACGTCATACTCGCGGACGGACACCTCGTCCCAAATGTCATCGGCCACCAGCCTGCGCATCACTGTGACCTGCGTGCGAAACAGTGACTCCCAGGTGCGGGTGACCAGGCCGGTGCGCGACCTGCGCCGCTCGACCTGCTCGACCTCGGCATCCACCAGTTCGGTCGAGGCTCTCCCGTCCAACATCATGACAACGCCTACTTTCCCAGTCGCCGTTCGCGCTGAGAATAGGCCCGCAGCGCACGCAGGTAGTCGACCCGGCGGAAGTCCGGCCAGTACGCCTCACAGAAGTAGAACTCCGAATGAGCGCTCTGCCACAAGAGAAAACCCCCCAGGCGCTGTTCGCCAGAGGTACGGATGAGCAGCTCCGGATCAGGCTGCCCCTTGGTGTACAGGTGCTCCTCGATGTGCTCCACATCGAGATGCTCAGCAAGATACGTCAGGTCGGCGCCACGAGCAGCTTGCTCCCGGATGTAGGAGCGCACCGCGTCGGCGATCTCATGCCGGCCGCCGTAGCCGATCGCGACATTGACCTGAAGGCCCTCGACCGCCGCCGTCTGTTCCGCGGCATCGCGCAGTGCGCGGGCGATCCGCTCCGGCAACAGGTCGAGGCGACCCATCACCCTTAGCCGCCACCGGCCGGTCGCAGCAAGCTCACTGACCGCGTCGTCAATGATGTCGAGCAGGGCCGTGAGTTCCTCCGCTGACCGGGAAAGGTTGTCCGTCGACAGCATCCACAGTGTGACGACCTCAATCCCGAGGTCCTCGCTCCATCCCAGGAACTCCGCGATCTTGTCTGCACCGCGGCGATGCCCCGTCGCGGCCGCTTCTCCGAAAGATCGAGCCCACCGCCGGTTCCCGTCGAGAATGACCCCGACATGACGAGGCAGGCGCCCATTCCCCAAGGTGGCGGCCAGCCGACGCTCATACAGTCCGTACAGGAGGTGGGGCATGCGCACGGGCGAGTTCCTCGGAAAGGTGGGGGATCTAAGGCCTTCCACGGTACCGCTCCCGCTGAGGTCCCATCGCCAAAGCTCCGGCACCCATGGGCACCCTGTGCCAAATCTTCACGGCCTGGGCGCGTGAGGTCCTCGCGCGTTCGACCAGCGTAACCTACGATACCGTAGGTTACGCTAGCGTAGCTATCCACGACGATCCGAGGAGGACCCGTGGCATCGGCATCAGCCACCCCCGACCACCAAGCGCCCGCCGGCACGCCCCCCGCGAAATCGTCAACCGGCCATCCGGACTCGGACCCATCCGGGATCGCGCATGCTGCGGAGGTGGTGGTGACCGCCCTCAAGCCCAGACTGCGCGGGTGGATTCATGCCGGGACGTTCCCGCTGGCCCTCGTGGCCAGCATCGTGCTCGTGATGCTCGCCCCGCCGGTCGCCGCGAAAGTCTCCTGCGCCGTCTTCGGCCTGAGCGCCTGCCTGCTCTTCGGCACCAGCGCCGTCTACCACCGAGGGAACTGGTCGCCACGCATGGCCGGCATCCTGCGTCGCGCGGACCACTCGAATATCTTCCTGGTCATCGCGGGCACCTACACGCCGCTCGCGGTGCTGCTGCTCCCGAAATCGACAGCGACCACCCTGCTGATCATCGTGTGGTCGGGCGCCATCATCGGCCTGCTGGCCCGGGTGTTCTGGCTCGGCGCCCCCCGCTGGCTCTACGTGCCGATCTACGTCGCCCTCGGCTGGGTCGCGGTCGGCTACATGCCCCAGTTCTGGAACTCCCCCGACGGTGGTCCGGCGGTCGTGTGGCTGGTGGCCATCGGCGGGCTCGCCTACACCCTCGGGGCCGTCGTCTACGGGCTGAAACGGCCCAACCCGAGCCCTCGCTGGTTCGGCTTCCACGAGATCTTCCACGTGCTCACCGTGGTGGGATACGGCTGCCACTTCGTGGCCATTGCGATTGCCGCACTCTGACCGTCTCGCCAGCCGCGCTACTGCGCGGACCCAGCTGCCGGGACAACGGCGTAACGCCGATTCGCCAGGGACGGGTTGACCGCGCGCGCCTGTTCGAGCGCCGCGGGATCGATATCCGCGGTGCGGATCTGAGGCTCGGCATCACATTCGACTGCGACCACGCCGTCGGGACCCACCAGCAACGAACAGCCGGTGACCCCCGGACCTGCCTGTCCCACCGCGAGCACGACGACGGTGTTCTCGATCGCCCGCGCCCTGGCCAGCGTCCGCCATTGGTCGGCCTTGTGCGGCCCAGTGGCCCAGGCCGCCGGCACCACGATCACCTGCGCACCGGCGTCGACCACTCGCCGAGCCGATTCCGGGAACCGCAGGTCGTAACACGTGATGACCCCGAACGTCAGCGCACCGACCTGCCACACCACCGACGGGGCCTCGGGGCGGCCGGCCACGAGCCGGTCGGACTCCCGGTGGCCGAAGGCGTCGTAGAGGTGGACCTTTCGATAGACCCCCGCGACCTCACCGACCGCGTCGATCACGACGACGGCGTTCACCGCCTTCTGCGGGTCAGTGGACGGCAGCAGCACGCCGGCCACCACCGTGGTACCGGTTCGCCGAGCACGGTCGCGCAGGCCGGAGATGAACGGACCGTCCAGCGATTCGGCATCGGCCACGGTCGTCCCATGGGGGTCGAAGGCCGAGGCGTACTCCGGGAGCACGACCAGCTGCGAACCCACCCGGGCGGCCTGGTCGATGACCGAAGACGCCACCTCGAGATTCGCCGCCCGGTCATTCGATACGCGGATCTGCCCCCAGGTCACCCGCACGGTATCGGCCACGGTCAGTTCGGCCCACTGTCGCCGTCAAGAGTGATCCGGGTGTCGTCCGCCATGGGGATCGTCGCCTTGACCGGGCCATCGTCGAGCGGAATTCCCCGGACTTGCGCGTTGTGCCGCATGCGGCGCATCTGGCGGGATAGGCCGAAGAACAGGCCGATACAGATGAGCGCGATGGCGAAGACGGCCAGGAAGCCGGCCAACCCGGGCGACACCTCATTCGGATCGAATTGCTTGACCGGGTCCCCCGACGGGCTAGGGGTCGTACTGGTGACGGTTCCGGTGATCACTGCTACTCCCTGACGCCCGCGAATAGGTCGGTCTCGGGGAGGGTTGTCGGCACGCGGGATTCCGCCAACTCGAACTCCTCCCACGGCCAGACCTCGGCTTCGAGGTCCCGGGGCACCGCGAAGAAGAAGCCCTCCGGGTCGATCTGCGAGGCATGAGCGATCAGTGCGGCATCCCGCCGGGGGAAGTACCGCGCGACGTCCACGCGTGTGGTCACTGTACGCTCCGGGATCTCGCGCGCCGACCTCGATTCAACCCAATCCCCGAAGGGGGACTCCAACCCGACCGCCACCATGGCCTCGTGCATCGTGCGCATCCTGGCCATCGAGAAATCGTGGTTGTAGTAGAGCTTGAGCGGGGTCCACGCCGGCGCCCCACCCTCTCGCACATACCGCTCGGGGTCACCGGCTGCCGCGAACGCCTCGGCGCTGACCCGGTGGCACATGATGTGATCCGGATGCGGGTAACCGCCCGAAGGGTCATAAGTGGTGATGACGTGGGGGCGAAACTCACGGACCAGCTCGACGAGCGGTGCCGCCGCCTCCGCCAGCGGAAGGAGCGCGAAACAGCCCTGTGGCAACGGCGGCAGGGGGTCGCCCTCGGGCAACCCCGAGTCGACGAATCCCAGCCATTGCTGACGCACACTCAAGGCCCGGGCAGCGGCCGCCATCTCCTGGTGGCGCAACGCCGACATCTGAGCATCCGTGGTGGGCGGATCACCGAAGTTCGGGTTCAGGATCGACCCGCGTTCGCCCCCCGTACAGGTGGCCACGAGCACCTCCATTCCTTCGGCGACATAGCGGGCGGAGGTAGCGGCCCCCTTGCTCGACTCGTCATCGGGGTGGGCATGCACAGCGAGTAGACGCAACGGCCCATCGCCGATGGTCGTTCCGGCCGCGGCTTCAGCCACGTGTTCCTCCTCCAACGAACAGGTTTCGGCAGCCCACTTCGATCTCGCGTCCTGGGCAGGCTGGGTTTCCGGGAGACAGTCAGGGACAATAATGGCGCAGTTCACCAACACTCGCCGACACCGGTCCACCTGCTGCGCACGTGGCCCCGAGGACACACACTATGGCGTTCGACCAGAATCCGGCGGGTCCGGCTTCGCTCCCCCCGGGCCGCTACGGTCGAGCGCCGAGCGCCGGGCGCCGTCGCGCATGGCGCATCGGCATCGGTGCCCTCGCCGCCGCCGGCGTCGCGCTGGTGGTCTGGCTGGGTATCGGCTATTCGGACCGGCCGGTGCGGTGGTCGGATGTGGGCTTCGACGTGGTGAGTTCAGAGCGGATCGACGTCACCTTCGAAGTCACAATGAAACCGGGTACGACCGCCGTATGCACCCTTGATGCCCTGGCCACGAACTTTGCCCAGGTGGGCACGGTCGACATACGGGTCGGCCCCTCAGAGCAAACCCAAGCGCATTACACGGCCACGATCGCGACCTCCGAACTGGCGACGACTGGCGTGGTCTCGTCTTGCGCGGTCGACTGACCGGGTGCACATCCGTGACCGGTGCCGGTCGGTTCCGGCAATACTGGCGATTCGGCTGCGGACACTTTGGTAATCTTGATGTTTCCCCCGTCATTTAACGCCGCCACCCCGGCAGCGTCATCGACCCGGGCAAGGGCACGGCATCCCGACACGGCCGCTATTCATGGCGGCCGTCGCGGATGCGGTTGTTGCCTGCCCGGAAGGAGCGAACCGTGACCGAGACCCCCGTCACCTGGTTGACCCAGGAGGCATACGACAGGCTGCAGGCCGAACTCGCCCACCTGTCCGGCGAGGGCCGCACCGAAATTGCTGAGCGCATCGCCGCCGCACGGGACGAGGGCGACCTCAAGGAGAACGGTGGCTACCACGCCGCCCGTGAGGAGCAGGCCAAACACGAGGCACGCATCCGCGAGATCACCGAGAAGCTGCGGCACGTCCAGATCGGCACCCCGCCCGACGACGGCATGGTCGAGCCCGGCATGCGGGTCACCGCCGTCATCGCAGGCGACCCCATGGAGTTCCTGCTCGGTTCCCGCGAGATCGCGGACAGCACCGACATCGACGTCTTCTCCCCCACCTCGCCGCTGGGTGCGGCGATCAACGGCAAATACGTCGGGGACACCGTGACCTACACGGCGCCCAACGGCAACGCCATCGAGGTGGAGATCACGGGGGCGCGGCCCTACCAGGGCTGAGCGACCATACGCGACCGGCCGGTGCCTTCTGACGAAGGCCCCGGCCGGTCGCTGTTTCCGGCGAGAACCGCCGGAGCCACGCTGCCGCCAGGCCGTCGCGCCCGGCGCCGCTCGGGAACGAGCGCCACCTACGCCCCGGGCGGCTGGTAGGCGCACCACGGGTCGGAAGCGAAGGGGTCGCCAGTCACGGCATAGGCCCGCGACCGCGAACCGCCGCAGACGACATTGAATTCGCAGCGTCCACATTTACCGGAGAACTCGTCGGGCTTGCGCAAGCCGACGAACAGCTCCGACTCCCGGTAGATCTGCGGCAGCGGCTGTTCACGGACGTTACCGGCCGCCAACGGCAGAAACCCGGAGGGGTGCACTGTCCCGGTGTGGGAGATGAACACAAAGCCGCGACCGGAGTTCACATTCATCGGTGGGCGGCGGCGACGGGTCGGCACCCCCTCGAACGCTGCCCGCAATTCCGCGGTCAACGTGGCGTACAGCGGGCCGAGACCCAGCTCAGCAACCGGATCACCGCCACGCTCCGCGATCTCCTTGCGTTGCAGCACCACCCGGCGGAAATGGTGACCCTCTGTGGTCTTCGAAGGGATGTAGTCACCGGCGTCGTAAATGAAATTGAGGACATCCTCGACCTCGGCTGGCGTGAGGGCGTCGAGCTCACTGCCGCGGCCGGTGGGCACGAGTAGGAAACCGCTCCACGTCATCGCGCCCTCTTCTTGGACGTGCTGCACGATCCGGGGCAGGTCGGCAAGATTCCCCCGGTAGACCGTGGTGTTCACCTGCACCTTGAGCCCGATGCGCCGAGCGACCCGCCAAGCGTTCATGGTCCAGTCGAAAACGCCGTCGACCCGGCGGAACGAGTCGTGCAGCTCGGCGGTCGAACCGTCGAGCGACAAGGAGATCGCCCGCGCGCCGGCATCATGAAGCTTGGTGAGGTTCTCCTCGGTGAGCGTGGGGGTGCCCGACGGCGACACCGCCGGGTGCAGCCCCAGATCATTGGCCCGGCGCACCAACTCGAAGAGATCCGGCCGCTGGAACGGGTCCCCGCCCGTGATCACGAACAGCGGTGCCGGTTTGCCGAAGGCGGCGATCTGACGCATCAGCTCGGTGGCCTCGTCAGTGGTCAGCTCCCCCGGGTTCCGGTCCGGCTGCGCCGTCGCGCGGCAGTGCACGCAAGCCAGCGGACAAGCCCGCGTCGACTCCCAGATCACGATGAACGGTCGGTCATGGACATCGGAATGCTGCGAACGAACTGCGGCCTGGGCGGCCTGCACCACATCAATTGCCATGGTCCATGACCCTAGCAACCGCTCAGAGCGGCCTGGGAGAGCCGAATGTCATGACCCGCCCCACGAACCGCCTGACTGCCCATGCGTCATGCCGAGACTGGTCCGCGTGGACAGCACTACAACCCCAGTTGTCCGGTCTGATACATGTGGAGCGGGTGAAAAATTTCACTAGACGTCACCTGGGAGCCACGCCGTGCGTCTGCGCAATGGAATCCTTCGTACGACTCGACTCCGGAGTTCATTCATGTCCACATGCGAGCTCGCATACACCGGCGCGACGGGCGGCCTTCTCGCGGTCGCCGCCATGTCCGCCCTTGCCCTCGGTGCGCTTCTCTTGGTTGCCGCCCGGCGCCGTAAGAGCACCAAGCTTC
>JAVBNE010000057.1:0-48077 GCA_031551755.1 Cellulomonadaceae bacterium | reverse complement strand
TATGTGGCCCACCGCGACCGTCCGACCACCCTCTGGACGGCGGACCAGCTCGGCAAGGGCATCTTCTACCACGGTCGGGTCCTCAACGACGCCTTCACCAGCGTCCTGACCTGAGTTCGGACGGAGTTGCAGATGACGGACGTCGTCATGCGCCCGACGCTCACGTTGGCGGGTGCGCGCAAGGTCATGGCTGCGGCCGTGGCGGAGGCGGAGGCCATCGGGGTGCCGCTGTGCCTGGCCGTCGTCGATGCGGGCGGGGCGCTCCTCGCTTTCGAACGGATGGACGGCGCCGCAACGCTGTCCATCCAACTCGCGCAGGACAAGGCCTACACCGTCACGGCTTTCGGGAAACCGACCAGTGAGTGGTACCCGATGATCAAGGACGAGGGGGCGTTGCTGCACGGGATCGTGAAGGCGGATCGCCTGATGATCTTCGGCGGCGGGGTGCCGATCACCATCGGCGGAGTGATCGCCGGTGCGATCGGTGCCTCGGGCGGGACGAGCGACGAGGACGCCCAAGTCGCCAGTGCGGGGGCAGCCGCGCTCGGCTGAGTACGGCAGCGCACCCGGGGGCGGTGCGCATACCAAGACGGCCCGGTGACCGACGTGGTCACCGGGCCGTTCGGTTCTGTGAGACAGCGGTTAGGGGCGGGGCGGCGACCCGGCGTGTTCAGGGACGCGCTGCTCGATGTCGGCGTGCGCTCTTACACTCGGACTATGACAACAACTCTGGCGGACTATGTAGAGGCCGGCTACGCACTGACGCCTGACCAGAGGCTCGAAGCTGCGCGGATGCTGCGGCTGAGCGTCGAGCAGGACACGCAAAGCGACCAACCTGAGATCGATGCTGCTTGGGATGAGGTGATCGCTCGTCGAGTTGCGGAGATCGCTGGCGGCGCGGTTGAACTTGTCGACGGTCCCGCTAGCATCACCCAGATCCGCACTGAGCTGGCTCAGCGGCGCTCGTGACGTACCACTGGCGTCAACACCCTGAAGCGGGAAGGAGCTTCGCGAAGCTGCGAGCTTTCTGGAAGACGAGCGGGAGGGCTGGGGCGACCGGTTCTTGGACGCTGTCGGCTCAGCGATGGCCAGTGTGATCGCGTCGCCGAACAGCTGGGGCTTCCATCGCGGCGCGCGGCGCGAACCCCCGGTGCGTACGCGCAGCGTTGCTGGGTTCCGCTACGACATCAAGTATGTGGTCCTGGATCGCGAGGTGGTTGTTGTCGCCTACGCCCATGAGCGTCGGCGCCCGGGGTATTGGGCCCACCGCCTCAGCGACTGACCATGTGTCTTGTGCGCTATGGGCGCAAGCCCCGGTGGCGCGCCAAGACGGCCCGGTGACCGATGTGTGGTCACCGGGCCGTCCTGCGGTGGTGCCCAATGTCCGGGCAGTGGGTGCCTGGCAACCATGTTGCTCCCAGGCAACCGCGTTAATCCCTGGCGTCGACCTTCGGTGTGTTTGATCCGTGCTTCTTGCGGGCCTTGAGAACGCCCACGCTGATGGCGTAGGCCACCGCACCGATGAGCGCAAGGGCCACGACGAGGAGCAATAGGCTGAGAATCAATTCTCCAAAGTTAAACCCGACCATCATGCCGTTCGTCCGATCTATTTCTGGACTGCGAAAGGAACTCCGAGGGCGCCGA
Organism: Cellulomonadaceae bacterium; assembly: GCA_031551755.1. Lineage (GTDB taxonomy): Bacteria > Actinomycetota > Actinomycetes > Actinomycetales > Cellulomonadaceae > JAVBMU01. Next base: position 46,433 of record JAVBNE010000057.1, on the reverse strand, counting down.
GGAACATGTGGCCCTAATTAGCCTTCCATGTCCACCTCTTGCGAAGGCGGCTCGCTCTTCGTGTCGGCTTTGCGAGTTCGAGTGTAGAACGCGCGCAACACCGCACCGATGAACACAACAATGAGTGCGATGAACAACAGGCTGAGAATTAGACCCGGGATTCTGAGCGTGTTCACAAAGCCGCCCCGGTCCAAAACCCAGGCGCGCGTACGAATGGTGTATCCGCCCTTGTCCCTAGGTTGACTCCCCGCATCCTGCTGTTCCTTTGAAGCCGATCATCGTTGGCAGGAAAGGAGGCTATAGGGTGAAATGTGCGTTTGTCAATCTGGTCGTTCCCCCGTCTCGGCGGTGGACTCCCGGCCGATTCGGACAGCCCTACTCGTTGTCACCACCCGTGAGCGCGGCGGTGTCGTAGGACGGGCCGCCCGCCTCGGTGGCGGTGTCGCCGGCGTCCGGCCACACCCAGTCCCGGACCTCGGGGATGTCCTCGCCGTGCACCCGGGTGTACCGCCGGGCGGCGAGGCGCGCGTCCATCATCTCCTGGCGCAACCCGGCCGCCTTCGAGCGCAGGGACGGCACCTGGTCGATCACGTCGATCACCAGGTGGTAGCGGTCGAGGTCGTTGAGCATCACCATGTCGAAGGGTGTCGTGGTGGTGCCCTCCTCCTTGTACCCCCGCACGTGCAGATTGTCGTGACCGTTGCGGCGGTACGTGAGGCGGTGAATGAGCCAGGGGTAGCCGTGGTAGGCGAAGACGATCGGCTTTTCGGCGGTGAAGATCACGTCGAAGTCGCGGTCGGAGAGTCCGTGCGGGTGGTCCCGCTCGTGCTGCAACCGCATGAGGTCGACGACGTTGACCACGCGCACCTTGAGATCCGGCAGATGGCGGCGCAGCAGGTCCGCGGCGGCCAGCACCTCGATCGTCGGGATGTCCCCGGCGGCGGCGAGGACGACGTCGGGGTCCTCACCTGGCACCTCCGTGCTGGCCCACTCCCAGATGCCCAACCCGCGGGTGCAGTGGGCGACGGCCTCGTCCATGGTCAGGAACTGCGGCCCCGGTTGTTTGCCGGCGACGACGACGTTCACGTACTGGCGGGAGCGCAGGCAGTGGTCGTAGGTCGAGAGCAACGTGTTGGCGTCCGGCGGCAGGTAGACCCGTACGATCTCGGCTTTCTTGTTGATCACGAAGTCGATGAACCCCGGGTCCTGGTGGCTGAAACCGTTGTGGTCCTGGCGCCACACATGGCTGGACAGCAGGTAGTTCAGGCTGGCGATCGGCCGCCGCCACGGGATGTCGTCGGTGACCTTGAGCCACTTCGCGTGCTGGTTGACCATGGAGTCGACGATGTGGATGAACGCCTCGTAGCAGTTGAACATCCCGTGACGGCCGGTCAGGAGGTATCCCTCCAGCCAGCCTTGGCATTGGTGTTCTGACAGCATCTCCATGACGCGGCCGGCCCGGGCCAGGTGTTCGTCGACCTCCGGGCCGATGTAGGCGGCGTTCCACTGCTTATCCGTCGCGTCGTAGACGGCCTGAAGCCGGTTCGAGGCGGTCTCGTCCGGGCCGAAGATGCGGAAGTTCGTCGGGTTGAGCCGGATGACGTCGGTGAGCCATTGCCCGAGCACCTTGGTGGCCTCCGCGATGGCGGACCCGGGGTGGTTGACCTGGACGCCGTACTCACGGAAGTCGGGCAGTCGCAGGTCCCTGAGCAGCAGGCCCCCGTTGGTATGCGGGTTGTCGCTCATCCGCAGGTGACCGGCGGGAGCGAGCTCCGCGATATCGGCGTTCAGGCGGCCGTCGGCGTCGAAGAGTTCGTCCGCGCGATAGGACTCCAACCACCCGCGGAGCACTTCCAGGTGTTCGGGGGTGTCCCGGGCGCTGGCCAGCGGAACCTGGTGGGCCCGCCAGGAGCCTTCTGTTTTCTTCCCGTCGATCTCCGGCGGGCAGGTCCAGCCCTTCGGGGTGCGGAAGACGATCATCGGCCACGCCGGCCGGGACTCGTCGCCGGCGGCTGCCGCTGCCTTGATCCGCGCGATGTGGTCGAGCACCTGATCCAGCAGTGCGGCGAACCGGCGGTGCACGTCGGCGATGTCCTCGTCGTCGAACCCGCCCGTGAAGAAGTAGGGGGTGTGGCCGTAGCCCACCATGAGGTCACGAAGCTCGTCGTCGTCGATCCGGGCGAGGACGGTCGGGTTGGCGATCTTGTAGCCGTTCAGATGCAGGATCGGCAACACCACGCCGTCGTTGACGGGGTTCACGAACTTATTGGAGTGCCAGCTCGTGGCCAGCGGACCGGTCTCAGCCTCGCCGTCGCCGACCACCGTCGCGACGAGCAGATCCGGGTTGTCGAAGGCCGCCCCGTAAGCATGGGAGAGGGCGTAGCCGAGTTCGCCGCCCTCATGGATCGACCCGGGCGTTTCGGGTGCCACATGGGAGGGGATGCCGCCCGGGAAGGAGAACTGGCGGCAGAGCCGGCGCAATCCTTCGGTGTCCTGAGTGATGTGGGAGTAGACCTTGGAGTAGGTGCCCTCCAGATAGGCATTTGCGACCAGCCCCGGGCCGCCGTGGCCGGGTCCCGTGACATAGATGGTCGACTGGCGACGCTCGTTGATCGCGCGGTTCAGGTGGGCGTAGAGGAAGTTCAGCCCCGGCGTCGTGCCCCAGTGGCCCAGCAGGCGCGGCTTGACGTCGTCGCGGGTCAGGGGAGTGCGCAGCAGCGGATTGTCCAGGAGGTAGATCTGGCCGATCGACAGGTAGTTGGCTGCCCGCCACCAACCGTCGATGCGCGCCACCATCGCATCGTCGAGCGGGCTCGTGGGCGTCGCGGCCCAGGGTGTGTCGATGCGGGGTGTGGTCGTCGTCATGCGTCGCTCCTGGTCGCCGGAGTGGGTGTGGCCGATCACGATCATGTAACCCCATCCGGCGTGCACCTGCACCGGGGTGGATCGGTATTGGATAGTGGGCCGATACGGTGTGAGGGTGAGCGCTGCCCGTACCTCGTTCTGGACCGTCGCCCGGCGGCCGCGGATGATCGGGCTCCTCCTGCTCTTTCTCGCCGCCGCCGCGGTTTGTGGCCGGCTCGGAATGTGGCAGCTCGACCGAGCCCATCAGCGGGCTGAACAGGCCGCCAACCAGGCCGCCGCCGAGGAACTGGCCGCCGAGAACTCCGTCGGACCAAAAGGGCTCGGTGAGGTACTGCCCCCGCAGTCGACTTTCCCGGGGGAGCTGGTCGGGCACCGCGTCTGGGTGGAGGGTCGCTACCAGGCTTCGGGGCAGTTGCTCGTGACGCAGCGGGTGCTCGACGGGCGCAGCGGCTACCTCGTGCTCACCCCGCTCCGGGTTTCCGATGACGGCACCGACGGGAAGTCGTGGGCCGGGTTGTCGGGGGCCCCGGTGGTGCCCGTGGTGCGGGGGTGGGTGGCCTCGCCCGGCGAGGCGCGGGCGCTCGCGGTGCCGGAGGGCGAGGTGCGGGTGACCGGGTATCTGCAGGCATCCGAGGCCGCCGGGCAGGGGGGATTGCCCGCAGGGCAGACCGACTCGATCTCGACCGGTGCGCTCGTGAACGAGTGGGGTGGGCCGAGCTACTCCGGTTATCTGGTGTTGACCTCCGCGGAGCCCGCGGCACTGCCGGCTGCCGAGGGCGGGCCGGCGCTGTTGCCGCGACCGCAACTGGAGGGCGGCACAGGAGTGAATGTGCAGAACGCTTTCTACGCCGTGCAGTGGTGGCTCTTCGGGGGTTTCGCGGTGGCGCTGTGGGCGCGCATCGTCCGCGATGAGGCAGCCGGCGGACGACGGCGACGGGGCGGCAGTGAGGGGATCGCGGGGCTGCCGGTTGGAGTCTCATCACACGAGGGAAGTGAACGGGAGGCTTAATGGACGCGGAATCTGTTGAGGTCGCCGCACACCACGAGGGCAGCTGTTGCCGAGCCATCGCTGTGGTACTGGACGTCCACAGCACCGACGGTCGTCGCCTTGTCCACCGTGTGACCCTAGCTCAGCCGCTTGCGAGGCCAACGTGGGGCAGGTTCGTATGTGAGCAAGGCCGATCTCGCCACAGGCATTGCAAAGTAACCTTGCCTACAAGTAACCTTGTGTCCAGGAGTTGTGTTGGAGTCAAAACCAAAACCCGATCGAAGCGACCCCGGCGCAGATGAAGTCCGATTGAGTCAGCATTCTCGCGCGCGACTGGAGATCGCGGAACTCGTGATCTTGGAGCCAGCCTTCCGCCATGGTGTTCGTGAGGAAGACATGCTGCATGCGCTTCGAAATGAGTCGTATCACGTGCTGCAGGAGGACGGGATGGCGGTGATCGTCGGCCCTGACACAAGGGGCCAGCTCATGGAGGTGGGGGTGTTGGAGTGGTTCGGGATCGTGGCGATCGGACACGCGATGAGCCCCGTACGGAAGAAGTACCTGCGAGGCAGGAAGGGATGAAAGATGCGACGGGATCTGGGAGCCTTGATCGCTCACGCCGAGGCTTTGGCCGACCAGTTCGAAGGCTACGAGCCGAAGGATGAAGACTTCGACGCTGCCTTACCGCCAGTGATGGCGGTCAAACTGGCCGCATTCCGCCGGGACGCTGCGGAAAGAGACCTGGCGATGGCAGTCGCGGCGGCCCGGGAGCAGAAGGTGTCCTGGCGGCGACTCGGAGAAGCGATCGGAACGACCGGCGAAGCGGCGCGGCAGCGCTACACGCGGGCTGCTGGCCACTGACCCGATGTCTCAGGATCCTGTCACAATAACGTGACAGGCGGGCGGAAGCGCCGGGGCCTTACCCAGGCAGAACTCGCCGAGGATTTGGGTATCTCCCGACGCTATGTCGTGGAGATCGAGCAGGGAAAGCCGAGCCTCTACACGCAGCGTCTCTTCGCGATGATGCGGGAGCTCGGTGTAATCCTTCGAGCGGAGGAAAGATGAGTTGGCGGCCAGCTGGAGCACACTGAGACCACACGGTCACATGCGCGAAGGAGCGTAAGGAGAGGAGCAGGGGTGTTCGGACGCAAGAAGGCGAAGGCACAACTACAGGCAGGCATCGAGGCCGCCCGGACCCAGCAGAGAGCCGCCGCGGCTGCCGCAGCAGGTGCCCCGATGACTGCGGCGCTGGTCACCGGAATCCAGGACACCGGCACGCTCGTCAATTACGACCCGGTGGTGGTGCTATTACTCACCATCCAAGCGACTGGTCAACCGATCTCATTGGAGACCCTGGTCTCCAAGGTGCAGATACCGCGAGTGGGGGACGTGGTCGGGCTCATCCCGAACCCCGCCGCACCCGGCACCTACGCTTACGCGCGCCTGCTGCCGAGCTAGGCGGGCGCTACCACCCGACAAGCCGGTCCGGGCCGGCGTGGGGTGACCCCCTTTGCGGCCGGGCCACCCGGACCGCCACCCGTTGCCCAGTACCGTCTACTCGTGTTGCCAGGAGTGCCAGAGCCGCGCGTAGTCGCCGTCGGCGGCCACGAGGTCGTCGTGCGAGCCGATCTCCGTGATCTGGCCGTTGTCGACCACCGCGACCCGGTCGGCATCGTGCGCCGTGTGCAGGCGGTGCGCGATGGCCACGACTGTCCGCCCAGTCAGCACGGCACTCAACGACCGTTCGAGGTGTCGCGCGGCCCGGGGGTCGAGCAACGACGTGGCCTCGTCCAACACCAGGGTGTGCGGGTCGAGCAGGGCCAGGCGCGCGAGCGCCACCTGTTGCGCCTGGGCCGGTGTGAGGGTGTGCCCACCCGAGCCGACTTCGGTCGCCAGCCCGTCAGGCAGCGACTCGGCCCAGCCCCGCGCATCGACCGCCTCCAGGGCGGCCACCAACGCGGCGTCGTCCGCCGAGGGGTCGGCCAACCGCAGGTTGTCGGCCAGTGTGCCCACGAATACGTGGTGCTCTTGGGTCACCAGGGCCACGTGACCGCGCAGGTCGGCCAGCGGCAGTTCGACGAGCGGCACACCGCCGACGGTCACCGAACCGCCGGTCGGTGGGTGGATTCCGGCCAGCATGCGTCCGAGCGTGGACTTGCCCGCACCCGAAGGACCCACGACGGCCAGCCGTTCGCCGACGCGCAGGTCGAGGTCGATCCCATGCAGCACGTCGTGACCCTCGCGGTAGGCGTACCGCACGTCGCGCGCCACCACATGTTCATCGGCGGGCTCGGCGCTACCCGCGACCCGATCCGTTTCGACCAACTCCACGCCGATGATCCGGGCCAGGGAGGTGGCGGCAACCTGGATCTCGTCGAGCCAGAACACCAGCTCCCACACGGGGCCGGCCAACTGCACGGCATACATGGCGATGGTGGTGACCGCGCCGATCGTGGTGTGGCCGGTCGAGATCAGGTAGCCGCCCCAGACGATCACCGCGATGGGCGCGGCGACGAAGACGACGTCGATGGCGGGGAACAGCACGGTGCGCAGCCGAAGGGTGTACTTCTCGGCGGCGAACGCCTCCCTCAGATCGTCGGCGACCCGCTTGCGGCGGCGCTCACCCAGACCGAGGGCGTCGATGGTCCGGGCGCCCTCCACGGACTCGGTGATGGTGCCGTTCAGCGTCGCGTAGGCCGCTGATTCACGCTGGTAGCCGGGCGCCGCCCGGCGCAGATACCACCGCAACACGACCACCATGACGGGCACGGCGACAAACATCGCTACGGCGACCGCCGGGGCGATCAGCAGGCTCGCGACGACGGTCAGCGCGATGGTGACCACGGCCACGATCAGCCGTGGGACCCCGAACCGCACGGCATGCTGCAGGCGGTTCACGTCGTTGGTGGTGCGCGCGACCAGGTCACCGGTACCGGCGCGTTCGACGACCGACAGGGGGAGTGCGGTCACGGTCGCGAGGAAGTCCTCCCGCAACTGCGCGAAGACCGTCTCCCCAAAGATCATCGAGGCCCGCTGGGCGTACCGGATCAGGACGGCCTGGCACAGCACGGCCGCCACACCGAGGGCGATCAGCCGGTCGACGTACCCCGCCGTCGTGCCTTGGGTGACGGCATCGACCAGGCGGCCGAGCAGCCACGGGCCAGCGAGGCCGACGACGGCGGCGAGTGTGTGCAGCGCTGCGAGCCCCGTCAGTGCGCGGCGGTGTTGGGTGAGCAGGCGGCCCGCGTGCACCCGCACGCCCTTGGAGTCAGCGATGGGCAGCTTCATGCCGATCTCCCCCATCGAATGGTCGTCTGCGGGTCGTCGTCCAGGTTCCGGCCCACCACCGACCGGTAGCGGGCGGCGACCGGGCCGTCGGGGGCGTGGGGTGGACGTTCCAGGAGGTCGCGGTGGGTGCCGCTGGTCGCCACCCGGCCGTTCTCGACGAAGAGCACCTCGTCGACATGGTCGAGCACCAACGGGCTCGCCGTGACGACCAAGGTGGTGCGGCCTCGCCGGGCGGCTGCGAGTCGTTGGGCGATGCGGGCCTCGGTGTGGGCGTCGACGGCGCTGGTCGGTTCGATCAGGATCAGGATTTCGGGTTCGGTCAGAAGGGCGCGGGCCAGCGCGACCCGTTGACGTTGGCCGCCGGAGAGCGATCGGCCCATCTCGGGGATCTCGCCAGCCAACCCGTCGGGCACGGAGTCGAGGACGTCGTGGGCGTCGGCGTGGTCCATCGCGCGCAGTAGCTCGCGCTCCACAGCCCGCCCGCGCACGTCCAGTTCCTCGCCGAGCACCCCGGAGAACAAATGCGGGGTGGCTTCGGCGACCACGATCCGCCGCCGGAGTGCCGCCTTGTCCAGGTCGGCCACCGGTGTGCCGCCCAGGTGGACGGGCGTCGCGGCCTCAGCCGCATCATCGAAACGGCCCAGGCGGGTGGCGATCCTGGCGGTCTCATCGGGGTCCACGCTGACCAGCGCCACCACCCGCCCCGGGTGCAACGTGAGCCCGCTGGTGGCATCAACGAGCGGCGACCCGGAGGGTGGCTCGATGGCAGTGGCTGGGGTGGCGCCGGTCGAAGGAACGACCGCCAGCACCCCGATCAGCTTCTTGGCGGCCACATAGGATCGGGTGGCGATCTGCAGGGTTTCGGTCGCGATCTGCAGGGTTTCGGTCGCGATCTGCAGCGGCCAGCTCAGGAAGGCTGCGTAGCCGTAGAACGACACCAGCTGTCCCGCGGTGATGTCCCCGGCCAGGGCGGCATGCGCCCCCAGGTAGAGCACGAGCGCGACGAAGAGTCCGGGGAGCAGTACTTGGAGCCCGTCGAGGTAGGACTGGGTGGTGGCCACCCGCACTCCGGTGGCTCGTACCTCTTGGGATTGCGCCCGGTAGCGGTCGGTGAAGGCCCGCTCGCCGCCGATCCCGCGCAGGATGCGCAGACCCGCGACGGTGTCCGCGCCCAATGTCGTCAGCCGCCCGGATGCCTCCCGTTGCGCCGTCTGGCGTTGTTGCAGCGGTTTGACCATGAGGCCGAGGACGCCGGCGACGGCGGGCAGTCCGAGTGCGACGACGATGCCGAGGGTTGTGGACGTGCGGAGCATAATGACGGCGACTATCGCGTAGGCCAGCACACTGCCCATGAACCGGGCTGCGATGGCGAAGATCTCCCCGATGCGCAAGGCGTCGCTCGCCACCGCCGACACCACCTCGCCGGTCGGCAGCTCCGCGGTGATCGCGTCTCCGGACCGGCTCACGGTGTCACCGACCAACTGTGAAGTAGTGAACGCCGAGCGCAGCCAGTTCTCCACATCGAGTCGGTGCCCCATCGCCGAGGCGAAGATCAGGACCGCCCCCACTGCGGCCATGAGCCCGGCCCAGCCCCACAGAGCAGAACCGAAGCCGTCCGTCAGTCCCTCGTCGAGGGCCCGGCCCACCAGGTAGGGGGTCAATGCCTGGCAGCCGAAGGTGATCAGGCCGAAGCAGAGCGCCACCGCGAGGATGCCCGATTGCCGTCGCGCGAGCCAGGCGAGGTACCCGACCGGCCCGCTGATGACGGGCGTTCCTGGATCGGCAAGCGGGAGGGAGCGCACGGTCATCTACATTAACTTCATGACGACGCCCACCACCGAGACCGCCCGCACCGCCATCCGCAAGGCCCGCGGATCGTTGACTCGTTACCGGGTGATGGCGATTGTGACCGGTGTGATGCTGCTGGTGTTGTGCGTGGAGATGATCTCCAAGTACCTTACGCACACCGACGGGCTGACCGATGCGTTGCGGTGGGTGCCGCAGGTCCACGGCGGGATCTACATCCTGTACTTGGTCACCGTGCTCGACCTGTGGACCAAGATGCGGTGGGGCTGGGGGCGGCTGGTCGCGATGGTGCTGGCCGGCGTCGTGCCGGTGATGTCCTTCATCCTGGAGCGCACAGTGCACCAGGACGCGGACGCCAAGCTCGCGGGCCTGGAGGCGCAATACGGCGACGGGAAATAGCGTCGACTGCGCGCTTCACCGCTCTCTAGACTGGTCCACATGACCAAGCTCAACCAGATCGTCGCCGTCGAGAAAGGCGTCAAGTCGTCCTCGCAATCCGAGCTGACGGCGCAGTACCAGACGTTGCAGAAGCCGGCGCTGCTTGCCGGCCTCTCCCGGACCTACCAGCCGAAGGACGAGGAAGGCGAGGTCTTGCCGCCTGAGTCGACCCGCGTTCAGGTCAAGGTGGACGAGGTGCTGGACCGGACCGCCGAGGTCATGACCCGGCTCTTCGATGTGACCGCCACCAAGGAGTGGGCGAACACCGCCGCACGGGCCGACGTCGTCGTGGATGGTCAGACGCTGTTGAGCGATGTGCCGATCACATACCTGCTCTTCTTGGAGAAGCGGCTGGTCGACATACACACGCTGGTCACCAAGCTGCCCCTGCTCGACACCGCCGACGCCTGGGAGTACGACGCCTCGGCGGACTGCTGGCGCACCGAGCCGACGCGGACCGTGCGGACCAAGAAGGTCCCCCGCAACCACGTCAAGGCCGAGGCGACCGAACACCACCCGGCGCAGGTCGAGATGTACTTCGAGGATGTGCCCGTCGGCACCTGGACGACGGTCAAGTTCTCCGGGGCGCTCCCGGCCCAGCGGGTGAACGAGCTGAAGGCCCGCGTCGAGCGGTTGCAGGACGCCGTGCGTTTCGCCCGCGAGACCGCGAACGAGGCCGAGGTGACGGACCGCAAGGTTGGCGACACGGTTTTCGGCTACCTCTTCGGACGGTAGCCTCAAGGCTCCGGCACCCCTGGCGGGGGTGACCGGAACATGCGGCAAATAACCAGTGCCGAGGCCGGGGCACCGGCCGAGTCGCTGGGTCGCATGGGAGTACAAGCTGAGGCTCACGCTCAGACTGACGAGGCGGTTCCAGTGGAGGTTCGAATCCTTCCCGCGGCACCCATGCCGCGGTAGCCCAACGGTAGAGGCGGCCGTCTGACGATTCAGACTCTTGCTCCAGCATCAGCATTGCGCTACGCGAGGCATCAACGAGTACGGACGATCTCACCGAATGCTGGTTCGAATCCAGTTCGGGGCGCCACATGCCCCGATGGTCCAATGGAAAGACACGGTGTCGACAAACTGATCCGTGCCGACCGTGGTCTCGTCACCACATGAGCGCCTTCAGGACCCGGGCACCGGCTATGTGCTCGGGTCCGCCGCTTTGTCCAGGCGCCCCGCGCGCCCACTATCCTGGGCCGGTGACCACGCTCGGCCCCTCGGCCACCCCCCGTCCCGTCCTCGTCATCGACTTCGGTGCGCAGTATGCCCAGCTCATCGCCCGGCGGGTGCGCGAGGCCAAGGTGTACTCGGAGATCGTGCCGCACACCTTCACGGTCGACCAACTCCTGGCCAAGGATCCGGCGGCGATCATCCTGTCCGGTGGGCCGTCCTCCGTCTACGCCACGGGTGCCCCGTTCATCGACCCGGCGCTCTTCGACGCCGGGGTGCCGGTGCTCGGCATCTGCTACGGCTTCCAGGCGATGGCCCGAGCCCTCGGCGGTGACGTCGCGCAGACGGGCCAACGTGAGTACGGCGGCACCGAGGTCACGGTCGCCGCCACCGGCACGCTGCTCGCCGGCACTCCCGCGACCCAGACCGCCTGGATGAGCCATGGCGACGCTGTTCACCGCGCCCCCGAAGGCTTCGACGTGCTGGCGACCTCAGATGGTTCGCCAGTGGCGGCCTTCGAGGACCGGGAGCGGCGGCTCTTCGGGGTCCAGTGGCACCCCGAGGTCAAGCACTCCGCGCATGGCCAGGCCGTGCTGGAACGGTTCCTCTACGAGGGAGCCGGACTCACCGCTTCCTGGACGCCGGGGAACGTCATCGCCGACCAGGTCGCGGCGATCCGTGCGCAGGTCGGTGATGACCGGGTGATATGTGGGTTGTCGGGTGGTGTGGACTCCTCCGTGGCAGCGGCCCTTGTGCAGAAGGCCGTGGGGGATCAGCTCACCTGCGTTTTTGTCGATCACGGGCTGCTGCGGGCGGGGGAGGTCGAGCAGGTCGAACGCGACTTCGTGGCGGCCACGGGGGTGCGCCTCAAGGTGGTCGACGCGCGGGCCCGGTTCCTCGCGGCGCTCGCCGGGCATTCGGACCCCGAGACGAAACGCAAGATCATCGGCCGGGAGTTCATCCGGGTTTTCGAGGACGCGGCCCGGGAGGTGGTGGCCGATGCTGGCGATCACGGTGCCGAAGTCAAGTACCTGGTCCAGGGCACCCTGTACCCGGATGTCGTTGAATCCGGCGGCGGTGAGGGGGCGGCGAACATCAAGAGCCACCACAACGTGGGTGGTCTGCCGGACGACTTGCAGTTCTCCCTCGTTGAGCCGTTGCGCGCGCTCTTCAAGGATGAGGTGCGGGCGGTCGGGCTGGAGCTCGGGGTGCCGGCTGAGATCGTGTGGCGTCAGCCGTTCCCGGGGCCGGGGCTGGGTATCCGGATCGTCGGTGAGGTCACCGCCGACCGGCTGGAGACACTGCGGGCTGCCGATGCCATCGCGCGCGCCGAGCTGACCAAGGCGGGGTTGGACCGGGAGATCTGGCAGTGCCCCGTGGTGCTGCTGGCCGATGTGCGCTCGGTGGGCGTCCAGGGCGACGGCCGCACCTACGGTCACCCGATCGTGTTGCGGCCCGTGTCCAGCGAGGACGCGATGACCGCCGACTGGACTCGGCTGCCGTACGACATCCTGTCCACGATCTCCACGCGCATCACCAACGAGGTGCCGGAGGTCAACCGGGTGGTCCTCGACGTGACGAGCAAGCCGCCGGGCACCATCGAATGGGAGTAGGGGCGCGGCTGCGGCCGGCTGTTTCGGCCGCCTCCGGGCGCGCTCGACTGCGGCCGGGCCGGTAGGCAACTAGCCCAGCAGCGTCGTGAGCGCTTCGCCGAGGACGACGTGGTGCCGGTCGACGTCGGCCGTCGTGGTGGTCGGAGCCATCAGCGCCATGTTGTGGAACGGTGTGAGCAGAATGCCGCGGTTGGCCAGGAAGACGTGCAGGTAGTCCTCGAGGAGGTCGTCGGCGGCCGCCGCCGCAGCCGTGCCGTTCACCGGGTACGGCCGGGCGAAACGGTATTCCGCACGCGCACCCAGCTGGTTGATCGACCACGGCAGCCCGTACTCCACGAACAGCGCCTCGACCCCGGCGGCGAAATAGCCCGCGGTCTCGATCATCGTGTCGAAGGCCGACTCGGTGAGCACCTGCTCCAGGCAGGCCCGCATCGCCGCGACGGACAACGGCGAGCCCGCGAGGGTGCCCCCGACGCCGCCCATGTCGATGAGGTCGAGACCGTCCATCGCGAGGACGCGCTCGGCGATCTCCGCTGAGAGCCCGTAGGCGCCACTCGGGATGCCGCCACCGATGGCCTTGCCGATCACCAGCACGTCGGGTTCGAGTCCCCACGCCCGGGTGGCACCACCCGGGCCGGCCGAGAACGTGTGCGTCTCGTCGATGATGAGCAGAGCGCCGTATTTGCGGGTCAACTCCCGCACGCTGTCGTGATAGCCCGCCTCGGGCAGCACGATGCCGATGTTGGTCAGCGCGGGCTCGATCAGCACGGCCGCGACGTCGCCGTGAGCGAGCTGGCGCTCCAACCCGGCGAGGTCGTTCATCTCGGCGACCCGGCTGGTCAGGGTCACATCGACGGGTGCGCCGACGTTGCCGGGCCGGCTCATTCCCTCCCCGTCGGGGCCGACAACGATCAGCGACTCATCGACGCTGCCGTGGTAGCTGTAGGAGTGGAACAGGATCTTGGGCCGGCAGGTCAGGGCCCGCACGAGCCGGATGGCCCAGCGGTTCGCGTCGGTGGCGGTCAGAGCGAAACTCCAGCGGGCCAATCCGAATCGCCGGGTCAGCTCGGCGCCCACCCATTCGGCGTCCTCGGTCGGCATCATCGTGGTGATGCCGCCCAGGGAACTGATGCGTTCGGCGACAGCGTCGGTGACCGGCCGGGGGGAGTGGCCCGCCATGGCTCCGGTGTCGCCGAGGGCGAAGTCCAGGTACTCGTGGCCGTCGATGTCGGTCACCCGGTGGTCACGGGCTCCTGCGAGGTAGAGCGGGAAGCCGCCGGCGGCCTTGTTCATCCAGGTCATCGGCACCTTGCCGAAGAGGTGGCCGGACGCGGCGTAGGCGGCGGCCGACCGGGGATTGCGCCGAGCGAAGAGCGCCTGCTCGGTGGCGTAGAGGTGGGCGAGGCGGTGGCGATCGACGGTGGTCACGGTTGCCGAAGCTAGCGGGCGGAAGACCGCAGGTCAATGGCCTGGGTGTAGGCGGCGTCGACCTCTTTCAACACCGTGGCCCAGTCGCAGGTGGCGGGCACCTCGCGGTTGTGGGCGATGATCGCGTCCAGCGTGCCGTCGTCGGTCGCGAGGCGAATGAAGGCGCGCGCCATGGCGTCGTCATCGGCGACGATCAGCCCGTTCACGCCATCGGTGAGTCGCTCTGCGATTCCGGACTCCTGCCGGGTGATCACGGCCAGGCCGGCGGCCTGAGCTTCGAGGGCGGCGATGCCGAAGGACTCCTCGATGGCGGGTGCCACGAAGACATCGGCCCGCGCGTACAGCCGTTTGAGGTCGGTGGCACTCAGCCGCCCGGGAAAGGAGACCATGTCCTCGAGGCCATGGTCGGCAACGAACCGCCGGGCAGACGCCAGCTGTGGGCCGTCCCCGGCGATGGTCGCGAAGAGGGACCCCGCCGGCAACGCCTGGGCGGCTTGCCTGATGGCAGCCAGCATGGGCAGCACCCGCTTACGGGGAGCGAACCGGGTGGCGGCGACCAGGTGGATCGCGTTGCCCTCCGGCCGTTGAGCCCGTTCCGTCCTGGGCACGGCCCACGCCTGCAAGTCGAGCCCGTTGTGCAGGATGGCGAGCGTGGCCCCCGGGCTGAGGATCCGGCGCAGGGGGGTGGCCGTCAGCTCACTCACCGCCGACCACACCACCGGCCACCGGGACCAACGCACCACCGCATCCGACCAGCGGAACCAGCGTTCGGCCGCCCCCCAGACGGAGTGCACGGTCAGCACGGCCGACAGCCCCTGCCGTACGACGGCGCGGAGTGCGAACTGGGAGGTCGGTGCCAGCACCCCCATGTGCAGGTGGACGACGTCGGGCGGGGAAGCGGCGAGGAGCCGTGAGACGTGGCGTGTCGAACGGGGGTGGATCGGGTAGCCGCCGGGAATGCGGGCGGCGATCCGGTGGACGGTGACGCCGTCGTCATGTTCGGTGTTCAGGCCGTGGCCGCCGGGTCCCGCCGGGGTGGTCGTGATGATCTGCACCTTGTGACCGGCCGCGGCCTGCTGTCGGGCGAGCCCGGCAACCTGGGTTTCGATACCTCCCATCAAAGGCAGGTAGGTGTCGGAGATGTGGGTGATGTGCACCCAGGCATCCTCCCACTACGGGCCGTCCCGGAGGGCTGGGCGAAACGTGGCTTCGGTCGAGTGTGAGTATCCCGGCCGTCCTCCCCGGAGCTATGCCATCTGGCCAAGTTGGGTCCCGTCGGAACGCTCCCATCACCGGTCCGAAATGCCCGTAGTCGCGCTGAACGGGCGACGCTCTCACCTGGCCTTTAGCGTGGGCTCCGTAGGGGAGCGCACGGCCTTCGTGCGCGAGGCTTCAAGGGAAGGCACACCATGTCGAGCACAATCACCGTCAAGCCAACCAAGGGAGTGAGGGGCATCGGCCTCTTCTCGATGATCGCCGGCATCGTGTTTCTGATCGCCGGTTTGGGCACGTGGATCATGGTGACCTCGGAGCTGGCAGACGAGAAGATCACCGTGTCCGATGACGCTTCGTTCTTCGCGGGCCGGGATGTGAACGGTCCGCTCACGGCTTTCGCCCAGGCGGAGGTCATCAGCAAACACGCATTGGAGGCGAGCGACGGCAAGACCTACGCTCAGCTCGACCAGGACGATCCGGTTCGCGAGACCGTGATGGATGCGTCGTTCCTGCGCGCTTCGCTGTACACCTCGGTGGTGGCGTTCGGGGTGGCCGCACTCGTGATGGGTCTGGGCGTCCTGTTCCTCTTCGTCGGAATCGCCTTGCGCCGGTTGGCAGGGGGATCCCATGTGGCCGTGGAGACGTCGTTGACTTCCGGAGGTGGACTGTCCGAGGGCTCCGGGCGCCGCTCCCCGTCCCATGCGGCTCCTGAGACGACGCTTCCGCCCGCCGAGCCGGTCGGTGGTGTCGAACCTGCTCACCTGGCCGCGCCGAGCGGGCCAACTCGCGCATCCGCGACTTCGAGTGTGCCGCCCGCCTCACCCGGAGTGCCGGCGGAAGGCACACTGGAGGTTCCGCCGGATGCCGCGCCGCCGACATCGCCGGGCGTGACGCCGCCGACGGGGTCCGAGACCGGCCGCTCGCGGACAGCGAAGCCGGGCGAAGGGGCTGACCCGGCCTGAGCCACACCTGAGAATGACTGTGGGTCCGGACGAATGTCCGGACCCACAGTCATTCTGCTACGCGGGACGTGCCGAGGGTAGTGGTTCGCGACCCATGTTGGAGCCGACCAGGTCTGTGCCGACCAAACCCCTCGAGCGCGTTAGTGCCCGAAGCGGACCAGTCCTTGCTGGTGCTGGTTGTTCACGCCGGGGAATTCTCCGCCGATCACGACGTATTCGCCGTTTCCGGTGACGTCCCAGCCGGCCTGGCCCATGCCCGTGGCGGTCCCGGACAGGAAGTTCGGGTACCACTCCATGAGGCCGGGAGCTGGGTTGCCGGACCAATCGGTGTAGCTGCCGAGGTTATTGGCCCGGCCCAGTGTTCCCATGGTTGCCTTGGTGAAGGCCAGGGCGTACTGGTACCGACCGTTCGGGGTGGCATAGTCGCCGAAGCCGCCCAGGCTGGTGCAGTCATGGGTATGGCCGACGGTGTAAACGGTGGTTCCGTCGGAGTAGATGCCGTACTCGTCGCCGTGGCAGTCCTCGATCCACCTGATCTCACCAGAACCCGCATCGGCTGAGAACGAGCCCTCGAGCATGTGACCTCCGCCGATCTGCGCCCAAGCGGTTCCGTAGACGGCATCGCCGTCGGTGGAGAGCCCGGAGATACCCATGCTGTCGGATCCGCCGTTGCGGATGACACCAGATGCGGTCCAGGCAAGCACCGAGCCGTTCGACGGGTCTACGGCCGCGAGGCCGAGTGATTCCGCACCGTTCACGGTGCCGAAGCGGCCGCCGATGATGATCTTGGAACCGTCAGCAGTTGCCACCATGGCGTCGACCTGGCGTTCAGTGGTGGGGGACCAGCCCGTCAATTGACCGGACAGATCGAAGGCGGCCATGTTGCCGCGTGGTGTCCCGTCGACCCCCGAGATGCGGCCGCCCACGTAGACATTGGAGCCCGTGACCGCGATGGCATTCACGGTTGGCCCGCTGACTGTGGGCCGGAAGTCGGTGATCAGCGCGCCGGAGTTCGCGTCGAGGGCAGCCAGGTTCGCGCGTGGCTCACCATCCACCTGGCTGAAACTCCCGCCGATATAGATCCGTGAGCCGTCCGGGGAACTACGGACGACCTTGACCTGGCCGTTGACCTGTGGGGCGATCGAGTCGATCAGGTTCCCCGTGGTGATGTCATAGGCGAGCAGGTTTGACCGGGGGGTGAGGTTCTCGCCCGGTGCCGCACCGGCCGGGCGTGCATCGGTGAAGCTGCCTCCTGCCCAGACCGTATTGCCAACGATTGCCTGCGACCAGACCACGCCCGAATTGATCTGGACGGTCGGCAGCGGTGTTGTGCTGACTGTCGAGGAGGCGGGCGCTACAACTTCTGCATTGGCGGAAGTTATAGGGATGAGCGCACCAACGGCAGCCAATGCCGTAACACCAAGAATGCTGGCTATTTGCTTGCGAGTGCTTCCACGCACCACGTGCACCTCGATTCTCAACGTAGTGAGGCGACCAGAACAGTCGTGCCGATACAGTATCAGGACAAGATGCTCGGAAGCGGACATACCGTGTGGAGTGCGACTGAAGGTCTGTCCTTGGCGCCTCAGGGGAGCGTGAAACGGACCCCGATGCTGATGACATCGGGGTCCATTTCGCCTGGTCGGACAGGTCCGAATCAGCTGCCTGGTTTTGGCTGCCGTCGCACACTCGAAACCACAGAGCTGACGACGAGCGTCAGGCCGGCGATGGCGAGCACGATGATCAGCGCCAAGGTGATGTCGAAGCGATCGTTGTTGGCCATCTTGATCAGTCCGACGCCGATCGCCACGATCAAGAATCCCCAGACGATCGTGCTGATACGAATGCCACGCTTACGTGTGGCCAGCGGGGTGGGCGTGCCTGGAGTCTCGATGATCGACGCTGTCGTGGCAGGTGCGGCATTCGTGCCGAGGGGTTTCGGGGACACGGGTTCGGTGGGCTGGTGACTCATGACTGCTCCTTCAGGATGAACTCCCCGATCCCGACTTCGGCATCGAGTACCAGGATGGGATCGCTGTGGTTGACGCTGGTGTTGCCGAGCACATTCGCTTGTGTCCCCGATCTGTCTTCGGACCAACTCACATCCCACCGGGTGACCCCGATGCCGGTCCTCACATCGGCGCTGACGCCGATGTCGTTGGGGACCAGCACCGTCAGCTCACCGATGCCGAGTTGCACCGGCACGACCAGGGGGTGCTCGACGGTGAATCCCTTGAGGTCCAGGCCGGTCAGATCCAACCTCGCGTCGCCGACGCCGTAGGAGTATCCGCCTGCCGCCGTGACCGGATCGGTCACCACCGTGGGTGTCCCGTCGGCCACCAAGTCCCGGTGGTCGCCCGTCACGTCATTGCTCACCTGCCACAGGAAGACCGGTGAGCTAGCGATCATGGCGGTGATCGCAAGGAACCCCAAGACCCCACTGCGGCGTCCACGCAGGCCGGTGATGACGATGCCGAGCCCGATGATCACGACCGTGATCCCGAACCACATCAGGGCCACGGGCCAGGAGCCCGAACCGGTCCGGTGGACCAGCAGGAGGACGGCACCGGCGAGCAGCGCCAGTCCGAGCACCGCGCTGGTCATCGTCCGGCCGGGACCCTGGGGACGCGGCTTCGGCAGGTAGGGGGACTGCACCTGCGGGCCGGCGGTCGGACTTACGGGTGCCGCCTGGTAAGCAGTGGCGGCCGCGTGGTCGAAGGGCGCCGTCGCTACCGTGGGCAGCGGTGCGGTGGCCGACGTCGTCCAGTCAGTCGTGGCAGCTGGCACGGTCGCCTCCGGTGCGGCGGAGGTGAAGGGCGCTCCGGTGTATGTCGGCGTTTGCGCTGCGGCACCGTGGTGTCCCGAGCCGTGGTGTGTGGTGCCCTGGTGGCCGGGGCCCGGTTGCGCGGGGCCGTGATGGGGTCCGGTGGGATTGGGACCCGCGGTGCCCACTGCCCTCTTCTTCCGGTTGGACAGGGCGTTGATGCCCACGATCACCACGGTGACCACTGCGGCGAACCACAGCAGGCCGCTCAACCACTCAAACGGTCCACCCCACCAGCGTCCCCAATGGGACCACCAGCCGTTTCCCCAGCTGCTCCCGATGATGACGAGCACGATCGCGCCCGCCAGTGCGGAGTCGAAGTGACCCCGCAGGGCCTCTTGGAGGTGGATGCGTCCGTCCTGGCGCTCCGGCAGCAGCGCCCACGCGATCCCGTAGAGCAGCAGACCAGCACCCGAGATGAAGAAGGTGAGGAACAGGACGCCGCGCACGATCAACGGGTCGATGCCGAACCGGTCCGCGACACCGGCGGCGACACCGCCGATCCACCGGTCGTCGGAACGGGTGATACCCATGCGCCGGGCGGAATCGAAGAAGCCGTCGGTGCCGGATACGCGCGGTGGAACCCCGGAGTCGCCGGTCGGAACCCCGGGAGCTCCGGTCTGGGTCCCCGACTGGGAATCAGGTGTGCCGGAACCGGTGGGGGCCGTCCAGGTGGGCGGCTGATCAGCGGGCGGTGGGACCGCGCCAGGGGGAAGGTTCTCGCTCATGGCTCCAGCCTCGTCCCCGGACTGCTGCGGTGACTATCGGGTTCTTCCCTGAGTCGACCCTGAACTGTGGGGCCGGTGACCCTGGTTTGGTTCCCGAGCCCTCGGTTCGACGCCCCCGGCGTGTGACGATCTGTTGGTGAGCACACCAGCAGCAGCCGCGCCGCCTGGCCACGGCCGGACCGAGCGGCTCCCCCTCCGCCGACCCGATCGTGGTCGCTGGGTCGGGGGTGTCTGCTTGGGAGTCGCCACCCACCTCAACGTGCCGCTGTGGTCCGTGCGGTTGACGTGGGCCTTTCTCGGCCTGGCCGGCGGCGCCGGGGTTGCCGTCTATATCTTCTTGTGGGTCACCATCCCCGCGGGGGACCCCGCCCAGGCATCCGCCGACGCCCGCCCGGCGTCCCTCTCCCGGCTCGCACCGCGTGTCCGGGGTCAGGTGACGCGGTTGCCCATCCGGGATGTGGCGATCGGCATCGTGCTACTGAGTGCCGCCGCCGTACTCATCGCGGTCCGGATGGGCGTCGATGTCCAGGTCTCCTGGACGCTGCCGTTGGTCATCGCCATAGCGGGCACAGCGCTGGCCTGGAGCCAGCTCGACGAGGTGGAACGCGGCCGGTTGATCACTCGTGCGGGTGGCCGGAAACAGGCCGGGTTGTTGCGGATCGTGGGCGGCGTCGTCCTGGTGACGGTGGGCGTGGTGCTGCTGGTCGGCCAGGATGCCGAGCCCGCTGATGTGCTCCGGGCCACGGTCGCCTCCGTCGCCGTATTGGCCGGCGCCGCGATCGCGCTCGCCCCCTGGTGGCTGCGGCTGGTGCGCGAACTGGGCGACGAGCGGATGGCGCGAGCGCGCGAGGCCGAGCGCGCCGATATAGCCGCCCACCTGCACGACTCCGTCCTACAGACCCTTTCCCTGATCCGCACCAGGGCCGCCGAACCCGATGCGGTGGCCCGCCTGGCCCGGGCCCAGGAGCGTGAGCTGCGCGAATGGCTCTATGACGACCGGCCCTCTCCGGGCACATCCTTGGCCGCTGAATTGCGCGGGCTGATCGGCGAGGTCGAGGACGGCCGGATCGGCCGGGCGCCCGCCGGTGGCGGCACGCCGTCGCCGGTCGCCATCGACACCGTCATCGTGGGGGACTGCGCCCCGACCCAGGAGACGACCGCACTGCTCCAGGCGACCCGCGAGGCATTGGTGAATGCCGTCGCACATGGGCGGGCGCCGATCTCCGTCTACCTGGAAGTCAGCGCCGAGGCCGTCGACGTGTTCATCCGTGATCGGGGCGACGGTTTCCGGATGGATGAGATCGCCGACGACCGGTTCGGCGTCCGGGAGTCGATACTGGGCCGGATACGTCGGCGCGGTGGGTCGGCCGAGGTGGAGAGCCGGCCCGATTGGGGCACCGAGGTACGGTTACGGGTGCCCCGCAAGGCCGAGGCCGACCATGTGCCCGAGGAGCAGCCATGACGACGATCCCCACCCCCGCTGCCGATGCCGCCGCCCCGGTCCCGGTGGTGTTGGTCGACGACCATCACCTCTTCCGTACGGGGGTTCGCGCTGGGCTCGATGACCGGGTGGATGTGATCGGAGAGGCTGCGGATGTGGACTCCGCTGTCGCCCGGGTGCACGCGCTGAAGCCGCCGGTCGTGCTGCTGGATGTGCACCTTCCCGGTGGTGGTGGCGGTGGTGGCGCCGAGGTCATCACCCGGTGCGCGGAGTTGTTGGGGTCCACGCGGTTCCTGGCCCTCTCGGTCTCTGATGCCGCCGAAGACGTCGTGGCGGTCATCCGGGCCGGCGCCCGAGGGTATGTCACCAAGGCGATCTCCGGGCCGGACCTCTCCGCCGCCGTGGTGCAGGTCGCGGAGGGTGACGCCGTGTTCTCCCCGCGACTGGCCGGGTTCGTACTGGATGCTTTCGGCACCGGTGCGGGGGACATCGCGGTGCACGACGACGAACTGGACCGGTTGTCCGCGCGCGAGCAGGAGGTCATGCGGTTGATCGCCCGGGGTTACTCCTATCGCGAGGTCGCCGCGGAGCTGTTCATCTCGATCAAGACGGTCGAGACCCATGTGTCGGCTGTTCTGCGCAAATTGCAGTTGTCCTCGCGGCATGAGCTGACCCGGTGGGCGGCGGCACGGCGGTTGCTTTGACGCGGGGTTGGCGCCCCGCACTGCACCGTGCCGGTTGGCGGTGGTCTACGACGCGACGAGCGGCTCGCGGCCCGGCGGTGGCCCCCAGCTGACACTTCGTCGGATTAGGATGCGGCCATGGTCTTCCTCTATGACGTCTTCGTCGTGCTGCACTTCATCGGCTGGGCGATCGTGCTGGGCGGATACATCGCCAGCCTCCGCACGCCGGGCCTGTACCCGGGGGTGTTCCACGGTGCGATGACCGTCGTCGTCTCCGGGTTGATCGCGGTCGGGATCGCTGAGGCGTCTTCAGTGGTGGGGGACCCGAATATGGCAAAGATCGGGGTGAAGCTGGTCATCGCGATGGTGATTGCGGTGCTTGCGTACCTGGCCAAGAAGCAGGGCGCCAAGGCCGACAACGGGACGGGTGTCGTTTCCCCCGCCCTCAAACACGGCATCGGGGCGCTGACGCTGGTCAACATCGTGCTCGCGGTCTTCATCCGCTAGATGAGTGGAGCGGGTGAGCTTGTTGTCGGCCTGGTCATCGCCGTCGGGCTGATCGGCGTCATCATCCAGGTGTTGCCCGGTTCGCTGATCGTGCTCGCGGCGATCGGCGTCTGGGCCGCCTTGACCGGCGGGGCGGCCGCATGGGTCGCCTTCGGCATCGGCCTGGTGGCTGTCGTGGTCGCGGCCGTGGTCAAGTTCCTCGTCGCGGGCCGCCACCTCAAGCGTGCCAACGTGCCGAACGGCACGCTGATCTGGGGCGGGATCGCCGGTGTCGTGGGCTTCTTCGTCATCCCCGTCGTCGGGCTTCCGGTCGGGTTCGTCGCCGGCGTCTACGGTGCGGAGCTGGTTCGCCGACGGGATGGGCGGCTCGCGTGGCGGGCTACCGTCGCGGCTCTCCAGGCGACAGGGTGGACGATCCTCATCGAGCTGGCCGGCGCGTTGATCGCATCCGGAGCCTGGCTGGTGGCCGTCCTGTTCGCGACCTGAGCTGACGATTCCGTCACTCGAGTACGTAGCAGGCCACCGCTGTCAGTCGTTGCGCCTAGGCTGGACGCGCCATGACGCTCTTCGACCACACCCTCCTGCCCGGTTTCAACTCCGCGGATTTCAGCGATGCCGCTCGGCTTCCGCGTACTGCTCCGCGCGCTTTCGCACCCGACGACGTCGAATCGGCCAGGTTCAAGGCGTTCGCCCACCTCAATCCGGAGTCCCTGCTCGACGGCCTGAACGAGCAGCAGCGGGCGGCCGTCATCCATGAGGGCGGCCAGCTACTCATCGTGGCGGGGGCGGGTTCCGGCAAGACGCGGGTGCTGACCCATCGCATCGCCCATCTGCTGGCGACAGGGCGGGCGCATCCGGGGCAGATACTGGCGATCACCTTCACCAACAAGGCCGCCGCGGAGATGCGCGAGCGGGTGACGGGGTTGATCGGCCCAGCCGGCCAGCGCATGTGGGTCTCCACCTTTCACTCGGCCTGTGTGCGGATTCTGCGCCGGGAGGCGGGCACGCTCGGCCTGAAGTCGAGCTTCTCGATCTACGATGCCGCGGACTCCCAGCGGTTGATCACGCTGGTGGGACGCGAACTCGACCTGGACCCGAAGCGCTATCCGGCCCGGATGCTCGCGAACAAGATCAGTGATTTGAAGAACGAGCTGATCGACCCCGACAGCTACGTGGACCAGCGTGCCGCGGGGGCCGGTGACCGGACCGGGCAACCCGAGTTCGATCAGGTGCTGGCGGACGTCTACCGCCGGTACCAGACGCGACTGTCGCAGGCTCATGCCCTCGACTTCGACGACATCATCATGACCACGGTCAACCTGCTCCAGGCTTTCCCAGCGGTCGCGGAACACTACCGGCGCCGGTTCCGGCACGTGCTCGTGGATGAGTACCAGGACACGAACCACGCCCAGTACGTGCTGGTGCGCGAGTTGGCGGGGGTGGACGGGGACTTAGCGGCGACAGATTCGGCGGGTTCCGTCTCCGAGGACTCGCGGGAGCGACGGACCGGGCCGGTGCCGGCGGAGCTGACTGTCGTGGGCGACGCCGACCAGTCGATCTACGCCTTCCGTGGTGCCACGATCCGCAACATCCTGGAGTTCGAAGCCGACTACCCGGATGCCACCACGATCCTGTTGGAGCAGAATTACCGCTCCACACAGAACATCCTCTCGGCCGCCAATGCGGTCATCGCCCGAAATGCAGATCGCAAACCGAAGCGGCTGTGGACCGATTCGGGGGAGGGTGCCAAAGTCGTCGGCTATGTCGCGGACAACGAACACGAGGAGGCCCGGTTCGTCGCCGAGGAGATCGACCGGCTGGGCGACTCCGACGCGGTGCGGCCCGGCGATGTCGCCATCTTCTACCGCACGAACGCCCAGTCGCGGGCGCTGGAGGAGGTGCTGATCCGCGTCGGGCTGCCGTACAAGGTGGTCGGCGGTACGAGGTTCTACGAACGCCGCGAGATCAAGGACGCGGTGGCGTACTTACGCGCGCTGGCCAACCCCGACGACGACGTGAACCTTCGCCGGGTGCTGAACGTGCCCAAACGGGGCGTGGGGGAGCGCGCCGAGGGGGTCGTCGTCGCCTTGGCCGAACGTGAGCGCACCTCTTTCGGTGCCGCCTTGGAGCGTGCGGAAGATGCCCCCGGCATGACCCCGCGTCTGCTCAAGCCGCTGCTGGCTTTCCGGGAGCTGATGGCGGGCCTGCGTGAGCTGGTCGACTCCGGGGCGTCTCCCGCGGATGTTCTCGGCGCCGTCCTCGACCGTACCGGTTATCTGGCGGAGTTGCGGGCCAGTGAGGACCCGCAGGACGCCTCCCGCGTCGAGAACCTGGCCGAACTGCATGCGGTGGCGATCGAGTTCACCGACACCGAACCTGACGGGGATCTGGCGGACTTCCTGGAGCGGGTGTCGCTGGTCGCGGATTCGGATCAGATCCCGGACGAGGACGTGGCGGACGGCGCTGCCGAGGCCGAACCGGCCGAAGACACCGGGGTGGTCACCCTCATGACGCTGCACACGGCAAAAGGGTTGGAGTTCCCAGTCGTCTTCCTGACCGGTATGGAGGACGGCACCTTTCCGCATATGCGCTCGTTGCACGACGATTCGGAGCTGGCGGAGGAGCGCCGGCTCGCCTACGTCGGGATCACGCGGGCCCGGGAGCGGCTGTACATCACACGCTCGGCGGTGCGCTCGGCTTGGGGGATGGCCAATGAGTTTCCTCCGAGTCGTTTCCTCGACGAGATCCCCGAGGAACTCTGGGACTGGCGTCGCCGGGAGTCGAGTATGGCAACGCTGCGCGGACCGGGCGGGTACTCGGGCGGCTGGGGCGGGCGCTCGCGACAGGGTGGCGGCGAGGCTCCGCCGGCTCGCAAGTACGGTCCGACGTCGCCGTTCGCTCCGTCCGCCGGTACCGGGGCGACCTTCGGCTCGGCGACCCCACGAGCCGATGCCGACATCCCGAGCCTTACGGTCGGCGACAAGGTGACCCACGATGCCTACGGCCTGGGGACAGTGGTCGCGATCGAGGGCGCCGGACCGAATTCAGTGGCCAAGATCGACTTCGGCACCGACGGCACCAAGCGATTGCTGTTGCGGTACTCCCCGGTGGTGAAGCTGTAAAGGCCAGGTTGAAGACCACCGGGGTCTGCCGTCACTCGGCGTCGAGTGCGCTAAGTGGATCATGCCTCGCCCCTGCGGGTAAGCGAGGAAGGAAGGGCCGCTGCTCCCCGCCGGAATGACGGGACGCGGCCCTGACGTCTTTCTATTGCAGTCGCAGATCGACCGATCGGATCGTTGGCTTGAGAGAGTTCCAGGGGTGCCCCGATCACAACGGTGTGGTCGACAGGCTGTGTGGCAAGGGCACTGGCTCGGACTCTTCAGGATCGGCGACTGTTGCGGCCAACAAGTAGATGCCGCTGCCCTGTGGGTCGCCATGCCCATGGGCAGACTCGTCAACCCGGGCATGTCGGACATCACTCATCCGCCGATTCTCTCAGCAGTCTCTGACCGAAAGCTCTCACCCTTGCCGTGCACTCGTCGGCCGAGGTGTGCCGGCCTCCAGCGTGACCCCCGTCGGCATCGGAGTCAGCTCGCGGCCTTCCCCTCGGCCGGTGATTCCAGGGCGCTGCGCAGCGCGGCCACGCTCGACCCGGCCTCGGTGAGGCTGTTCACCAGCACTCGGTACGCGTCGCCGTGGGCCATCCGCAGGATGGCCAACAGCAGATGACCCGAGTCGATTCGGTGCTGGCCCAGGCGGATCAACTCGCGTAGTGACAGCTCCAGGATCTTCTTTCCCTCTCGGGCGAACGGCCGGTGTTTGCCGCGCCGCATTCGTGCTCCTGCCCGCGCCAGAGCCCCCTTCCCGAAGGTCTTGTCGGCCTGCGCACTGACGGCATCGAGATCGATCCCGATCGCGGCCAGGGCTTCTGAGTCCAACCCGGCGGCATCGGCGTCGGTGGCGGCCCGCGCAAGGGCGGCTGGATCGATACCGACAGACCGCAACGCTTCGACGGCGGGGCCATCAGTCCGTTCACAGATGGCGGCAAGTAATTGCAGGTCACCCACCGAATCGGACTGGGTCTCCTGGGCGATCTCGACCGCCCGGACGACCGCACCGCGGGCTTCGATGGTGAAACGCTCGAACATCAGGGCCTCCTTGTCAGGGTGGTGGTTCCGTACTTCTTGTGGACGGCTTGGCGGGAGACGCTGAGCCGTTCCGCGATGTCCTGCCAGGACCACCCGAGTTCCCGGGCGCGGTTGACCTGGAGGGCCTCCAGCCGGTCGGCGAGGAGGTGCAGTGAGCGGACGGCCCGTAGCCCGAGGTCGGGGTCCGCGCCGGTGATGTCGGCCATGTCGATGGGCTCCATGGTCGTCAACCTATGTTGACGACCGTTCGCATGTCAACCTATGTTGACGACCATCCCCAGCGCGTGGATGGGATAAGTCGCCCGATCGGTACTATCGCGGCATGCATGCTCGTTGGAACCGCTGGTGGCGTGCCTGGCGGCGGTGGTCCGCGGAGGACGACGGCGGCGGCGAGGTCATCCTGTCGGCGGGGCTGGTGCTCGCGTTGCTGGTGGGAATCGGCCTGGTGGTCGACGGCGGCGGTCAGCTCCACGCGCAGGACCAGGCGCGGTGGACGGCTGAGCAGGCGGCTCGTGCGGCCGGCCAGCGAATCGACACCGGTGCTGCCACATCCGGGACGATCGCCGTCGATCGTCACCAGGCGAAAGCTGCCGCCGAGGCCGTGCTGGCGGAGTCGGGGATGGCGGGGGGCGTGCGGGTCTCCGGGGACGTGCTCACGGTCTCGACCCGCGACTCCTACCAGCCGGTGTTCTTGCGGCTCATCGGCATCCGATCGGTCGGGGTATCCGGGCAGGCGCAGGTGCGGCTCGTCCAGACCGGATGAGCGGTGCCTGTGGGCAAGGTGACAGTCTCCGAGGGTGCAACCCGGTGGGCTGGTGCCCAGGCAGCGGCTAGGCTGGGAGATGTCTCGACGTCGAGACATCTGATCCAGCTGACAACGGCTGATATGAAAGGATTGTGCACGGTGGACCTATTCGAATACCAGGCACGCGACATCTTCGCCCGCTATGGCGTTCCCGTGCTCGACGGAATCGTGGCGACGACGCCGGCGGAGGCTCGCGCGGCAGCTGAGCAGCTCGGCGGCGGTCTTGTCGTGGTCAAGGCCCAGGTGAAGACGGGCGGCCGCGGAAAGGCGGGCGGTGTCAAGCTCGCCAAATCCCCGCAGGAGGCAGCCGAGAAGGCTGCCGAGATCCTCGGCATGGACATCAAGGGCCACACCGTGCACCGCGTGCTCGTGGCGGCCGGTGCCGACATCGCCGAAGAGTACTACTTCTCCGTGTTGCTCGACCGGTCGAACCGCACGTGCCTCGCGATGGCCAGTGTCGAGGGTGGCATGGAGATCGAGCAGCTTGCGGTCGAACGTCCCGATGCGCTGGCTCGGGTGGCCGTCGACCCGATCGTGGGGATCGACGCGGCCAAGGCTGAGGAGATCGTGACAGCCGCCGGCTTCGCCCCGGAGCTCAAGGATCAAGTGGCCGCAGTCATCCAGCAGCTGTGGACGGTCTACGACGGCGAGGATGCCACGCTGGTCGAGGTGAACCCGCTGGTCAAGACGCCAGAGGGCAAGATTATCGCCCTCGACGGCAAGGTCACCCTGGACGACAACGCTGCGTTCCGGCACCCGGACCACGAGGCTCTGATCGACCAGGCCGCCGCGGACCCGCTCGAGGCCAAGGCCAAGGCGCACGACCTGAACTACGTCAAGCTCGACGGCGAGGTCGGCATCATCGGTAACGGCGCCGGCCTGGTCATGAGCACCCTGGACGTCGTGGCCTACGCAGGCGAGGGGCATGGCGGGGTGAAGCCGGCTAACTTCCTCGACATCGGCGGCGGCGCCTCGGCGGCCGTGATGGCTGCCGGCCTGGACGTCATCCTGAATGACCCGCAGGTGCGGAGCGTCTTCGTGAACGTCTTCGGCGGGATCACGGCCTGCGACGAGGTGGCGAACGGCATCGTGCAGGCCCTCGACATGCTCGGCGACGCCGCCAGCAAACCGCTCGTCGTACGCCTCGACGGGAATGCGGTCGACGCCGGCCGGGCCATCCTCGCTGCTGCCGCTCACCCGCTGGTGACGCTGGCCGACACGATGGACGGTGGCGCCGATCTGGCCGCCTCCCTCGCCGCATCCGCGTCCACGGCCGCCTGAGCCACCCGAGAGCAAGGGACATAGACATGGCAATCTTCATCGACTCCGACTCCCGGGTCATCGTTCAGGGCATGACCGGCTCCGAGGGACAGAAGCACACCACCCGCATGTTGGCCGCGGGGACGGTGATCGTGGGTGGGGTGAACCCGCGCAAGGCAGGGACCTCGGTCACCTTCCCCAAGGGCGACGGCACCGTGGATGTTCCGGTCTTCGGAACCGTGGCCGAGGCGATGGCCGCCACGGGTGCGGATGTCTCCGTGGTCTTCGTGCCGCCGGCGTTCACCAAGGACGCTGTCATCGAGGCCATCGACGCCCGGATTCCGCTCGTGGTGATCATCACCGAAGGGGTGCCCGTCGCGGACACCGCCGAGTTCTTCGCCTTGGCCGAGAAGGCCGGCGTGCGGCTCATCGGCCCGAACTGCCCCGGCATCATCAGCCCCGGGAAGTGCAACGTCGGCATCACCCCGGCGGACATCACCATCCCGGGCCGCATCGGCCTGGTGTCGAAGTCCGGCACCTTGACCTACCAGATGATGTACGAGCTGCGAGACATCGGCTTCTCGACCGCCATCGGCATCGGCGGCGACCCGGTCGTGGGCACCACCCACATCGACGCGCTGGCAGCCTTCGAAGCCGACCCGGAGACGGACGGCATCGTGATGATCGGCGAGATCGGTGGTGACGCGGAGGAGCGTGCCGCCGCCTACATCCGCGATCACGTGACCAAGCCGGTCGTCGGTTACGTCGCTGGGTTCACCGCCCCCGAGGGCAAGACGATGGGCCACGCCGGCGCGATCGTCTCCGGCTCCTCGGGCACGGCACAGGCCAAGAAGGAAGCGCTGGAAGCTGCCGGGGTCAAGGTCGGCAAGACGCCGTCCGAGACCGCGTCGCTCATGCGGTCCCTCCTGACCGCCTGAGTTCGAGGGGCTTCACGGGGCGTCGCGGCAACCGCCGCGGCGCCCCCGTTGCGTTCGACGACCAATTTGTGTACACAGTTGGATGTATTGCCATAGTGAACGCTATGAATACCGTCTCCCGCGAGGTCACGATCCGCGAACTACGCTCCCACCTGGCTGACGTGCTGGGCCGCGCCATGTATGGCCACGAGCGGATCGGTGTGACACGAAACGGGAAGCTCGCGGCGGTCGTCGTCAGCGTCGATGCTCTGGAGGCCTTGGAGCGCTTCGAGATGGCCCAAGACGTCGCCGAGTACCGCGCGGCCAAGGCGGCAGATGACGGCACCCGGGTGGGCCTCGAGGAGCTTCGGGCCGATCTCTCGTCGTGACCTACCACGTTGAGCTCACCTCGGCGGCAGCACGCCAGGTGAGAAAGCTCCCCCGAGCGGTGCGTGACCGACTCTTGAGCGCGATCGGGAGCCTGGGTGAGAATCCACGGCCGCACGGTTCCCGCAAGCTGAAGACCTCGCTTGGCGGATTCGGGTCGGGGACTACCGGGTCATCTACGAGGTTTACGACGACCTGCTCGTGGTCACCGTCGTCTGCGTCGCTCACCGTCGTGAGGTCTACGGCCGCTAGGAGTCTGATCGGGATGGGCGTCCGAACATGTTGTCGCCTGCCGTCGTCGCGGTGAGTGCTGTAGTTCTAGCCGAGTGCTGCGGTTGAAACCACAGCACTCGGCTAGAACCACAGCACTCGACGCAAACCACAGCACTCGATCCGGCGCTGGTCACAGCCACGGCGCGCCGGGGAGCCTCCATGGGCGGGCTGTCGGCGTCGCGCACGATGGGTCCATGACCCCCGCTGGTGCCGCCCGCCGACCGGCACGCACCGTCGACGGCAACCCGCCGCGACCGGTGGCGCCGCGCCACAGCCTTGCGGGCTTCGCCGCCGCGATCCAGGCACTGGGGCTGTCCTTGGCGGTGGTGCTGCTCCCGGCCGTCGTCGCCTTCCTGGCCTCCAGTGGAGGCGCGGAACAGGGCGGGTGGGGCAGCTCGCTCACGGTGGGTGCCCGCCTCTGGCTGCTGGGCCACGGGGTGCCGGTGGTGACCGGGAAGACCACTGTGACGCTGGTCCCGCTCGGGCTGACCATGCTGCTGCTCTTCGCCTGTTTCGCGACGGCCCGCCGGGCCTCGTCGGCAACGGTTTCCGCGTGGCTGACAGGGACCCTGACATACGCGGCGGGTGTCCTCGGAGTCGCGGTGACGGCGTCGACGAGTACCTGGGGGTTGGTGATCGCTCCGATCGGCGGGGGTGCCGTGGCCGCCGTGGGATTGGGGTTGGGGATCCTCGCACGCCCGGACTCACCGCGCATCACGGAGCTGGCGGACCCGTTGCTGACTCGCATACCAGTGGCAGCCCGGCTCGGTGTTCGTGGCGGTGCCATCGCGGTGGGCATTCTGGTCCTCCTGGCGGCCGGATTGGTCGGGGTGTGGGCAGTGGCGGGGCGGGCGACGTCGGGCGACATCGTGGCCGGGCTGGCCCCGGGGGCGCTGGGCGGCACCATTCTTGCGATCGCCCAGTTGATGGTGCTGCCCAACCTGGTCGTGTGGACCACCGGGTGGCTGGCCGGGCCGGGGTTCGCCGTCGGCGCGGATACCCAGTTCGCACCGGGGCAGGTCACCGACACCGCTGCCGGTCCGCTGCCTCCGTTGCCGTTGCTCGGGGCGCTGCCGGGCGCCGGATGGTCCCATGGGGCGGCCGTCTGGGCGCCGGTGCTGCTGGTCGTGGTGGGTGCAATGGCGGTCGTACTTCTGCGTCGGCGTGCCGTCCAGGAGCCGGGTGAGGAGTTCTCCACGTGGGGCCAGGTCGGCTTCATCACTGCCGCGTTCGGCGCGACCGTGGCAACCCTTCTCGGCCTCCTCGTCGCGATGGCCAGTGGTGGGGTCGGCTCCGGGCGCCTCGCGCATATCGGCGGCACCTGGTGGGCGGTCGGATTGCTGGCGGGGCTGGAATGCGCGCTGGGCGCTGCGGCGGCGCTCGTCGTCGCCCGTTGGGGGATCTTTGCGCGGTTCAGGTTGAGGGAGCTCCCGGAAGACGAGCCACCCAGTCCTTGATCGCCTGCTGGTGAGCGGCCTCGCAGCGGTCGCGCGCCAGCGTCGTGATGGCCTCTGAACGGCAGGTGACGTCGTCCATTGTCACTTCCCACATGACGGCCGAGCCGAGTAACTGCATGGCGAGCAGGCCGGCCAGGCCCCAGCCGAGGATGACCGCGGGCAGCACCAATCGGTTGGGGCCACCGCGCGCCGCGACAAGTGCGGCGATACCGAAGCCGACGGCGGCCGCCATCGGAATGAAGGCGAGCAGGGCCCAAGGGAAAGTCCACGTGCTGATGACGAGCGCGAGGATGGTCATGACGGCCACCAGCAGGGTGCGTCTGGCAGCGAGCTGGGCGCGATCAGTCAGCTCGGGAGACGACGGCCGTGGCGCATCGGGCTGGGGGCCGGGAAAGCCCATGGGCGAACTCCTGACGAGTTGTGTCACAGTGTGGCTGCGGACGATTGTCGCATCCGCGTAGTCCCCGACCCTGGGAGCATTGTGTTGACGCCGTCCGGCCATCTGGTGGAAGCAACCTCTGCCACTCGCATCGTCGTGCTCGCCTCGGGAGGCGGCAGCAACCTGGCAGCGCTGCTGGCCGCCCACGACGACCCAGCCTTCGGCGCCCGGGTCGTCGGCGTGCTCTCGGACAAACCCGGGGCGGGGGCGCTCGAGCTCGCCCGCGCGGCCGGTGTCCCGGTGGCCGTGGTGACCCCCGCCGACTTCGAGGACCGGGCCGCCTGGAATCGCGGCCTGGCCGAGGCAGTGGCGGTTTTCCAGCCCGGCCTGGTCGTGCTCGCGGGATTCATGCGGGTGTTGGCGCCGTCCTTCGTCAGCAGCTTCGCCGGTCGCATCGTGAACACCCACCCGGCGCTGTTGCCCTCCTTCCCGGGTGCGCACGGCGTGCGAGATGCCTTGGCCTATGGTGTGCGGGTGTCGGGCTGCACGGTCCATGTGGTCGACGAGGGTGTCGACACCGGGCCGATCCTGGCCCAGGCGGCGGTGCCGGTCGACGACGGCGACGACGAGGCGAGCCTGCACGAGCGGATCAAAGTGGCCGAACGGGTGTTGCTGGTGGAAACGGTCGGCCGGATCGCACGCTCGGGTCTGCGCGTCGAGGGCCGCCGGGCCATGATCGGAGGCGGGTCCGCGAACCGGTAGCATCGGTGGTGGTCGTGACTGGCGAGGGTGGGACCAACCACCGGGGAGCGGCCAAGAGGTTCGTCGCCACGCGCCGCCCGCCTGGGTGCTGGGCTCCGATCTTGCCCCGCCCACTCGCCTGGAGGCCTGATGTCCGCCACCCCCGCCGCTGCCCTCACCGATGACTCCCGACGCCCGATCCATCGCGCCCTGATCAGCGTCTACGACAAGACCGGTCTCGAAGACCTGGCCCGTGGGCTGCACGCCGCGGGCGTCGAGCTGGTCTCCACCGGGTCGACGGCCACCACGATCGCCGCGGCCGGGGTGCCGGTCACCCCGGTCGAGGAGCTGACGGGCTTCCCTGAGTGCCTGGAGGGTCGTGTCAAAACGCTGCACCCGAGGGTGCACGCCGGAATCCTTGCGGATTCCCGTAAGGCCGACCACCTCGCCCAGCTCGCCGAGCTGGAGATCGACACCTTCGAGCTGGTCGTGGTCAACCTCTACCCCTTCGCGGAAACGGTGGCCTCCGGCGCCGGTCCCGATGCCGTGATCGAGCAGATCGACATCGGCGGACCGTCGATGGTGCGGGCCGCAGCGAAGAACCACCCGAGTGTGGCCGTGGTGGTCGACCCGGACGGTTACGGCGATGCCGTTGCGGCCGTGCAGGCCGGTGGGTACACCTACGCCCAGCGCAAGGGCCTCGCGGCTGCCGCCTTCGTGCACACCGCCACCTACGACGTCGCGGTCGCCTCATGGATGGGGTCCGTGGTGGCCCCCACCGACCTGGTGGACGGCCCCGACGGCCCGCAGGCCAGTGGCTTCCCGGCCTGGGTGGGCGGCACCTGGACTCGCGCCGACGTGCTGCGCTACGGCGAGAACCCCCACCAGCGCGCGGCGCTCTACCAGTCGCAGGACGGCAGCCGCGGCCTCGCCCAGGCCACCCAGGTGCACGGCAAGGCCATGAGCTACAACAACTACGTCGACGCCGACGCCGCCTGGCGGGCCGCCCACGACCACACCGAACCCGCAGTCGCGATCATCAAACACGCGAACCCCTGCGGCATCGCGGTTGGTGCCGACATCGCCGAGGCCCATGCCAAGGCGCACGCCACGGACCCGGTCTCCGCCTATGGTGGCGTCATCGCCGCCAACCGGGTGGTGACGGCTGCGGTCGCTGAGCAGATCGCGCCCGTGTTCACCGAGGTCGTGGTCGCACCCGGCTTCGAGCCGGAGGCCCTGGAGATCCTGAGCCGGAAGAAGAACCTGCGGTTGCTCGTGGTGGACACACCGCCGACCACCGCGGTTGAGCTGCGGCCGATCAGCGGGGGGCTGCTCATGCAGGCAGCCGACCGGATCGACGCGACCGGTGACCGGTCGAGCGACTGGACCCTGGTGGCCGGCGACCCGGCCGACGCCAAGACACTGGCCGACCTGCAGTTCGCCTGGCGGGCGGTGCGGGCGGCGAAGTCGAACGCGATCCTGCTCGCGGCGGACGGCGCAGCGGTGGGCGTCGGCATGGGTCAGGTCAACCGGGTGGACTCGTGCCGCTTGGCGGTCGAACGGGCCAACACGCTGGCGGACGTAGCCCGGGCGGATGGCGCGGTCGCGGCCTCCGACGCCTTCTTCCCGTTCGCGGACGGCCTTGGTGTCCTGATCGACGCGGGTGTTCGCGCCGTCGTGCAGCCCGGTGGGTCGGTCCGTGATGAAGAGGTCATCGAGGCGGCCAAGGCCGCGGGGGTGACCATGTACTTCACCGGCACGCGGCACTTCGCGCACTGAGCGGACGCTTCTTGGCTACGCGCCGCCTCGGTGGGGGCGCGTCGGCTCGAATCGGTCGGGCTCGGTGGTCGGCTGCATGCGCGGTCGACCACCGAGGTCGCTCGGGGCATCAGGCTCGGTCGGGCTGACGTGCCTCATTTTGCGGCCAGATCCCGCAGGCGGACGGACGGGTCGGTCGCGGCGCGCAGGTCCACCCGGAAGGGAGTCGGGCCGCCCATGAGCCGACGTACGACCCCGACCTCTCGGTGGGAGTCGACGACCAAGACGGCCCGGACGGTGGTCGGGGTGCCGGCCGGCGACTCAATCGGCCGGTGGCCGGTCGGGGTGCCGTTCGCCGGGGTGCTCGCGTTCTCACGGTCGTCAGGGGAGCGGCTGCCGAGCGGGTCGGTGTAGAAGGCGAGCCAGCCGCCGTTGCCCGCCGGGTCCCCACGGAAATGCACGTCGGCGTCGGCGGGTACGCGCCCGATCAGCGCGAGATCGTGACCGAGCTGCTGGGAGAAGACGTAGGGCGCGGGGGCTGCCGGGGCTCGGCCCGACTTTGCTCCGGTTTGCGTTCCGATCGGCGCGTCCTCGCCGGGCAGGTGCTCGGAGGCGATCGCTGCGGGGTCGATCCCCAGGATGGCCCGGGCGGTCGGTTCGGGGTCGTGGAGCGCTGCCGACCAATGGCCGCCCGGTACCTCCCCGAAAAGCGGGTGGTCCCGGGTCGCGCAGTCGCCCACCGCCCACAGGCCGGGTACTACGGTACCGGCCGGTCCACGGACGCGGCCCCACGCATCCGTGTGCAGGTGCCCGCTCTCGAGTGGTACGGAGCCGCCGCCGAGCCAGTCGGTCGCCGGCCGAACCCCGACGGCGGCCAGCACGAGATCCGCTGGGAGTAGTTCGCCGTCGGCAGTCTCAACCGCCTCCGGGCCGATGCGGTCGACCGTCGTCGCGGTCCGCAACTCCACCCCGGCGCTGGCATACCAACCGGAAAGACATCGTCCGACGGCCGGGGTGAGCTGGCGGCTCAACGCAGTCCCCTCGGCCTCGACCACCGTGACCTCAGCCCCGGCCGTGGCGGCCACCCCCGCGACCTCGGCGCCGATCCACCCGGCCCCGATGACGACGAGCCGGGAACCCGGCCGCAGCCGAGCCCGGAGCCGGTCAGCATCGGTTGCCGTGTGCAGGGTGAGCGCCGACTCCCAACCGGCCGGGCACATCGGCCGGGCACCGGTCGCCACGACGACGACCGCCGACCGGATGTGATCACCGCCTGCGGTGGACACCACCCATCCGCCGTTCTCCCGGCCCAAGGCTGTCGCGGGGTCGTGCAAGCGGACGTCATCGGCAAGGATGGAGATGTCGACCGCCAGTTCCTCGCTCAACCAGGCGGGTTCCGTCCGGCTGAGCAGTTCCTTCGACAGCGGCGGTCGGTCATAGGGTGGAACACCCTCATCGCCGAGGACCGTCACCCGGCCGCTGAAGCCGGCCATGCGCAGGGCTGAGACCGTATGAGCGCCCGCAAGACCGGCACCCACCACGGTCACCGAGTCCGTGGTGGATGCGTCGGAGACCATGCGATCACCGTAACCGGACGTCCCGCTCGGCGCCGATGGCGGTAGCCGGGGCGCGCAGTACGGCACGCCGCGACCGAACTGCGGTGAACCAGTCCGGTGGTGGCGGATCGACCGCGTAGGCTCGGACCGTGCCACCCTCCGATCAGACCCCGGACGGAGCCCCGGCTCCCTTCACGCTCGCGACCGTGCGGCGTCAGGTGCTGGGGCGCAGGAGCCCGATGATGTGGCTGTTGCTCTCCGGGGTGTTGGTCAGCTGTGTGGTGGTCGTCGCGTTCGGTGCCCAGGCCGGGTCGCTCACGTTGGCTGTGTTCCTCGCGGTGGTCGGCGTCGGCCGTGCCACCATCCCACCGCCCGGTGGTCGGGGGCTGGTGGTGCGCTCGCGGGCCTTCGATCTGTTCGCCTATTGGTCGATGGCGGCCGCCATCGCTGTGCTTGCCCTTGTCGCACCCGGTATGTAGGGCTCCCAGCCAACGCAAAAGGCCCGGAGTCTGTCAGGCGGCGGACTCCGGGCCAGTCGGGGGGAAGGTCAGCTGTCCTGGGGCTTCTTCGGAGCGAAGGGGTCTCTACTGTCGTCACCGGCCGCCGTGGTTCCAGCTGTCTCGTCGGCGGTCTCCGGGACGGCCGCGGATACCGCGAAGGTCTCCTCGACTACGGTCACTCGGTCCTCACCGAGCAGGTCGTCGTAGCCGGGGCTAGTCGCGAAGGCACGGTAGAACAACCCGGCGATGGCGGCCCCCACCAGGGGAGCGACCAGGAATACCCAAAGCTGCCCCCACAACTCGGAGTTATCCGCGAACAGGGCGGCCGCGAAGGAACGGGCCGGGTTGAAGCTGCCACGAGTGAACGGCGCGGCCAGGGCCAGGATCAGGGTCAAGGTGAGACCGATGGCAACCGGGGCGAGCTTGTCGTTGCTCCTGCGGTCGGTGGCGCCGAGGATGACGCCCACGAAGATCGCGGTCAGGATCACCTCGATGACTATGGCCATCGCCATGGTGGTTTCGACTGGCGTTGCGGTTTCCCTCGTCGCGATCGCCATGGCGGAGAGATCGCCGAAGGTGTTCGCGTTGGAGGTGAAGACGCCGTGGTTGTCAGCGACTTGGTTGAGGGTGCCCCATGCCTTCGGCATCGTGCCCCACAAAACGAGACCGGCGAGTGTCGCGCCGATGAACTGGGCCAGCCAGTAGGGGATCACGTCCACCCAGCGGGTACGCCCACCGATTGCGGCGCCGAGGGTCACGGCAGGGTTGAAGTGCCCACCCGAGACGGCGCCGACCGCCGCGATCAGGGCGAGCAGGGCGATACCGCCGGCAAGTGAACCGCCGAGGGTACCCAGTCCGGTGATAGCGGTGTAAATGCCGGTGCCGATGATGGCCAGGACGAGGACAAACGTGCCGAAGACCTCGGCGCCGAGCCGAGCGATCAGGGCAGGCTCGACGACATCGACTTCGGTGGCGGTCACGAAGGCGTCGGGTTGCGTAGGCGCCTCGGCAAAGGGGGCGTCGGAAGACATGGGCATTCCTGTCTGCTGGTAGGTAATCGGGCAATCATTCGCATCTTGCCACCAGACCTGGCCAGCACGCGGGAGGTGCGTGGGCGAAAGTATCTTGATGTCGAGAAATCTAGTAGTCTCGGGGACACCGATCCCCGCGAAGTTGGAGTTGCGAAGCTATGGCCAAGATCAAGGTCGTCAACCCGGTCGTTGAGCTCGACGGTGACGAGATGACGCGCATTATCTGGCAGTTCATCAAGGACCGCCTCATCCACCCCTACCTCGACATCGACCTGCGGTACTACGACTTGTCGATCCAGAACCGTGACGCCACCGACGACCAGGTGACCATCGACGCCGCGAACGCGATCAAGGAGCACCACGTCGGCGTGAAGTGCGCGACGATCACGCCCGATGAGGCGCGGGTCGAGGAGTTCGGCCTGAAGAAGATGTGGGTCTCCCCGAACGGCACCATCCGCAACATCCTCGGTGGTGTGGTCTTCCGCGAGCCGATCATCATCTCCAATGTGCCGCGCCTGGTCCCCGGCTGGAATAAGCCGATCATCATCGGCCGCCACGCCCACGGTGACCAGTACAAGGCCACCAACTTCAAGGTGCCCGGTCCGGGCAAGGTCACCATTGCCTTCGAGCCGGCCGACGGTTCCGAGCCGATGAAGTTCGAGGTGGCCACGATGCCCGAGAACGGCGGCGTCGCCATGGGCATGTACAACTTCAATGAGTCGATCCGCGACTTCGCGCACGCCTCCTTCGCCTACGGTCTGCAGCGCGGGTACCCGGTGTACCTGTCCACGAAGAACACCATCCTCAAGGCCTACGACGGTCAGTTCAAGGACATCTTCGCCGAGGTCTATGAGGCGGAGTACAAGGCCGACTTCGAGGCTCGTGGGCTGACTTATGAGCACCGGCTCATCGATGACATGGTGGCCTCCGCGATGAAGTGGGAGGGCGGCTACGTCTGGGCCTGCAAGAACTACGACGGCGACGTTCAGTCCGACACCGTGGCGCAGGGATTCGGCTCCTTGGGGCTGATGACCTCGGTGCTCATGACTCCCGACGGCCAGACGGTCGAGGCGGAGGCCGCTCACGGCACCGTGACCCGGCACTACCGCCAGCACCAGCAAGGCAAGCCGACGTCGACCAACCCGATTGCCTCGATTTTCGCCTGGACCCGCGGGCTCATGCACCGGGGCAAGCTGGACGGCACGCCCGAGGTCACTGCCTTCGCCGAGACCTTGGAGGACGTGGTCATCAAGACGGTCGAGTCCGGCAAGATGACCAAGGACCTGGCGCTGCTGATCGGCCCGGACCAGGAGTGGTTGACCACCGAGGACTTCCTTGCTGCGCTGGACGAGAATCTCAAGGCTCGCCTCGGCTGAGTCTGCCCCCACGCGCTGCGTCCGATGTCGACCAGACTCGGCCGCAGCGCGTTGTGGTGCTCAGGGGTCGCCGAAGTGCTCTGAACTCACCGCCTCGGTGGATCCGGACGGTGCCCCGGCGGCCCGTCGTTCTGTGAAATCATGAGACTCATGACTACGCCAATGAAGGTGACCGTGACCGGTGCTGCCGGTCAGATCGGCTACGCCCTGCTGTTCAGGATTGCCTCCGGTGCCATGCTCGGCCCCGACACCCCGGTGCAGTTGCGCCTCCTGGAGATTCCGCAGGGTGTGAAGGCAGCCGAGGGCACCGCGATGGAACTCTCGGACTGTGCCTTCCCGCTGCTCGCCGGCATCGACATCTTCGACGACCCGACGGCGGCGTTCGACGGTGCGAACGTCGGGCTGCTGGTCGGCGCCCGCCCGCGTGGGCCGGGCATGGAGCGCGGTGACCTGCTCGAGGCCAACGGCGGGATCTTCCGCCCCCAGGGCCAGGCGATCAACGCCGGTGCCGCCGACGACATCCGCGTTCTGGTGGTCGGCAACCCGGCGAACACCAACGCGCTGATCGCGGCGGCTAACGCCCCTGACGTGCCGACCGAGCGGTTCACCGCGATGACCCGCCTCGACCACAACCGGGCCATCAGCCAGGTAGCGGCCAAGACGGGCGCGGCGGTCTCCGAGATCCGCAACCTGACCATCTGGGGCAACCACTCCGCCACGCAGTACCCTGACCTGTTCCATGCCGAGATCGCGGGCAAGCCTGGCGCCGACCTGGCTGCGGACCGGACCTGGCTGGAGTCGGACTTCATCCCGACCGTCGCCAAGCGTGGTGCGGCGATCATCGACGCCCGGGGGGCCTCGTCGGCCGCCTCGGCTGCTTCGGCCGCTATCGACCACGTGCACGACTGGGTACTCGGCACCCCTGAGGGTGTGTGGACCAGCGCGGGCATCGTCTCCGACGGTTCTTACGGTGTGCCCGAGGGGCTCATCTCCTCGTTCCCGGTCGTCTCGAAGGGCGGCAAGTGGGAGATCGTCCAGGGGCTGGAGATCAACGACTTCTCCCGTGCCAAGATCGATGCTTCGGTGGCCGAGCTGGCCGAGGAGCGTGACGCGGTGATCGGCCTCGGCCTGGTCTGATCTCGCCTGCCGTCCACGGCGGCGTTGAGCATGCGGACGGCCCACCCGGGAAACTGGGTGGGCCGTCCGTTGTCGTGGGGGACGGGTGTTGCTGCTCGGCCGTTCCGTGGTGCCAGGGGTTGTGGTGCGCGGCCTTCGGTCATTCCGGCCCGCTGTCTCAGCGGAAGACGACCGTGCGGTGACCGTCGAGCAGGACCCGGTGTTCGGCGTGCCACCGGACCGCGCGTGCCAGGGTGCGTCGCTCGACGTCCTCGCCGAGGGCCATCAGATCCGCCACCGCGCGGGAGTGGTCGACCCGTTCGACGTCCTGCTCGATGATCGGCCCCTCGTCCAAGTCGCCGGTGACGTAGTGCGAGGTGGCGCCGATGAGCTTGACTCCCCGCTCGTGGGCCTGGGCATAGGGCCGGGCACCTTTGAAACTCGGCAGGAACGAGTGGTGGATGTTGATGATCCGGCCGGTCAGGTCGTGGCAGAAGTCGTCGGAAAGTACCTGCATGTACCGGGCGAGGACCACGAGTTCCGCGTCGAGTTCGGTGATCAGCTCACGCAGTCGCGTCTCGGCTGCCGGTTTTGTGTCGGCGGTCACGGGCACGTGATGGAAGGGCTTGCCGTAGAAGGCCGCGATGTCGGCCAGGTCGGCGTGGTTCCCTACCACGCCCACGACCTCGATCGGCATGGCCTGGGAGCGCTCGCGGTACAGCAGGTCGACGAGGCAGTGGGCGGCCTTGGACACCATGACGAGGGTGCGCACGCGCCGGCCGACGACATCGAGTTGCCAGGTCATGGCGAACTGTTCGGCGACGGGAGCGAGCGCCCCTTCCAGCTCCTCGCGCGCAGCCGACGATGTCACCTGGACGCGCATGAAGAACAACCCAGAGAGCGGATCGCCGAACTGTTGAGACTCGGTGATGTTCCCGCCGTGCGACGCCAACGCACCCGCTACCGCGTGCACGATGCCGGGGCCGTCGGGGCAGGACAGCGTCAACACCCAATGAGTGGGAAGGTCAGGCACGTACCGAGCGTATCGGGGGCGTCAGGTATCGGCAGCCGAGTGTTCATCCGTGGACATGAAGACTCGGCGCGGCTGTGTCTGCGACGATGGTCCTATGAGCGATCCGTCGACGACCCCCGGGCTGCCCACCGACACGGTGGGTGCCGAAATCGTCAGCCGCCTGGTGACCGATGATGAGGCCGGCGAACTGCTGACCCTGCGCCGGGCGGCCTTCGTCACTGAGGCGCAGCTCTACGGCGACCCGAATATCCCGCCGCTGACCCAGACACTGCCCGAACTGCGTGAAGATTTGGCCCGCGAGGACGTCGTCACGATCGGGGCGTGGTCCGGGCCTCGGCTGGTGGGTTCGGTGCGCGTGGAGTTCGAGGGCGACAAGGCGACGCTGGGCCGTCTCGCTGTCGCCCCCGACATGCAGGGGAGGGGCATCGGCACCTGGATGCTGATGGAGATCTTGCAGTTCCTGCCCGAGCAGACCACGGAGATCTGGGTCTTCACCGGTAAGGACTCCAAGCAGAACCTCAGCCTGTACGCCAACCACGGGTACGAAGAACAGTACGACCAGGCCGCCGGCGACTTGACCTACACCTACCTGCGCCGCATCCTCGGCGAGGTCGAGGCGCAGGGCAAGGAAGCGGCACAGGGAAGTTAGGGGCGGATGCCGGTTTCGGGGTGCTCCGGGGCCAGTCGTGGGTGGGTGGCGGCTTGGGCGGACACCGCCTCCGCGAGCGATCCTGGGTCGCCGGCGTCGCAGTCAGCTAGCAGCCTGAGGGCGGCGTTCCGGGCGTACGGGTCGGTCTCTCCTTGGGCGTTGCGGACAAGGGCTCGCACGGCTGTCAGCGACCCGAAGACCACCCGTTCAGGTGGCCCACCGGTCAGCAGGTAGGCGGCGAACGCCTCGTGCCCTGCCTGGTTCCGGTTCACTGCCTTGATCAGGTCCCGCCCGATCCGTTCCTGCTCTTGGACCGGCAGGGTCGCGGTCCAGGTGGGGAAAGCGGCCCTGGCTCCTGAGGCGAGGGCGGCCGCCACGTCGCGAAGCTGAGTGTCCTGGCTGCGCGAGGCGTGGTCCAGGAACTCCAAGAAGTCCGCGGTCTGTGTGCGCTCGCCCAACATGCCTTGGTAGAACGCGGGGTCCTTTCCGGGCTTGAGGGAAAGTTCTTCGAGCTGAGCAGCGCAAGCATTGAGCGTGTCTCTTCCGACCGGTGCCTCACTCGGCCTCTCGGCAACAGCCTGACCAATAATGCCTGCGCATAGCACCCCTACGGCCAGGGCGTGGGCCGAGTGGATCGAGGTGATCGGCGCGCTGATCAGCGGGATCTCAAAGGCAGACGGCCCTATGGTCAAGGGTTGAATGGCCGCCGTGGAGGTATCAGCGGCCTTGTTGACGCGTTGCACCGCCTCGGAGTGCTTGCGGCGGTGGTCTTCTTCCGCCTCGATGAGCGCGGTCATCTGCGCGCACACCCGGCTCAGCTCATCTTGCTCCGACGTGGACGTTCCAGTGTTTCCGGGCGCTGCCCCGGTCAACGTTTGACGTTCCAGCTCGACTGCCCGGACCCGCAGGGCCTCGAACTGTTGATGGGCGACGGCGTCCTGCTCAATGGCGGTGTTCGCCGCCTCCTGCCCGGCCTGCAGCTCATCCGAATAGCGCAGCAGCACAG
Organism: Cellulomonadaceae bacterium; assembly: GCA_031551755.1. Taxonomy (GTDB): domain Bacteria; phylum Actinomycetota; class Actinomycetes; order Actinomycetales; family Cellulomonadaceae; genus JAVBMU01. Next base: position 4,079 of record JAVBNE010000057.1, on the reverse strand, counting down.
TCCCGGACCGCATGTTGATGGCGCACATGCGGATCATCCCGCCGGCGGTCAGCTCGGGACCATCAGACAATGCTTCTGGGGACCGCTCTTTGGTGGCCGCTATCTCCTCGGGGCTCATTCGGGAGACCGCCATCGCCACCTGTGCCAGTTGCTGACCTCCACTGACCAGCAGCCGAGCCTCTTCACGCACGACCCACGGGTCGCCAGGAACCGGCTCTAAAGCTGCATGGTCTGCCAGCACTGGAATGTTCATCGGACACACCCCTCCTATGGGTTGAGACGGTTGCGTCGGTCGTAGTCGTGGTGGGTGAGGGGGTCGGCTTTGACTTTGGCTGCGAGGTGGTCGAGGAGTTTGTCGAGTTCTGTGGCGAGGTCGATGGTGGTGTCGGTGGTTTTGGCTTCGATGCCGACGATGATCCAGTCATCGACGAAGGTGTATAGGCCGGTGGCCTGGTAGGGGCCGGTGGCTTTATCGCTGTCGAGGGCGTTCCACATCCATTTTTCGACGTTGGCAGTTCCGTGTTCTGGCCAATCAGTTGGCTTGAGAGTGGACTCGTGCCATCCGAAACGATCGGAGTCAACCGAACCGAGCCGAGTCAAGGTCGGGTAGCCGATCAGGTCTCGGTACTCAACGTAAGCCGGCGAGGTGACACACTCATCGATGTCACCGATTAGTAGATCCGTCAAACTCGCCTTTGAATCATTTCGATAGTCGGTCCAAAGGACCATGTATTCTACGGTGGCGTCGTCTAGCCTATACTCACCGTACTCTTGTTTTTCATTTAGAGGCAGTCCGCTAAAGGTTTTGTTCTTGCTTCGGAGTGTGCTATTGAACTTCCTGCAAGAGTTTGGATCGTAGTCACCGTTTGGCCTAACCTCCTGGGGGACGTCCTTGATCCTGTTTTCGGCGCCGAGGAGGTCGTCGAGTCCCCATCGGGTGGGTGATCCGGTGGTTTCGGATGGTTTGGGGTCGCCGGTGCATCCTGCGAGGAGTCCGAGGGTGAGGGCTGCTGCACCTAGGAGCTTCAGCCGTCGAGTGTTGTTCATGAGCCTTCTTCTCGGTCGCGGGAGGCGATCATTTTGTCTTGGAAGTCGCGGGTGGCGTCTTCCATGACACTGACTCCGTGGGTGGTGGGCATGACCTGCTCGTAGAAGGCCTTCGCGGTTCCGGTTTGGGGTCCGACGCCTGCTTGGCGGGCGCCATGCATGTACTCGGCTGCGAGGAGTTCGGACCTGGCGGGGTAGTCGGAGTAGATCGCTTCACGAATCTCATCAGCGGGATTCTCAGGGTGGTCGCCTACGGGTAGTCCTTGCGGTGGTCGTAGTCGTGGTGGGTGAGGGGGTCTGCTTTGACTTTGGCTGCGAGGTGGTCGAGGAGTGTGTCGAGGTCGAGTTCTTTGGCGAGGTCGATGGTGGTGTCGGTGGTTTTGGCTTCGATGCCGACGATGATCCAGTCGTCGACGAAGGTGTATAGGCCGGTGGCCTGGTAGGGGCCGGTAGCTTTGCGGTAATCAAGGGAGTCCCACATCCATTCTTCGATGTGGGTGGTTCCATGCTCTTGCCAGCCGATGGGTTTCACGGTCGACTCGTGCCATCCGAAACGATCGGAGTCAACCGAACCGAGTCTGATTAGGCTCGGGTAGCCGATCAGGTCCCGGTACTCAATATAAGCCGGCGAGGTAACACACTCATCGATGTCACCGACAAGCGCCTCGGTGAGATCAGCCTTGGAGTCATCCAGATAGTCGGTCCATAAGACGATGTATCTCACATTCAGCCCACCCACTTCGTATGCCCCGTACTCTTGTCTTTCGTTTAGAGCCGGCCCAGTAAAAGTATCGTTCTTACTTCTGAGTGTTCCGCTAAACCCGACACAAGATCGTGGATCATAGCGACCCTCAGGTCGCACTCCCTGGGGGGCGTCTTTGACTCGGTTTTTGGCGCCGAGGTCTTCGTCGAGTCCCCATCGGGTGGGTGATCCGGTGGTTTCGGATGGTTTGGGGTCGCCGGTGCATCCTGCGAGGAGTCCGAGGGTGAGGGCGGCTGCACCTAGGAGCTTCAGCCGTCGAGTGTTGTTCATGAGCCTTCTTCTCGGTCGCGGGAGGCGATCATTTTGTCTTGGAAGTCGCGGGTGGCGTCTTCCATGACACTGACTCCGTGGGTGGTGGGCATGACCTGTTCGTAGAAGGCCTTCGCGGTTCCGGTCTGGGGTCCGATGCCTGCTTGGCGGGCGCCATGCATGTACTCGGCTGCGAGGAGTTCGGACCTGGCCGGGTAGTCGGAGTAGATCGCTTCACGGACTTCGTCGGCGAGCATGAACTGATCGGTCAACCAGCCCGCCCCCTGGTTGACACCGACCTTGAAAGCGATCGATAAGGGTGTGGGTACTTTCGCGGGGAGCTTGACCAGCTTCGCGATCGAGTCGATCCCGTCCGCGATCTGTTTATCGGTCTTCTCCCGGGCGTCCAACTCGGTGTGATCGACCTTCCCCCACACCGCACTCACATTTTCGCCTGCGAACCGGAAGGATATTTCCCGTTGGTCAGTGGTCAGGTTCTCAGCGAGGTGTCCGGTGGTGCGCATGTGCCCGGCAAGCACACCGTCCCACACATCCCGATCCTCCTGGCTCGCGCTCAACCCCTCAATCACCGACACCAACTCCGCCTTCGAAAACGCCGGCATCGCAAGCTTGTCGAGGCCGGTCTTTGCGTCAAACCCGCTGACGGAGTAGTCGAGTAGTTGGCCGTTCTGACTGTCCCATGCGGTGTCGTTGAGGGAGAGGCCGATGCCGTCGAGGTAAGGGGTGTAGGCGAGTGTGAGGGCGGTGGTGGCTTGGTGGCCCAGTGCGGCGGAGGGGTAGCCGTCGGTCTCGTTGCCGAGCAAGGTGGTGATATCGCCCATGAGGCGTGCGGCGCGTTGCTGGGCGGACCCGTAGTCCATTTGTGATCCGTAGGACACTGCGGACAACACGGCGGTGTACAGGCCAGTGCCACGATCGGCCATCTCGCACGCGACTTCCTCTGGCCCGCGGTCTTGGTCGAACCACAACGCCGCCCGGTCCATGGCCAGGTCGTGGTCTGCGGGTGCCAGGTAGTTCAACGCGAGTTTCGGGTGGGCGGCGACCTGGGTGAATACCGCCCCCGCCAACCAGAGTTCATCCCCGGGTTCGGCCACACCCAAAGTCGCTAGGGCCTCTTGACGCTCCCAGCTTTCCCACACCGGGGGCGGGACCCGGCGCGCTAACCCTTCCAGGGCCATGAGTGACCCGAAGACCACCCGTTCGGGTGGGCCGCCGGTGAGCAGGTAGGAAGCGAACACCCCTTGCCCGCCCCGGCGATGATTGACCGCGTTGATCAGGTCCCGCCCGACCTGTTCCTGCTCAGCGGCCGGCAGGTCCTTAGTCCACTTCGGTAACGCGTCCTTAGCGCTTGCGGCCATCGCGGCAGCCAACGCGCGAAGCCCAGTGTCGTGGCTGCGCGAGCACCGGTCCAAGAACTCCAAGAAGTCCGCCGTCGAGTCTTGTTCACCCATCAACCCTTGGAAGAACACCGGGTCATCCCCGTACAGCCCGTATAGCTCCCGGACCGCGCCCGCGGTGGGCAGCAAGTCCCCATCACCGACCGCCAACCCGTCCGCCTTATCCGCAGCCGCCTGCCCCAACAGCCCCGCCGCCAACACCCCCGCAGCCAAGGCCTGGACCGAGTCCACCGACGTAATCGGCCCACTAACCACCGGGACCTCAAACGCGCCCGGCCCCGCTGCAAGGCCCCGGAACACCGCCGCAGCCACCCCCGCAGCTTCCTTGACCTCAGCCACCGCCAACGCGTGCCGACGACGCTGATCCTCCTCAGCCTCCACCAACACCCTCATCTGCGCACACACATACTCAAACTCATCACCAGCGCTCGAAGACACCCCCCAATGCGCCATCGCCACCTTGAACCGCCCCGGGTTCTGTGCCGCTCCTATGCGGGTTGAGCCTGCTGGTTGAGAGCAGCGTAGTGGGCGTCCTCGTACTCGACCGGGGTGTTCATCCCGAGCGTGCCGTGCAGGCGCCTGTTGTTGTACCAGTCGACCCA
>JAVBNE010000069.1:0-67462 GCA_031551755.1 Cellulomonadaceae bacterium | reverse complement strand
GTGCGGTTAAAGAAGTCGATCACCCACCTCGCCGCCGATCCATCGGGACGCGAATTGAGATCCTCGCCGTTGAGGTAGGGGAACAGCACTTCAGCGTTGCGGGCATCGGCGGCAATCCACTCTTGCGCCTCGCTCGGGTCGAGGATGAATCCCATCCCGTAAGGCTTGCATCCTTCGAAGACAATGCCCTTGTTCTCAGCGAGCTGGAGAGGCTTTCCTTCGACTCGCCCCACAGCTTCGAGCAGTGTGCTGATCCTCCGCACGGGCACGTCGTCTGCCACTCGCTCGGCAGTCTCAGCCACAGGAGCAATCGTGCCCCAGACTGCAGCAAACTCGAGGTTCGCGCCGGCTCCTGGCCACGATCGTGACTGGATGGCCCGCGTGATGGTGAACCCGTCGGCGACCATCGCCTCCAGACCAACCTCGCGGGCATCGCCCTGGGCGACGGTGTTCGTCGCGATCACCCCTAGGGTTCCCCTTGGGTTTAGGAGCGAGGCGGCTCGGAGGAAGAAGTACGCGACAAGATCGGCGTTACCACGCCTGCTGTCAGCCAGGACGTTCACAAACCAGTCGCGGACATTGGTGCCCATTGCTCCGGTGATCTTGCTGCCCCCGAGGAATGGCGGGTTACCAATGATTGCGTCGAAACCACCATGTTTCACTACCACATCGGGGACTTCGATGACCCAATGGAGGGGCCTCCAGCGTGCGTAGTCCGTCTCCACCGTAGGCGTGAGCCCTTGCTCGATCTTGGCATCGAGCCAGATTGGGTCCGCCCTACCCTCTGGCGGATATGCCTTTCGCGCCGCCTCCCGCAGGTCTTCGTACGCTGCGTCGAGAGCACGGCCCGGCTTGCCGCCCAGCGACAACCCGGTCGCCACGACACCATCAGCTATCGTGCGGAGGTCGGCCGTCACCTCGTGAAGCTGATCGTTTTGACGTCGCTTGGCTGCCGCCGACCGAGCAGGGCTGTCATCAGATTCCACTGGCGAGGCCAAAGCCTCACGAAGTTCGACGGCGCGGTTGAGGATCGAGTCGGCGTCGAACTCGAAGACGTCAAGCATGCCCTGCTGGCACTCCGCCTTCTCCGGGTCGATGTGCATGCCCCGCAACTGCTTGGTATCGGTCAGACCAAGCAACGAGTTACCAAGAAACACCTTGTCGTCGACAAACGAGAAGGGCCGATCGCGATCGAGGGAAACAAGCCAGAGCGAGAGTTTGCACATCTCAATGGCCATGTCATTGATGTCCGCGCCGTAGAGACACTTCGCGATGACCTCCCGGATCGCCAGCGTACGTAGATCTTTGCGTCCTGAGAGTGCACGGTCCTCTGCGACCCACGCCTCAACGAGGCGGTCGGCGAGGAAGCGCGCGGCGGCGACAAGGAAGGCTCCGGAACCACAGGCGATGTCTGCGACCTTAAGGTTGAGGATCTCGGCGGACGACTTGAGCCTCCAGTCGTCACGGTTGGCGGTTTGGTGCGGACCAGGCGCATAGACCAGTGGCTCCAGCGCGTACTTCACAACGTCCTCGGCGAGAGACTTAGGCGTGTAGTGAGCCCCTGCGTTCTTGCGTGAGGGCGTCTCCTTGACAAGCAGCCCACCTTCGAGGATGACGAAGGGACGGTTGCGCAGATCAAGACGGAGAAGCCCGAGCCACGGCCTAATCCGTTCACGCAGCGCTACGTCGCCGCCAACGGTCTGGGTGAGCGCACTCACCACGCCAGGATCAATATCCGCATCGACAGCCTTGGCAATAGCGGCCTCCGACGACGACTTCGCGGAGGGCTGGTCGGCCGCGATAAAGGCACGAATCGCCTTTGCGAGCTTCTTGCGGTCCGTGTGCGCTGCAGCGAGTTCCTCCAGCTTGGCAAGAGGAATCTCGGGTTCCTCGCCGCGGATGCCGCGGATACCGACGACCACCTCCGGCGCCACGGTGGCGGTGTAGCCAAGCAGACCTTCGTACATGTAGCCAATCTGCTCGACGTCGATGTCGCGGAAGGAGATACGGCGGGCTTCGCCCTTCACCTCGGCAACCTGCACAGCGCGCAGCACATGCAGCATGACGCGGTCGGAGACCGTAACGCCGAGAGCACCGAATTCGTTCGTGGCCGTAAGGAACGGGAACCGTTCGGGGTCGAATAGCGAGCCGCCGTAGGCAGGCATGCGGAGATTCTCGAACGTTGCTCCCCGGTACAGGGCGTTACTGGTGGCCAGCAGCCGGTGCCAGATGAGTGACGTTGCATCGAGGACTTCCTCGCTCTCCGCGGATTCGCGGGCTATGAGCCGGTCAAGTTCACCGGCGATGCCGTAGCCCTGGTCGAACAGTTCGCCCTGCGGCAGCAGCCCGCGTTCCTCAGCGAAGAGCAGGAAAACCAAGCGCATCATGACGGTGACGGCAGCCTCGTAACTGTCGTGCGAGCGGGCCGGTAGCGGATCGGGCAGGCCGTGACGTTTCGCTTCAGCGACGTTCTCGGAGAACGACTGGACAAGCAGTTCGACCGCGCGGCGCACCTGGGCGCCCAGCGCTTCGGTAATCTCCTCGGCCGCAGCAACCGATTCTTCGAACAGCACTGGGAGGCGTTCAGCGGGGTCGCCGCCGATGAGATACTGGCGTCCGATCAGGGCGAAGAAGGCGTCGCGGGTGCGCGGCTCCTCCGTCCAGGTGAGGGCGTCGACTATGCCCGACGCAGCCATTGCGCCCTCGCGTGCGCATACCAGGCCCCACCAGCGGCCGTCAGTAACGATACCGATCGGCGTCTTGCTCTCGCGTAACATCGCCTCGACTCGGTCAACCGGGTTCGCCGCCCACAGGTCGCCCGGCACCTGGCGGAGCGAGTCGACAGGGTCGATCACATGCACGATCACGCCGAGACCGTCACCGCCGCAAAGGGATGCCTGGGCGTAGACAGTAATGGCACGGTTCGGGGACTGGGCGATGACACCGGGTACTTCGCCCCAGGTGAGCGACTCGGACCAGCCCGCGACATCCCGCAGTACGGTCTCGACCCACTTGTCGCGGGCCGTGCGGTAGGTATCGAGCGCAGTATCGGACTCGGGGCTGCGGTCGTGGCTTTCCCAGGCGGACTCGAAGTCCTTGCGGGCGTCGGCCAGGGTTGCCTTCCGTGCTCCGGCGAGCTGTGGCATTCCCTCGGGCCATACTCGCTTGAGTGGCGGAATGGCCAGGAATGGTCCCTCGGTGTCGACAAGTTTGAGCCAGGTGCGGTGCAATTCGGCGGCGCTTTTGGTCGAGCGGTTACGGACGGGGTGGCGCGCCATCAGTCGCGCCACCCGTCAACATCAGCGTGGGTGAGCGCGAAGACCACGGCGGCGGCTGTGGTGTGGGGTTTCACGTCGGCATACCTGTCCTTGATAGCGACGATCTCGCGCGCCTCTTCGTCGTCGAGTTCGTCGAGGCGGCGTTGCATGGCCTCCCGGTCACGCCGCCACTGGCGTTCCTGGTCGGGGTCAGTGAAGAGCTGCCCTTGGGCCTCGGCCTCCTGTTCGCGGAGGCTGGCGAGTGAGTCGTGGAGGTTCGTGCGGAAGGCGGCGAAGATCTCGCGCGCCCGCTGCACGTCAGCGCCCTCACGTCGTTGAAGTTGGTCAGTCACCTGGGCCTGTTTGCGCGCCGCTCGAGTGCGCATCGCCGTTTCGAGGCTTTGGCGCAGTGGCGCATCCGGCACGTTCCAGACGTCTGCGAGCTGGTCACGTACCCGCGTGTCGGCGAGGCCGAGATTCTCGGCATCGAGTGCAGTGTCGAGTGCCGCCTCGGCGCGCTCCTCAGCCATGGCGCGGCGACCACGCAGGCGCACCCCGGCAAGGAACACTTCCTCGTGTAGGCGGACGCCCCCGCGGCCGACGAGAACCATCCGGGTGACGGCGGCGACGAAGGATTCTTCGAGGTTATCCACGACGACCGCGGTCACACGACGCAGTGTCGAATCGACGCTCCACAGCGACTGGCGGAGGAGCCGCTGTGCCTTCTGCACAATGGGGTGCCCGAGGTGCACATAGACGAGGTCGGCGCGCCCGTCGGCTGCACCTGGGTCGAAGGTGATCGGACGCAACTCGCCGGGGTTCAGCCGGGTGTCGAGGCCGCGGAGCGTGTCCCGCCAGCCCGCCGTCAGCGTCGGCACAGTGAACACCTCGGCGTCTGTATCCTGCGCGAAGTCGTAGTTCGGCGTGAGTGGCGACTGGTGGTTGATTCGCAATGCGGTGTCGACGACGCGCCGCAGGTTCGCCGGGTCGAGGTGCATCTCACTGCGGGATGCATCGTATCCCTGCTCTAGCTGGGTCAGCCGGGCATTCAGTTCCATGCCGCCGGCCAGCACCTGGTTGATGACGTCGTTGGTGTCGACGCCCTTGGACTTGGCCTTCGGCGTACTGCGCTTGCCGAAGTGGCCCTGAATCTGCGAACCGACGACCTGGTTGGCCGAGCCGAGGTCGTACTCCACCTGGGCGATCTTGCGGGCAATGATCTCCATGAACTTCAGGTCGGAGCCGTAAGTCGAGGAGTCGCGCTCAGGCACAAAATGGAAGACCTGCGGTTCCTTGGTCTGCCCGTATCGGTCGATGCGGCCGATACGCTGCTCCAGACGCGACGGGTTGAACGGGATATCGAAGTTCACCAGCCGGTGACAGTAGGTCTGTAGATCGATACCCTCACCCGCGGCGTCAGTGGCCAGCAGCACCCGCACCGACTCCCTCGATGGATCGGCGGTGAACTGCGATCGGATGTACTCGCGATCCTCTGGTGACGTCGACCCCTGGATCACCGCAAGGCGCTCGTCCGTGTAGCCCTTCTGCCGCAGCACGCGGGTGAGCCACTCAACCGTGTCGGCATATTCGGTGAAGACCACCACCCGTTCGTTCGACCAGAGCTTGCCGTCGGGTCGGCACACCGAGTCAAGGAACGCGACCAGTTCGTTCAGGCGCGAATCAGCGCGGCTCTCGTAACCGAGGCCCCAGTTCGCTAGGGTTTCAAGCTGGCCGGGTTCTGCGCCGACTAGCGGATCGGATCCCTTCGACTCACGTAGCCGCTCCGACTCGTCCTGCTCCCACAGGCCCTCTTCCTCATCGGACTGGCCCTCACCGAAGATGTCGTCATACTCGTCATCCGACAAGCCACGGCTGGCGTTCGACGCGAGGTAGTTGCTCAGGGTGGTGCCGAACGCGTAGGGACTCGATAGGAAGCGCTTCTTCAGCAGCATCGTCACAATGTCGCCAGTCGGCTTCGTCCCGTTGAGCTTCGCGCTCTTTGCGACGATCTCGTCTAGCAGCGCGAACATCTTCTGCTCGCTATCGGACGGGTCGAAGAGCAGCGTCTTGACCTTGCGCTTCTTGAACCCTTTGCCCGAGAGATCAGTCTTGAGGCGACGGATCGTCACATCCTTCAAGGCGTTCGAGTCGAGATGTGCACCACGGGCGAATCGTCGCGGATCGACCATTTCCATCAGTGCAGTGAACGACTCCGGGTGGCCGTTGTGAGGGGTCGCGCTCAAGAAGAGGCGATGCTCGCACTTCTCGGCGAGCTGGCGCACCGCGACTGTGCGCTGGGTGTCCACGGCGTATCCGCGGCCACCCGCAACGGTCGACGGGCTCGACGGGGCAACGTGGTGTGCCTCATCGACCACTAGCACATCGAACGCGTAACGGCCGCCTGTCTTTGGATTGCTCGCCTGCGCGTACACGTCGCGAAGAAGCCGCTGGGCGCGCACTTGCGCCAGCCACGCCATGCTGACGATTACTCGCGGGAAGATCTGGAATGGGTTGGCTTGGAGTCCGTGGGTGCGCCGCACCTCGGCCATCTGTTCGGAATTCACGATCGTGAACTCCAGCCCGAACTTCTCGCGCATCTCGTCCTGCCACTTCAACGACAAGCTGGGCGGACACACAATCACCGCGGTGCGAGCACGATGGCGCAAGAACAGCTCCTGAATGACCAGGCCTGCCTCGATTGTCTTACCCAGACCAACGTCATCGGCTAGCAGTAGGTTTGCTCTCGGCGCACCGAGAGCGCGGCGCAGGGGCTCAAGCTGGTACGCCTCGACGTTCACTCCCGACCAGAACGGCGCCTGATAGCGGTTCGGGTCGGCGCTGGTGACCGCGCCCCATCGCATCGCATCAATGAATCCGGCGAGCGTTTCCGGTTGGTCGAACCCATCGGCATGGATCACGTCCGGCAAGCCCTGGGCGGGCGTGACAGTGTGGCCGACTTCCAGTTCCCACACGACACTGAGCTGCGCGCCCAGACTGCCCTCGTCAAGCGACTGAAGATTGACGACGTGGCTGAGCTGGGCAACCGCCTCGTCCGCAGGACTGCGCGGCAGCCCTTGCGCTTGCACGTTCGAGACCGCCCAAGTCGAGCCGCGCACCTCAACAACTTGGCCGGGCTCCGGGAGGCTTGGCGCGGCGATCGACCCGTTCTTTACGCCTTCAGCAGTTGGCACAGCAATATCCGTCCCCAGTCCATATCCCGACACTGCGTACGCCACTCACTTGTCGTGTTCTGTGACTCCAACAGGTGCGGCGCAGCCCCGCCGCTACGAACCTACTCGTCGATCTCGCTGACCCGAAACTTCCAAAGCCAGCAGGTCCGGTGAGCGGGCATCCTTTCGTCGTTGGATCAGTCGTAGACGGTGTCCTTCGCGACGCCCAAGTGGGGGCGATCTCCTCCGCAGACAGCCGGGGCTCAGCCACCATGGATGACCTCCAAGAGGGCTGTGCGCCGGGTGCGTGCACAACGCAACACTATCGGCGACACCACTCTTCGGAAACTCGCCACACGGTCTGGCCCGCTGAAACTCGGGTTCCACCCTCCCGCTTGGCCCTAAACTGAGCCAACTCGACACCCCCACCCCTCGTAAACCACCGAAGGGCCGCTGACGCAGGTCAGCAGCCCTTTCGTACAGTGTGGAGCCAAGGGGACTCGAACCCCTAACCCCCTGCTTGCAAAGCAGGTGCGCTACCAATTGCGCCATGGCCCCGCGCGCTCTGACGCGGACTGAACCGCGTCAGCACCGATCACTCGAAGGCGTCGGTGACCTCGGCCCACAGGTCGCGGTCAGCCTTGTCCTCGTTCATCTTGCGCCAGACGAAGTAGCCTGCGCCGGCAGCGAGCAGGAGTACCAGCAGCTTCTTCATACGATCCCCCAGGTGGGATGGGCGGGACACGGGACATGCAGTGGGCCTAGGAGGACTTGAACCTCCGACCTCTTCCTTATCAGGGAAGCGCTCTAACCGCCTGAGCTATAGGCCCGCTTGCTGTGCCCTTACGGGCGCAGCGCTTGAGATTACCCCACCGAGTGGTGGTCACCCAAACCGAAAACCCTACTCATCCGTGAGTGTGACGTGCACCCCACCGAGCATGGCCGCCGTGACGTTGTACAGGAACGTCATGACCACTGACAGGGCCGTGACGATCACAACCGTCAGTGCACCGAGCAGCGCGGCGAGCGACAGTACCCGGGGCAACTCCACGAACTGCAGGATGTTGAGCTTCGACTCCTCGCCGACGATCTGCAGGAAGAAGTCGTTGATCTTGGTGAAGACCATCATCGAGTCCAACAGCTGCCAGACCACGAAGGTGCCCACGACCATCATGATCGCGATGCCGAAGGACACCAAGAGCGCGAGTTTCGCGACGGACCAGGGGCTGATGTGGGACAAAACGAGCTTGACCTGACGCGACGCACCCGCGACGGAATCCCCAGACGACGCGGACACCGCCCCCTTGGGCTCGCTCGTGGTCTTGGTCGGCCCTTCTGCTGTAACGGTCCCGATAGGGGTCTTGCCGATCGTGGCCGTCGATCCGGCTGGGGTCCTGGTGCTCGTATCCGAAGTTGCCGTACCTGGCAGTACGGCCGTGGCGGCAACCCCCGGGGTCGAAGCCTGCACCGGCGTCGGGGAGCTGGGCGGCGCGCTACTCGCCGCGGTCGCTGACGCGGTCCCGACCGTCGCAGCTCCCGCCGAAGATGTCACCTTGCTCCCAAACTTACGGGCCGATGCCGCCAGCCCAGAGAACGGTGAGGCCTTTGGCTTTTCCGGAGTTGTTGCGGTCACCGGTCCCCCTGTTGTCGTCGCCGAAGTCGGTGAGGTTGAGACTGCCGGCGCGGTCGCCAACGAATCCTTCGATCCGGTAGCCGGTGCTGGCGGCGGAGCGGCGGCGGGTGTCGGCGTGGCTTTGTCGTGCACACTTCCAGGATCGATGACTCCACGTTCGGCGGCACGCTTTGCGGCAGATCGTGCCTCAGCCAGTGCGGCAGCGGCACGTTTGACAGCGCTCGATCGCACCGCCACCGTGTTCTCCCCCGAGGCCCGCTCCATACCGTCGTCCGCGTCGATCTTGGCAGTGGAAGGCGACGGAACGGGCGGTTTTGGGCTGGCTACCGAAGACTTCGCAGCAGGCCCGGCAGGCACCGACCCGGAGGCTGCCGCAGACCCAGGAGCTGGGACCCCGGGCTTCTTGGTGGTGGTCTCATCGGGCACCGAGGTGACTGAAATGTCCCTGGCGGGATTGGTCGTTGCCGGCGCCTTGTCGGAACTAGGCTTCAGAACCACCGTCGGTTCCGCCGCGCCGGGCGGCATCCCCGCGGAACTTGCGGGTGTGCTGGTTGCGGATTCGGTGTGAGAGGAACCGGACGATTGTGATGCCGAGGCGCTTGCCTTGGTCGTACCGGAGTCATTCGACGTCGCAGCCACGACCCCGGTCGGCGGCGACATCTTGACGGTCACCTCTTCGACCTTCTTGGTCTTGCGACCGCGCGATGACGGTGCCGGCTTCGGGGATGCCGCGCTCTTTGCAGCACCTGTCGTGGGCTTTTTCGCCGACGGACCGCTCTTATCCGTGCTCATCTGGCTTCCTCTTTGGTTCCGGCGGGCGCCTCGGAGTCACCCATTTCCTTGTTCGACACCGCGTCTTCCTGGTGTCTTTCGGTGTCCACGGTATCCCGATCCTCAGCGAGCCTACGCTCGACGTTCCGGGCAATCGCGATGATTCGGTCGCCGGCCTGGGGCTTTGCGAAGGTCACGCCCTGTGTGGTTCGCCCGGTGAGATTCACCTCAGCCACCGCCGAACGGACAATCTTGCCGCCCTCCATGATGACCAGGACTTCGTCGTCGGCCTCCGTGATGAGAGCCCCGGCCAGGTCGCCACGGGCCGCGACCAGGTTGGCGACCTTGATGCCCAAACCGCCGCGGCCCTGCACCCGGTACTCCTCGATCCGCGTTCGTTTGGCGAATCCGCCCTCGGTCACCACGAAGAGGTCCGAGGACGGCTGCACCACATCCGCGGAGAGCAGGGTGTCGTCGTCCCGGAATTTCATCCCCGTGACGCCTGAGGTGGCGCGTCCCATGGGCCGCAACGCCTCGTCGTCTGCGGTGAACCGGATCGACTGACCCTTACGGGAGACCAGGATCAGGTCGTCGTCGGCGTTCACCAGCAGAGCCGACACCAGCTCGTCCGGATTGCCGTGCTCGTCCTCCCGCAGGTTGATCGCGATGAGGCCGCCTGACCGGGGTGAGTTGTACTCCCCCAAGGCGGTCTTCTTGACCAGACCACGGCGGGTGGCAAGCACCAAATACTGAGCCGCCTCATAGTCCGGAATTGCGAGAATCTGCGCGATGCTCTCCCCCGGCTGGAAGGCCAGCAGGTTGGCGACGTGTTGACCCTTGGCATCTCGACCAGCCTCGGGTAGCTCGTATGCCTTCGCCCGGTAGACCCGGCCAAGATTGGTGAAGAAGAGCAGCCAGTGATGGGTAGTGGTGACGAAGAAGTGGTCGACGATGTCGTCTTCGCGCAGTTGCGCGCCTTTGACGCCCTTGCCGCCACGACGCTGTTGACGGTAGTTGTCCGAACGAGTTCGTTTGGCGTAGCCACCGCGAGTAACGGTGACGACAACCTCTTCTTCGGCGATCAGGTCTTCGATCGAGACCTCGCCGTCGAAGGGCAGGATGGTCGTGCGGCGTTCGTCGCCGTAACGGGCGACCAGCTCCGCCAGCTCCTCGCCGACGATCAGGCGCTGCCGCTCCGGCTTCGCCAGAATGTCTTGGTAGTCCAAGATCTTGCGTTCGAGCTCGTCGTGCTCGTCCATGATCTTCTGGCGTTCCAACGCCGCCAACCGGCGCAACTGGAGGTTGAGGATCGCGGTGGCTTGGATCTCGTCGATGTCGAGCAGGTCCATCAACCCGGCGCGCGCCTGCTCGACGTCGGGGGAGCGGCGGATGAGCGCGATGACCTCATCCAGGGCGTTGAGCGCCTTGAGGTACCCCCGCAGGATGTGAATCTGCTTCTCGGCCTCGTTCAACAGGTACTGCGTTCGGCGCCGGATGACGTCGATCTGGTGGGTCGTCCAGTGCCGGATGAATGCGTCGAGGCTCAGCGTGCGGGGCACCCCGTCGACGAGGGCGAGCATGTTGGCGCCGAAAGTGTCCTGCAGCTGGGTGAGCTTGTACAGGTTGTTCAGCACGACCTTCGCGACCGCATCGCGTTTGAGCACGATGACAAGTCGCTGGCCGGTGCGGCCAGACGTCTCGTCACGGATATCTGCGATGCCTTGGATACGACCGTCCTTGATGAGGTCGGCGATCTTGGCGGCGAGGTTGTCCGGGTTCACCTGGTACGGCAACTCGGTGACCACGAGGCAGATCCGGTTGTGGATCTCCTCCACATTGACCACGGCCCGCATGGTGATCGAGCCACGGCCGGTGCGATAGGCGTCCTCGATACCCCGGTGGCCGAGGATGGTCGCGCCGGTGGGAAAGTCCGGTCCCTTGATGCACAGCAACAGGGCGGCGAGGAGCTCCTCGCGGCTGGCATCGGGGTGATCGAGATGCCACTTGACGCCCTCAGCGACTTCCCGCAGGTTATGCGGCGGAATGTTGGTGGCCATCCCGACGGCGATGCCCGCAGAGCCGTTGACCAGCAGGTTCGGGAACCGAGCGGGCAGGATTTGCGGTTCCTGGGTACGCCCGTCGTAGTTGTCCTGGAAATCGACCGTGTCCTTGTCGATGTCCCGGACCATCTCCATGGCTAGCGGAGCCATGCGGCATTCGGTGTATCGCGGGGCGGCAGCCGGGTCGTTCCCAGGGGAGCCGAAGTTTCCCTGGCCGGCGATCAGCGGGTAGCGCAGCGACCAGTCCTGGACCAGGCGGACGAGCGCGTCGTAGATCGCGGAGTCCCCGTGCGGATGGTACTTACCCATGACATCGCCGACGACGCGGCTGCACTTGGAGAATGCGCGGTCTGGGCGGTAACCGCCGTCGTACATGGCGTAGAGCACCCGACGATGGACCGGCTTGAGACCGTCGCGGACCTCGGGCAGTGCACGGCCGACGATCACCGACATGGCGTAGTCGAGGTAGGACCGCTGCATCTCCAACTGCAGGTCGACCTGGCTCACCCGTCCGTGCTGCACCAACACGCCGTCACCGGCACCGTCGTTCACGTCGCCGTCGATGGTCGGGTCCTGCCCAGGGTTCTGGTCGTCCGTCACCGTTTACCTTCGTTTCTCTCGAATCGCGCTGTGCTGAGCTTCCAGGCGCGGAGGCCCGGGTGAGTCCGCCTGGTCAGATATCCAGGAACCTCACATCCTTGGCATTGCGCTGAATGAAGTTGCGACGCGATTCGACGTCTTCTCCCATGAGCACGGAGAAGATCTCGTCGGCGGCCGCGGCGTCATCAAGAGTGACCTGGAGTAAGGTGCGGTGCGCCGGGTCCATCGTGGTATCCCACAGTTCGGCATAGTCCATCTCGCCCAAGCCTTTGTACCGCTGGATGCCGTTGTCTTTCGGAATGCGTTTACCGGCGGCCTGCCCCGCCTCCAGCGCGGCGTCCCGTTCCCGGTCGGAGTAAACATAATCGTGCGGCGCGTTAGACCATTTGAGCCGGTACAGCGGTGGCTGGGCCAGGTAGACGTACTCCTGCTCGATCAATGGGCGCATATAGCGAAACAGCAGGGTCAGCAGGAGTGTGCAGATGTGCTGGCCGTCGACGTCGGCATCGGCCATGAGCACGATCTTGTGATACCGCAGCTTGTTCAGGTCGAAGTCCTCGCCGATGCCGGTGCCGAAGGCCGTGATGAGCGACTGGACCTCTTGATTACCCAGCGCGCGGTCGAGGCGCGCACGCTCGACGTTCAGGATCTTGCCTCGGATCGGCAGGATCGCCTGGTTATGCGGGTTACGGCCACGCACCGCCGAGCCACCGGCGGAGTCACCTTCGACGATGAAGACCTCGCAGTCCTCCGGCTTATTCGACTGGCAGTCGCGCAGCTTCCCGGGCATGCCACCGGCTTCAAGGAGGCCCTTGCGGCGGGTCGCCTCGCGTGCCTTACGGGCGGCCAATCGAGCCTGGGATGCCTGGATCGCCTTGCGAATGACGTCCTTGGCCTCGTTCGGGTGCGAATCGAGCCAGTCGCCCAGCTGATCGTTGACGACCTTCTGGACGAACGTCTTGGCCTCGGTATTGCCGAGTTTCGTCTTGGTCTGACCCTCGAATTGTGGTTCGCCGAGCTTGATCGACAATACGGCGGTGAGACCTTCGCGGACGTCGTCGCCCGTCAGGTTCTCATCTTTGTCCTTGAGGATCGCCTTGTCGCGGGCGTAACGGTTCACCAGCCCGGTGAGCGCCGCCCGGAAACCCTCTTCGTGGGTACCACCCTCGGTTGTCGAGATCGTGTTGGCGTAGGTATGCACCGACTCGGAATAAGCGCTGGTCCACTGCATCGCGATCTCGACGGAGATGCGCTTGGTGGTGTCCTCGGCTTCGAAGTCGATGATCTCGGGATGGACCCGCTCGACCTTCTTCGTGGAGTTCAGGTGGGCCACGTAATCGACCAACCCACCGTCGTACTTGTACGTGACGGTTCGCGCCGGAGCTGCCGCGACCTCGGCGGTGGATTCCGCCGGTTGGTCCTCGGAGCCGGGTTCCGGGCTCACGGCACTCGCTCCACCGCCGGTCACCTCGTCCTCGGTGCCCAGGTGTTCGGGCCGCTCGTCGCGCAAGGTTATCCGCAGGCCCTTGTTCAGAAATGCCATCTGCTGGAAACGAGCCCGAAGGGTCTCGAAGTCGTAGCTCGTGGTCTCGAAGATCAGTGGGTCGGCCCAGAAAGTCTGCGTGGTTCCCGTGCCCTCGACTGCGGCGCCCTTTTCAAGCGAACCGTCGGGCTTTCCGCCATCGGCGAATCGCTGGGTCCACACGTGCCCATCACGGCGAACCTCGGTGACGACCTTGCGCGACAGGGCATTCACGACCGAGATGCCCACTCCGTGCAAACCACCGGAAACCGCATAGCCGCCACCGCCGAACTTTCCACCGGCATGCAGGATGGTCATGACGACCTCGACGGTCGGCCGGCCCTCGGTTGGATGGATCTCGACAGGGATACCGCGTCCGTCATCGACGACCCGGACACCGCCATCGGCGAGCAGGGTGACATCGATCGAGGTGGCGTGGCCCGCGAGGGCTTCATCCACCGAGTTGTCCACAACCTCGTACACAAGGTGATGGAGGCCGCGTTCACCCGTGGAACCGATGTACATGCCCGGTCGTTTGCGGACGGCCTCCAGCCCTTCGAGCACCGTGATCGCAGAGGCGCCGTAGTCACCGTCGACCGGTCGGGAGTTGCCGTTGGAGATGGGGGCAGATGTGCGGGTGGTGTCAGTCTGGTCGGACACTGGCGGGAAGGCTCCTCATCATCATCCACACACCGCGAAGACGCCGGGTTCTGGCGAATTCTCAGTGATAGGTGCACGGTTCTCCTGATCCCGGGAACGGCCCACGCCGACCATCGCGACCGTGCGGCCCCCTCAGGAACCGGGTACGGGCGACAAGCGAAAACGCATCCCGGGAACGACCTTCATAGTCTACCTGCCAAGGGTCCGCGGGCCGCTGATTTCCTGGCATCCCGGGCACATCGGTGGGCCATCTGCGACAGATCCGGCCAGTACCTGGACCAGTCCTTCACATTGTTATCCACATGGGTATCCACAACACCCGAGGAGGGTGTGCTCAGCCCCAGGTGTCGCGGGCTCCCGGACCCCGCACGGACCGTGGACCTCTGCGAAAACTTGGACCCGCCGGGCCAAGGACGGTGACTTTCTCGACAACGCCCTCACCGACCTCGACCGTTAACCGCTCGAGCAGGCGGGGAATGAGGATCTGCACTTGAGTGGCCCAGGCCGTCGAATCGGCCCGCACGACCAGCGCCTTGTCGTCGAACGTCTCAGGAGTGCAGTGATCCGCGATCTGATCACCCACGACCTCCCGCCACCGGCCGATGACGCCGCCTACCGAGACATCTGCGGTCCACCCCTTCTCCGCGACCAACCGCGACACCACGTCCGCAACCCGTTGAGGGTCACGGCCGCCGGGGCGAGGACCCGAGGTCACAGGCTCGGCCAGAATGCGCCGGGGGCCTCGCCCAGGACGAATGCCTTTGGCCCGAGCAGCTGCCTTGGCCCGGTTCAATGCGGCCCTCGCGACCTGTTCCGGCGGTGTCAGATCGGCCACCTCGCTGACCGGCAACCCCAGCGAAGGTGTTGGCGAGTCGGCAGCTGAGCGCGACGAACCAGCGAACGGTCCGGGTGATGCCGGCGACTGCATCGCGGCATGATCCTCATCAGACACGACGCACCTGACCTTGGGAGACGTCGAAGTGCGCCCCGACCAACTCTCTCGGGACATCTGCCGGCACTGCGGCCGTGATGATGACTTGACCGGCCTTCGCGACCAGTTCCGCCAACCGATCGCGCCGGCGCACATCCAACTCGGCGAAGACGTCGTCAAGGACCAGCACCGGCTCGCTGTCCGGCCCCCAGTTCGAAACCCAAGGCAGATGGTCATGGCCTTGCGCGGGTCCCTCAGCCAGCAGGCGGTAAGAGGCGAGCTTCAAGGCCAGCGCGAAGGACCAGGACTCACCATGGCTCGCGTAGCCCTTTGCCGGGAGATCGCCGAGGACCAGCCCGACATCATCGCGATGCGGGCCCACTAGATTGACCCCGCGCTCGATCTCCTTGTTCCGCACCTCGGCCATAGCCTCCAGCATCGCCGCGGAGACCGTTGCTGCATCGGCCGCATCGCCGGCCAATTCGCCCGCGGGACCACCACCACCGGCAACCGACGAAAGGTAGGTCACAACCGCCTCGCCCTGCCCAGCACTGACTTGCTCATAGGCGGCCGAGACATAGGGCGCCAGCGCACCGACCAGCTGGTAGCGCAAGGCAGTGATCTCTGCGCCGAGGCCGGCGAGTCGCGCATCCCAGACCTCCAAGGTCTCCAACGCCGATACTCCCGCGCCACCGCGCCGCACGATACCGGCTGACTTGAGCAGGGCGGCGCGCTGCTTGAGTACCCGGTCGTAGTCGCTGAGCAACCCCGCCACTCGCGGTACGAAGAGCACCGCTAGCTGGTCCAGGTAGCGCCGTCGGCCGTCGGGATCCCCCTTGACCAGCGACAGATCCTCGGGTGCGAAGAGCACCGTGCGAGCAATTCCGAGAATGTCGCGCGGCTTCGCAGGGGAGCGGTTGATTCGAGCCCGATTCGCCCTCCCTGGCGTGATTTCGATGTCGATCGACTGCGCACGATCACCCCTGACCACCCGGGCACGTATCACTGCACGCTCAGCGCCAGCTCGGACCAGCGCCGCATCGGACGGTACCCGGTGGCTGCTCAACGTCGCCAGATAGCCGAGGGCCTCGATCAGGTTGGTCTTCCCCTGGCCATTAGGTCCGACCAAGGCATTAATTCCCGGCTCAAATTCGACATCGACCGCATCATACGAGCGAAAATCATTCAGCGAGACATGCGAGAAATACATTGCCAGTCGACACTAGACGCCGGGACCTGCGGGTTTGACCGCGTGCCCGCCGAATTGCTGACGCAACGCCGCCACGGCCTTCATCGCAGGTGATTCCTCCTGTCGTGAGGCGAATCGCGCAAACAGCGCGGCAGAAATCACAGGCAGCGGTACCGCATTATCGATGGCCTCATCGACGGTCCAGCGGCCTTCACCGGTGTCATCCACCCAGTCATCGATTCGCGCTAGCTGTGGGTCCTCGTCCAGAGCTCGCACGAAGAGATCCAGCAACCATGACCGTACGACGGTACCGCGCATCCAGGCTTTCATGGTGCCGTGCACATCCGTCACGAGCTCTTTGGCCGCGAGTAGTTCGTAGCCCTCGGCATAGGCCTGCATGAGGCCGTATTCGATGCCGTTGTGGACCATCTTGGCGAAGTGCCCGGCACCGACAGGGCCGGCGTGAACGAAGCCTTCGCCTTGTGGCCCGGGCGGGCGCAGAGCGTCGAAGACCGGCATTGCGGCCGCCACGACATTGTTCTCACCACCGACCATCAGGCCATAGCCGTTCTCCAACCCCCAGACACCGCCGGACACACCGACATCGAGGTATCCGATGCCACGCTCAGCTAATTCCCTCGCACGCTCCTGATCAGTTGCGTAATGCGAGTTACCGCCCTCGATCACCACATCGCCGGGTCGCAACAAAGTGCCCAGCTCAGTCACCACGGAAAGGGTCGGGGCCCCTGCCGGCACCATCACCCACACGAGTTTGGGGGCGTCTGCCGGCAGCCGATCCACCAATGCGGCCAAGGTCGGCACATCTGATACCTCCGGCCGCGGGTCGTAACCCGTGACCTCAATGCCCCCCGCCCGCAGACGAGTGCGCATATTGTCACCCATCTTGCCAAGACCGACAAGTCCCAGATGTATGCCCATGGAAGTCCCCTCTGCGGGTCTACTCAGCCACCGAAACGAATAGGCACGAGCAGATAGCGGTAATGCGATGAATCCTCGCCCTCGAGCGAGTCTTGGCCGGTGAACTCGACCGGCTTATTCGGATGTGTGAAGCTCAGCCGGACGAAATCCGTACCGAGCGCACCCAGACCATCGAGCAGGAAATGCGGATTGAATGCCACCGAGATGTCTTCACCGACCAGGACGGCCTCCAGCGCCTCCGATGCTTGCGCATCGTCGCCCTGACCGGCGTCCAGCACCACCTGGCCTTCGCTGAATGAGAGGCGAATAGGGGTATTGCGCTCCGCCACCAGCGCGACCCGCTTGGCGGCGTCGATCAGCGACTGGGTGGGGACGACCGCGTGGATCGGCGTCTCTTCGGGGAACAGGCGACGCACAGCCGGGTAGTCACCGTTTACCAACTGGGAGGTGGTGTGCCGCCCACCGGCCTCGAATCCGATGAGGTCGATACCGCCACCCGTGTTGAGGCCGATGTTCACCTGACCGGCGCCGCCCAGCGACTTGGCGACGTCGTTGAGTGTCCGGGCCCGCACCAGGGCGATCGCCGAGTATCCCGGGGAAGCCGGTGTCCAAGTCAGTTCGCGCAGCGCGAGCCGGTATCGGTCAGTCGAGAGCATGGTGATCCGCTCGCCCTCGATCTCCATCCGCACACCTGTGAGCAGGGGCAAGGTGTCGTCGCGACTGGCGGCCACTGTCACTTGTGCGACGGCATGAGTCAACTCGTCCGCCGAGACCGTGCCTGAGATCTCCGGCATCGCCGGCAATGCTGGGTAATCGTCGACCGGCATGGTCAGGAGCGTGAATCTACTTGCGCCGCAAGTGACCGAAACCTTGGCGCCGTCGACTGCGAAGTCGACCGGCTTGGCGGGGAAGGCGCGAGAGATCTCAGCCAGCAGGCGTCCGGAAACCAAGATGGTTCCTGGATCGCTGACCTCGGCGGGGATCTCGGAACGGGCGGAGACTTCGTAATCGAAGCTGGCGAGTCCCAAGGTGCCATCCGCATCGGCTTCGATGCGGACCCCTGCCAGCACCGGAGCGGGAGGGCGGGTAGGTAGTGTTCGTGCGGTCCAGGTCACCGCGTCCGCCAGGACATCACGCTCAACGCGGAACTTCATCCCACACCCTCTCATCCGTACGACAGGCAGCTACGTCGGCCCAGGGGGAGATCCCTGTGCTCTTCTGGCGCCACCCTACGCGAGCTAGCGGCTGGTCGGAGCCTGGATGACGGTGGGTCGCCCGGTTGACCAGTAGGCGGGGTCACAGGCTGATGAAGGTGCTCGAAAATCTCCCTCGTAGATGAATCGTCGTAGTAGTAGGCGTTGTGCAAACCGTGGACAACCGTCGTATACGCAGGTGAGGCGACCGTTCTGGGTGTGGAGGAGCGGGGGATGACGACGTGGACAAGTCGGCGTCCATGTGGATGGCGGAAATCTCCCCACAGACCGTCCACCGTAAGAGCGATGGTCGTGCACAGCTGGACGGCAGTCATCCACAGTTATCCACAGCGCAATTCACAACTGTGAACTTCTCCTTGAGGGTGAAGGTCACGGCTCTGACAGCTCCCAGATCGTACGTGTTGACAAGGTTGGGGATGCCGGCGTGCTTCATGGGCGAGCGGGCTGTGGGCAAGGCTGTGGACAGATCACCTGTCTACGTACCGCGCCACTGATGAACGTTGAAATTGCAGGTATCGATGACTGTGTATATGTGTGGGATGAGTGCCACACCCTGTGGACAGCTTGCCTGTGTGAATGTGCATGGCGGCGATGCGGGGCTGTGGACGACCTAGCTTCGTTGCTGCTGTTTGATGCGGCTGGTCAGCTCGGTCACCTGGTTGTACGTCGATCGTCGCTCGGCCATCTGCTCGGAGATCTTGCGGTTGGCGTGCATGACCGTGGTGTGGTCCCGGCCGCCGAACTGTTGTCCGATCTTGGGAAGTGAGAGGTCGGTGAGTTCACGGCAGAGGTACATTGCGATCTGGCGGGCGGTGACCAGGACACGTGAGCGAGAGCTGCCGCAGAGATCCTCGATCGTCAGTCCGAAGTAGGCAGCGGTCTGTCCGATGATCGTTGCCGGCGTGATCTCGGCGGCATCCTCGTCAGTGATGAGGTCCTTCAACACGATCTCAGCCAGCGGAAGGTCGACTTCCTGGCGGTTGAGGTTGGCGAAGGCCGTGACACGGATCAGGGCGCCCTCGAGCTCCCGAATATTCGTTGAGATCCGTGAACCGATGTAGGACAAGACGTCGGCCGGGGCCGCCAGTCGTTCGCTTGCGGCCTTCTTGCGCAGGATGGCGATGCGGGTTTCGAGGTCAGGTGGCTGGACGTCGGTGATCAGGCCCCACTCGAACCGGGACCGTAGGCGGTCCTCGAAGCCGTTGAGTTGTTTGGGCGGCACATCGGATGTGATGACGAGTTGCTTGTTGGCGTTGTGGAGGGCGTTGAAGGTGTGGAAGAACTCCTCCATCGTCTGT
This sequence comes from Cellulomonadaceae bacterium, assembly GCA_031551755.1. GTDB lineage: Bacteria > Actinomycetota > Actinomycetes > Actinomycetales > Cellulomonadaceae > JAVBMU01. The sequence goes on along the minus strand of JAVBNE010000069.1, from coordinate 48,218 downwards.
TCCTTGCCTTGCAGGAACTGGATGTCGTCGATCAGCAGGACGTCGACGTCCCGGTAGCGTCGTTGGAAGGCACCAGCCTTGCCCTCGCCGATCGAGTTGATGAAGTCATTGGTGAACTCCTCAGAGTTCACATAACGGACCCGCACATGCGGGTAGAGATTGTGCGCATAGTGCCCGATGGCGTGCAGGAGGTGGGTCTTGCCCAGCCCCGAGCCGCCATAGATGAACAGGGGGTTGTACGCCTTGGCTGGCGCCTCGGCGACCGCGACGGCTGCCGCATGGGCGAACCGGTTGGACGGACCGATGACAAAAGTTTCGAAGATGTACTTCGGATTCAGGCGCGTCGGCTCGGCTTTCGGCCGAGGCAAGGGGGGAGTGGGCCGAGGCTCGGTGTCATCATCCAGGTCGACTTCAGGGCGTTCGACCGCGGGGATCGCCGCTGGTGCGACCACCGGCTCGGAACTGAGCTGCTGGTCCACGGTGATACCGAAACGGACTTCGCGACCGAGACAGGAGGAGACGGCAGTCACCAAGTCGTCGCGGACGCTGGTTTCGAGGTAGGTGCGCGTTTGCTCGTGCGGGACTGCGATGAAAACGGTGTCATCGAGGATGGCCAGTGGTTTCGCCAGCCGGATGAACGCGATCTGCCGTTGGGTGATGTCCGGGCTGGACTCCAGAATGCTCAAGGTCTGCGCCCAGACGTCCATAATGTTCTCGTCCGGATTCGACACGTTCGTCCTCACATGGCTGGTTGCGGAACATGCTGCCCACAGGTCCGCCCTTCGCTGGCAAGCAAGGGGGCGTGAGGAGATCGTGCCACGTTTCGCGTCGTCCACATAGTTGTCCACAGGCTGTGGTCTGCGAATCTGAGTGGCGGGACACGATCAGCGCTGGTGAGATGGCTGGCTCGTACGCCCCCGGTCCGTTTGACCGACCGGGGGTTCACGGCGTAACGTCGGACAGCCGCTCAGGCAGCTTCCGCGCGCCTACGCTCGGAAACGCCAGTGAGTGGTAGCAGACTTTCGGACCGCCATGGTTCGACCGGCATCGTCGAGGAACCTGACGGTGTACATCCCCGACGTTCTTGGAGCATCTCGTGAGCAAGCGGACTTTCCAGCCGAACAACCGTCGGCGTGCCAAGACCCACGGCTTCCGGCTGCGCATGCGCACCCGTGCGGGCCGCGCGATTTTGGCTGCGCGGCGGCGCAAGGGCCGCAGCGAACTCTCTGCCTGAGCGTGCTTCCCGCGGCGCACAGGATGCGCCGTTCCGTCGACTTCGAGCGGGCGGTGCGGCGCGGTGTGCGCGCGGGCCGGTCGACGCTGGTCGTCCATCTGGCGGCGGACCTCGACGGCGAGGCGTCGGCACAGGTCGGCTTCGTGGTTTCCAGGGCTGTCGGTAACGCGGTCGCGCGCAATGCCGTCAAACGACGGTTGCGGGCGGCGACCTGCGAACGATTAACCTCGCTCCCGGCCCACGCGCGTGTTGTCGTGCGTGCGTTGCCGGCCGCTGCATCGGCAGCTTTCGATAGCCTTGACCGGGATCTCGGCCGAGGGCTGGAGACGGCCGTCGCGCGGTGGACTGAACGGGCAGGTTCGCAATCATGACGCAGGTGGACATTCGGGTCGGCATCGACGACGACGGTTCGCCTACCGGCAGACCGCTGCTGAAGCGCCTCCTGGACACTGTCCGCCGACTGCCCGCCGTCGTCCTGATCGGGCTGTTGCGCGGTTATCAACGAGTCATCTCGCCGATGACCGGACCCACGTGCAAGTACTACCCGTCATGTTCCTCCTACGCGGTGACGGCTATTCGGCGTCACGGGGCGCTGAGGGGGACAGGCTTGGCGTTGTGGCGGCTCTTGCGCTGTAACCCGTGGAGCCTGGGCGGCGTCGACGACGTGCCGCCCGCCCGGCATACCCATCCGTCCCAGCCCGACAGCGCGTCGTGAACGCACGACGTTGAGGAGTTACCCCGCATGGACTTGTTCAAGATCCTCTACCCGATCGAGTGGCTCGTCTCCTGGTTGATGTACTTGTGTCACCAGGTGCTGATGTTCTTCGGGTTCTCCGACGGCGCCGGGCCGGCCTGGGTGCTGTCGATCGTCGGCCTGGTGATCATCATCCGGATACTGCTGATTCCGCTCTTCTTCAAGCAGATCAAGGCCTCCCGGGGGATGCAGCTGATCCAACCCGAGATGCAAGCGATTCAGAAGAAGTACAAGGGAAAGAGCGACCCAGCCTCCAGGGAGGCTCTGAGTCGCGAGACGATGGAGCTGTACCGCAAGCACAACACGAATCCGTTCGCCTCGTGTTTGCCGATCCTGGCTCAGTCACCCATCTTCTTCGCGCTGTTCCGCGTGCTGAACTCGTTGAAGAAGATCTCCGAGGGAACTCAAGACCCCTTGGGTCCGATCACCAAAGAGGTCGCCAAGAACATCGAGACATCCACTGTCTTCGGTGCGCAGCTCTCCGACATCTTCCTCAAGACCGAGAGCACCCAGAGCAAGATCGTCATCGGCATCCTGATCATCGCGATGTGCGCGACGACCTTCTTCACGCAGCGGCAGCTGACGATGAAGAACATGCCGAAGGCCGCCCTTGAAGGGCCAATGGCCTCGACGCAGAAGATGATGCTCTACGTCTTCCCCTTCATCTTCGCGGTGTCCGGGGTGAACTTCCCGGTCGGTGTGTTGGTCTACTGGACGACGACCAACCTGTGGTCGATGGGGCAGCAGTTCTACACGATCCGCCGGATGCCCGCTCCCGGTTCCGAAGCCGAGCGACTGCAGCGGGCTCGTAAGGAGCGTAAGGCGGCTGCGAAGGGGATCGTCGCGGAGGCAGAGCCAGAGGTCGAGGCCCCCAGGGGTCAGCGGGTGCAACCGAAGCGCAAGAACCGGCAGAAGGGTCCGGCCGGTGGTGTTCGTGCGGTTGCCGCCGCCGGCGCCGCTGCGGCCCACAGTAGCCAGCCGAAGGATGAGTCGCCGGCGCAGGATTCGACTGAGGAGAAGTCGGTACCGGCCCAGAAGGGTGAGTCCTCCGCGAAGAGCGGTGGTGCGAAGACGGCAAGGGGTAAGCAAGGGGGCGGTGGCGCTGCCAAAGGTGGTGGTTCAGGGGCCGGTGGTGCGAAAGGGCGGCCCGCCGACTCGTCCGGAAACGCACGCAAGAAGCCGAAGAAGAAGTAGTCGACACTGGTCGGCCTCGACTGCCGACGCAAGGGAGAGCTGATGAGGTCCATGGATAACCCGGCCGACGAAGAGCAGTCGGAGTCGGTGACAGCGGTAGATTCGACCCGGCACCGCGGTAGTGATAACAAACGCCTGGAAGAGGAAGGCGAGATCGCTGCGGACTACCTCGAGGAGCTACTAGATATCGCTGACCTGGACGGTGATATCGATATCGACGTCGAACATGGTCGGGCAGCGGTGGAGATCGTGGCAGACGACACGCAGTCCCTTCAGGCCCTGGTAGGCCGCGAAGGTTCGGTTCTCGATGCTCTGCAAGAATTGACCCGTCTCGCTGTGCAGACTCGCACCGGTGACCGGAGTCGGTTGATGCTGGACATCGCGGGGTTCCGTGCCGAGCGTCGCGCACAGCTGACGGTGGTTGCCGAGGACGCGATCGAGCAGGTGCGTTCGACGGCGACGAAGGCCTCACTGGAACCGATGAATGCGTTCGAGCGCAAGGTGGTACACGATGCCGTTGCGGCTGCCGGACTTCGGAGCGATTCGGAGGGCGTAGATCCGCATAGGTTTGTCGTCATCTATCCTTTGTGACGGAATTCCGCCCAACGCCCCTCGTGCCTTGAGCGCGGGGGGTGTTTCTATGCGGCCACGCCGAGACGGATGTGTAGGAGAGCCTGTTTCACGTGAAACGATGTGCTCGAGATGACGAGGAGCACGTCGATGATCACGCTCGATGGGCCGTCCGATGCGGCGGTGAGTACGAAGGACCTTCAGGGGTACTTCGGTGACGCGTATGAGCCTGTTGCTGCTTTCGCGAAGCTACTGGCGGAACAAGGTGAACTGCGAGGGCTGATAGGTCCGCGAGAGTTGCCCCGTTTGTGGGTGCGACATCTGCTGAACTCGGCGGCGGTCGTGCAGTGTCTTCCGATGAGCGGGACCGTGGCGGATGTCGGTTCGGGTGCTGGCTTCCCCGGGCTGGTGGCGGCGGCAATGTTGCCTGGAACCGATTTCCGATTGGTCGAACCGATGGAGCGTCGCTGTGACTGGCTGAGGCTGGCCTCGGGTGAGATGGGGTTGCAGAACGTCGAGGTCTGCCGAGGTAGAGCGGAGGAGTTCCATGGGGCGTGGGAGTGTGATGCGGTGACCTCTAGGGCGGTCGCAGCCCTTGAGAAGCTTGTTCGGATATGTCTTCCTTTAGTGCGCAAAGGTGGCGAGATGGTGGCACTCAAGGGGCGCAACGTAGGTGACGAGATTCCGCCCGCATCACGCGCTGTGCGGAAACTTGGAGGCAGTTTTCCAGAGATCCTGCAGGTCACATCGTTTCCGGGTGTGGAGAGCACCACGGTCCTCCGGATTGTGCGGCACACTTGATGGCGGCGGAACGTGGTCAGATGTGGGGGCGTGCAATGGATGCGCTCCGACTGGGCCGGGGCCGTCGAAACGCACCAATGGAGGAGACGAGCGTGACGGACAGCCCTGTATGGTCGGGTGACGGCTTTGCGGATCGGATTCGGGTCTCACCGCCCGAAGCTTCAGGGGGTGATGAGGCCCCCGAGGCTGCCGATGTCGAGCGAGCGGAGATAGTCGCCAGCCTCCCCGAGATGGACGACTCAACGCCTTTGGCTGCACAGTTGGCGATCGATGCCCGGCGACGCATCGAGCTCCACGGGCAGCGGTTCCCACGGCCGAGCCATACGAGGATCATCACGGTGGCGAACCAGAAGGGTGGCGTCGGTAAGACGACGACCACGGTTAACCTGGCGGCAGGGCTTGCCCAGTCTGGTCTGAACGTGCTCGTGATCGACAACGATCCGCAGGGCAATGCCTCGACGGCCCTGGGTGTCGAGCATCGGGCCGGTACAGCGTCGGTCTACGAAGTACTAGTCGAAGGCGCACCGCTGGCCAGGGCTGTACAGCAGTGTCCGGAGATCCCAACTCTCTGGTGTGTACCCGCCACTATCGATCTGTCCGGCGCCGAGATCGAACTCGTCTCGCTGGTTTCACGTGAAACTCGCCTCCGGCGGGCTGTCGACGAGTACCTGGAGAGTCGTGTCGCGGCCGGTCACGACCAGATCGACTATGTGTTCGTCGACTGCCCGCCCAGCCTTGGGCTGCTGACTGTCAATGCCTTCGTCACCGGGCGCGAAGTGCTGATCCCGATTCAGTGCGAGTACTACGCGCTCGAGGGTCTGAGCCAGCTCTTGAAGACGATCGAGATGATCAAGGCCCATCTCAACCCAGGCCTGCATCTCTCCAGCATCTTGCTCACCATGTATGACGGGCGGACGAACCTTGCGCAGCAGGTCGCCGCGGAGGTGCGCGAACACTTCCCAGAGCAGACGCTACGGACAAGCGTGCCGCGGTCGGTGCGTATCTCCGAGGCCCCGAGCCATGGACAGACGGTGGTGACGTACGACCCGGGATCGACTGGCGCACTTGCCTACTTGGAAGCGGCGCGCGAACTCGCGGAGCGCGGTGCTCATCTCACACCCATCGATGCCGTCTTCGGCCAGGGTGATGAGGTTCTGCTGGAAGACGAAGTGGCCGACGGCTACGCCGTTCAGATCGAACGTGAGGAAGTTGGATGAGCGAGAAGCGGCGTGGATTGGGACGAGGGCTCGGTGCTCTAATTCCGACCGGCCCTGAGGGGAAACGTCCCGTGGATGTCTTCTTCTCGGACGGGGAAAAGGGTGCTGAGAAGGGTTCATCGAGCGAGGGGATGGCCACAACTGCAGCTGTCGACGCCGCGGCCATCGGCGCTCGCTCAACCGCGTCCGGAAATGTCAACGTCGACGTTGACCGCGGTAGCGGACGCTCCGGTGGACGTGTTTCGGTGAAGCCGATTGTGATGGCGGATCGCGCGGCTGTTGCTGATCGACCCTCGGTGATCAGCGGAGGGGGTGTGGGCGCGTCGGCCGCTGGTTCGGTGGCAGTGGCCACGGAGCCGGTCACGGCCGCCACGGTGCCAAATGCCGCGTCACCGACGCCAGACGATCGTGGTGAGTCAAGAGTTCGGTCTACGTCAACTGGCGAGGTTTCGGCGGTCGGCGGCGAGGGTGCTGGCGCCGGGGGCGGGGAGGCGTCCGATCTCGTCCCGGTACCGGGTGCGACTTTCGCTGAGCTGCCCACGGACTCGATCCGGCCGAACCCGAGGCAGCCACGCACTAACTTCGACGACGGTGAGCTGGAAGAGCTGGTCGGCTCGATCAAGGAGATCGGCGTTCTCCAGCCGGTTGTGGTCCGCAAGGTCGCTGGGGAGAGTGGCCAGTACGAGCTCATTATGGGTGAACGGCGGTGGCGGGCGACCAAGGCCGCTGAACTCGCCACGATCCCCGCGATCATTCGGGAGACAGAGGACGGAGACCTCCTACGCGATGCGCTATTGGAGAACCTCCACCGCAGCGCACTAAATCCGCTGGAGGAGGCGGCGGCCTATCGGCAGCTGTTGGACGACTTCGGATGCACGCATGAGGAACTCGCTGACAGAATCTCACGTAGTCGTCCGCAGATCTCGAACACGCTCCGCCTGCTGCGGCTCCCTCCGTTGGTTCAGCGACGAGTTGCGGCTGGGGTGATCACCGCGGGCCATGCTCGTGCCTTGTTGGGGCTGACGGATGGCGCGCAGATTGAGCGTCTCGCTCAGCGGATAGTGGCGGAAGGCCTATCGGTTCGGGCAACCGAGGAGATCGTTGCGCTCGGTGGTGGCGAGGAGAAGAAGCCAGCTCGTGAGCCTCGCGCCGGCCAGCGTTCCGCTGCCGTCGACGAGCTCGCCAGTCGCCTCTCTGATCGATTCGAGACCCGGGTCCGGGTTGATCTCGGCAAGAGCAAGGGGAAGCTCACGGTCGAGTTCGCGTCGGTGGAGGACCTAAACCGGATCCTGGATCTAATGGCGCCGGAGGATCCGGGCTTGCTTCGGAAGTAGCAGTACCACCGAGCCTTCCGAGTTCGAGATCGGCGGTTCGTCAGAGGAGAATGCTTCCGACTCGCTCGGAGGGTCCTGCCAAGGCAGGACCCTCCGGTGTATCCGGTGCCGTGCGCAGGTGCGCAGGTGCGGAGGCCGGGAGGGCAGGAAGACGGGCAGCCGCGTGGAGTGGGGATGACGTGGGTACCGGGGTGGTGGGCAAGGCACTCGTTACACGGAGCGGTCTAATCTGTGGGTGCGGGTGCCTTGTCGGCTGCACGCGCTCCCGTCTTTGGGGTATGGCGTCTCGATGCGCGGCCTGGGCCACGAGGGCCCGGATGTGTCGGTCCTGTGGCGGCCGCGCAGCAAAGGTGTAGGCGTTGAGGCTCAGCGCTCTTCGCACCCTCATGTGGAGTGCGAACACCAAAGGGGATGGTTAGCTCAACGAGTCTTGATGGCGAGATTCCCACCAGAGGCTTCAGTAGGTGGATCGCGCGTTGCACGAGCCGAACCACGTCACCTCAGAGAACCTTGGCCTGGGGGTTCACCGGCCTACCAGTGATCGGATCACTGCTACCCAGGTCGGTGAGGGGTGTCCCCGAAGACCATGTCAGGGCGCGGGGGAGTGGTTCCTCGGAAGGTCGGTTGAGAGTACGACAGACGGCTCCGGGGAACGCCGCTGTTCACTTCTCCCGTATCGCTCGATCGAGTGCGCGATCGGGAGAGCAACTGGCGTTCCACGTGAAACATGCTCAGGGAGTGGGCTTCATTCTGTGGTAAGAGTTGCACCGCGATCGGGAGTGACCCCGGCCGACCAACTGACCGTCGATCTTCCTACGCGCCGACTGAAGACCCGTGTTGCGCCGCGCTGCCACTGAGAGTCCTGTCATTTCCGCTCGCCTCGGACATCGACCGTCACACGAGCGTCCGTGTTTCACGTGAAACCAGTGGTCGGACGAGCAATGGTGAGGTGGACCTACGCCTGGGCGGCGGAGCCACCGTGGGTTCCGGCTTCGACGCCCTCCATCGGTGAGGGTCTGTTGAACCTGACCGATGAGCATGGGACGAGACGGCTGGAGAGCGAGCTCGGTCGAGCCTATGAAGACCTTCAAGCTCCATCATCAAGGGGTAAGAACTGCTGGCCCGAAACATTCGAGGCACCCAGGTCCCGGGGTGGCTCGTCACGCCCACCGCTGAGCTGACAGCGATCCCGAGGATCGAAGAAGGCACGGGCTTTCGATGTGCCGCATGGCGGGGAGCTCCTGGTCCTTGCACGGGCACCATATGGCCTGATCGTGCTGAGCGTAGCGATGGAGAGTCGCGCGAGCTCGACGCCATCTCTCCCAGGCGGTGTCGATTGGCGAAGGAGCCAGGATGACAATGTGTCGCGGAGGCCCCCCACCAAGGGTTGCTAAAAGCGGCTCTTCAGGGTCGCGCCGAGAACGCGCTGCCAGCTTCTGTCAGTCCGAGCGTGATCTCGCCCGACCGTCCTTCCTCTTTCCATTCTGTTGCGCTGTTCGGCTATGACTGGAAACGATGATGGCGAATCAGAGTGTGGAATGCGCGGTGAAGTGGGTGCGTCTTGAGGGCGGCCTGCGTCGAGGTCCATCCCGATGACCTACCCTCACGCGAGCCGGTCGGCGATCGTCATTGACGGGAAGGTGCCTTCAACTCGACCCTTGTCCGCCCGGGCCGCTGCGGACGAAGACTGGGTGTTGTGGGTCGTTCGGTGACGTGGGGGTGTGGGGGAGGGGTAGGTCCCTGCGGCAGGATGGGAGTACTCCTAGAACCGTCCGCCGAAAGGGCCTACCCCTCGCGCCTCACCGTGACGCCCGTTGAGTCCTGAAGGGTGCTTGCGATTGATCCGGCGTTGTGCGCGTTGCGCGATCGCGCATGTGGCGGCCGATGTCGGTGTGTCCCGGCAGGTGTTTGTCGAAGTGGTGCGCCCGCTACCTCGCAGGTGGTGAAGCCGCCTCGGTCGATCGCGGCAGTGAACCGGTCCGCCAGCCGACGGTGACGCCTGCGGTGGTCGTAGCCAGGGATCGAGGAGCTGCGTTGGGCACACAAGTGGTCCACTTCCGGGATCGCCCACGAACTCGCGGCTGGGTGCATCTAGGTCGCCCCGCGCACGGTCGGGCGGTGGCTGGTACGCCTTGGGATCAACAAGTGCCGGTACTTGGACCCGACAGGTGTATCGAACAGTCAACCGGGTCCGATCGTGGCCCGCTACCCCGGTCCCATGATCCATATGGACGTCAAGGTCGGGCGCATCCCTGGCAGCGGCGGAACGCGCGCCGACGGGCGCGACTCAAACCAAGCGCGCCGCCTCGTGCGGGCGAAACGAAGGGAGCCAGGGGCGGGTACGTGTACCTGCACCGCGCAGTCGATGGCTACTCTCGGATGGCGTACACCGAACCCCTCGCGGACGAGACCGCCGTGACCACGATCGGGTTCTGGCATCGCGCAGCAGCGTTCTTCGCCGCGCATGGCATCACCCGCATCACCCGGGTTGACACCGACAACGGTGCCAACTACCGCGCCGTCGACTTCGCCACCACCGTCCTGGTCACAGCTTCCCGTCACCAACGCACCCGGCCCTACACACCCCGCCACAGTGGGAAAGTCGAGCCGCGCAACCGGATCCTGGCCGAAGAACTCCCCACCCGCACCTGGCACTCGGAAACCGAACGAGCCGAGGCGATCGCCGTCTGGAACGTTCACTTCGACTACCATCGACCACACTCGACTGCCGCGGCCAACCACCAGCCACCCGCGTCCACGCCCGCGTCACCAACCTCATGACCTCATGCGACTGGCTGGGGAACACGAGTGGGTGCGTGCCTCTGCGACGACTCAGTCGACCGCCGCAATCTCAACCGCTTCAAGGTCCGGACGGCGCTCCCTGCGCCCTGAAGGCGCACCGCCGCGCTTCCGAACTACTCACTGTTACGTGGCGCGGTCCGACTAGGCGGGGCCATCTTCAGCACCTCGGTCTAACCGCGCGGGCCATGTTCGGGACTCACCAGTACTTGTCGTCGCGGAGTACGAAGAAGGCCGGTGTCTGGGCTGACAACATCCGCCCACCCTCTGCGTCGAAGACTTGTGTGGCCAGTGCGCAAGAGCGAGGAGTACCACCCGTGCGGTGTTTCACGTGAAACAGAGGCGCCAGCTGTCGGGTAATGACGGGTCCCACGCCCCGATTGCTGTGACCAGACACCCTCCGGGGCTTCTGCCGGCTGGATGGCAATGACTGCGTTCACAGTGGATACCTCGACCTGCTGTATCGACAACGACCGCCTGTTGTGTGGACTCCTGCCTAGTCACTAGGGAGAGTGTCTAAGCCTCACCGAACGGCGCGGCGCGGTGGTGCCGGCGCTGCGCGGGTCGGAGTGCGAGACCAAGCCTGGCTCGCGAAATCGATCGTGGGAACTCCCGCCCGCGGAGGGGGCGGAGATGCCCCATTGCGGCGACGCCCTTATCCCGTGCCCGACAGAGGATGGTCTTCGCTTCACACCGTCGTCGTGACTGCAGATCCGAGAAACCGACTTGGTGGAGCACGGACTCCGAACACTGAACGGCATCCGAGAGCGTGCCGTATCGGGAGGGTCCACAGGTCCGATGAGTCGCGAAAGCTCTGCCGAGGAATCGGGCTCCGAGGATTCAAGATCGGATGCCCGCCGGACTGATCGCAGGAGCCAGCGAACGGCGATGCCCTGAGAAGGAGCCGGCCGTACGGGACCCCCTACTCACAAAGACCGGCCTAGACCAGGCATCCGCACATAAGGAGGTCGCGTTCGTTGGTCTTGGTCCGCGATCGGTCTGTGCGGAGAGAGTCGGGTGGAGAGAGTCGGGCGGATCAACCCCCTGCTGGCCGGGATCAAAGCGTGGTGGCTTTAGCGAGCTGCGACGAATCGCATCGCCTGGCGTGGTCTCGCGTGCACTCCTGGTCCGATGAGGTTGATTCACGTGGTGGGAGGACCAGCTTTAGAAGAAGCCAATCTGCGGACTCGAACCTGCCGTTGTGCCCTCCAGCGGAGGCAGGGACGGCCTGCTTGGTGTGAAGAGCCGCGGCCCGTCGATCTGGCGGTCGACGGATCGCGGGGTGGTTTCGCCTTAGTGCGCGATGGGTCGGCTGCCTAACGGTGACCCGGTTGCTGACCGAAGGGGCTGGTTGTGGAAACTGCTGCTGGCCCGCAGGGATGACACCTCTCGCCCTACTCGACTCAATGGCCACAGGCCGAAGGGTTCCGAGCCTTTGCGTGTGGGCGCTGCGTGTCGAACCGGCATCATGTCCGAGTGGATCAGACCCATGGCCTTGACGTGCCGGGTCTGACGTCGCCTGTGGAGCCCCGTGCCGAAAGTTCTCTAGACGCTGTTCGTCTCCATGCGTCGTGCCCAATGGCCTCACCGAGTTCGTCGAGGAGCGGTCATCAGCGCTTCCCGGAGCCACCAGAGATGCGCTCGTCTTCGGTGGTGAGGCTCTTAGTCATCGCGTAGTTGAAGATCAAGACCCCGCGACGAAGAAAGTCACGGCGTTCGGTGACGACGAACCCATGTGCCTCGAAGAACCCACGAGCCGTAGCGCTGACGTTGGCTGTCAGCCGTTGGGTTCCGCTTCGTGCAGCGTGGTTCGTCAGCCACCTGAGAATCGCGGTTCCGACTCCGCGACAACCATGAGCTGGGTCGACGTAGAGCATGTCGATGCATCCGCCGTGCTCGAGTCCACCGAACCCCACTATCGAATCGCCTGTGTCGGCGACAACGGTGGACTGAGCGCTCCGTGCTTCAACCCACAGATCTAAGTCGAAGTCGTCCGGGGCCCATGCCGACAGCTGGGCTGCGTCGTAATCTGTGGCGGCGGTGATGTGAACGGCACGGTAGAAGCAGGCGTGTGTCGCATGGCCATCGGTGGGAGCGAAGCGGCGAAGGCGGAATGTCATCGCCAGAGTCTACGAGTCCTCGCCTGACTAGTGTCGCGCGATGCGTGCGCTGTTGGGCGCGCGGTGCTACTCAGGGCTTCGTTCAGGGCGCCATTCAAGCACCGGCACAAGACCCAAATGACCACCGAGGCTCCGGATCGGGCAAGGCCCATGGCCTCCTCTCGCATGCTGGTATCGCCGTCCAGCCGAGAGGCCAACGGGGGTGGTAGGCCAGAGAACTCCGGCCCGACAGCTGTTGGCTGTAGACGGCAGGCTCGGATCATCGGTAGGTGGGGGCGGCGAACTGGGGACCCGGCCACGCTGGACCACGGGGAGACGACCCGCATCGCGGCGTTCTGAGGCCGCGTTGCCAGCGGGCCACGTACTGGAGCGCAAAAGGGAGCAGGGTGCCCGAAGAGCCAGTGAGTACAGAACCGTTGCTGTTGGGCTGAGTTGTCCGCGCAGTAGGAGTGGCGCCGGGTGAGGGTTGGGGTCCGTGAGACCTAAGCCACCAGGTACTGGGGTACTTGGCAGGCGCGGCTCCGGTCCAATGAGACCGTGATGGCGGAGCGGCCACGCGTTGGCCAAGAGGCCGGCGTACACAGGAGGCGATGGTGGGCGGCGGCAAAGGAGCGGATAGCCACGGGAGGGTGGGGGGAGCGGAGATGGCGGTTCACCGAGCCCGGACGAACACCATGGGTCGAGCCGTACCGCGAAGCAACGGATAGTGGGTCGTGTGCGAGGAGAGTTGGGCACTGTTTCACGTGAAACAGGTGGGCGGCGGGAGTCGTCTAAAGGCGGACGCGTCGTCAGTGTCAGCGCAAGAGACCAGGGCGAGGTGCTGGGGCGAGGTGCAATCGAGCTATCGGCCGGGCACCTTAAGGATCGAGAAGAGCCCTCATCGTCGGCGGGCCGGCTGCGGGCGGTACGGCCGTGCAGCGTCGATTAGTTCCTTCCCCTCGGGACCAGTCGAAAGACGTGACACCACTCGTCGCACTATGACAGGTTGTCGGCACACGACCGACAGAGCAGGCTCGGCCCCGAGGTAGGGGAAGTGCACGTAGCCCGCGACACCGAGCGGTCCACCCCGTTGTGTTGGATGCGGCGGCTGCGGTGTTCTCACCCCCGATTCCACGCGTCGGAACGAGCACAGGGGACGGACTGGATGACGCTCCCGGCGACGGAGCGAGGTACCAGAGCACGATTGCGGCGGGCTCGAAAGGGGACGCCAGGTAACAGCGGGCGTCGACGGCACCGCGCATCGACCGTTACGAACGCCGACAGTCACGAACGCCGACAGGTGTAGGCCAGGCTAGGTGCGGGTAAGCCCTGCCGTGGAGCCCGAAACGAAAAGCCGCCCGGAGTAGCGGCAGGGTCCTTGTGCTGACTCCAAGTCGGGCTCTGAGTCGAGAACCACCGAGCGTTCAACAACCAGCGCATCTGGGCGAGCGGAGGATCAAGTCTTTGCCGAGGAGATGGCCGACTCCAGCCGATCCCGTGAATGCCCCGATGCGGCGCCGCGCAGCGAGCACACACCAGCGGTCGGAAGTAGCGGTGCGGGTCCGAACTTGGGTGTGTGTCCCGCCCTGCTTCCACACCCGGATCAACGGTCCTCCAGATAATGAGCGATCAGGGACTGGCCCCACCCACGGATCAACCGCCGAGGACGACCCGCTACCGACAGTGCGCAAATGACTACACCGCTCGACGGGGGGCGCCTGAACCGGATGCACCCGGACCGAATGGCCGGATCGAACCGACCTCGCCGGAACCGCCGCGTGGAGTCCCGCACCGAGCCCTCCGCCCGCACCGCCCGCCGGTGCTACTTCGCGGGGGCCAGGGCGCCGTTGATGATCGACCGATAGAGCTCCGGAAGATCGAGTTCAGCCGCGCGGACGGCTTGGGGGAGAAGCGATGTCTCGGTCATCCCTGGGGCAACATTGACTTCCAAGAACTGTGGAGTTCTGTCGGCGTCGATGATCATGTCCGTGCGGGAGATCTGGCGCAGGCCGAGAGCGGTGTGGGCGCGAAGCGCCGCATCACAGACCTGCTCCGTCAGCTCTGCGTCGATGCGCGCGGGTGCAAAGTACTCGGTCCTTCCGGGGTTGTAGCGGGCGTCGTAGTCATAGCGCCCCTCCGTCACGATCTCCACGGGCGGAAGCGCGCGGGGCCCGGTGCCGTCGTCCACCACGCTCACAGCCACCTCGGTGCCGACAACCGCCGACTCGATCAGTGCCACGTCTCCATAAGCAAAGCAATCGACCATCGCACGGGGGAGTTGCGCGGCGTCGGTCACGATCGTCACCCCGAGTGCCGATCCACCCTGGGTCGGCTTGATCGCCAGCGGTAGCCCGAGTTCCCCGACGATGGCGTCCAAGACGGGCTGCGCACCGAGCTCGCGGAAGAGTGCCTGGGGCAGGGTGACGTAGCGGGGAGTCGAAAGCCCAGCCGACAGGACGACGCCCTTGGCTACCGTCTTGCTCCACGCCGCTCGACACGACCGTGGCCCGGTCCCGATGTACGGGATACCGATGAGTTCGAGCACGTCGCGAATCGATCCGTCCTCACCGCTGGCGCCGTGCAGCAGCGGCCAAACGACGTCCGGACGGGAGCTGGCGAGGAAGGGAAGCAGTTCGGCATCGACATCCCGCACCGTGACATCCACACCGGCCGAGCGCAACGCTTCCGCGACCCGACGACCGGACCGCAGAGAGACTTCGCGCTCGTGGGAGAGGCCGCCGGCGAGAATCACCACGCGGGCATCCGCAGCGGTGATGCCACTACGCGCGGGCGCGGGCGGCCCATCGGTATCAGTGAGACCGGTGGCCAGAGGGACGGCGGGGACGTCGGCGTCGGACACGATGCTGAACTCCTTGGGCGCAGTGGGGTGTCGGGTCAGGCGAGGTCGGGGGAGGGGTTCTCGACATCGGTGGGGTCGGGATCGAGGGCCGCATCGGTTCCGAAGATGTCGACCAGCTCGCGTTCGGCACTGATGACCCCCGCAAGCCGGCGCACGCCCTCACGGATCCGTTCGATGGTCGGGAAGCAGAAGGACAGGCGCATATGGTCGGCACCGTTCCCGTCACTGTAGAACGCGGTACCGGACACGTAGGCAACCCGAGCCGTGATGGCCCGAGGGAGCATCGAGCGGGCATCAAGACCGGCCGGCAGCTTGACCCAGGTGTAGAAGCCGCCCGCGGGTACGGTCCAGGTCGCCTCCGGAAGATGCTCCGCCAGTGCACCCACCATCGCGTCGCGCCGGTCACGGTAGAGCGACCGGAACTGCGTGATCTGACCCCGCCAGTCGTTCTGCTGGAGGTAAGCGGAGATGGCGAGTTGCGAAGCATTCGACGGACACAGGATGGAGGACTCGCTCGCGAGGACGACCTTCTCCCGGACAGCGTGGGGCGCGACGACCCACCCGACCCGGTACCCCGGGGCGAAGGTCTTCGAGAACGACCCGAGATAGATGACACCCTCCTCGTCCATCGACCGCATAGCGGGGTACACCTGACCGTCGAAGCCCAGGAGGCCGTAGGGGTTGTCCTCGACCACGAGCACGTGGTGCCGGCGTGCGATCTCCAGGATCAGGGGCCGGCGCTCCGCCGACAGTGTCACCCCGGCGGGATTGTGGAAGTTGGGGATCGTGTAGAGGAACTTGACCTGTCGGCCCTCGGCGGCGAGCTTCGTCAGTGTCGCCTCGAACTCCTCCGGGATAAGGCCGTCCGCGTCCAGTGGGACATGCACGACGTCGGCCTGGTAGGAGCGGAAGACGCCGAGGGCACCGACGTAGGAGGGTGCTTCGGCGACCACCACGTCACCGGGGTTGATGAAGATCCGTGTGATCAGGTCCAGGGCCTGCTGCGAACCGGTGGTCACGACGATGTCGTCGGGGTGGCAGTCGATGCCCTCCATCCGGACGACCTCAAGGATCTGCTCCCGCAAGGTTTCGTCACCTTGCCCCGAGCCGTACTGGAGCGCGGTCGTGCCGTTCTCGGTGATGAGCCGCCGCATCGTCTCCGCGATGGAGTCGAGGGGGAGCCCTTCGAGATACGGCATACCGCCGGCCAACGAGACCACCTCGGGCCGGTTGGCGACTGCGAAAAGAGCTCGGATCTCCGATGCGCGCATGCCATGCGCTCGCTCCGCGTACGAGCCGAACCATGGGTCCAGGCGCGTGCCGCCGTTGCCGTCAGGGTGCGAAGGGGCTGTCGGAGTGCTCACGTCGCACAGTCTCGCATGCGAAGAGGCGACCCCGTCAGGGGGATGTCAGGTCGCGAGAAACACCATTGCCCCCGATCGGTACGCGAGGGCATCGAGCGGGTGACGAGGATGGCCTCCGGATCTATTCCGACCGTCGCGCCCAGACGTCTCTCGGGGAGCCGGCGGGCTCAGCCCGACCCTGCCCAGTCCGCCCGCGCCCGTGTTGCGCCGCGCGGGGCGAACGGGTGCGAGGCCAGGCCCGGCGCTGACCGGTCCAGCCCCGCCGCCGACGAGCCGGCTGCGACCGTCCAGCCCCACCGCCGACGAGCCGAGCGCCGACGAGCCGGACGCCGATCAGGATCCGGTGGACTCCGCGGAGACCGTCGCCAAGACGGCGTCGAGCTCCTTGACCAGCGTCCGCTTGGGACGGGCGCCTTTGATCGACTTCACGAGTTCGCCGCCG
This sequence comes from Cellulomonadaceae bacterium, assembly GCA_031551755.1. Classification (GTDB taxonomy): domain Bacteria; phylum Actinomycetota; class Actinomycetes; order Actinomycetales; family Cellulomonadaceae; genus JAVBMU01. Next base: position 31,550 of record JAVBNE010000069.1, on the reverse strand, counting down.
ACGTAGATGTTCAGCGTCGGAATTGACATCACCGCGTACGCGGCAGTCAGCTTCGGGTTCGCGGCGGTGTCGAGCTTGGCGATCCGCACGCGACCCTCGTACTCCTCGGAAAGTTCCTCCAGTACCGGGGCAACCATGTGGCAGGGGCCGCAGTTCTGGGCCCAGAAGTCCACGAGCACGGGCGTAGGCGACTCGATGACCTCGTGTCCGAAGGTCTCATCGGTGACAGCGAAGGTAGCCATCAGGACTCCTCGGAATCGGCGAGGAAACGCTGGGCATCCAATGCGGCGGCACAACCGGAACCGGCTGCGGTGATGGCCTGCCGGTAGGTGTGGTCGACGGCATCCCCACAGGCGAAGACCCCACTGAGGTTGGTGTTGGTGGAGCGGCCGATCACCTGGATGTAGCCCTCGTCGTCCAGGTCGACCTGACCGGCGACCAACTCGGTACGCGGCTCGTGACCGATCGCGACGAAGAGGCCCGTCACGTCCAGCGGTCGTTCGGCACCCGTGATCGTGTCGCGCAAGGTGATGCCGGAGAGCTTGTCCTCACCGTGGATCTGGGTGACCTCGCTGTTCCACGCGAACTCGATCTTGGGGTTGGCGACGGCGCGTTCGGCCATGATCTTCGAGGCCCGCAGTTCGTCGCGGCGGTGGATCACGGTGACCTTCGAAGCGAACCGGGTCAGGAAGGTGGCCTCCTCCATGGCTGAGTCCCCACCTCCGACGACGGCGATGTGTTGGTCGCGGAAGAAGAAGCCGTCACAGGTCGCGCACCAGGACACGCCCCGCCCGGAGAGTTCTTTCTCGCGCGGAAGGTTGAGTTCCCGGTACGCGGACCCGGTCGCGAGGATGACTGCCCGAGCCTGGAACGTGGCGCCGCCAGCGGTAACCACGGTCTTGACCGGAGCAGCCAGTTCGGCGGAGACGACATCGTCCCATTCCACCTGCGCGCCGAAGTGCTCCGCTTGCTTACGCATGCTGTCCATCAGGTCGGGCCCGAGGATGCCGTCGGGGAAACCGGGGACGTTCTCGACGTCGGTGGTGTTCATCAATGCTCCACCGGCGGTGACCGACCCTGCGACCACCACCGGGGAGAGGCCGGCCCGGGCGGCGTAGATGGCGGCGGTGTAGCCGGCGGGTCCGGACCCGATCACGATGAGGTCATGGACGGTCTGCTCAGTCACGGATGTCTCTCCTTGGATGCACGGTCGCTGGCGTCAACACGGGCGGACGCTGTGGTGTTCCACGGTACGCGGGAGCGGCCCGAAGGTGCCGCAGGCCCTTCTCAGGAGACGAGGATCTCAATCAGATCGACCCGGTACTTGCCGTCGGGCGCCTTGGGCAGCTCGCTGAACCACAGCACGAAGCTGTCCCCGGCAGTGGCTTTGTCGAACCTCAGTTCCGTCTCGGCGCTCAGTTCTGCCGAGGCGAGGACGGGACCGTCGGTCGGCTTCTCGATAGTTGTCGCCCGGACCTCCACACGACCGCCGGTGTTGTCGGTGTTCAAGACGATCGTCGACACGGCAGCCGGGTCCTGCAAGGTGATGACGTAACCGACACCGTTCTTCAGACCTCCGAAGGATGCGGTCTTGTACTCGCGGGTCCGCCACCAGGTGTCGGGGGCGCCGTCGTAGGCATCCACGGCGAGTTCGGGGTGCTCCCCGACGGCATCCCCGGCCGCGGCGCCTTCCGGGTCGATGGCTTCACCCTTGCTGATCACCGGCCGGGTCTCCGACGCGTCGGTCCCGGTGGACTCACTGCTGGACACCGAAGGTTGTGTGCCGCCACCCCGACCGTCATCATCGACGACCGGACCGATGCCACCGATCAGTGCCTTGACCGCCCAGATGACGATGAGTATGACGACGAGGATGATGAGCGCGATGGTCAGGATCGTGGGGTTGAACCGGCGACCACGCGGGGGGGTCGGGGCCGCCGGCGGTTCCGTCGGTTGGCTGAGTACCTCATGCATGGACGCCGGCTGTGGGGCGGCGAGGACGTAGGGTGAGGTGACCGATGGCACCGCGGGTGTGCCGACGCCACCGCCGGGGATGGTGAGTGTCGAGGGACCCTGGGGAGCCACCTGGTCGGAGTACGGCCGCGGAACCCGGCTCGTGGGTGGTCGGCGAACCGGCGGCGCGGGTGGTGGGGTACCAGGGCGGGGCGTCGACGTGCCGTTCCCGAAGGTCGAGCGCACGGACTGCCGGTTCACCCCGGCTGGCGGGGTCGCCGCGACAGGCTGTTGGAGGAAGGCGGGGAGTGCGGCGACGACGGTCACTTCACCCCACGGTTGCAGTCGGGTCACCACCTCGGCCGGTGACGTGGGTGCCTGTTCTGCACCCGAGACGAAGGCGTCGTCGCACAGGGCGGAGAGTTCGGCAGGCACGTCCGAGCGCACGGTGCTCAGCGACACGGGGCCACCGGCGTCGTGATAGGCATCCAGAGGGTGGATGATGCCGGCATCGATCCAGGGGAGGTCAAGGCTTCCGCCCGGCCACCGGGCCGTCATCGCGTAGTACAACAGGGCGGTCAGCCCGATGGCGTCCTGCCGGGAAGCGAGCTCAGAGTCGTTCTGATTCTGCCCTGAGATGCCGGCGTCGACGCCGAGCCCGGTCACGAGTACCCGCCCACCCTCGACGCGGATCGCATCCGGTCGCAGCGCCAGGTGGTGCACCCCGTGTCGTCGCGCGATCTCCAGTGCTTCTGCGGCCTCGCCGACGATGGCGCGTGCCTGCTGTGGGTCGATGATGCCGCCGGCCACGATCTCCGTCAGGGTGAGCCCGATGAAGGGTTCGGTGATCACGAAGGCGTGCCCGCGTTCGATACCGACATCGAGGATGCGCGCGAGCCGCGGTTCGGTGACGAGGGCCGCCCGTCGAGCCGAATCGAGCCCTTGGGAGACGTACTCGCCGGTCAGGATCGAGATCCGGACATGCCGGTCGAGCACCCGATCATGTGCCGACCACGCGGTCACATCGGCGAGGTCGGAAGTCTCCGGGGTGTCGAGCTGGTAGCGGCCGACAAGGGTGTCTCCGGCGGAGAGCCCGTTCACCTGACCTCCTTCACGCGACGGGGCACAATCACCCCCACATGGTACGCGGAGCCCGTAGTGCTCTCAGGCGGCCACGCTTGAGCTGGGGGATTTGCGGCGTAGCCTGCGGGTGAAAGGCCGCAGGAGATCGTCGAGTTCGCGGACGCGCATCGCCTTGAGCCCACCAAAGTAGACCAGGGTCATGGCACCACCCGCGGCGGCGGTGACGATGGCGGCCCGGATCAGCGACAAGCCGTAGAGGTTGCCGAAGAACCGCAACACCACCCACCCGGCCGCGGCGCTGACGAGCGCCGCCAAGATCACCTTGACGTGCATCTGCACGATCCGGGCGCCGTCAAGACCATGCAGGGTGCGCCGCAGCCCGGCGGTCCGGCCGAGGACGGCCACGAGGTTCGACAGGGCCATGGCGACGCCGACACCCACGACCCACCAACGCGGATCGAACAGCAAGGTGGCAAGCCAGGAGACACCCACCAACGTCAACGTTCCAGGCACCTGGATCCAAAAGACCGTGCGGCCGTCTTCGTAGGCGTAATAGACCCACTTCATCAGGACCATCGCGCCCAGCGGCACGAGGCCGAAGGCCATCGCCACCAGCACCTCGGAGATGGCCTTCCCCGAGGCCGCCGTGACAGAGGGGACCAGCAGTTTGGTGATCGGCTGGGCGAGGACCACGAAGACCGCCGTCGCGAATACGGTGAACACGCCAACGGTCCGGATGCCGCGGGAGAGCTCGGTACGCACCTTGACGTAGTCCCCCGCGGAGGCGGCCGCGCTCATCCCGGTAAACAGTGCCGTGGCGATGGAGACTGTCACGAGGGAGTGCGGCAACAGGTAGATCATCAGCGCCTGGGTATAGGCGGCGTTCCCGGCGACGGCGAATGCGTCCGGTGCGCCCGTCACCAGGCTGCTGACCAACGCCTGCGGGCCTGCCATGCCGTCGCCGGTGTAGTCGCCGAGGGCCTCCCGGAGTGCGGCGTTCGGTGCGCCGCTGGAGAACCTGGTGGTGAACAGCACGCCGACCTGATCGAGGATCACCGCCGCGAAGGTCCACAACGCGACCTTGCCGGCCGATCTCAACCCGATGCCGTGGATGCCGAAACGGATGTTCCACCGGAAACCCGCGCGCCACAACGGCACGAACAAGATGAGTGCCTGGGCGGCGACGCCCAAGGTGGCGGTTCCTGCGAGCAGGCCGATCTTCTGGGCGTCCCAGGTGCCGAGGTCGTTCACATGTCCCGTGGCAGCCGAGCCGTAGATGGCGATGAACGCACCGAAGCCGATGATCGAGACGATGTTGTTCAGGACCGGCGCCCACATGAACGGCCCGAACTGGCCGCGGGCGTTGAGCACCTGGCCGAGTAGGGTGTACAGGCCGTAGAAGAAGAGTTGCGGAGTGCACCAGAAGGCGAAGGCCACGGCCAACGACATCTGCGCCGAGGTCCAGCTGTCGTTCGCGTACAGCCCGATGATGATGGTGGCGCCCGCAGTCATAATCGCGGAGATTGCGAGCAGCAGGGTGCCCGAGAGCGTGAGGAGCTTGTCCAGCCGCTCCTGAGTGTTGCGCGACTGGTAGGCCCGCACGATCTGCGGCACCAGCACGGCGTTGAGCACCCCACCGGCCAGAATGGCGAACAGGATGTTGGGGATCTTGTTCGCCACGTCGAAGGCGTCGGCCACCAGACCGGTGGTCCCGATCGCCGCGACCAACAGCACGTTGCGCACCAGCCCGAGCAGTCGCGAGACCGCCGTGCCGGAAGCCATCAGCGCCGAGGAGCGACCGAGGTTGGTGGTGGCCGCCGTCTCCTCGGCGGCCGGGGCCAGGGTGTTGTCCGGCGTGGCTTCGGGGGTCGCCCACGGGTCTGTCTGCGTCCGGTCCGGGGCGGTGTCGAGTGGGGCATAGGCGCTGCGCCGGCGTGGTGGGGCAACCACGGTCGGGGCGGCCGACGCGTACATACCGCCGGGCCTGGCCGAACTCGGTGGAACGATCGGGATGATGCCGGTCGGTGCATCGATGTCGCCGCCGAGAGCCACCGGGCCGGCGAGCAGCACAGTCTCCAGGGGTGGCCGCACGACCCGCGGCACACCACGTGGTCGAGCGTGCTTCATCGGTCCTCCTGGGAGACTCGGGGACCGTCCGGACCCGCGGCAACGTTACCCGCCGGCTCCCCGACCGCAGACCAATCCGACTCGTGTTCACCAGCGATCTCCGCATCGGGTGCACGCCGGTTGGATCGCCCGCGCCGCACCGTACGCCAGATGCCGGCTGCCAACAGAAGGGCGATCACGGCGATGCCGACGTTCGCGCCGATCGACTCCCAGGTGGCCCGGACCCGTACTTCCAGATTCGCGGGCCGAGCGACCGGCGCACCACCGCCGGTCGGTCCCGCCGGCTGGGTGACGGAAACCGTCACGGTCACATTCCCAGTGCCGATTGCCCGTACAGGCACCTTGGCGGCGACCGAACCGTCGGCGGGGATGACCACCGTGGGATTTTCCAGGATCTGGAGCCGGCCGTCGTCGGGCCGCAGGATCAGTTGCACGGTGGCGTCTTGTGGGAGCGCGTTGTGCAAGGGCAGTGCCAGTTCCATGCGTTCGCCGAGGAGATTCACATCGGAGAGCGGTCCGATGGAGATGCTGGAGACTACCCGGGCGGTTTCCGCTCGGGCCTGTCGGACAGTCGCCAGTCGAGCGGCCGGTTCGCTGCGATAGGCGACGGCCGCCGGCGCGGCGAAGGCTGATTCGAGCGGCCGGACGATCCCGGAGGGTTGTGCTACCACCCCGGCGAAAGCCGTCAGCCGTTGGCGGTCGCGGGCCAAGTCGGTCAAGGTGGCCGGCGTAATCTCCTGCGGGTCCGGAGTGTGCGCAGGCAGCGGCGACCTGGGAAGGTCGGGGACGGGCGCGGCCAGGAGCTGATCGAGCGGGGTGAGGTTCACCCACGGCACGGATCGCAGGGCCGCCATTTTTGTCTGGAAGGTGACCGGGTCCGGGTCCCAGTCCCGCGGGAGGGCGGCCAGGAGATGGCGGGCCGCGGCCGGGCGCTCGCGGACGATGGCTGCGGTTTCCGCGAGCAGACGCTGCGTTTCTTGGGCAGGTGAGGTGGCAGCGGCCACGTCGGCACTGCTCGGCCCGGCGAGTTCTGTGCTGAGCACATCGTCGGCGATGACCGCGGTGGACGTCGGCACCGACTTGGGGTGAGCCAGCCCGGTAGGCGTATAGGTCAAGGACTCGTCCGGGGCGAGCCCCGCACCGACGATGACGTAGGGCGACGCCTGGGCGACGGCGAAGGCCACCGTGGCATCGTCCGGTGTCGTTGCGGCCGGCCAAGCGAGGTCGGTGCGCCAGCTCGTCGTCGGCTCCGACCCGCCCGGAACCGGTGTCCGGACCAGCGGGGTGGTTGGTGAATGGGCGTAGGCACCCAGATCGGGGTCATAGGCGGGGAGGGCGAAGACGGACCGGTCCTTGGTGGCGGCGATCAAGGCAGCCGCCCAGTCCTTGGTGGCTGTGGTGGAACTCAGTTCGGTACGGGCGACGGTGGCCGGGTCGACCACCCAGGAGACCTCGGGCGCGTCCGCGGTGGCAGCCAGTACCCTGCCCAGGTGTCCCGCCCTGCTGGTGGCCGCGGTGACCGCTGTATCGTCCTTCTCCTCGTCGAGAACCGCGGGTGGACCGGTGATCGCGGCGGCGATACTGAGGGAGACAGGTTTGACCGAGCCGGTCGGGGATGCCACCACGAAGGTCCGCAGGACACTCACGGAGGTCCCACCGGTGGCGACGAAGACCGCGATCCCTCGCGGCCCCCAGTCACGTGCCGAGGCGATGCCGAGGTCTGCCGCCGGGACCGTGAAGCTCACCTGCTGTGACGCACCCGGGGCGATGGTGTTCAACGAGCGTTGCGTGACGAGCGAGCCGGGGCGCGTCGAGGGTCCGGCCGATGCCCAGTTGTCCAGCGCGTTCCGGGTGACCGCGGAGCGGGACTCCACCCGCAGGCTGGCCACTGGATTGGTGAGCGGCCCGGTCGTGGTGTTCTCGACTCGGGCGATCACGGTTACCGGGGTTCCCGGCCTGACACTCGACGGCGCGGAGACCAGCGTCGTATAGATGCCGGGGGGTGCGGTGGCCATGGGCGGAGTGGCGGCCGCGTCTGGAGCGAACGGGATCATGCCGCTGCCGAGGGCGAGACAACAGACCAGGGCGACTATGCTGCGCCGGGCGCCCCTGCGGGTTCGTTCGATCATGAGCCGTCGGTCGCGCTCCGGGGACGAGGCCTGACCACGGGCACCGGTGCCGTCAGCACGCCTTGGGCGCCGATGACGGCTGGGGTCATCGGACGTCCGGCCAGAACCTGGCGGGCCAACCCCACGAGCCTGCGCTCATTGGGGTAGGACAGTCGGTCATCCAGGTCGTCGACATCCACCCAGGCGGCGTCTTCGGCCTCGCCGTCCGGATCGTTGTCCACCGTGAGGTTGCCTCCGGTGGCCCGGAGCAGGAAGTGGTGCACGACCTTGTGGATTCGACGGTCCTCGCCACTGAACCAATAGTCGATGAGCCCGAGCGCGCAGTCCACGGTGCCGTGGATGCCGGTCTCCTCAGCTATCTCGCGAACGGCGGCCTCGGCTGGAGTCTCCGCCCCCTCGAGGTGCCCTTTGGGCAGGCACCATTCAAGTCGTCCTCCGCGGTTGCGCCGAGCGATCAACGCGACCTGTGGACGGCCGCCGACCATTCGAACCATGACGCCCCCGGCAGAGACCTCGTTCACCACCGGCAGGACGACGGCGACCGGGACGGTGCGGGGTTCGGGCCGGTTGATCTGGAGCGCGTGACCGCCGGGGGGCGTCGGGACGACGGGTGGCTGCGCGCCTGGTTGCCGGGCTGTGGGCCGGGATCCGGGGCGCGGCGCAGGGACCGCTGAGAGCGGCTGCGTCGGATTCGCCCGGGACGGCATGACCTCACTGTACTCAGCGTCGTCTTGTGCCCTCTTGTCGACCACGCCCTCCACGGGTCCGGGCATCGTCTGGCAGGCTTGGGTTTCGTGTCCACATCTGAGGTTCCCGCACCGCTCGATCTGCAACGTCGAGCGGTCGCCGCACTTGCCGCGCTTGCCCCTGCCGCGCTCGAGTTGGGTGAGTTGTTCCGCGCTGCTGGACATGAGTTCGCCCTCGTCGGTGGCCCGGTGCGGGATGCCTTCCTGGACCGGGCGAGCAACGACCTCGACTTCGCGACCTCGGCCTCGCCGGACGAGACCCAGGCCCTGCTGGCCCGGTGGGGGGACGCCCACTGGGACATCGGCAAGGAGTTCGGCACGATCGGTGCCAAGCGATTCTCGGCCGCGGATGAGCCGGAGCTCGTGGTGGAGGTCACCACGTACCGGTCTGATCAGTACGACCCGGAGTCCCGCAAGCCCGTGGTGGCCTTCGGGGACTCCCTCGAGGGTGATCTTTCACGGCGCGACTTCACGGTCAACGCGATGGCCGTCCGGCTGCCGGAGCTGACTTTCGTCGACCCCTTCGGAGGGTTGGGCGACCTCGCCCGGAAGGTGCTGCGCACCCCGATCGCCCCGGAACGGTCCTTCGACGACGACCCCTTACGGATGATGCGGGCCGTCCGGTTCGCCGCGCAGCTCGGCTTCGACGTGGACGGCGGCACCCTCGCGGCCCTGGTCGCGATGATCGACCGCATCGAGATCGTCTCCGCTGAACGGGTCCAGGCGGAGTTCACCAAGATCCTGCTCGCGCCGCATCCACGTCGTGGTCTTGAGCTGCTGGTGGACACCGGGTTGGCCGATCACGTGTTGCCGGAGTTGCCCGCGTTGCGGTTGGAGATCGATGAACACCACCGGCACAAGGATGTCTACGAGCACTCGCTCACCGTGCTCGATCAGGCGATCGCTCAGGAGACCGGACCGCAGGGGGCGGTTCCTGCGCCGGATCTGGTGCTGCGGTTGGCGGCCCTGCTGCACGACATCGGCAAGCCTGCGACCCGTCGGTTTGAATCAGGCGGGGGGGTGAGCTTCCACCACCACGAGGTGGTGGGGGCCAAACTCACCGCGAAGCGGATGCGTGCCTTGCGTTACGACAAGAACCTCATCAAAGAGGTGGCCCGGCTCGTCGAGCTGCATCTACGGTTCCACGGCTACGGCGAGGGGGCGTGGACGGATTCGGCCGTGCGCCGCTATGTCACGGATGCCGGGCCACTCCTGGAACGGCTACACCGCCTGACCCGCGCGGACTGCACGACTCGTAACCGCCGCAAGGCCCAACGTCTGCGGGAGTCCTACGACGACCTGGAACGTCGGATCGCGGACCTCCGGGCCCATGAAGAGCTGGCTGCGGTACGTCCCGAACTCGATGGCGGGCAGATCATGGCGGCGTTGGGAATCGGACCTGGCCCCACGGTCGGAGAGGCCTACCGTTACCTGTTGGAGTTGCGACTCGACCGTGGACCGATCGGTGCGGAGGCCGCCCAGGAGCAGCTCATGCAGTGGTGGGCGCAGCGTTCGTAGTAGAGCGGCACGCCCGGATCACCCCCGACATTTGACGCAGATCATGCGACACATGTCAGTATGGTGCGCAAACTACCGGAGGGAGGATCATGGCGAAGCGTCGTGGCTATGAGCCCCGCCATCGTGATGATGCCCCGCGTCACCGGGCCGAGCGTCGGCCCATGCGGGTGCGGCCGGCGGCCTTGGCGGTCCCGCTTGCCCTGTTCGCCGTCGTCGCAGCTGACGGCATGGCCGGGGCGATTGCGGCGGCCGGGGAAGCTCCGGACGCCACGGGTGAGGCTGCTCGGGAGCCCGTGGTGAACTCAGCGAAGCAGGTTTCGGTCGCTGCGGATGCGAACTCGACAGAACCCCGGCTCGCTGATCTCCTTGCCCTGGAGGTGTCCCGCCCGGCGCCGCTGAAGCCGGTGGTGACCCCCACGGCGAAACCGACGGTGGCCCCCGAGAAGAAACCAACGCCCACTGCCGGCATCGGTGGCGTGGTGGAGAAGGTCGCGAGTGGTGCGGAAGAGGCGAAGGCGGCCGCCGAAGCCGCCGCGACCCCGGAGCCACCGGCCGCCCCTGACTGCGCCGTACTCAAATGCATCGCGTTGACCTTCGACGACGGCCCGGTTCCGGATACCAACCGACTCCTCGACGTGCTGGCCGCCAAGGATGCGAAGGCCACGTTCTTCGCCCTCGGCGAGAACGTTGCCGCGCATCCGGAGATCGCCAAGCGGATCGTCGACGAGGGTCACATCCTGGGGAACCACACGTGGGACCACCGGTCGATGCCCAGCCTGACCAGCACCGAACTGGATTTGGAACTCGCCCGCACCCGGGATGCCATCACGGCCGCCACGGGCACGACCCCGACGCTGGTGCGCCCGCCTTACGGAGCGACCAATGACTCCGTGCAGGAGCGCATCACCGCGAACGGGTCAGCGACCATCCTGTGGAGCGTCGACACGGAGGACTGGAAGAACCGCAACGTCGGGATCACCAGCCAACGCGCGCTCGCAGGAGCCGCGCCCGGAGGCATCATCCTGATGCACGACATCCACCCGACGAGCGTGGACTCGGTGGGCGGCATCGTCGACTCGCTCCGCGCTCAGGGCTACACACTGGTGACGATTCCGGAACTCTTCGGTGGACCGGTGCCTGCGGGGCAGAAGCACTTCTCCCAGACCCAGTAGGCGAGGACCCGAAGGCCGGCGTCCGCACGGGCCTGGGCCTGCGTCGGCACCGGCCTTGGGCTCGCGCCGACATCCTTCTGATCGGGTGGACCGACCTTTCAGGCCGGTGTGGGTGCGTGTTCGACCGCGACCGGTGTCGGTTGCCGGGCGCCACGCAGCGCGAAGACGGCCGCAGCGGTGCCGTAGGCGACCGCGAGCACGATGAACACCGGCCGCGACCAGCCGTTGTCGGGGAGAGTGAAAGCCGCCAGCGCGGCCGCGCCGACAAAAGCCGCGTTGTAGAGCACGTCGTAGAAGGCAAAGGCCCGTCCGCGGAAGGCGTCGTCAGTGTCTCGCTGCACGATCGTGTCCACGGCGATCTTGGTGGCCTGGGCGGCGAGGCCGAGGAGTCCGGCGCCGGTGAAGATCACCGTTCGTGACGGGGTTGTCCCAAGCAGAAGCTGGCTGGCCGCCGCGAGACCGAGCATCAACGCGATCCACCCATGTGGGCCGGTGTACCGAGACAGTACCGGGGTCAGGACGAAGGCCACGAAACCGCCCGCTGCGGTCAGTCCGAGGATCACGGCGAAGTTGGCGATCCCGGCGTCCTTATCACTGGGGTCCGCCAGCAGGTTGCGTGAGATCAGGATCGAGGCGATGAATACGACACCGTACAGGAACCGGTGGATAGCCATGATCCCGAGTGCCTGTCCTGGTGTCCGCCGGGCGACCAGGTAGCGGGCGCCGACCGCGAGGCCGCGGGCGACCCGAACGATCTCGTTGCGGATTGCTCCTTCGGCTGCCTGCTCTGGCCCGAGGAGGCTCCGGCCCATGCGCAGGGCAAGCGCGGAGGCGAGTGCGAAGACGACTCCGGCACTCACCAACGCGACGGAGTCGTGCACTCGGCCTGGGTCGAAGAACAACCCGAGGACGAGCCCGATCCCACCGCCGACGAACGCTGCCGCCGCGCCGAGCGTGGGGGTCAAGGAGTTTGCTGTCAGGAGCAGGGGTCCGTCCACGACCCGCGGAAGACCCGCGGAGAGACCGGCGAGCAGGAATCGGTTCACGGATAGGGCCGCGAGGCCCAGGACATAGATCCAGACCGTAACCCCCATGGTGACCATCAAAATGGCCATGGCGGCTGTGAGGACCACGCGGACGGCGTTGCCCCAGACGAGCACCTGCCGACGGCTCCACCGGTCGAGGAATACCCCGGCGAAGGGGCCGACGATCGTGAAGGGGGCCAGCATGACGGCGAACGCTCCCGCGATGGCGGCCGCGGTTCCGGCCGACTCGGGGGAGAAGAACAGCAATGAGGCCAGGCCGACCTGGAACATGCCGTCGCCACATTGCGAGACCAGCCGGACGGTGAAGAGCTTTCGGAAGTCGCGCAGGCGAAGAAGGGCGGCGAGTTCGCGGAGCACGTTCACCCCGGCAGCCTAGCCGGGCCGATGTGGAGACAGGCGAGATCGGGCGTCGCCGAGCAGCGGATCCGGCGTCGTCGCCACCATCTTGCGTACGACGCGCGGGTGGAAGAACCGTACGATCGCCCAATAGGCGCGCCCGAGGCGGTTGTGGATCTGCACGGAGGTGATGACACGTGCCTGGTGCTCGACCACTCGGATACCGACCCGGAACGACAGGTGTTTGTCGTCGAGGCCGAGTAGCGCTTCGTCGGGGGATGCGGCGAGCAGCGGGAAGCCTGTCTTGGGCTGATCGGAGGGCACGGTGCGGAGGCCGAAGGGCCGCACGAGCGCATCGCGCAACCGCATAAGGGCTCTGACCCCGGGCACGGGACGGCCCAGGACGGCGGCCGCCCAGTCGACCGGATCGGTCGTGTCCAGCGGGGCGAGAGGAGTGACCCAGCAGTCGACCGCATCGATTCGACCCAGGGAGTTGCGCTGGAGAGGGCCGAAATCGGTCGGGCCCTCCTTGACCACTCGCCGGTGACCCATCGCGGCGAACCGCCGCACCCAGCGCGCGGTTGGCTGCTGCCGATGCGCAATGCCGGCAGTTGAGCGCTCTACGTGGTCGAGCATGTCTTCCAATGCGCCGTCGTGAATCCGCCGGACCAATGGCCAGACGACCCGGCCGGCGAGGCTCAACTCGGCGTCGATGGTGTGCCGCAAGGTCGCCCGCTCGCCTCCGGGCTCGTCGACGACTTCCATCGCGTGGTGGCCGCGGAGCAAAGTCGGCTTGAACTCGAACCGCACGAGCCGGCCCGGTACGTGCTCGACCACGCGGTACCGAACGGGTCCGTGACCCCCTTGAGAGCCGACGTTCAGCCCATCGCTGAGGATCATTGATTCGACGAGATCGGAGTGCCAGATCTCATCATCCGGGCCGGCCAGCGTTTCGAGGATCTCCCCGAGCCTCGCTGAGGTGACCGGCAGGGACCGCTGATGGATGTTCAGGGCCATAATGACCTCCGTACGGGACCGTATGGTTCGGACCGTACGGTAGCGTACGGTCATGGTCCCCGACAAGTCAACCTCCCGGCTGGCAGCTCAGGATTGGGTGGACGCCGCGCTTGAGGCCGCCACCGAGGGCGGCCTGGGCGCCGTTGCGGTGGAGCCGTTGGCGCGTCGGCTCGGTGCCACGAAGGGCAGTTTCTATTGGCACTTCGCCGATCGGTCGGCGCTTCTCATCGCCGTTCTCGATGCGTGGCTCGCTCGCACCGACAGGTTGATCGCACAGTTGTCGCCGATCACCGACCCGCAGGTGCGACTCGAAACGCTCTTCGGCCTGGTCTACGAGGACGAGACCTGGGCCGGCTTGGAGACCGATCTCTTGGGGCGGATGGGCGACCCGGCAGTCGCCGACGTGGTGGAGCATGCCACCGTCCGGCGGGTCACATTCATGGCCGACTGCCTGCGTGGAATGGGGCTGTCAGACGAGGCCGCCACGGACGGTGCGCTTCAGGGCTACGCCCTGTGGATCGGCGTCCTGCAGCTGACCACGGCCGTCCCGGCGACGTTGCCGACGCCCGCCGACCGTCGCCGGTTCGAGGCCGCAACGCTGGTGCTGCTCCGCAACCTGTACCCAGGCGACTGAGGCGATCCGGACGGTACTGAACGGGGGACCGTTCAGGTCGAGCTGCCGACCGTGGACGAGTCCAGCCTGAACGATCGGCCGGGTACCAGCAGATCAAGGACTCCTTGCTGCACGAAGAGAGCTGACAGTCTTCGCGGTCGGCTTGCGAAGTAGTGCACGGTGGAGAAGACGTGTCGACCCTGCCGTGTTCCGGTCGGACCGTCAAAAGTAGTCCAGCCATGGACGGAGTCAGCGTGGACGACCGTCTGCCGCTCGGACCCGAGGCATGTTCGCCCTCTGAGTAGCCCCGCCGCCGGTGAGTCGAGGCTTGCTGTGAGCAATCGTGCGAATAAGTAAAGTGCCACAAGGGTTGAGACAACGATGCCGAGAACCAGTATCCGAGGCAGCACGCGGTCCAATACGAGACCGAGCCCAACGCCTAGTCCAATCAATGCCGCGGTCGCAAGCAATCCACGAAGTGCTCTGCTTGCCCGGCTCGTGGTGGACCAACGAATGGATCCCGCGAAGGCAGGGAAATGGAGCTGAAGCACCTCCGCGATCGACGCTTCGTTGAGAGACGGAAACGCAATATCGCTCGACACGCCGCCACGTGAGTCCCGGGCAAGGAGCACCAGCCGGACACGACCTAACAGCGCCTCCGCAGCATTTTGCCGGACGGCGACTCCGACGAGTGATTCTGGATGGACCACCCGGCGCGTCATATTGAGGGAGCCGTAGTGCACTTCGAGCGACCCGTCGGTGCGCCTGCCGATCTGAAATCGGTAGAAGCGACCGATCGTTCCGACTATCCCTAACAGTGCCCCGACCGCTAACAGGAACAATAGTGAACCCACCTCTCCGAGCTGGGCAGTGAAGCCGTCAAAGTGGCGCGACAGTCCCAGTTCATCGAGAGTCTCCCGAGCGGCCAACAACGCGGCCGGAGCAATCATCACCGCTTGTCCTTGGACCAACCCGACCACAACGAGATCCCAGGGACGCATCGAGTAGAGAAGATCATCTGAGCCAATCGGGCCACTTAGTTCGGATGTACTCCCGGGTCGAACTGGTTCCGATTGCGCATCGGCCGACAAACTAACACCCGCTGCGATGACACGCGCCTCAAGACTGCGTCGGCGCGCTTGGTTCACTCCGTGGAAGGTCAACTTCTCGGCGTTTTCTCCACCCTGGGAGAAAGAGACCGTGCTGACGTCAAAAAGCTTCTGCGCCCAGGCCGACTGTGACTTGACTGCGGTGACCGATTTCCACGTGACACTTACGGTCTTACGCATGAGCAACCCACGTCGCATGGTGGCACCGAGGTGATCGACTGAGTACACGGTGGTGAAGTACTTGTAGGGCGGAGCCGCGAGCCGCAGTATGAGCAGAGTCGCGGCGAGCGTGATCGCCGCGAGGCGCAGTGGACCCTCTAGTCTATTGAGCCAGATGAGCGCGGCGCCCAGGCTGAGCGTTACTGCGAGGGACTCCTGCATGTACTCAGCAGCGACCTGTCTGCCGGCGTTCCGAAAGCTGACTGCAGTCTCGTTCATGAGGCGCGTACCTCTGCGGGCTCCTCGACCGAACCCAGCACGACCGATCTGACTCGCTCCGCCTCGTCGAGGAGCAGCGGGCCGAGAGCGTCAGATTCCATAATATTGGTGAAACACACGTTCGCGAGCCCCATGCTGCGCAGCAGGGGCCCTTGACGAATCACCACATTTAATATCTGACGAGTGTCGATCGTGATAGTCTTGCGCACAACTCGACCCGTCGCGATATAGACATGTTCTGCAGAGACTGTGTAAGAGCTGTTCCGAAATCTCAACGCGTTGACGAAACTCACGTCGATGACCACGCTCAGGACGGTCAGTCCGGCGATGACCCATGCAACGCCCGAGTAGCGGCCCAGGTCAATCAGCAGCGGAGCCACGCTACACACGATGAAGACCACGGCCCCAAGGAGAAGTGCACGTATGTTCCAGTAGCGGACACCTAAGGCGGCGAGACGGTGGGTTCCCTGGTATGCATTTTGTGTCGAGGAGGGGGTCATGGATAGGACTCCAGTTCGACTAGGATCGAATAGCTGGGTGCCAACAGGTTCGCACCCTACCATCATGGTGCTCGAACCGCGGAATGCGTGGTTCGAGCACCATGATCGACCTGGTCGGATCAGAGCCCGAGCGACTTCAGGATCAGCTCAATGATCGTGGTCACGGAAAGACCGCGGTCGAGCCACTTCTTGACCGTCGACCAGTTGTTCTTGATCCACGCAGTCACTGCCTTGATGGCCTTGGTGCCATACTTCCACGCGTACCCGGCGACCTTAATGATGAAACCCAACATGATCGTCTCCCTACTCTTGGTTGATGGCCTAGTGGAAGGCCTGTAAATCCAAGCTATCCGGGACGGTAGGTATAGCAATGAGTCTTCAGGAAGCGCGAAGAGTTCGTGCCGATGGAATTATTTAGCGCAGGCAAAACTTTCGACTGCATCGAATGTCGAACGGGCGGCTAGGCCGGGCCTTGACCCCGTGGGTTGGACACGCTGATTCCAGGTTGTTCCTGGGGGAAGCGAGATGATCTGGTCATGGCGCGTAGGACGTTTTCGGATGAGTTTCGTCGGGATGCTGTGGAGTTGTACCTGTCGACGCCGGGTGCGACGGTGAGTGGGATCGCGTCGGATTTGGGGATCACTGGGCCGACGTTGGGGGTGTGGTTGCGGGCGGCTGGGGTTGAGGTCGCTGGTCGCGGTCGTGCGTCCCGACGACCTGGCGCGGTGCGCGGGCCTGAGACTCCGGCTGAGGAGTTGGTGCGGTTGCGGGCCAGGGTCGCGGATCTGGAGGCTGATCGGCGCAAGCTGAACACCGAGCGGGACATCTTGCGGGCGGCGGCGAAGTATTTCGCGGGCGAGACGCGCTGGTGAACCGCTTCCAGTTCGTTGCCGACCACTTTGACACCTTCGAGGTGAAGCGGTTGTGCCAGGTCATCGGGGTCGCCCGATCGTCGTACTACGCGTGGATCGCCGCCGCAGCCGGGCGCGCTGCCCGCTTGTCCAGCGATGGCGAACTCGCTGCGCGGATCCGAGCGGTTCACGCCGTCGACCGGACCTATGGTGTACCGCGGGTAACGGCCGAACTCAACGACGGCACCAAGCAAGGTCAGCGAGTCAATCACAAGCGGGTCGCTCGTGTGATGCGCGCTGACGGCCTGCAAGGGGTTCGTCTGCGCCGCAAGGTACGCACGACGATCCCCGCGCCTGACCACCGCCCGGTTCTGGACCTGGTGGGCCGCGACTTCACCGCGCCCCCACCGAACATGAAGTACGTCGGTGACATCACCTACCTACCCTGCGGCGATGGCCGATTCCTCTACCTGGCGACCGTGATCGACTGCTACTCCCGACGCCTGGTGGGCTGGTCCATCGCCGACCACATGCGCACCAACCTGGTCGCCGACGCACTCGTTGCCGCCGCTCGTGAGCGCGGCAGCCTGACCGGAGCGATCTTTCACACCGACCACGGCGCCCAATACAGCGCGAAAGCGACAGCAGACCTCTGCCACCAGCTCGGCGTCACCCGGTCCATGGGTGCCGTTGGCTCCAGCGCAGACAACGCACTCGCCGAGTCGTTCAACACGGCACTCAAGCGTGAGACCCTTCAAGGCGCCCACCACTGGGACAGGACCCGCGAACGCCGACGATCGGTCTTCCGCTGGATCACCCGCTACAACACCACAAGACGCCACTCCTGGTGCGGCCACCTCAACCCCACCGACTACGAGATGATCAACACCACTCAGGTCGCACTCGCCGCCTGAGACCAACTGTCACCTATCCGCGCAGCAGACCCGGGTCAAGACCCCACCGTTCTACGGTCGCGCTACCGACGCTATGGCGGCACCCGTTGCGGCGTATCCGCTAGGTGACTCGGGAGCTCGCGGTCAAGATCCTTTCACCACTCTCGAAATATTCCAGCCTGCAGAAAATTGGCGGAAGGCTCAGAAATTGTTGGAAATGTGAAAAGTGTTCCGCTAGCATGCTCTGCATGATCGTTGCCGACCATGTGAGTCGCAGGTTCGGATCTTTCCTAGCTGTCGACGACGTGTCGTTCACAGCCCGACCAGGCCGCATCACCGGGTTTCTCGGACCGAACGGTGCAGGCAAGTCCACCACCCTACGAATCATCTGTGGCCTCGTGATACCTACCTCAGGAAAGGCCGAGGTCTTAGGCGGTCCGTACCGGCTACTATCCAACCCCGGGCGTCTGGTTGGGGTGCTCTTGGATGCCTCCGCACAGCACGCCGGCCGGACGGGGCGCGAGGTCCTGGAATTGGCGGCGCTCACGATCGGCGTGGGTCGGAGCCGAGTATCAGCAATGCTTGATGTTGTGGGCCTGACGGAGAAGGAGGCCCGCCGTCGGGTCGGAACGCTGTCCCTTGGGATGCGGCAGCGTCTGGGCATCGCGCATGCACTCATCGGCGATCCGCGGGTCCTGATACTTGATGAACCAGCGAACGGATTGGACCCTGCCGGCATTCGTTGGATGCGTGACCTGCTCGCCGCCTTCGCCGGGGAGGGCGGCACGGTGTTGCTGTCCTCTCATCTGCTGCACGAAGTCGAGAAAGTTGCTGACGACATCGTCGTGATCGGTCGGGGTCGGGTCATCATGCAGGGAACTCAGGGCGAGCTTCTGCAGGGCGCACGCACCTTGGTCAAGGCGGAGAATCGTGCGGCGTTCGCCGATTCGCTCGAAGCCGCGGGCCTTGTGCCCGAGTCGCTGCCCGATGGGGTGTTGTCCGTGCCGGCGGCACCAGTCACCGTCGGTCGAATCGCGTCCGCGACGGGCGCCGTACTCATCGAGCTTCGTGAAGCTGAGTCTCGTGGGCTGGAGGAACTGTTTCTTGAGCTCACCGCGACTGATTCACGCGAAGGAGTGGCGATATGACTGAGACCCAGTATCAAGCCGCACTGAGTGCTGAATCCAGTTTTGGCGCACGGTCGGGCATTCCATTTGGGCGCTTGGTGCATGTTGAGCTACGTAAGCAGCTGGACACCAGGGCAGGTCGATGGCTCCTGATCACTATCGCGGTTGTCACGTGCACTGTCATGACAGGAACGGCCTTGCTGTCGAGTAACCCGTCGTACGGCACGATGCTCGTCGGCGCGGTTGCGCCGCTCGGGCTCCTCCTTCCGGTTGTGGGAATCTTGTCCGCGACGTCTGAATGGTCTCAGCGAACGGCGTTGGTCACGTTCTCCCTGGAACCTCGACGGCTCCGGGTGAGCCTGGCAAAACTCGCGAGTGCCGTGCTGACCGGAGCCGGACTCTTTCTCGGCGTTTGCATCCTCGGTCTCCTCGGCCACCTCTTCAGCTCCCTGGCGACCGGGTCCGGATTGAACGTGAGCGTCAACATCGGCGTGGTCACCGGCTCGCTCCTGGTGATCGTCATCGGGATGGCCCAGGGGATCGCGATCGGAAGCCTTCTCGCCAATACCCCAGCGGCCATCGTGGTCTTCTACGTAGCCCCGAGCGCGATGTCGCTGGTCAGTGGACTCCTGCCGTCCCTGCACCAGGTACTCCCGTGGATCGACATCACGTCGGCGACAGCGCCGCTGCTACTGGGTGTATCGTCCCTGCCCATCTGGGCCCGTCTGGCAACATCCACCGTGTTCTGGGTGGTTCTCCCGTTCATCGGAGGTGTCATCCGCACTACGCGCACCGATGTCTGACACGATCCCGCGTCCGAAGAGGTCGGGGGAGCTCGCGGAGTGGTCCCATGTGACTCGGGTCAAGAGGACCGATGATCGCTCTGGTGGTCCGCTGAAACCGATGCGCTGAAATGGAGGTGTGCCGGGACACTCGCGGAGTGTTTGTCGCTCGTCGCACGACACGAGTGCGACCATACCCAGGAGTTGATGGTGGAAGGTAAAGTCCGAGATTCCCCAGTTGTCAGCGAAAATTTGAGACGCGATCTAAAGCCTCTCATGAAAGCCCTCGGGTCGTTCGGGGTTGTCGCAACGTTCTTTGGTCTCCTGATGAACAGGATGGGTCACAGCAGCCTCTACGCAATCGGACGATTCTGCGCACTTCCGCTGCTCATCGCAGCACTTGCCATCGCCGTTCGCGAGCGCGCCTTGAGAGCTGCGGCGCTACCCGTGCTCCTGATCATCCTCATTGTGATTTCGTTCTTCAGGTCATGAAAGCACATCACATACAGGTCGCTCACCTGCAAACTTTTGTTGTCGTCGCCTCCACGGGTTCGGTGACAAAGGCGGCTCGCCATCTACGGTATGCCCCCTCCACAGTGAGTACCCACGTCTCCAAACTCGAACGCTGGTTGGGTATTCGCTTGTTACGTCGCGAGGACGGTAAGTTCGTTCCTACGAAAAAGGGGAAACAGATCGTGCGGATTGCGTCAGGTGTTTTCGATCAACTGGAGGATTTGGAGGCGATCGAGCGCGATGAGTAGGGCGCGAGGCGCGCGTACACAACCCTGACAAGTCGCGGAACGTCGATGTCATGGCAATTACTACTGGTGGGTTCAGACTTTATCCTGCGACATGCGTTTATGGGCTCAGGCGCCGGTGGCATCCGCCATAAACGGTGACTCGGTGGTGATTTGGTCGGCCGGTGGCGCGTTGATGTCCGTTTCGATTCCCCAGTCCGTGTAGTTGATGGTCATCATGGTCTCGATGGGTTCCAGCGTCCCTCGTTGACCGCAGCATGTCGCTCGGGTGGGTCGGTGTTTCTCGTCGATCCAATAGAAGAAGGTGAGCTCGGCGTCAACCGCTTCACCGATCTGCGCTTCGAGTTCCTTGAGTGATTCGCGCGCACGGTCGGCTTGAGGGCTCACCATCTCCCTGGCATCGATGTAGACTTCATATTCCTGGGCCTTCACCCCGTTCACTTCAATGACAGGGCCGGAACGCTCTACTCCAGTGATCGCGTCCATCTGGTCCTTGAGCTCTGCCGCAAGGTTCATCGAGCCAAATCCAGTCGGGCTGCCGGCTGCTCCGTAGTCCACGTCGGAGATGTCGACGGGAATGTATTTGTTCTGCGTCATCTCGCCCAGATGCATGTAGATCATGTTGTCGATGCGGATCACGGTCATCGTCAAGGCATCGCCCGCCACGGCACCCCGATAGCGGATTGAGCCCCGCGGTTGTCGACGACCATCCTTATCATGCCCAGGGTCGGTGATCTGGCCGGTCATGACATAAGAGTTGTCCTGAAGCGAGGCATCAATCTTGTTGACGAAATCCTCGTAGTAGTAGTCGGGTGATGTCGATGTCGAAGATCCCGACTGGGTTGCTCCACCGCCATTCGAGTTGTTGGTCGATGCCGAGTCTGGGGTTGGCGAACACGCGCCGACTCCACCCAGTGCGATGGTGGCGACCGCGACGACGTTCACCGTGTGGGCGGCTCGTCGGCGGAAGGGCATCATGAGTTCTCGTTCAGAAAAGAGGGCGTTTTAATGATCTGGTCAGCCGCCGGGACCTTGATATCGGTCTTGATTCCCCAGTCCGTATAGTCGACGGTGATGGATTCCTGCTTGCGACTGCAGCAGGTCACTCGGGTGGGGCGGTTCTTCTCGTCGAGCCAGTAGGTGTAGACCACTGTGTCGGTGCGGTGCCATCTTTTTCAATGCTCCGCGTGCCTGGTCACCCACCGTACCGGTGGTCTTCGCCATGTCTATGGTGACGTAGTCCGGCAGGGCTTCGACGTTATTGATGGTCGACGGTGTACTGGACTTCTCGACCTCGGAGGTAGCGGTGACCTGTGAAGTCAGCTCAGAGCATTATTCATGTCACCAGCCGAGTCGGTAGAGTTCTAGTTTCGTGATGAAGTGAATGATCATGGGGAGTTCAGCTAGTCGGCCACGATATCCGGTTGCGAGGATTTTCCAGTTCTTCAAATGTGCGATGGCACGTTCGGCGGCAGCTCGCAAAGAGGCGATTTGGTGGTTGAATTCGCGTTCCCAGTCGAGGCGGTCGCGGTGTTTCGGCTTCTTGATTGGGGTGATCGCGTTCGTCGCGATGTAGGCGGTGGCGGCGATCCAGTGCGCTTCTTCGAGGATGTCTTTCCAACCGGTCAAGTCGATGGCTGCGGCGTCGTGACGGGCCCCGGCGACCGGTGCCGAGACTGCCAGCAGCTGACCGTGGTGGTCGGCGGCAACCTGGATCGACAGGCACTGGCAACCTCTCTTGCCCGGGTAGTTCGCCTTCTCCACATCCCGCCCTTGACCAGGCCGGTTGCCCGCGGGCACGTACGTTTCCGTCGACCAACACCAGGCGCCCGTTCGAGGCAGCCTCATCCAGCGAGATCCCGCTCATGCACAACACCTGGTCCAGCACAGGAACCAGCCTGCGCCAGATCCGCGACACCGTCGGCTGCGAAACCCCGAACACATCCCCGGCCACCATCTGCGAGGTGTTCTGACGCGCCAAGAACAACACCAACTCCACCTGCCGATACAAGCCCAGCCTCGCATTGCCCGGCCCCCGGCCAACAACGTGAAATACCCGCTCGACGATCTCGGTCACCTGCACGGCATCAAGCCCCGTTGTAGACTGGTAGCGCATCGGTCCTTCTTGTGGAAGTTGAAGTGTGGTAACTCCAATTCTCCCACGAAGGGCCGATGCTCTACCTCAAGACACATGAATAACGCTCTCAGTGGCCGGGTTCGCCGAGTCCAGGTCGCCAAACTGTTGAGCGAGCGTGTCATTGGGATCGGACGGGTCCAAAGCAAAGTACTTGTTCGGGGTCAGTTCGCCCATGTTCATGTAGATCTTCTGATCGACGCGAATCATCGAGAGTTTCATGTCCTCCAGATCCATGGTGCCTTCGAACCGTATGGTGCCCCCGTGGGTGTCAACGGTAAGCCGCATGGCGCCGGTCGCACCCATGTCCATCGTCGTGACGAAGGAGGTGTCGTTGAGCGATGCGTTGACCAGATCCACGAAGTCCTGGGGGTCGACATTCGAGCCGTCCGCTTTCGTCGTGGATGTCGACGTGCCGCCCGACCCGGCCGAGGAAGGCTCATCCGAGCCGGCGCAGGCGCTCACGCCAACCAGGGCGTTCACGGTGATGATCGCGGTGGTGATGCTGCGGGCGATGCGCACGGGGCTCCCTCATCGGGGCTGATCCCACCCAACGTCGGGTGGTACAGGAGCTACTGTCTCACCAGACGTGCTGGTCAACGGTCCGGCTAGCCAGGCTCGTCCTGCCGCTCGCCCGGTACCGCCACTTGCTCGCCCGGCACGACCATTCGCTCGCGAAGCTCAGCTCCGGGGCGGTCGTTCCAACTCAACCGGGCTGCTTTCTGCCACCGGCCCGCCCTCCGCGGCCGCATTGGCGGGACTCGCAGCCAGCGCCAGGCAGCCCCCCAGGGCCGCGACCACCGCGACGACCGCTGGGATCGCCCAGCCTGCCTGAATGGTGTCACCCAGCACTGCGATGCCGACTGCCCCCGGAATAATCACCTCAAGGACCGAGAGGATGGCTGTGGCCGGCCCGACGTGGCCCCGTTCGAGTCCTCGCAGGTAGCAAATGATCCCCGTGAGACCGCAGACGACGACCACCACCGCCAACGGCTGGGTGATCGTGTCGATTAAATTGCCCGAACGGTCGGCCGCCCGAGCGCCGATCGCTGCTCCGGAGTAGCCGAGACCGCCGAAGGCGGCGAGTACCCACGCGGGACTCGTTCGATATGCCGCGACCCCGCCCGCAACCAGCAGGCCCGTGGCCACCAGCAGCGCGGGCGTCAACCACGACGGCGGTTCCTGCGCCGGCTGATCGCCGCCGGCCAGGGCCAGTACGGTCAACGACACGGTCACGATGGCGACTGCTACCAGATCCCGCGGACGGGGCCGCGTCCCCAGCACCGGCCACGCGAGCAGCACCACGACGACCAAAGCACTCGCCAGGATCGGTTGGACGACGAACAGTGGCAGCCGTTCGAGGGCGACCAGCGAGAGGAGCCAGGCCACACCGTCCAGCACCAGGCCGGTCAGAGCCAACGGTTGGCGCACCACTGCGAGGCCGGTGGCACGCTTGGTGGCGACGGCTTGGAGGATCGACGCGATGCCATAGGCGAGACAGGCGGCGATGGCGGCGATCAAGGCGACGATCATGCGAACTCCGATAGTGGGCGTGGAGGGCTGACGGGCAGGGGCCTATGCCTCGCTGCGTCCGCTTTGGCGGTTCGTTCCAAGGTAGCGCCCGATCACCGGGATCTCGGTCACGCCTTCGGCGTCGGCGACGACGAGCGCCTGTGTTGCCACATACTCGGCCGAGTCGAGTAGCAGGTAGCGCGGCTGCCAGCGTGGTTTGAACTTCTCGTTGAAGGCGCCGAGAGTTGCCATCTGAGTGCTCTGCGACAGCCGGTTCAGGATCGGCCTCGTCAAGCTCTCGAACCGGGTAGGCCGTTCATTGTCGAGCACCTGCCGCATCACGGCGAAGTTCAAAGCCAGCCCGGACATGCCACGTTGAGCAACCTCACGAATCGTTGCCACGACGGTCGCATCGAGAAGCCCATTGGGAAGGTTCTCGCCGGTGATCCGCCGACGCATGACGTCGAGGGACAAGCCGTCGATCTCCGCCGCCGGAGTCCATTGGCAGTAAGCGTCCACCCGGCCTTCGGCATTGCGGGTCACGGCAAGGATCAGGCGGTCGTCATGCGGGTCCAGCAGGCGCGACAACGTCATCGAGAACCCGCGTTCACTCTCACCGTGCCGGGACTCCTCGGCGATGGCGAGCACCTGGGCGGCAAGGTCGGGGTCGAGGTAGCGGGGGTCATGGAACTCGGTGGTGTACCCGGCGCGTTCAACGCGGTTGACCGCTTGCCGTAAGGACTTGTGTTCGCCGCCCACCAAGGTGAAATCGGTGCAATTCACCACTGCCTCGTCGCCCAGGTAAACCGACCGCAGCCCACTTGCCTCATAGACCGGTAACCAACTCTCAGCAGCCCCGACCACGGCCACCGACCAACCGAATCCAGTCGCGTGATCCAAGAACTCGGCCCAGGTGGCGGCCCTCTCCTCCGGTGGGCCAATGGGATCTGGAGAAACCAGACACACGCCGCTACGAACCGAATGGGCCACCACGGAGTTGCCGACGAAGAACCAGTCCTTGTCGTCGCGGAGCGCGAAGTAGTCCAACGAGCCCGTACCCCACTGGGCCACGACCCCCCGGGCGCGTTCCCGTTCAGTCGTATGCTCACCGGGCAGGAGGTGCCGAGGCCGGTGCGGTGCGACAAGCGACCACAGCAACGCCAAGAAGAAGACCGGGATCAGGTCACGCAAGAGCGGTCGATGCAGCCAACGGTCGGCGGTGGAGACCTTCTGCGCGTCGAACTCACCAGTGGCCAGATAGTAGGCGGCCACCAGCGCGAGTGTGACGATGGCCACCGCCAACACGATGCCTACCGTTTTGGCCGCACGCGCTGCCCACTGGGTCGGCAGCACTGGAAAGCAGCGTCCTTGGGCGACGAGCCAGCCAGCGCCGAGGGTGACCACGAGGGAACCAAACACCGGAAGCCCCTGTGCTGCATGCAGAACCACCGAGACCAGCAGCGCGGCGAGGGTGACGACCCAGGCGAGGCGGCTGCCCCGCCGCAAACCCCGCGAGGTGATGAGTAGCGCGAGCGAGACGACGATCAGTCCCACGCTCGACGTGCTGGGCAGCAGGCTCGGAAAGACCTTCGCAACCGAGTCGAAGCGATGGGTGCGAACCACCCCGACGAACAGTCCCATGATCGCCAACGCGAGCACGATCCGGGAGGCGACCGAGCGGACCGCGACCTGGCGAGCATGTTCCGTCAGTGTGGTCTGCGCGATCCTCGGCAGGCTTTCGAGCATGGGTTCCATTCTGTTCGGCGGCATCCGACCGCGTCAGCAACACAAACGCGGACCGCGGGGGTAGGACTTCACGTCCTACCCCCGCGGTCCGTGGGCTGCGTCGGCCTGCGCCGAGTGCCTGGCGGCCCTCAGCTACGACCGACTACGGATCAACGCTCGGCGCTCGTGGTCGCTTCGATCCTGCGTCGGCCTGCGCCGAGTGCCTGGCGGCCCTCAGCTACGACCGACTACGGATCAACGCTCGGCTTCGCCGGCGATGAAGGCCTCCAGCTGTGCCCGGCCCTTCGTGTCCTCCATCTGGACGGGCGGGGACTTCATGAAGTACGTCGACGCGGACAAGATCGGGCCGCCGATGCCGCGGTCCTTGGCGATCTTCGCCGCGCGTACTGCGTCGATGATGATGCCGGCCGAGGTGGGGGAGTCCCAGACCTCGAGCTTGTACTCCAGGTTCAGGGGCACCTCACCGAAGGCGCGACCTTCGAGCCGGACATAGGCCCACTTGCGGTCGTCCAGCCAGGCGACGTAGTCCGACGGGCCGATGTGCACGTTCCGGTCCTCGGTCTTGCCACCGAGGGGGCCGTCGAGGTTCGAGGTGACAGCCTGCGTCTTGGAGATCTTCTTGGACTCCAGGCGGGTGCGCTGCAACATGTTCTTGAAGTCCATGTTGCCGCCGACGTTGAGCTGATAGGTGCGGTCGAGGATGACTCCCCGGTCCTCAAAGAGCCGCGCGAGCACCCGGTGGGTGATCGTTGCGCCGACCTGCGACTTGATGTCGTCGCCGACGATCGGCACCCCGGCCGCCTCGAACTTCGCGGCCCACTCCGGGTCGGATGCGATGAACACCGGCAGCGCGTTCACGAACGCCACCCCGGCGTCAATGGCGCACTGGGCGTAGAACTTGGCGGCGCTCTCGGAGCCCACGGGCAGGTAGCAGACCAGGACGTCGACCTTCGCCTCGCGTAGGGCGGCGACCACGTCGACAGCCTCGGCATCGGACTCGTCGATGGTGGCCGAGTAGTACTCGCCCAGTCCATCCAGAGTCGGTCCACGCTGGACGGTCACGCCGGTCGGCGGGACGTCCGCGATCTTGATGGTGTTGTTCTCCGAGGCGTTGATGGCCTCGGAGAGGTCGAAGCCGACCTTCTTCGCGTCGACGTCGAATGCCGCGACGAAGTTGAGGTCGGAGACGTGGTAGTCGCCGAACTGCACATGCATGAGGCCCGGGACGGTGCCCTCGGGGTCGGCATCGCGGTAGTACTGCACACCCTGCACGAGGGACGATGCGCAGTTGCCTACGCCTACGATCGCAACGCGGATGGAGGTCATCCTCGCTCCTTGTTCTCGGTGCCGGGACGCGGGGCGTCGTCGGCGGTTTTCTCGGGGAGTTCGCTCGGAAGCGTGGTGCTGCTGGGACGGGCACGACGGCGGTCGTGCTCGGTGGTGATCAGTCCGTCGAGCCAGCGCACCTCGCGCTCGACCTGCTCGAGTCCGTGGCGCTGCAGTTCGATGGTGTATTCATCGAACCGCTCGCGAGTGCGAGCCGAGGACTCTTTGAACGCTTCCAACCGCTCGGTCAGCCGGATACGCCGACCTTCGAGGATGCGGATGCGTGTCTCGGCGTCGGTCTGCGCGAAGAGTGCGAACCGGACGTCGAAGCTCTCGTCCTCCCAGGCCGAAGGACCCGAGGACGCGAGAACGGTCTGTAGATGCTCCTTGCCGTCGGCGGTCAGCTCGTAAACGATGCGTGACCGCTTGCCCGACAGTGGGGGCAGTGTGCCTGTGGGCGCCTGGGATGGCGCGGCGGTGATGAGCCCGTTGGCCACCATCGTCTTCAGTGCTGGATACAGCGACCCGTAGGACAGGGCGCGGAAGGATCCGAGCAAGACGTTGAGATGCTTGCGCAACTCATACCCGTGCAGAGGTGAGGAGTTCAGGAGACCGAGGATCGCGGTCTCCAGGACACTGGTTTTGCTTCGCACGGTCTCACCTCCTCGACATGGAAATCGAGTCGATGTATCGACTCGATACATCGAAGACTAAGTTGCCCACCATGGATCGCGCAAGATGGCGGCCAGGACGCCAGTTGTGAAGGTAAGGGGGAGCGTGCGGAGGAACGTGGCGAGGGTTCCCCATAGTGACCTTGGCGTCCTTGCCCTCTTCCAGGCAGCGCCTAGAGTTTGGTTGTCTCCCAATGGTGCCGGTGGGCCTCTTGGTGCACCTGCTCCCCCGTACCACTACCAACATGTGGGAGGCTCGACCGAGACAGGACGCCAACAGGAAGGCTTCAGGCGTGGCGAGATCGAGGAAGAGGACACGGCGCACGACGGCTTCGGCCGGGCGGCGGCGCCGGTTCTTCAACTACCCACGATCGCATGTGCGCAGCTTCCGGCGCTGGCTGCCGTCGTGGCGCGTCGTCGTCGGCACGTTCCTGCTGGGCATCGGGCTGACCACCGGAGTCGTCGCGGCCGCGTACTACACCACCGGCGTTCCGGACGAGTTGCCCGGAGCCAAGAATCAGACCACCAAGGTGCTGTGGGCTGACGGTTCCGTCATGACCACCTTCGCGGTGGAGAACCGCGAGATCATCGTCTTCAAGGACCTGCCGGAGTACGTGGGCAACGCAGTCGTTGCTTCTGAGGACCGGACCTTCTGGACGAATCAGGGCGTTGATCCCAAGGGGATGGCCCGCGCCCTGGTCAACAACCTGAAGGGCAACGACCGTCAGGGTGCCTCCACGCTGACCCAGCAGTACGTGGAGCGGTACTACACCAACACCACCACGTCCTACTCAGGCAAATTCAGAGAGGCGATCCTCGCCCTCAAGATCACCCAGGAGAAGGATAAGGAGACTATCCTGGGCGATTACCTCAATACCATCTTCTTCGGGCGCGGCGCGTACGGCATCGAAGCGGCATCCAAGGTGTACTTCGGTAAGTCCGCGAAGGACCTGACGTACTCCGAGGCCGCGTTGCTCGCCGGCATCATCCCGAGCCCGACGCGCTACGACCCGGCGAATAACCCGGACATGGCCAATGACCGGTGGACCCGCACGCTCAACTTCATGGCCGAGGACGGATATATCACCGCCGCCGAACGCAAGGCGGCCGTCTTCCCCGAGGTCAAGCCGTATGTGAAGTCGGACCGTATGGCAGGTACCACTGGTTACCTCATTCAGATGGTGCGGGACGAGCTGACCGACCCGAAGAACAACACGGGGCTGACCGAAGAGAAACTTGACACCGGCGGGCTGACGATCAAGACCACGATCGACCCCAAGATGCAGGCCGCGGCCGTCGAGACCATGAAGTCGATTCCGCATGAGGGCAAGGGTGCGGCATCGCCGAACCTGCGGAGCACTTTGGTGTCGATCGACCCGGACGACGGTTCCATCAAGGCGCTCTACGGTGGTGCCGATTTCCTCACGGATCAGTACAACACCGCGACCAAGGGTGCGGCCCAGGGTGGCTCGACCTTCAAGCCGTTCACCCTGATCGGAGCCTTGGAGAGCGGCATCCGACTCGACCAGACATTCAATGGGGCCAATAACCTGCGGATCGGTAAATGGCGGGTCACCAACTTCGACAACGGCAACTTCGGGCAAATCAACCTGGTGCGCGCGACCCAGGACTCCGTGAACACTGTGTACGCACAGCTCAACCAGGAGATCGGCCCGGAGAAGACGGCTGATGTAGCCCAGCGGGCAGGCATCGTGACGCAAGTGGGTGACAACGATGCCAACGTGCTCGGTACCACTACGGTGCATGCCACCGAGCTGGCCAATGCTTATGCGACCTTCGCGGCGCAGGGATACCGGAGCACGCCGCATATCGTTGCGGAAGTCACCGACGTTGACGGATTGCGTTACCGCGCGAATTCCCCCCGGGTGCAGGTCTTCAAGTCGGACGTCATGGCCGGCGCGACCTACGCCATGACCCAGGTCGTCGAGAAGGGTTCCGGTAAGCCGGCCCGCGACCTCGATAGGCCGGCTGCCGGTAAGACCGGTACATCCAACGACAACAAATCAGCTTGGTTTGCGGGGTACACACCGCAACTTGCGACCGTCGTCGGCCTGTACCAATCCGGGCCGAAGGGGGAACAAGAATCGATCACCCCGTTCGGTGAGTGGGCCAGGGAACGGTCCATGACCGGTGGCAAATGGCCGGTTCATGCCTGGACGACTTACATGAAGACGGCGCTCGAGGGCCAACCGGTCGAGCAGTTCCCGGCCTTCAAGATGCCGGCCCCTACCTATGCGCCCACCACCCCGTCGGCAACGCCCACCACCCCCACGCCCTCTAAGACACCACAGAGCCCGAAACCCACGGTGCCCGTGGAGACGACAGTGGTCGTGCCAGGTGACTTGGCCGGTCAGGGGCAGGGCGATGCCGTGGCGGCACTGGTTGCGCTGGGGCTCCAAGCCCAGGTGACCGAGGAGTTCTCGGCCGATATACCGGCCGGCACCGTGATCCGGGTGCTTCCCAGCGGCGCCAAGGTGCCCAAGGGAACTGCGGTGTCTGTGGTCGTTTCGAAGGGCCCCGACCCGGCCGGGGGTCCGTAACCGCTCCTCACCCGCCCCAGGGTCCGTAGCCGAGCTGACGGCGGGTTCGGCGTCGCACACTTTTGTCGTGGAGACCGATCATGTGGTCGGTCTCCACGTGTTCGCCCTGATGCACTTCTGCTCCTGGCGGAGTCGGCGAACGTTGCGGTTCCCCGGCTGACGGTTCTGTGGTGTTGCATTGTTGCGTCGCTTAGGGTCCTGGCCTGGGTGGATGTGTTGACGGGGTTGGTGTGGGGTGGGGTAGTGTGTCTGGCGCGCACTGATCGGGCGGTTGGTCGTTTTCGGATGCGTTCAGATGATTGGGAGGCGTCAGGGTGGATTTGCGTGTCGATGAGGATGCGTTGGGGGCGGTTCTTGCCCACATGGCTGATTCCGCTCCTCCGGGGGTGTGTGTGGCTCCACCGGATTTTGGTGCTGATTTGGTGGGTGGGGCTTTTGGGCAGGTGAGTGTGTTGGTGCGTGCGGCTACGGATGGCTTGGTGGGGGCGGTCGCTGATAAGCGGGTGGTGGTGGCGGCGTCGGGGGAGTCGTTCGACGAGGTTGATGGTGTGCTTGCCGGGCGGGTAGAAGGGCGTCGTTGAGGTGGCCTGGTTTCCTGATGGCCCGTTGTTGTTTGGTGACCCTGGGGCTGGTGATCCGGCGTCGGTGCGGGCGGCGGCGTTGGAGTACCGCGAGCGGGCCCAGCATATGGGTGAGCGTCAGGTCGCGGTTGCTAAGGCGTTGGCGGCGGCGGAGGTGTTGGAGGGGGAGTTCGCGGCCGGGTTGCGGTCGTTCTTGGTGGGGGTGGGTCCGAAGTTCGGTGTGGCGGCTCAGGGGTGTGAGCAGATCGCTGACATTTTGGAGATGTACGCGGCCACGATTGAGGATTTGGGGTTCTCGGCGGTGAGGGTTCGTGCGGATGCGGATGAGGCGTTCGAACGGGCGAGGTGGTCGAGGCAGTCGGTGTGTGCTCAGGTGCCTCGGGTGGAGTTGGTTTCTGATTCGTGGGCGCATCTGCCACCGGTGGGTGTGGTTCCGGCGGGCACGGACGGGTGGGGGTCGTGGTGTTCAGCGGTGCAGGATGTTGAGGTTGCGAAGGCGAGCTGGGCTGGGTTGTTGCAGCGTCGTGAGGCTTTGGACGTTGAGACTGCTGACCGGTTGAGTAGTGTGTCTTTCGTTCAGGCTGTGAGTGGTGCGGGTGGGTTTACGGGTATTCCGCCCGGTGCGATGGCCTTTGCTGTGGCGGGGTTGTGGTCGGGGGACTCGTCCCTGGTTACTGCGGCTGAACCGCCCCGGGTTCTGTGCCGCTCCTATGCGGGTTGAGCCTGCTGGTTGAGAGCAGCGTAGTGGGCGTCCTCGTACTCGACCGGGGTGTTCATCCCGAGCGTGCCGTGCAGGCGCCTGTTGTTGTACCAGTCGACCC
>JAVBNE010000117.1:0-2881 GCA_031551755.1 Cellulomonadaceae bacterium | reverse complement strand
ATATGTCATATTAACCGTGGTGGTGTTGCCGCTGATGCCAACTTCGATGTCGCTGCCGCTTGTGGGATAAGCAGATGCCGGAGCTCCTGTGCTGTCTTGCCAGCTTGCGGGGTCAATCCAGCTTCCGCCTGTGGGAGCCGTGTAGGTGTCGGCAAGCAGAGCAGGGGGGCTTGCGCATAAAATGGCAAATACGGTCAATAGCTTTATAGTA
The DNA here is from genome assembly GCA_031551755.1 of Cellulomonadaceae bacterium. GTDB lineage: Bacteria > Actinomycetota > Actinomycetes > Actinomycetales > Cellulomonadaceae > JAVBMU01. The sequence continues at coordinate 2,670 of JAVBNE010000117.1, read as the reverse complement.
GTGATAGTTCTCATGATGAGGATTTAGTTGGGGTTATATATGGTAAATGATTTACAATGAACAATTGCGGATAATGCGAATCCGCCAAGACTTGCCTCTATATACAGACAAATACAATTTTTGATTTCATTAAATTCTGTTTCATTGTTGTGTAGTTTGTTGTAAGTTTTAATCTATGAATTCGGTAGCGATTATCGTCATTTGCATGGCAAGTGCAAGACTTTTTTAAAAAAGAGTGCTTTCAGATTTCAGTTAAGCACTGCACTTTGGTTAACTTGTTAATAATCAAATAAAAAAGCTTCCACATTTGCGGAAGCTTTTGAAACAACATTTAATTGAATGGTAGGAAAAATTTACTTTCTGCGTTTATATGCGGCGAATGCTAACGCCAGCGCGCCGAATATCGCGGCGTAGCTTGCAGGTTCGGGAATTACGCCGACAGTTAATGAAAGTATGCCGTTAGCGTATGAAAAATGGTCTGCTCCGTCGCCGTAGTTAGACTTAAATTTGTCGATAAACGCGCTCAAATCACTCTGAGTGGAAACGAGCGCATAAGTGCCGTCGCTCAGCCCCGCATTAAAATCAAACGTGAAATAGTCTGCGCCGCCAAGAACCATTGCTCCAGTCAGCTCTAGCACCGCAGTACCCTTATCTGCGTCAGACAATATCATGCCGAGTATGCCTGAGCTCCAGTTGAAATTTGCGGCAGTCGCGCCAGTTCCGTCAAATATCAAAGAAGTTTCCGCGCCTTTGCCGTCGTTTGCCGTCATAGGAATTGCGGTTTGACCTGTCACAAGATAGGTTGTGGGGGCGCGGTCGGCTGTGTAGCCAAGATAAATGTCGCCCATTTTCGTTGTTGACGCTGCAAACTTCAATTTGCCTTTTGTGAGAATTGTCTTGCCTGTAAAGTCATTTTCGCCCGCAAGTGTTTGCATGGAAGCCGAATCGGAAGCCGCCATAATAACGTGGATAAGACTGCCGTTTCTGGTGTCCGGGTCTGTTTCCTGCCCAAGGCCGTCTTTGACATTGCCGTAATATGTAAATGATTTGTTGTTTGAATTGTCGGTATCGGTATAGCCTGTAAATGTGAGGTAGCCATTTTTTACGGCAGTTCCTGAAAGAGCCACATACAATCCGCCTTTGACTGCTGAATCTGACGAGGACTGAAGAGCGCCCATATAAACCGCGCGATTGCCTGCACCGCCATTTTTAGTGTTAACCAGAGATATTTTGCCGGCTGCGTCATTTGTGCCGTATGAATTCATTGTGACAAGCCCTTGAATCTCCGCCTTACCCGCTACGTTGATCCTTATGTCGTACTTTGTGAAAGTCATATTGCCTACAATGTTTAAACTACCGAGGGCAGTGTCGCCACCAAAAATAGCGTAATTGATTGCAGTTGCATGTGTGTCAGTGGCCGTCACATTGCCGCCAACATACAAACTAGAACCGTTCGTTGTTGATATGCTGGTGCTGCGAGCATTATTGTTATTACTGGAATACGTTATATTTCCCATGATTCGCATATCGTATTGAAGACTAATAGAATAATTATTTCCGCTGCTTGCCGTGTAATTGTTTATATAATAGCTGGAATCGCTGATGTCGTAAATAATGCTATTATTGTTGTTGCCAACAGTATAGATAATATCGCTGCCTGCGGGCGCATAAGTATCGAAGCCCATTAGGGTGCCGCTAGAATCTGTCCATGCGGACGTTGTGTTTAAGGCTTCGCTATTAGACCAATACTTAGATGAGCCATTGCCGCTGCCTGTGACATTTACTGTGTAGGTTTCAGCATGTAAAACCGAGGATAGAAAAGCAAAAGCCGTTAGTGCCATTGCGGATGTTTTTACTATGTGTTTCATTTTGTGTATGGGATATGGGGTTATAATTTTCGAATTCGACTCAAACGATAGAGGAATTTTGGGCAAAGTCAACAGAAATTATTACCTCAATCGAATATTTTCAAAATATTCGGCAAATGAGAAATCCTTAAGTAATTAATAAAAATATTTTCGCTGATACAGAGTCTTTAATAAATACTTACTTATTCTTGCCCGTTATTGTATATTCAAACTATGAGTACGCGCTGAATATTTGCGTGAGTTCGGCAACTTTGGGCGCATTTGCTTTTGGGCGTCGTCGCGAGGGCAAATAAAAAAAGTTAAAAAAATGCAAAAAATAGATTGACGAGGTGTCGTGTTTGAGGCAAATTCTCCCTCTTTATATTAAAATACGTCAGGCAACTGGCGGATTTTGGTTGTCTGCCCCGGTAGCTCAGTTGGTAGAGCACGTCCTTGGTAAGGACGGGGTCGGCGGTTCAAATCCGCTCTGGGGCTCCATTTCCAAAATAAACAAAACAACAACAAAGAAATAACATGTCGAAAGAATCATTCGTAAGAACAAAGCCCCACGTCAATGTAGGCACAATCGGCCACATTGACCACGGCAAAACCACACTCACGACAGCCATCCTTAAGGTTCAGTCCGACAAGGGTCTCGCTCAGTTCAAGTCCTATGCCGACATCGCCAAGGGCGGTACGGTTCGTGACGCCACCAAGACCGTGACGATCGCGGCGGCTCACGTCGAGTACGAGACCCCCAACCGGCACTACGCCCACATCGACTGCCCGGGCCACGCCGACTTCATCAAGAACATGATCACCG
>JAVBNE010000043.1:0-2569 GCA_031551755.1 Cellulomonadaceae bacterium | reverse complement strand
CTGCCCCCTCCTCCCCCCCCCCCACCGCCCCCCCCTCCCCCCCCCCCCCCCCCCCCCACCCCCCACCCCCCCCCCGCCCCCCCCCCCCCTCCCCCGCCCCCCCCGGCGCCCCCCCCCCCCGCCCCCCCCGCCCCCCCCCCCCCCCCGGCCGCCCGCCCCCCCAACAAGGGAACAGGCTGGAGGGTGGACGCCAGATCCGAATCTGGAACTGAAGTGACCCGAAGGGGGATGAGCAATGGCCAATTAATGATGACCAGTTTCCTACCTTCCTTCCGGTCCCCGAGAATCCCATCGATGCTATGTCGATTTCCGGTCTTCTCGTCCCGCCGATCAAAGTCGTCTTCTGAGTCCCCCCGCGACCGCCCTCGGAGAACTCGACTAATGGAAGACACAGAGGGCGCCGTGCTCCGGTCGCAGATGCCTTCCTGCAAAAGACGACAACACACAAAAAATGAGACACGGGTTCCGTCAAAAATCCAGCCGAATCACGTACGAGTCAGCGGCGCGTCACGCGTCAACCTGACGGTCAGTAACTCAACCAACAAGGCCTTTTCTTGCCGAACCCTCGTAAGCCTTCCTACGAGGCGAATAGGTGGTGAGTTTGATTACTGACCGCCGGGAGGGGTGGTGGGGTGGGGTGTCACATACAGGGTGTCCCATAACGACGTTGCTGCTCTTTGTGCATTCCACAACTTAAAATATAAAAACATGGAGTGCGAGGGATGGAAGGGCTAAGAGGGGGAGTGAGAGGCAGGGAACAGACGGATGGCGTGGTGGAAAGATCATGATAGGGTGGGGAGTAGGCGTGGTTGAGCAATGATAGTAGATGAGGAGGGAGGTGGAAAGGGAAAAAGAAGGAAGGGGAGAGAATCGACCCAGAAAGCCCCTCCCCGTTAAAGAAAACTGGCACCACAGCAAAACTAGGTTGTAAGACAGGGTCAAGGAACGGGTGAGGAAATGGAGAGCAGTGCGGGAAGCCGAAATCATTCGAATCACCACCCATTTAAAACTCGAAGTTTTGGTGAAACTAAGAAAAACCATCTAATCGATTATGAGACATCCTGTAATGATAATTTATTCGACCAATCGGGGAAAAAAACTTTGTTAAAAAACGCAACATCTTTAGACATTTATTTTTTTAATGACGAGCGCATAGATATAAAAATAAATGAGAAAAATACTTGTCTTCCTTACTGTCTGTTTAGTGTGTTTGTGGGAGCAGTGTCCGGTAAAAAGGTGCCCAAAAAGGTGACATCGGAATGAGCAACAATAACCGGAAACAAACAAAAATAGGAAAAATGTTGGAATATATATATACATTATCCCCTATACACAATATATCATACGGGTTATTCAGAAAAAAACGTCACATCAGACACAGATGAAATTAAAAGTGGATGATGTAGTCGAGAAACTACACACAGGTTGATGAGTAATGAGGTAGACCATATTAAAAAGACTGTGAGGAGAGGTGAGGGGGGGGGGTTGAGGGGATGGAATGGGGCAGAGAGAAGTTGGCAGTGGGTGGAGGAGGAGTAGCAAGCAGGTATACAAAAGTGTTAACAAAAAGAGAGGAATGGGAAGGTGAAGAAGGTGAGGGCCACTTCAGGGACACCCTGTAAGTTATGTGCCAAAAAAGGTTGGAAGAGCTGTACATTAAAACTCAAAAAAAAAAGAAGCGATAGAGCAACGATAAGAGAAAAGACATGAATTCGTTAATATATTTATTAAAGTTTACCTTGATTAATCGATCCCGAATTTCCCAACTAAAAATTCCTGGATTCTCCTTCTTGTATTCGTCGATTTTTTTCTCCACTTCCGGAGTGGCAACCCTGGGTTTACTGCCACCAATGACTCCCGGCCTAATGCTGCCAGTTTCCTTTTGGGCAAAAGAAATGGGGGGGGGCGATGTTAACCAAAGGGCATATAATACTGCACATATAGAGGTAAGGAGACATTGAGAGACACATGAACAAGGGAGGGACAATGAATCTGTAGGGGTTGATGACGAAGTGCCATATCCTAAAGACCTTGGAATGAAGGACAGCGAGGGTCTCACAGTTGGGACATCGGACCGCCGCTGGTAGACGTCAAAGCACAGCCTAGGAATTGTAACTAAAGGCGCGTTTACACGTATCACTTTGGAAGAATCATCCAACGTGAATGCACTGATGAATTCATTTTTAGGTTTACACTTGTCATCCAGAGTGATTTATTAAAATCACTTCAAGATGGCGTCAACTGACAAAATTGTTGAACTTGGTGCGGCAGTTATATGTGATTGCATTTTAAGAGGAGTGAAAAGTTTTGGTGCATATACATTTATGTCACTACTGCTTGTTCCACTTTAATATGAGTTCTGAATGTTTGATACTTCTGATGAGTATCGAGTGCGAATTGTTTTTATTTTCAATTTTACATCATCTTTTGTGACACCGCAAATGTTTAAGGCCTGCCGTCAGGTCTTTTAATGCCTTTTCCACTTAAGCTTCATTTAGGTATTCAGTTGATTTTGTATTCCACAGGCATAGATGATCTTGCAACACTGTTAAAATTAAAGATGTGGGGG
>JAVBNE010000050.1:0-5767 GCA_031551755.1 Cellulomonadaceae bacterium | reverse complement strand
CTCCCTCGTGCCCCCGGCCCCCCCCCGCCCCCCCCCGGCGGCGGGAGGGGGGGGGGGGGGGCCCCGCAGGAGTTCTCGAGGCGGAGTTCGCCCATGCGCTTGTTGAGATTGTCGAGCTGCTGGAACCAACCGGTGCTCATCGCGCCAATGGTATTGAGAACAGCCTGACCGTTTACCGACAATCCAGTGACAACGGCGACACCTGCAGATCCCGACGTGCCGACGTTAAACGTGTAGAGTCCTATGTCCACTGTGCCTGTGACTGTGCCGTCCGGCAGCACCGCGCCGTCTGCCATGCTGGCCACGGCGAATGTCGTGTCTTGTGTGACTTGGTTTGGGTTGGTCGTGACGTCCGTCAGTTGCAGTGCCTGCTGTGTCCCGGCGGCAACGGTCTGGCGAATGATGAGCTGGTCGCTGTCGTCCGCGTTGAGCGCATCCACGTCCATGCGAATCGTGCCCGCGCCAGCAAGCGAATCGACGTAGAGTTCATTGCCAGCGTTCACAAAATCGAGATGCCCGTTGTTGACGAAGCCGCCCCATCCGAAGCGCGTCTGTGTTTTCAGGAGGTAGAGCACGCCGCCGTTGGTGACATTGCCCCACGCATTCGCGCCGCGTTGCGCGACGTCGGCCAAATGCGCGCCTGAACCGTAAACAGTGCCAAGACGCACAATGCCGCTGTTTGCGATGTTGCCCGCGAAACCGGACGGAAGGTTTGCCGTCGCTCCGGCAGCGTTCACGAAATTGCCGACGGCGCCGAGCGCGCGCGTGTCCGCAACCGTGAGTGTGCCACTCTGGTTTGTCGCGGTGCCGGAGTAATTCGGATTGGCGCGGTCAAGCGTGATGTCGCCGGCGGTTGTCAACGCGCCCGTGCCGGAGATTTCGTTGGCGAATGTGCCGTCAAACGCGAGCGCAAGCGTTCCATCGGTATCCACAGTTACGGTACCAGAACCGAGAGCGCCGGGATTCTCGGCCCGGAGGATTCCGCCCGCGATGCCCGTCGTGCCCGTGTAGCCCGCGTTGTTTCCGGAGAACGTCAATTGTCCGGAACCGGTTTTCGTGATGCTGCCGCCGCCGGAAACCGGCTGGTCCAGGACGAGGGGGCCGGCTTGGGCGAGGATCAGGCCGGCGCCGGTTCCGACATTGATGCCCTCGGCAAACGCAATGCCGTTTGAAAATTCAGCCGTTGTCCCGGCACCGGAAATCTCAAGTTTTCCCGTGGGCGCGACCAGACTTCCGACAGCCGACTTGACGCCCGTGATCGTGCTGCCGCCGAAAACGTATTGGCCGCCTTCGACCCTCATGCCGCTGACCGTAACGGGACCGGTGATGTTAACGGTCTTATCGGTCCCGGAATCGTCAAACGTCACGAAGTCACCCTGATTGAAGGTCGTGGTTTCCGGCGGATTGCTTCCGGCGATTTTCCAATCGCCAGTCGTCGTCCAATCGCCGTTGGCTCCCGCGATCCAGACGAGCGAATTGCTCGCGCCCATAATCGCAGTCATGAGCAATTGATTGCCGTCGATGCGCAGCGTGACGTTTTGCCGATTGCCGAGTTGCCCGCCATTGAGCGTGACCGGGCCGAAATGATCGGACGCGCTGCCTGTCATGTTTGTCGATGAAATCAACACGATGTCGGTGCCTGCCATGAAGGTTGAGAGATCGACCGTGTTGGCATTCGTGCCGAAAGTCACGGCGCCGCCAACGTCGATCATATCGACGGTCGGATTGAAGGTAATCGTTGCGCCGTCGAGTTTCAGATTTTGCGCAACGAAGAGTGTACCCGCCGGATCGACGGCGGAGCGAAACTCCGCGCTTTGCAACAGTTGGCGCCCATCGTCGGTATTGAGACTCCCCCCCCCCTCCCCCCCTGTTTGGACGAAGTTGCCATGCCAATCCGAATTCAGGTGCAGCGTGCCTCCGGTCTGCGTGAAGGTTCCTGTTGATGTGTTGACACCAACAACGATCAACTCGCCGCCGTCCATCCAAGTCGTTCCCGCGCCGTCAATCGCCGTGGTCAGAACGAAAGAGCTGGCCGGGTTGAACCGCAACGTTCCGGCGTTGTCGATGCCGTTGGCGAAGGCGATTTCGTTTTGGAAAGTGGCCGTGGCACCTGCGGCGATTTGCAGTTTGCCGGTCTTTGCCGCCTTGTCTCCCTTGGCAGTCATCGTGCCGGTAATTGCGCCGCCGGAGAAGATGTAATTTCCGGAGTCAACTTTCATGCCGCTGACGGTTGCTCCGCCGTCAACGACAACGTTGTTCGTTGCGACGCCGGCAGCATCGAAGACGACAGAGTCGTTTGGATTGAACGTATCGGTCACGGTCGGCGAACTGCCATAAATGTTCCAGGCGCCGGTCGTCGTCCAATGTCCATTATCGCCGCCCAGCCACTGCAGATCGAGGTTTTCGCCGGTTACTGTATCCAAATACAGGATATTATTTTCGATGCGCAAAACCGCCGACTGGCGGGAGCCGATGGCGCCGCCGCCAACCGTGACGGCGTTGAAATAATCGGCCGCCAGGCCGCTCATGCCGGCGGAGGTGATCAGTTCGATGTCGTCCCCTTCGACGAAGGTGGCGAGGTTGACAGTGTTTTTTGTGGCGCCGAAAGAAACGGTGCCGCCGACGGCGATTTTGTCGGTGTTCGCGGCCATGTTGAGCCGTGTGCCGTTCAGGGAGAGGTTATTCGACACGGTCATTATGCCGGTCGGAGCGACAACGCTATTGCCGGTCGTGGTGAGCGACTTGATGGTCGTCGTACCGGTTGTGTTGATTTCCGCTCCGTTGACGGAGACATCGCTCATGTTCAAGGCGTTCGCGTGATTCAGCCGCAACGTTCCATCTTCGACAGTCGTCGCGCCGGTGTAGCTGTTCGCCTCACTCAGGGTCAGCACCCCGGAGCCACGTTTGATCAACGAATTTCCGTCCCAAGAATAACCCGGTTCGGAATACCAAGCATCGGCACGCGTGTTTGGGGCGAGGCCGGCGTTTACCTCGTAAGAACCTGCGATGTCGAAAATGCCATGCGCCGAGTTGTGCGCCGTCGCATTCCAGAGCAGATCCTGTTTCGCGAGAAGTTGCCTGCCGTCGGCACTGAGCCAGATCGAGGCGTTCGAATAAGTGTCCAGATAATTCGGGCCGGGAAATGGAGTGCCGCCGACGGTCGCTTTGTAGTTGCCGGTGATGCCGTTCGCGTCGATTGCCGTGGCAAGCACATAGGTTCCTACTCCGTCGTAGGAGGTCAGGTTCACCGTGCCGTTACCGGACGAATCGAACGCGATTGTTTTCGCCACCAAGGCCGACATGCCGGTCGAAACGCTCAAAATTCCGGCGATTTTCGCTTCGTTCGAAACCGTTATGGTTTTTCCGGAGGCGACGGACAGCGTGCCTTGCGCGATGTCGAGGTTCGAGGCATCCGCATCGTTTAGGAACGTGACGGTTTTCGAGCCGGTTTTGACGATGTTTCCGTTCCCGGAAATCGTGCCGCCGTACGAATAGTCGGCAACGTTCCGGTCGAAGGTCACGGTTCCGGCGTTGGCGATATTTCTGTCCGAAAATGAACCGCCGTCCGTGAGAATCAGCGAGCCGCCGGTCACGTCGATGCCGTTCTCGAAATTCGTAACAACACCGAATGTCGCGCTGCCGCCGGAGACGGTCAGTTTCTTCGTGAGGTTGACCGGAGTAACGAGGCTGCCGTCAAGATTCTTGACGGTCGTCGCCGAGGCGATGGAGCCGGTGCCGGTGAACGTGTGATTGCCGCCGGCGACGTTCATGTTCGCGACGGTGTAATTGCCATCGACGTTTACCGTGTTTGTTCCGGAATCAAACGTGACGCCATCGTTGTCCAGAAACGTGCCGTCCGTCACTCCGCTCCAGTTCGCCCCGGACCAATTACCGGCGGCGGAATTCCAGGTCAGGTTGCGGTTGAGCCCGACGGCGGTTTCGAGTCGCAGCGCGGTCGCGTTTTGCAGCAGTCGGACGGACTGGCGATCGGTCAACGGGCCGTAATCGTGGGTTAAGTCGAGCGTGAGTCCGCCGTAAGTGACGGTAGCTCCCGTAACGAGATCGTAAGTCGCGTCGGCCATCGCGCCGCTGTGCGTGACATTGATCGTGCTGTTCGTCGCAGCGAAAGCGACGTTGCCGATTGCGGCGATTCTGTCGGTACCGGCCTGCAGATTCAGCGTCGAACCGACGAAGGATGCAGTGTTCGTCACGGTCATGACGCCGGTCGGATCGACGATGCTGCCGCTGTAGGATCCCAAGGCTTTGACAGTCGTGTCGCCGGTCGATTCGAGTGTCCCGCCGAAGTAGATGCTGACTCCGCTTTGAGCCAGAGCGGCGGCATTGGCCAATATCAGTGAGCCACCGTTAACGGACGTAGCCCCCGTGAACGTATTGACGTTCGAAAGCGTCAATGAACTGCTGCCGTTTTTCGTCAGTCCGCCGGTGCCGCCGATCGCGCCGCCGGTGAACGTCCAGTTGCCGCTGCCCGTGACGGTCATGCCGTTTTGCGAGACGCCGCCCACCGCGACGGTCACGGTGCCCGGCGTGGCGTAAGCGCTGTTGAAAGTCACGGTGTCGCCATCGGCGAAACGTTTTGTCGTAGCCACGCCGCCGGGATTGTTCGTCCAGTTTTCGGTCGTCATCACGTCCCAAGCGCCGTCAGTGGCGCCGGTCCAGGTCAGCGTCTGGTTCTCGATGTCGAGTTTCAGTTGCAGTATTTTGGACGCGTCGTCGACATCGACGGCCGTCCGGTAATGGGCGTCGTCGGTGATGCCGTGCACGTTGACGGCAAACGTACCGGAATTCGTCATCGTGCCGGTCGAGGTGATCAGATCGTAGGTGCCGGTCATCCACGAGGTGAGATTCACATCGACCGTATTCGCTCCGGCAATACCGACTGTGCCGGTGACGGCGATTTGATCATAAGAACCGGCTGACGCGATATCGACGGCCAGCGTCGCGCCGTCGAGCGCCGTGTTGCCGTCCAGCGTGAGCGTGCCGATTTCTTTGCCGGCGGCGAGCGTGGTGCGTTCGGTGCCGAACGAGTTGACCCGGGTGCCGTCCGGCAGGTCGCCGGTCCACGTTGGTATCTCGAAACGGTCACTGTCGGGAGAAAGTGCGCCGGAAATTGTGAAGCCGCCGGTTGACTTCACCGTTCCCTGTCCGGCGAGTGTGGCGGCGGTCGCGACGTTAAATGTTTTGGCTCCGGTGGCATCGAAACTTTCGGTCGCGCCGTTGTTCACGATACGGAGCGTTCCCGCTTGCACATCGACGGAATTCGTTCCGGCAAATCCCGTCGTGTTCAGGCGGTTGTTGCCGACGAACTGCACGAAACCGTTGCCGTTTTTCACGAGGCTGTTGTTGCCGACGGTACCGCTGGAAATCGGATCGTCGAAATAAACGTTGCCGTCGCCCCGGAGGTTGAGCTGCGTGTTTTTTTCCAAGTGAATTGAGTTTGCCGTGCCGGTGGTGCCGATGACGCCGCCGGTCGTGTCAACGCCCGTCTTGTTGCCGGAAAACGCGATCGGAGCGTAACCGCTGCCGCCCGTGAGGCTCGTGTCGAGAACCAGCGTCGAATCGTAAGCTCCCGCCATGTAGATCGCTCCGCCGTCGCGGGGGGGGGGGGGGGGGGGGGCGGGGGGGGGGGGGGGGGGGGCGGGGGGGGGGGGGGGGGGGGGGGGGGGGGGGGGGGGGGGGGGGGGGGGGGGGGGGGGGGGGGGGGGGGGGGGGGGGGGGTGGGGGGGGGGGGGGGGGGGGGGGTGGGGGG
>JAVBNE010000017.1:0-46967 GCA_031551755.1 Cellulomonadaceae bacterium | reverse complement strand
CCCCCCCCCCCCCCCACAACAGGGGGCGAAAGTCTGGAAGGATAGGTGACCATGACTGCCCTTCCCGCCGACGCGGACCGCCGCGACGCCGCCCACCTCGGATCTGACCCCACGAACGCCACCGCCGAGGCCGTCATTCGCGCCACCGTCTCCGGGGTACCCGACAAGGTCAGTCTCGACGGACTCGAGGAGCGCTTCGACGCGGAATGGTCCGCCCAGGGCACCTACGCCTTCGACCGCAGCAAAACGCGCGCGCAGGTGTACTCGATCGACACTCCCCCACCCACCGTCTCGGGGTCCTTGCACGTGGGACACGTCTTCTCGTATACCCACACGGATGTCGTCGCGCGGTTCCAGCGCATGCGCGGCCGGGAAGTCTTCTACCCCATGGGCTGGGACGACAACGGCCTGCCCACCGAACGCCGCGTTCAGAACTACTACGGGGTGCGGTGCGACCCGAGCCTGCCCTACGTCGAGGGCTACGAGCCGCCGCACGAGGGCGGCGACGGCAAATCCATCAAGAACGCCGACCAGCAGCCCATCTCGCGCCGTAACTTCATCGAGCTCTGCGAGCGCCTGACAGCCGACGACGAGCGCCAATTCGAGACCCTGTGGCGCCGGCTAGGCCTCTCCGTCGACTGGTCGCACCACTATCAGACCATCGATGCGAACGCCCGCACCGCCGCCCAACGCGCCTTCCTTCGTAACCTCGCCCGCGGCGAGGCCTACCAGGCCGAGGCACCCGGACTGTGGGACGTCACCTTCCAAACCGCCGTCGCCCAAGCCGAGTTGGAGGCCCGCGACTACCCGGGGCACTTCCACAAGGTGGCCTTCACGGCCGCCTCCGGCAACCCCATCTACATCGAGACCACCCGGCCCGAGCTGCTGCCCGCCTGTGTCGCGTTGATCGCCCACCCCGAGGACGAGCGATTCGCGCACCTCTTCGGCACCACTGTCACCTCGCCGCTCTTCGACGTCGAGGTGCCGGTGCTGGCCCACACCCTGGCGGACCCGGAGAAGGGCAGCGGCATCGTCATGTGCTGCACCTTCGGCGATCTGACCGACGTGCAGTGGTGGCGTGAACTGCAGCTGCCGACACGTTCGGTGCTGCAACGCGACGGCCGGATCACCCGGGAAACCCCCGCGTGGATCACATCCGAGACCGGCCGTGGGGTGTTCGCGGAGATCGCCGGGAAGACCACCTTCTCGGCACGAACCGCCGTGGTCGACGCCCTTCGGGAGGCCGGTGCCCTCGATGGTGAACCCGTGGCCACCCAGCGCAAGACGAACTTCTTCGAGAAGGGCGACAAGCCCCTGGAGATCGTCACGTCGCGCCAGTGGTACATCCGCAATGGTGGCCGTGACGCGGACCTCAACGCCCGACTGCTCGAACGGGGCACGGACTTGGCCTTCCACCCGGACTTCATGCGGGTGCGCTACGAGAACTGGGTCGGTGGCCTGAACGGCGACTGGTTGATCTCACGGCAGCGGTTCTTCGGCGTCGCGATCCCGCTGTGGTACCCGGTGCTGGCCACCGGTGAGGTCGACTACGACCACCCGATCACCCCGGCCGAGGACACCCTGCCGGTTGACCCCTCCTCCGACGTGCCGGCCGGGTTCACCGCGGACCAGCGCGGGGAACCGGGCGGGTTCGTCGGCGAGAACGACGTGATGGACACGTGGGCGACGTCGTCGCTGACCCCGCAGATCGCGGGCGGTTGGGAACGCGACCCGGACCTTTTCGAGCGGGTCTTCCCGATGGACCTGCGCCCCCAGGGGCAGGACATCATCCGCACCTGGCTGTTCTCCACAGTGGTTCGTGCACACCTGGAGTTCGGCACCCTGCCGTGGGCGAATGCCGCGATTTCCGGCTGGATCCTGGACCCGGACCGCAAGAAGATGTCGAAGTCCAAGGGCAACGTCGTCACCCCGATGGGCCTGCTCGAAGAGCACGGCTCCGATGCGGTGCGCTACTGGGCGACCTCGGCACGCCTCGGCACGGATGCGGCCTTCGAGGTCGGCCAGATGAAGATCGGCCGGCGGCTGGCCATCAAGATCCTCAACGCCTCGAAATTCGCCCTGTCCTTCGGCGCCGACGAGTCGGGCCGCGCGGAGGTCGTGCTCGACCCCGCACTGGTCACCCAGTCTCTGGACCGGTCCATGCTCGCCGGGCTCGCCGAGGTGGTGGAACAGGCGACGGCCGCTCTGGAGTCCTACGACCATACCCGGGCACTGGAGGTCACTGAGACGTTCTTCTGGACGTTCTGCGACGACTACTTGGAACTCGTCAAGGACCGAGCCTACGGTGCTGGCGCGCGGGCCTCCGAGGTGACGCCCGAGACGGCTTCCGCCCGCGCCGCTCTGGCCATTGCCTTGGACGTGCTGCTGCGGCTCTTCGCCCCCGTTGCCCCCTTCGCGACCGAGGAGGTCTGGTCGTGGTGGCGCACCGGCTCGGTGCACCGCGCCGCGTGGCCGACAGGCAGCCGGGCACGGGCCGCGGCAGGCAACGCCGACCCGATCGGTCTCACCGCCGCCGGCCACGCGCTCGCCGCCCTGCGGAAGGTCAAGTCGGCCGCGAAGGCATCGATGCGCACCCCGATCCTGGCCGCTGACCTGGCCGTCCCCGCGACACTCCAGGCAGGTGTGGAGGCTGCGGTGGCGGATGTGCGAGGCGGCGGCCGTGTGACCGGGACGCTCGACATCGTCACGGCTGCGGCCGGTCAGGGTGACGCGTCCGTCCAGGGCGGCATCGTGGTCACCCGCTGCGAACTGGGCGAAGCCGAGCCGCGCCGCAAAGCCTGACGCCCCGGCGGCACCGCGTCGGCCCCGGACCTATCGGCCAGTGCCCCTCGGCCAAGGCCGATCCGGCACGACCAGCGAACGGCCTGGCCCCACTCGGGGCCAGGCCGTTCGGGTCATGCTCCGCGGCTGCGGACCGGATCTCGCATCATCGCCGTGGCGTCTTCGCTCGGGGTGGAGTCATCCGACCACCGGAGCGTCGCGCCGACACCGTCGATCAACTCGACGGCACCCGCGGGCGCGAAGGTCAGCCCTGCGTCTTGCCCCACGGCCGCCCGCACCAGGGCGGCAGCCGCCGGGAGTTGCTCGATCGGCTCGTCGACGCCCAGGTCTTCGATCCCGCTGCGCCGATCGGCTATGTGCAGCGGATCAGGTCCTATCCACAGGGACGCACCGGACCCGTTCGGCTCGGCCCCGTAGCTCTCATCGAGAATCAACTCCTGGACCTGGCCTCGCCGCAGGACTGCCACGACGTCTTCCAGCGAGGTGACGGCACTCGCGCCACGTCCATGTTCTCGCCTGTACTCGGCCAGCACGCCCTCGCGACGGCGCACACGGAACTCATCCAGGGCGTCCTGAATGTGACCCTCGTACGGACCCTGGTGCGCGCCCTCAGCCCGGGAACCCCCGGCCACCTCGACGACCAAAGCGGCCGCCTGTTTGCCCAGCTCGGCCCGTAGCAGGCTCATTGCACGCACATCACCCGACAGTAGGATCAGCTCGGGACGTTGGTCGGCAACCTGGCGGTCGAGTTCGTGGGCGACGACCTCGGCATTACGTTCCCAGGAATCCTCTGCCCGCGCCTCGCTCCGACCCTGAGCCGTCCCGCCCGCGCCCGCCTTGGCGATGACGTCATGATCGCCTTCGACCACCTGCGAACCCGAGGCGTGGCCGTCTTCCATGAACCAGTCGAAACGGGCGCCGCGGCGATCGACGATGACCCGTACGTGGTTCACGCATTCGTCACTCGCGTGGGCGGCCTGAAGCAGGGCAGGCACCCGCCCGTAGACACCGACGTTCTGCGGCGGCGGTTGGCGCAGTACCCGGTCAACCAGGATCTGCCCCGTGGAGTCGGCGATCAGCACGCGACCGTGGGGGCCGCGTAACCCTGTCGGCTTCGACACGCTGGCCTCAAGGTCGTCCAGGACGTCGGCCGGGGCACCCTCCTGGGACAAGGCACGGCGCACTCCCTGCCAGCGGTTCTCCACCTCGCGGTCGCCCGCCTCATTCGCCCGCGTCGCGTCCAGATATACGGTCGCGAACGGGCCTGGACGGCCGAGGAGTGGTCTGAGCCAATCGATCTTCATGCGATCTCCTGAATCCTCGAACCAAGGGTCAAGTGTCTGACCGACCTTGCCCCGCACCGGTGAAGCACCGGTGGTCTCCAGCGTGCTTCAGATCCGTCGGGAAAGCCAGCCCCACGGAGGGCTAGGAGTACGTGTCGAGTATCGGCGCCTGCCCACCATGGGCCTCGGCAATGAGCCGGTGATGGCGGATCACCTCATGCACGATGAACTCACGGAACTCCTCGGCGAACTCGGGGTCGAGTCCGGCGTCCGCAGCGATCTGCGTCAGCCGCGCTATCTGCTGCCGATCGCGCTCCGGGTCAGCGGGCGGAAGGCCGCCGGCTGCTTTGAGTTCACCTACTCGACGGGTGAACTTGAACCGTTCCGCCAGAAGGTGCATGAGCGCCGCATCGATGTTGTCAATGCTGTCGCGCAACGTGAGGATTTCCGGAGGCAGCGAGGAGGTCATCACTCGATCCTAGGGTCACCGCGCCCCGATCCAGCGCGACGGAGTACGCTCGGGTCGCCCGACAGCCGCCGTGGAAAGAGTGAGCCCAGAATGCAGGAGTTTACGGAGCCGGACCTCATCGAGGTACCAGCGACCGCAAGCATCAACACGCTTCTTGCTGATCGCGTCGCCACCCGGGGCGCTCAGCCGGTGATCGAGCGACCGTCCGGGGCGGGGTGGAAGCCGATGACCGCCCAAGAGTTCGACGACGACGTGGTCGCCGTGGCGCGCGGGCTGATCGCCCACGGGGTGGGCGTCGGTGATCGGATCGCGATCATGTCCCGCACCCGGTACGAGTGGTCGCTCGTCGACTTCGCCGCCTGGGCCGTGGGAGCGATCCCGGTGCCGATCTACGAGACCTCGTCGTCGGACCAGGTCGAATGGGTCCTCACCGACGCGCAGATCAGCCTCGCCGTCGTCGAAACCCCGGCCCATGCCGACCAGGTGGCCACGGTTCGCGATCGCACGCCCGGCCTCCGCGAAGTGCTGGTCATCGACACCGGCGCCCTGGACACCCTCCGCGCCGACGGCGAGACGGTGGCCATCGCGGAGGTGACCGCCCGGCGGGCGGCGACCACGGCCGAGGAGTTGGCCACCATCATCTACACTTCGGGCGCCACGGGCCGCCCGAAAGGCGTCGAACTCACCCACCGCAATTTCGTTTCGCTGGCCCTGAATGGCAAGGCGGGTCTGGGCGAGGTGGTGGACAAGCCCGGGGGCCGCACCCTGCTCTTCCTGCCGCTCGCCCACGTGTTCGCTCGGTACATCCAGGTGGTCGTCATCGCCTCCCAGTCGGTGCTGGCGCACAGTTCCGATACCAAGAACCTGGTGCGCGACCTCGGCACCTTCCATCCGACTTTCCTGCTGGTCGTCCCCCGCGTCCTGGAGAAGGTCTACAACGGGGCCGAGCAGAAGGCCGGCTCGGGGCTCAGACTCCGGATCTTCCGGTGGTCCGCGAAAGTCGCCATCACGTACTCGCGCTCACTCGATGAGGGTGGCCCCTCGGCACTCCTACGCGCCCAGCACGCAGTCGGCGACCGGCTGGTCTACCGCAACCTCCGGACCGCCATGGGCGGGCGGATGGAGTACTGCGTCTCCGGAGGAGCCCCACTGGGCGACCGGCTCGGGCATTTCTACCGGGGTATCGGCCTGCACGTCCTGGAGGGCTACGGCCTGACCGAAACCACGGCACCCACGGCGGTGAATCGCCCCGGGTTGACGAAGGTCGGCACGGTCGGCGCCCCCTTCCCCGGGGCAAGCCTGCGAGTCGACGCCGACGGTGAACTCTATGTCCGGGGCAGCCACGTCTTCCGGGGGTACCACAACCAGCCGGAGCTCACCGCCGAGGTCTCGCAGGACGGCTGGTTCCGCACCGGCGACCTCGGTTCCTTCGACTCCGACGGGTACCTGCGGATCACCGGCCGCAAGAAAGAGATCATCGTGACCGCCGGTGGAAAGAACGTCGCCCCGGCCATGCTGGAGGACCGCCTGCGGGGGCACCCGCTGGTCAGCCAGGTCGTGGTCGTCGGTGACGGTCGGCCGTTCATCGGTGCGCTCGTCACGCTGGACCCGGAAATGCTGGTGGGCTGGCTCACCACCCACGGGCTACCACCGATGTCGGTCGAGCAGGCGGCGAAGAACCCTGAGGTGCTGGCGGCGTTGGACCGGGCCGTGGACCGGGCAAATGAGGCGGTCTCCAGGGCGGAGTCGATCCGCAAGATCACCGTGCTCACGACCGACTTCACCGAAGTAAACGGTTACCTGACGCCGTCACTCAAGGTGCGACGCGCGGCGGTCCTCAGTGACTTCGCGGACCAGGTGGACGCGCTCTACGGTGGCCCGGTTACGGCGGACACGGCACGCTGAACGTCAGGGGACGCCGCCTGCCCTGACCAGGACTGTTGCCTGCTGGGCGACACGACCCCTACAACGGGAGGACGGCCGCCGCCGACGTGACGGTCCGCCGGATCAGGCCGACTTCTCCCGTGGCGGCCGACGGCGGCTGGTCGAACGCGGGACCAGCGTCGGGTTGACGTTGTCCAGGACCGTCTCGCGTGTGACGACGACTCGCTCGACGTCGTCGCGGCTGGGCACGTCGAACATGACCTGTTGCAGAACCTCTTCCATGATCGCCCGCAGCCCGCGGGCACCCGTCCCCCGCAATAGCGCCTGGTCCGCGATCGCTTCGACGGCATCGCGTTTGAACTCCAGCTCCACCCCGTCGATCTGGAACATGCGCTGATACTGCTTCACGAGCGCGTTGCGTGGCTCGGTCAAGATGCGCACCAACGCGTTCTGATCCAACGGCGCAACGGAAGCGATGACCGGGAGCCGCCCGATGAACTCGGGGATCAAACCGTATTTCTGGAGGTCTTCTGGCCGGACCTCGGCGAAGAGGTTCTCATCGGCGCCTGTCTCCATGGGGGCACCAAAGCCGACACCGCGTTTGCGCGCCCGGGCGGCCACGATGTCGTCCAACCCGGCGAAAGCACCCGCCACGATGAACAGCACATTCGTGGTGTCGATCTGGATGAACTCCTGATGAGGGTGTTTGCGCCCACCTTGCGGCGGCACCGATGCGGACGTGCCCTCAATAATCTTGAGCAGCGCCTGTTGTACGCCCTCACCGGACACGTCGCGGGTGATTGAGGGGTTCTCCGCCTTGCGGGCGACCTTGTCCACCTCGTCGATGTAGATGATCCCGGTCTCGGCCTTCTTCACGTCGAAATCGGCGGCCTGGATCAGCTTGAGGAGGATGTTCTCGACATCCTCGCCGACGTAACCGGCCTCCGTCAGCGCGGTCGCATCGGCAATGGCGAACGGAACGTTGAGCATCTTGGCAAGCGTTTGGGCAAGGTAAGTCTTGCCGGTACCCGTAGGGCCGATGAGCAGGATGTTGGACTTGGCGAGTTCGACGTGCTGATCATCGTCGACCGAATGCTTGCCGGCCTCCCCCGCCTGGATGCGCTTGTAGTGGTTGTACACCGCGACGGCGAGCGCACGCTTGGCGGCATCCTGCCCGATGATGTACTGCTCCAGGAAGGAGAAGATCTCCTTGGGTTTGGGCAGGTCGACCAGTCCGAGTTCCGCGGCCTCCGCCAGTTCCTCTTCGATGATCTCGTTGCACAGTTCGATGCACTCATCGCAGATGTAGACGCCTGGACCGGCGATCAGCTTCTTGACCTGCTTCTGAGACTTTCCGCAGAACGAGCACTTCAGCAGGTCGGCGCCATCACTGATGCGTGCCACGAGCCGCCTCCTTGTCTCGGAACCGCCGCCGAGTCCAAGGCGCCCGACGGCCGCGCACTACCGAGTAGTCCTCCCATTCCACACCACGAAGACGCCGTTGTCAGCCGGTTACCTCGGTGCGTCGCGAGAGATTTCGGGCATAGGACCCGACTTCAGGGGGTGTTCTGAACCACCGGCTTGCGGCTCGCCAGAACCTGGTCGACGAGGCCGTACTCCTTGGCCTGCTCGGCCGTGAGGATCTTGTCCCGTTCGATGTCCTGACGCACGTCTTCCACCGAACGCCCGGAATGAAGCGCGAGGGTGTCTTCCAGCCACTCACGCATCCGGATCAGCTCGTTCGCATGGATCTCGATATCCGATGCCTGCGCGTATCCGCCGCCCTCCATCGCAGGCTGGTGGATGAGCACGCGCGCGTTCGGCAGCGCCAATCGCTTGCCGGGCTGACCGGCCGCCAGCAGCACCGCCGCTGCCGATGCGGCCTGCCCGAGGCAGACCGTCTGGATCTGCGGCTTGATGTACAGCATGGTGTCGTAGAGCGCCGTCATCGCGGTGAACGAACCGCCGGGCGAGTTGATGTACAAGATGATGTCGCGGTCCGGGTCCTGGCTCTCCAGGACCAGAAGCTGAGCCATCACGTCGTCGGCGGAGGCATCGTCCACCTGCACTCCGAGGAAGATGATGCGGTCCTCGAAGAGCTTGGTGTACGGATCCTGCCGCTT
Source organism: Cellulomonadaceae bacterium (assembly GCA_031551755.1). GTDB lineage: Bacteria > Actinomycetota > Actinomycetes > Actinomycetales > Cellulomonadaceae > JAVBMU01. The sequence goes on along the minus strand of JAVBNE010000017.1, from coordinate 38,406 downwards.
GAAACCGTAGGCCGTGCGCTCCTCGAACTGCGGCAACACATACCGCGCGGTGGGGCTCGCGACGGACAGGCCGGCACCGGCCAACCGCTGGGCCGTGGAGATGTACTGGGACTCGATGCTCACGGGTACTCCTGAAGTCGTCGTTGCGCTGGGGCGAGTGGAACGAGCTAGTTGCCGGCCGTGCCGCCGCCGCCGGTGACTGACGAGGCATTCGCCACCACGTGGTCGATGAAGCCGTACTCTGCCGCCTCCTGGGCGGTGAACCAGGAGTCGCGGTCGTTGTCCTTGAGGATCTTCTCCAACGGCTGGCCGGTCTGCTCGGCCGTCAGCTCGGAGAGCACCTGCTTCATGTGCATGATGAGCTGCGCGTTGATCCGCACATCGGTCGCGGTCCCACCGATGCCGCCGGACGGCTGGTGCATCATGACCCGGGCATGTGGGGTCGCATAACGCTTGCCTTTGGTGCCCGAGGAGAGCAGGAACTGCCCCATCGAGGCCGCCATACCCATCGCGATGGTGGCCACATCCGGCTGGATGTACTGCATCGTGTCGTAAATGGCCATGCCCGCGGTGATCGAGCCACCCGGTGAGTTGATGTACAGCCAGATGTCCTTGTTCGGGTCCTCGGCCGCCAGCAGCATCATCTGGGCGCAGATCGCATTCGCGTTCTCGTCGCGGACCTCCGAGCCAAGCCAGATAATCCGCTCTTTGAGCAGCCGGTTGTAGATGGAGTCGTTGAGGCCGAATCCCGCACCTTCCGCGCGTGCCATCGGGTCAAGCTGGCGGTCCCGCTCGTTCACATCCATCTCCTTCGTACGCATGTCCGGCGCTGCGTTCAACGTCCCGCAGCGGGACGGATCGTCAGCCTCGATGCTGACACTAACCCCCACCGACCCACCCGTTCGTCCCCATGGACGGCGTTTTCGCTGACGGCGCAGTCGGGTCGTGTCCTTCCCGGTGGACCGGCCCGCCCAGTGGAGCCGTCGGCAGCCGCCACCGGTAGCGGTCCAGCGCATCTGAAGGGCCAGGCCAGCACACCGACGGCCCGCCCCCTGGTCGGGAACGGGCCATCGGGTGAGATCTGCCCAGGTCAGTCCTTGGCAGGTGTCTCATCCGTCGTCTCGGCATCATTCGTCGCCTCGGCCTCGGCGGTCGCGGCTGCTTCGGCAGCGGCCCGGTCCGCGGCGTCCTCCTCGTCTGAGCCGATGAAACGGCTCAGGTCGATCACCGTACCGTTGGAGTCCTTGACCTCGACCTGGCGCAGAGCCACGGCCAGCGACTTTGAGCGGGCGACCTCACCGACCATCGCCGGGATCTGGCCGCTCTGGTCGAGCGTCGAGATGAACTCGCTGGGCTCCATGCCGTATTGCCGCGCGGCGCCCATCAAGTACTCCACGAGTTCGTTCTGGCCGACGCGGACCTCGAGCTTCTCAGCGAGGGTGTCCAACAGGATCTGATTGCGAATCGCGTCGGTCGCCTCCTGGGTGACCTCGGCACGGTGCTCATCGTCCTCCAGTCGCCCCTCGCCCTCCAGGTGGCGGTGCACCTCGGCCTCGACGACGCCCGTCGGCACGGGAACCTCGACGGCTTCCGTCAGTTGCGCGAGCAGCGAGTCGCGGGCGGCGATCGCCTGGTCGGAGACCTTCATGCCCTCCACCTGGGTGCGCAGGTCCGCCTTGAGCTCGTCCAGAGTGTCGAACTCTGAGGCCAGCTCAGCGAAGTCGTCATCCGCTTCCGGCAGGTCGCGCTGCTTGACGGAGGTCGCGGTGACGGTGACGGTGGCGGCACGACCCTCGTGGTCTCCCCCGGCCAACGGCGCCTCGAAGGTGGTCGTCTCATCGGCGGAGAGCCCGACCAGGGCCTCGTCCAAACCGTCGAGCATGTTCCCAGAACCGATCTGGTAGCTGATGCCGGAGACGGAGTCGACCTCGGTCCCGTCGATGACGGCTTTGAGGTCGAGGACCACGAAGTCGCCGTCGGCGGCGGGACGGTCGACGCCCACCAGGGTGCCGAAGCGTTCGCGCAGCAGGTCGAGACGCTCGGCGACGTCCTCGTCGGAGACCTCGGTGGCGTCCACGGTGATCGACAGGGAGTCCAGTGCGGGCAGTTCGATCTCGGGGCGGACCTCGACCTCAGCGGTGAACTTCAGCGGGCCTTCAGCCTCGAGGGGAACCTCGGTGACCTCGACCTCGGGCTGGCCCATCGGGCGCAGCTCGGCCTCGTTCGCGGCCTGGCGGTAGAAGCCCGGCAGCCCCTCGTTGATGGCGTGCTCCAGGACAGCGGCCCGGCCCACACGCTGGTCGATGATGCGTGCCGGCACCTTGCCCTTACGGAAGCCCGGGATCGAGACCTGCTCCGCGATGTGCTTGTAGGCGTGCTCGATGCTCGGCCCGAGCTCGTCGTAGTCCACCTCGACGGTCAGCTTGACCTTGGTCGGGTCCAGGGTCTCGACGGCGCTCTTCACTTCGATGTTCTCCAACTGATCTGAGGGACGACGCGCAGCGGTGACGTGACATCACTGGCTCGTGCCGGCTGGGCCGGCGGCGAACAGGGCCGCGGCTATGGGCCAGGACCGCTCGCGTGCGGGTGGGACGGGCAACCGTCCAATCGTACGGCACGCGGCGCGGCGCTGCGTGGGGCCATGCTCTACCCCACGTGCAACGCCAGGAAGCTCACAGGGCGTCGCGGGGGTGGCACACGATGATGTCCGCGCCGTTGCACAGCAGCCTCATATCCTGCACATCTCCAGTCAGCACCAGAGACGGAGCATGGTTGTGGGCGACCGCCGCAACGATCGTCCTCGGCAGGTCGTTCACCTCAAGGGTGTCGTTCACCTCAAGTGTTCCGAGGCGCGACGCGCAGCGTTGCCTGCCCGCCGGCCTCGTCCATCTCGGTGACCAGCGCAGCGAGGTTGTCGCGCTCACACTTCTCTCGCATAGCTTCATAGACCCATGCGGAGAACCGTGGGGCAGGTCCCGGAGTGCGCCGCCACGACACCGACCATCGGCCAGACAGGACCTCAGGCCACGCTCCCGGCCGCCAGGCCATACCCATGGCCAGGGCCGGATAGTTCCCATTAGTCCAATAAGTCGGGGTGACAGGATTTGAACCTGCGACCTTCCGCTCCCAAAGCGGATGCGCTACCAAACTGCGCTACACCCCGGCGTTGAGCCGAATCCGGAGACCTGGCTGCCGCGTCGGCAAGTGTACAGTCCACCGCGCTGAGCGCGGACCCCAACGACTGTGACGACTATCGACACCGCCCTCGGCCCGAGGAGTTCCCCCGTCCGCGGACACTCCCTCGGGCAGCCACCGACCCGGGCGACCTCCAGTCATCGCCGACCAGCGAAGAACAGTCTGCCGACCGGCACCTAGGGAGTCCAGATCTTTGCTAGTCTGGCCGCCGCAGGTTGCTCGGCGCCACCGCTGAAGCGCCCGCGCGCGGATGTAGCTCAATGGTAGAGCCTCAGTCTTCCAAACTGATTACGCGGGTTCGATTCCCGTCATCCGCTCCCCGTAAGTGCGGTCCCCCACCAAGCCCCAGGCTTCCGACCCGCCGCATGCCAGTCGAGCTTCAGCGGCCGCGCTCCCGGCATCCCACCTCTCCGCGCCCACCACGTTGCGCCCACCACCGCCGACGGCTAGCCTCTGGTCAGCTGATCGACGCTGCGCGCGTCGGTCCCGACCAGGAGGAGCGTGACGTGGACCGGGTCCCTCAGACGCTTCCGAGCGCCACTTGCGCCGCCTCCTGCTGTCGCTGTTGTTGTTGACCCACGCCCCGTGCCCTGAGCACACCGCCGTCAATCGACGGCACCCCGGCTCTCCGGTTCGCCGGTCCAGCCGACCCAGGCCAGCGTGACCAGCACCCATCAAAGCGACGCAATCCCGCTGGCCCGGAATGTTCCGCCCTCCCCGCACGTTCCGCACCATGACCCTGTCTGCGGGTGCTCCCCTGACAAGAGAACGAGGAAGCCATGGCACGCATCTACGACGACGTCACGAAGCTGGTCGGCAACACACCGCTCGTGCGCCTGAACAAGCTGACCGAAGGTGTCGACGCCACGATCGTGGGCAAGCTCGAGTTCTACAACCCGGCCAACTCGGTCAAGGACCGGATCGGGGTCGCGATCATCGACGCCGCCGAGGCTTCCGGGCAGCTCAAGCCGGGCGGCACAATCGTTGAGGCGACCAGCGGGAACACCGGTATCGCCTTGGCGATGGTCGGTGCGGCCCGTGGCTACAACGTCGTGCTCACGATGCCCGAGACGATGTCCAAGGAACGTCGCGCACTGCTACGGGCGTTCGGGGCGGAACTCATCCTCACCCCGGGCTCAGAAGGCATGAAGGGGGCCGTGGCGCGGGCCGACCAGATCGTCGTCGAGCGCCCGGACGCCATCTTGGCCAGACAGTTCGCCAATGAGGCCAACCCCGAGATCCACCGGCGGACGACCGCCGAGGAGATCTGGGCCGACACCGACGGCAAGATCGACATCCTGGTGGCCGGCATCGGCACCGGTGGCACCATCACCGGCGTCGGGCAGGTACTCAAGGAACGCAACCCCGATGTCCAGATCATCGCTGTGGAACCCGCCGAGTCGCCGATCCTGAATGGCGGCGCCCCCGGACCTCACAAGATCCAGGGTCTGGGCGCGAACTTCGTCCCGGAGATCCTGGACCGCGAGGTCTATGACGAGGTGCTGGACATCGACGCGGACACTGCCATCGACTACGCCCGGCGGGCCGCGAAGGAAGAGGGGCTGCTCGTCGGGATCTCGTCCGGTGCCGCCATCGCCGCCGCCCTACTGGTCGCGAAGCGACCCGAGAACGCCGGCAAGCTGATCGTGACGATCATTCCGTCCTTCGGCGAGCGGTACCTGACGTCCGTGCTCTACGCAGACCTGCTCGACTGATGACCAGGACACACCGCATCCGGCGCTTCCTGCGGGTTCTCAGTGAGGACTTGGAGGCGGCCCGCCGCCGCGACCCCGCCGCTCGTACCCGCACCGAGGTCGCCCTCGCCTACCCCGGTCTGCACGCCGTCTGGACCTACCGGATCGCGCACCGGATGTGGCGCGAACCTGCCCTGCGGCTGCCTGCGCGACTGGTCTCCCAAGCGAGCCGGGCCATCACCGGTGTGGAGATCCATCCCGGTGCGCAGATCGGCCGGCGACTCTTCATCGACCACGGCATGGGTGTGGTCATCGGGGAGACGGCGATCGTCGGCGACGACGTCGTGCTCTTCCATGGCTCCACCCTCGGCGGGCGCTCCATGACCCACGGCAAACGGCACCCCACCTTGGGTGACCGCGTCATGATCGGAGCCGGCGCGAAGGTGCTGGGTGCGGTGTGGATCGGCGATGACGCCCAAGTGGGCGCCAATGCCGTGGTGGTCAAAGATGTGCCGACGGGAGCTGTGGCCGTCGGCGTCCCGGCCGCGATCCGGATGCCGAAGCGTCCGGCCCCCTCCGGCCAGGGACCGGCCACCCCGCAGGTCGAGGACCCGTCCCAGCTCATTGAATACGTCATCTGATATGCGGGTCGGGGTGCACACGGGGTACTGGTCCGCCGGTCCGCCGACCGGTATGGCGGAATCGATCATCGCGGCGGACCGGCTCGGCATCGACTCGGTGTGGACAGCCGAGGCGTACGGCTCGGACGCGTTCACTCCACTGGCCTGGTGGGGGTCGGCGACGCGGCACATCCGGCTGGGCACGGCGGTCGCGCAGATGTCCGCACGGACACCGACGGCGACGGCGATGGCCGCGTTGACGCTCGACCATCTCAGCAACGGACGGTTCGTGCTCGGCCTGGGGCTTTCCGGACCGCAGGTCGTCGAGGGGTGGTACGGCCAGTCTTACGCGCAGCCACTGGCACGGACCCGGCAATATGTCGACATCGTGCGCCAGGTACTGGCCAGGGAGGCTCCGGTGAGCTCACCCGGACCGCATTACCCACTTCCATTGCCTGGCGGCAGCGGTCTCGGCAAGCCCCTGCGTTCGACGGTCCATCCGTTGCGCGCCGACCTGCCGATCCACCTCGCGGCCCAGGGGCCACGCAATATCGCTCTGGCCGCGGAGATCGCCGATGGGTGGCTCCCCCTGTTCTACACGCCACGGGCCGATCAGGAGTTCCGCGACCTACTGGACCAGGGATTCGCCGCACGGTCCGCGCAACGGTCCCCTGCCGAGGACTTCGAGGTGGCCGCGACCGTGCCGGTCGTCGTGCATGAGGATGTCGAACAGGCAGCCGACCGGGTGCGGCCGTTCATTGCCCTGTATGTGGGTGGCATGGGTGCCGCGACGGCCAACTTCCACCGCGCCGCCCTGGAACGGCTGGGCTACACCGATCCCTGCGCCGAGATCCTCGCCCACTATGCCGCCGGAGACCGGAGTGCGGCCGCCGCCGCTGTGCCCACCGCCCTGGTCGAGGACATCGCGCTGGTGGGACCGGCCGCCAAGATCGCCCACGACCTCGATGCGTGGCGTGCCACCGCGGTGACGACGCTGCTCGTTCAGGGAGACGCCGAGGCTGTGCGGGTCGTGGCTGAGTCACTGGCACCGGCAGACCAAAGCTGAAGCCTTCTCAAGGCACTGCGCGAACCTGCCGGGCCGAGGAGTCGTCGAGGCCGCCGACCACCTGGGCACCGGGCGGTTCCGGGAACCAGATCGCCCGGCGTAGATCGACCCGCAACCCGTCACGCTTCATCGGGCAGCCATCGGCGCGCAACGCGGCGAGTGCCCGCTGCAGCTCACGAGCCGGCGGGTGACCGGAGGCGTTCACCACCCGCCACCACGGCACCGCCCGCTCCGCGCGTGCGAGCACCGCACCCACTTGCCGCGGGCCACCCCGCGCCAACGACTCGCCGACGATCTCCGCGATCAGCCCGTATGTCATCGCCCGGCCCTTGGGGATCGACTCGACCAAGTCGAGAACCGCCTCAGCGTAGACGGTGGCGGGGTCTTCACGATGGGCGTCGGGGCCGGTCACCTCACCATCATGACGGGTGCGACCGAGCGCCGGGGACCGGCGTATCCATCGGCTACCGATGTCCCGGTGCACCAAGGAGGGCCGCCCACCGACGTGGACGACCCTCCTGATCGCAGACCGACCTCAGCGCTGACGGGCCACCCGGCGTCGTACGACGAGCACACCACCGCCCGCACCGATCAGTGCGAAAGCGAAGAGCGCGAGCGCACCGGCCTCCGAACCAGTCTGTGCAAGGTTCGTGGGATCGCCTGTCTCAACAGCCTCGACCGCGTGGGCCACCGGCGCGATGAGGGGGCTCCTGGGGTTCGTCGCGACCAAGCTGGCGTCCTTCGTCCCCATCGAGCCGGTCGGGTCTGCCGGGTCCACTGTCCCGGGGTCCTCGGTCTCCGGTTCCTCAGCAGGACCTTGCGCCAGCAGATCGACGGCGATCCAGTCCCGGCCGACCGTGGGCCGATCGAGCGACCCGAGACCGATCAGGTAGTGCAGGGCGGAAGGACCTTCGTGCCCTTCACCGGTTTCCGGGTCCCAGATCCAATTGGTGTTGTTGTCGTCGCCCACGAAGAAGTCCGGCGTACCCAACTGCTTGCCGTGCGCCGCACCCCACATCTGGAGCTTCGGCAGCGAGGCGATGTCCACCCCGGCAGGCAGTCGCAGGTACACCACCGTGCCCGGAGCCACCTCGGATACCGGCTTGCCCTTCGCGTCGACCAGCGTCACCCCCTGGGGCAGCGGCGAACCGTCAGCGGTGCGCAATTCGACACCTACCGGGCCGTTGCCTCCGACGAGCGACACCGCGAAACCGTAGCGGGTCGAGCCGTCGGCGCCCTTGGTGTAGCCGGTGGGGACGAACCCGGGCTGCGGGGCCACCGTGTTGGCTTGGAGAGCCTCCTCGATCAGCCATGCGGCAGCCTTCATGGTCGCCATACGGTCCTGGTCGCTTTCCGCCCAGTTCCGGTTGCTGTCAAAGGCATCGGGGTTGTTCTCGTCGTAGACGTCGGGGACGAACTGCCGCAATGCTTGATCGGTCAAGGCAACTCGCCCCTGCGCGTCAGCCTGGAAGAACAGGCCCATCACGTCATGTCCAGACGAGAAGTACCAGACGGCGAACTGGGTCGCCTCATAAGCGGCTCTCCTCATGCTGTCGGCGTTGTTGCTTGCCTCCATCTCGTCGATCTGCGCATCGGTGTAGCCCCACCCACGGAAGAGCTCCCGATCGTATGTGGCGCCCTGGTAGGAGACTCCGGCCCGGGCGAAGAAGGCCTGCGCTTCGGCAAGCTTGGCGTCGTCGTCGACACCTCCTTTGAACCCCTGCAAGACCACCGTCTGTTGGGCCTGTGCACTCTCCCAATGCACTCCGTCAATGTCAGCACGTGCGTTGGATGCCTCCCTCCAGTTCCCGTTGCCGTCCTCCTCCCCGACGGTGCGAGGGTGGTACCAGGCATCCTGTATGTCTCGGTCGTAGACGATCCGCACATTGCCGTCAGCGTCGGTCAGCTCGTGAAAGACAAAGTGCAACTGCGGATTGCCTGACCATCCCGACCAATCACGGCCCGATTCCGCGCCGGCGATCTCCGTGAAGAACCAATAATCACACCTGTCGTTGTGCCACTTCTGGTCATACGTCGGCGCCGGGGTGGACGTTTCGTCCACCGCCGCCCCTGCACCGAGCATCGACCGGAGGGCGGCGGTTGAGCCGTCCGCAGGAACGGCATCCGCGTCCTTCGCCGACGCGGGCTCCGCGTCCCCACTCTCTACCGGAGCGGGCTGCGTGTCTGCTGCCGGCTGTTCCGCCACCGGCTCCGGCGAGGGAGCGACAATCGGGTCGCTCGCCGGATCAGCCGCCTCGTCTTCAGGGAGGGAGCCTGCCTCAGTTTCCTGCGTCACCTGTGGAGAAGACTGGCCAGCTATGTCCGAGCCGTCATCCCCGGTTGTCTGCGCCTGAGCGGCAGCACCACCGAAAACGCCCGCGACGGCGAGCGCAAGCATCGTGGCGACCGTGGAGGTGGCAGATCGACGAACCTTCATCCGAGCTCCTTCAAGAGGTGAGCACCTGCGACTTGTCCAGGTTCCCGCGAATGACCATGCGGCAATACTGCTGAACGTATGAAACCCGGTCATCCGAACGGATCACCCCTAGCACGCGTGTTTGCCGGAAGTGAGGACGCCGCCATCGGGTGAGAAACGGGTGAAGTCGTGCGGTTGCTCGCATCGGGACTCTCTGGACCTCCTGTTGAAGTGCGACTACTCAACACACCGCCGCCGGTGGATTTCCGGCCGACGAGCCGAGATGATGCAGCATGACCGCACGCACCACGCCGGCCCTGCCGTCCGGCTACCGTTTCGCGACCCTGGCACCCGACGACTGGCGCCAGGTCCTCGACCTCGACGCCTGGTCCTTCCCGACGTCCACGACTGTCGAGGAACTCCTGACGCTCCCGTCACCCCTGACGTGGGAGCGTACCGTCGGCGTCTTCGCGGATGTCGACGATCCGGAGGTGCCCCCCGTCGACGGCGCGGTACCGACCCGCGCGGATCTGGTGGCTGTGCACTCCTCGTATCCCTTCGGGAGCTTCCCCGTACCCGGCGCAACGCTGCCCGTCGCGGGCCTGACCTGGGTCTGCGTCCACCCCGGACACCGGCGCCGCCGCCTGCTCACCACGATGATCGGCCGACATTTCGCCGACTGCCGCGAGCGGGGCGAGTCCGTGTCGGCCCTCTTCGCCGCCGAGGCGGCCATCTACGGCAGGTTCGGCTACGGTTCGGCGGCGCACGAAATGCAGTACACGATCCCCCGAGGTGCCAAACTCCGGGACGTTCCTGGGGCGGAACGCCATACCGTCCGGATCGAACACGCGAGCCGGGAACGGCACGGGGAACTCGTCGCGGGCCTCCACATCCGCGCCGGAGCGAACCCGACCGGCCACGGTGCACCCGTGGGCACTGACGGGGTCCACCTGAACCGCCCTGGCTGGGCCACCCGCGAAACCCCTGAGTTGCAGGCGGCGTACTGGGCGGACCCTGCCTTCCAGCGCAAAGACACTGAGTCACGCCGCATCCTGATCGTGGAGCTCGATGGTGAACCCCGGGGCTATGCCACCGTGAACCGCCAGTTCAACTGGGAGCCGACCGGCCCGCGAGGCGCGGTGAACATCGCCGAGGTCGTCGCACTGGACGCCGCCGCGGCGCGCGCGCTCTGGGGAGTACTCACCGACCTCGACCTGACCACCGAGGTGCTGCCCAGGTTCCTGGCGACGGATGACGCGATCGGCCATCTCCTTGTCGACCCGCGAGCAGCCGCGCCACGTTCCTCCGACAACCTCTGGGTTCGCGTGCTCGACGCCGGAGCGGCACTCGCCGGCCGGCGGTACGCCGCAGATCTTGACGTCGTGCTGCACCTCAGCGACGCCCAGGTCCCGGAAAACACCGGCCGGTGGCACCTGCGTGCGAGCGCCCACCAGCCCGCATTCTGCGAACGTACCGACGCCGCGCCGGACCTGTCCCTGGACATCCGCGAACTCGGCACGGCCTACCTGGGTGGGGTGACTCTCGCATCGCTCGCCCTTGCCGGACTAGTCACCGAACATCGTTCGGGAGCACTCGCCGCGGCCAGCACGGCCTTCGCCTGGCCGGTCGCACCGCTGTCGAGCTGGATCTTCTAGAACCGGCCCGCCAGGACCGTAGATGTTCAGGCCTGGTCGGAACCTCGCTGAGCTTCGAAGCTGGTGAGCTGGTCGATACGGCGCTGATGGCGCAGGTCCCCGCTGAATGGCGTGGCCAGGAAGGTGTCGACCAGCTCGACGGCTTCGTCAACGGAGTGCTGCCGCGCCCCGATCGACGCGATGTTCGCGTTGTTGTGCTCTCGCGCCAGAACGGCGGTGTCCTGACTCCAGACCACCGCCGCCCGGATACCGTCCACCTTGTTCGCCGCGATCGCCTCACCATTGCCCGAACCGCCGATCACCACCCCCAGCGATCCCGGATCACCTGCGACGGCCTCGCCCGCATCCAGACAAAACGGCGGATAATCATCCTTGGCGTTGTAATCGTGGGCACCGTGATCGACCACGTCGTAGCCAGCCGCAGACAGATGCTCGGCAAGGTGTGCTTTCAGGTCGAAACCGGCGTGATCCGCCGCGAGGTGAACGCGCATGTGGACATCATGCCGCAGTCCGCGCACGTCGTCCTACGCAGTTCACAACCACTGCGCCTAGCCTAATGTCATGACATCGACCTCCCCTCAGACCGGCATGGCGGCGATGCCGCGCACCGGCATCGACCAGGGTGCCTTCGACCCTGCGGTCCGACCGCAGGATGACCTGTACCGGCACGTCAATGGCAGGTGGATCGCCACCCATGAGATCCCCGCCGACCGCGCGATGGACGGCGCCTTCCGAGCCCTGCACGACCAGTCCGAGATCGATGTGCGGGAGATCATCGCCGAGGCCGGTCAGGCCGTGGAAGAGGGCACGGCCACCGGAGTCCAGGCCCAGGTCGGCGCACTCTACGCCAGCTTCATGGACACCGACCGCGTCGAAGGACTGGGCAGCGCCCCGCTTGCCGCCGACCTGGCCACCTTTGACGCCGGACTCGCAGCGGGCGTCGACCCGGCCGCGACAGGGCTCGACTCCACCACCCTCGCCGAGCTGGCGGGCGCACTCGGTACGCTGCAGCGCACCGGCGGCGGCGGGGCCGTCGGCTTCTACGTCGACAACGACGCCAAGGATCCCGAGAAGTACATCGTGCACCTGGTCCAGTCAGGCCTCGGGCTGCCGGATGAGGCCTACTACCGCGAAGAGCAGTACGAGCCCATCCGGGCAAAGTACGTGCCCCATATCAACCGCATCATCGAGCTGACGCTGGGTTCGAGCCCGCGGTTCGCCGAGGCGGGCGAACGTGTGCTGGCGCTCGAGACCAAACTGGCCGCCCACCATTGGGATGTCGTGCGCGACCGTGACGCCGAACTCACCTATAACCCGATGACCCTCGGTGAACTCATTGAACAGGCTCCCGGATTCGACTGGCGAGTGTGGATCGGCGCACTCGGCGCACCTGCGAGGTCCTTCGACCGCCTGGTCGTCCGCGAGCCCGATTTCCTGGTCGGATTCGCTCAGCTGTGGACCTCCGAGCCCATCGACGAATGGAAGATGTGGCTGACATATCACCTCGTGACCGCGCGAGCGCCGTATCTCGGCGACGCGGTCGTACAGGCGAACTTCGACTTCTACGGCCGCACCCTGTCCGGAGCACAGGAGGTGCGCGACCGCTGGAAGAGAGGAGTCGCGCTTGTCGAAGGGGCTCTCGGTGAGGCGGTCGGTGAGGTCTACGTCGCCCAGCATTTCCCGGCGACCCACAAGGTGCGCATGGACGAGTTGGTGGCGAACCTCGTGGCCGCCTATCGCGAGTCGATCACGGCACTCGACTGGATGAGCGCGGAGACCAAGGTCAAGGCGCTCGCGAAACTGGACGCCTTCACACCCAAAATCGGCTACCCGGCCGTCTGGCGAGACTACTCCGCCCTCGACATCGATCCGAGCGACCTGCTGGGCAACGTCCGGCGCTCCTACGCCTTCGAACAGGACCGCGAGCTGCGCAAGATCGGCAAGCCGTTGGACCGCGACGAGTGGTTCATGACTCCCCAAACCGTGAATGCCTACTACAACCCCGGCATGAACGAGATCGTCTTCCCCGCCGCGATCCTGCAACCGCCGTTCTTCGACTCCGAGGCGGACGACGCCGTCAACTACGGCGGCATCGGAGCCGTGATCGGGCATGAGATCGGGCACGGCTTCGACGACCAGGGCTCGAAATACGACGGCGCCGGCCGCCTCGAGGACTGGTGGACCCCCGAAGACCGGGAGGAGTTCGAGAAGCGCACTGCCGCCCTCATCGCACAGTACGACGGCTACCGTCCGGCCCAGCTGCCGACCGACGGCCCGCACGTGAACGGAGCGTTGACCATCGGCGAGAACATCGGCGACCTGGGTGGCCTGTCGATCGCGCTGAAGGCCTACCGAATCGCCCTCGGCAAGCCGCTGGCCGAGGCCCCGGTGATCGACGGACTCACCGGCCTCGAACGGGTCTTCCTCGGCTGGGCACAGGCGTGGCAGTGCAAGGGCCGCGACGAGGAGGTCGTGCGGCGGATCGCAACCGACCCGCACTCCCCCGAGGAGTTCCGCTGCAACGGGGTACTGCGCAACATCGAGGAGTTCTACACGGCCTACGGGCTCACACCTCAGGACGCGCTTTACCTGCCCCCCGAGGAGCGGGTGCGCATCTGGTGACTCAGGTGGTCTTGATCCCTGCCTTCGACACCGTGAAACCCGCCTGCGTGGTGGTGTCGCGGCAGGTGACCCCGTTCTTGGTGCTGGTGCATTCGTAGTTGCCGGCCGTCCGCGACTGATCGTAGGCAAGCTCGGTCACGGACGGACCGGCTGCACCGGGCTGCTCGGCAGACGGCACACACGGCAACACGGGGCCGTCCGCAGTCAACGTCACCTTGTAGCCGACCGTGCCGTTACACGAAGAGACCTCCGCAGGCGGGGAGTTGAGTTGGGCGATCGTGCAAGTGACCGACTCGGTGGACATCTCGCAGGCGATATTGCGGCTGGGCGTGGCGAAGGTTTCGGCCACCACCGAACCCGTGCTGGCCGAACCCGTCGGCGTGGTCGGCGTCGACCCCGCCAAGGGCGCTTCGGATGCCTGGGGGTCAGGGCTGTTGTCGCCACCAGCTCCAACAGCCGACACGATCATGAAGATCGCGATGGCCACCAAGGCGATGTCCACGAGGATGAACAGGATCCACGGCCATTCCAGCCGGTTCCTGGCGGGCGGGGGGTGTTCCGAGCCACCCGAGGGCCGGGCAGCGGTGCCGGGAACAGACCGTGAGGCAGCGGCGCTCCCCTGCGCGGCAACCGGCTGCTGGGTCGGTCCCGCCGGTGGCCACGCCTGAGCATCAGCGGCCACTGGCGACCATTGCCCCTGACCTGACGCCGACTGTCCCACGGGTACCGCGGGCGGCTGTCCCGGCCAGCCATTCGAACCGCTCATGGGCGGCATCATCGCGGTCGGCTCGGGTTCGCCGGACGCTCGGCCTGGGGGTGGCGCCCCGAAGGGCGGAGGAACAGGGACGTTCCCGGACATGGTGACTCCTCACAGATGGGTGAAGTCCGGACGAGCAGCGACCGAAGACGGCTGCGCGAGAAGACTCCCCCGGAAGCATGGCATGCCCCGTGCGGTCGGTCGAACGGGGGTCGCAGGACGAGAGGACAGGGTCAGTCGAAAATCGGGTCTTGCGTGCGAGTTCGCTTGAGTTCGAAGAATCCAGGGGTACCTGCCACCAAGAGACAACCGTCCCAGAGGAGCCCGGCCGCTTCCCCCCGGGGAGCGGGCGTGACCACCGGACCGAAGAAGGCAACCTCGTCAAACGCGACGATCGGCGTGCCTACCTCCTCACCGACCTGCCTGATCCCCTCGTCATGGGAGGCCCGAAGCTCCTGATCGTACGTGTCCAAGCCGGCGAAGTCGGCGAGTGCCGCCGGCAATCCCACCTCAGCCAGCGACTCGGCGATCACAGCATCCAGATCTCCGCGACCACCGGGGTGCAGCCGGGTGCCGATCGCGTCGTAGAGCGGCTTGACTACAGCATCACCGTGTTCAACCTGAGCCGCGATGATGACCCGGACCGGCCCCCAAGCACGATCCATCTTGGTCCGAAAGTCGGCAGACAGCTCCCGGCCCTCGTTGAGGACGGACAGGCTCATCACGTGCCAGCGAGTACGCACAGAACGAACGGCCTCGACCTCCCCCATCCACCTGCTGGTCATCCAGGCCCAGGGACAAGTCGGGTCGAACCAGAAGTCCGCCACAGCGGCTTCGGTGGGCGTCGCACTGGCGGCCGGCGCGGTCATGATCGTCACTCCTGTCAGTGGTGTTGGGGCGGAGGCGGTGTCGGACCAGGGTACGTGCCACCGCCGACATGCGACAGGGAGGTCGAAGGTCAAGATCTGCACCCTGCCGGCGCGTGTCCGTGCGAGTCCTTCCTGCGTCCTCGACTCCGGTTAGTGAAATGATCGAGCGATGCCAGGAGAGAACCTCACTCGTATCGAAGCTATCGACCGCGCTGCCATCGTCGCCGTCGACTCCTACGACATCACGCTGGACCTCACCACAGGTCCGACCACCTTCGGCTCACAGACGATCATCGCCTTCAGTGCGACACCCGGGGCCAGCACCTTCGTCGACCTGATCGCCCCCACCGTGCGGTCGATCGTGCTGAACGGCCGCGAGATCGACCCCGCTACTGCTTTCGCCGACTCCCGCATCACCCTGGACGGCCTGGCGGAGCAGAACACGCTGACCGTCGTCGCCGACTGCACCTACATGAACACCGGCGAGGGGCTTCACCGCTTCGTCGACCCGGTTGACGGCGAGGTTTACCTCTACTCCCAGTTTGAGGTGCCCGACTCGCGCCGGATGTTCGCCGTCTTCGAGCAGCCAGACCTCAAGGCCCGGTTCACATTCACGGTGCAGGCACCCGCGGGCTGGCAGGTGGTGAGCAA
The DNA here is from genome assembly GCA_031551755.1 of Cellulomonadaceae bacterium. Classification (GTDB taxonomy): domain Bacteria; phylum Actinomycetota; class Actinomycetes; order Actinomycetales; family Cellulomonadaceae; genus JAVBMU01. Next base: position 22,861 of record JAVBNE010000017.1, on the reverse strand, counting down.
CCAGCCGGTCGCCGGTCACGGTGCGGCGCCGTCTGCGGCCGGGGCGACGGACAACGCCGAAACCTGGACGTTCGAGACCACTCCGCGAATCTCGTCCTACATCACGGCACTGGTCGCCGGCCCGTACCACCGCGTCACCTCAGAGCTGACCTCCAGTGACGGACGGATCATCCCGCTGGGGATCTACGCCCGCAAATCGCTTGCCGAGTACCTGGACGCGGAGGAGATCTTCGACGTCACTCGCAGAGGGTTCGTATTCTTCGAGGAGCAGTTCGACCGGCCGTATCCCTTCGAGAAGTACGACCAGCTCTTCGTGCCCGAGTACAACATGGGCGCCATGGAGAACGCCGGCTGTGTCACCTTCACTGAGTCCTATGTCTTCCGGTCCAAGGTGACGGATGCCATCCGCGAGCGCCGGGTCGTCACGATCCTGCATGAGCTGGCCCACATGTGGTTCGGTGACCTGGTCACCATGAAGTGGTGGAACGACCTGTGGCTCAACGAGTCCTTCGCGGAATACATGTCCACGCTGGCCACCGCGGAGGCCACGCAATGGCGCGAGGCGTGGACGACCTTCGCCGCGATGGAGAAGGCTTGGGCCTACCGCCAGGACCAGCTCCCCTCGACCCATCCCATCGTCGCGACGATCAACGACCTCGACGACGTCCAGGTCAACTTCGACGGCATCACCTACGCCAAGGGTGCTTCGGTACTCAAGCAACTCGTCGCCTGGGTGGGCCAGGAGCAGTTCATGGCAGGCGTCGCGGCCTACTTCGCCAAGCACGCCTGGGGGAACACCGAACTCAAGGATCTGCTGGCCGAATTGGAGCAGACCAGTGGCCGGGACCTCACGGACTGGTCCGTGAAGTGGCTGGAGACCGCCGGAGTCAACACCCTGCGACCTGAGATCACGACCGGAGGTCCTGGTGGCCCGACATCCTTCGCTGTGCGCCAGAGCGCTCCGGAGGACTTCCCCACACTTCGCCCCCACCGGTTGGGCATCGGCTTCTACTCATTGAGCGAGGACGGCGTGCTCCGCCGCGTCCAGCGCACGGAGGTGGATGTGGACGGCGCCACGACCGCCATCACGGCACTAGAGTCGAGCGACCTCGGCCGGGCCGATCTCGTGTTGCTCAACGACGACGATCTCGCCTACGCCAAGATCCGCCTCGACCCCAACTCCCGGGCCGTGGCGCTCGAGCATCTGTCCAAGATCGTGGATCCGTTGGCCCGTTCCCTGGTGTGGGGATCGTTGTGGGACGAGACGCGCGACGGCGAATCCCCGGCCTCCGAGTACGTCGACCTCGTCCTGACTCACATCGCGAGCGAGACCGAGTCGACCACCGTGCGCACCACGCTCAACCAACTGGTGCTGGCCGCGAAATGCTATGTGGCGCCCACCACGCGGCAGGCCACCCTGGAGCGGATCGGCGATGCGTTGGAGCAGATGGCACTCGCGGCGGAGCCGGGTTCGGATGCCCAGTTCCAGTTCGTGAAGTTCCTGGCCCAGGTGGCCTCCACCACGGCACACGGTGATCGTCTCCAAGGATTGCTGGACGGCACCACGACGCTGCCGGGGCTGGCGATCGACACCGACCTGCGCTGGGAACTCCTGGACGGCCTCGTGCTGCTCGGCCGTGCCGGAGAGACCGAGATCGCCGCGACCCTGGCGACGGACGACACCGCGAACGGGCGGCAGTCGGCGGCCCGCGCCCGCGCGATGGTTCCGACAGCACAGGCGAAGCAGGCAGCCTTCGACCGTCTGATCGACTCGGCCGAGGCCCCCAACGCCATCGTGCGCGCGACGGTCGAGGGGATGGCGCACGTGAATGATCCGGGCCTTCTGGCCGGGCTCGTGGAACCGTATTTCGCGTCTTTGCACACCATCTGGACCGAGCGGACCTACCACATCGCCGAAACGCTCATCGAAGGGCTGTACCCGGCGCCGCTGGCGAGCGCCGAACTGCGCGACGCCACCCGGGACTGGTTGAACGCCAACACCGACGCCGCACCGGCGTTACGGCGACTGGTCGTCGAGAACCTGGCCGGGGTAGAGCGGGCCTTGGCGGCCCAGGCCGCCGACCGATAGGCCGGTCCCTCAGCCCTCCGCGTCGGTCGTGGCCGACGTGGAGGGCTCGGGCGATGCCGATGGTTCGGCTGGCGGCTTCGCGGCTGCGGGCGGCTCGGACAATGCCGGCGGTTCGCCCGGCGCAGGAGGGGCAGCAGCCGCCGGTGAGGTGACGCCGGGAGCGTCGCCGCCGGGCTCCTCCGCAGGCCGGGGTTCGTTCATCACCCGGGCCAATGAAAGCAACCGGGCATTGTCGAACAGCTCGTCGAGCAGAACCAACACCCCCGAGCCGTCGGCCAACGGCACCTTCCAGTTCGGATACTGGGCGTCCGTACCGGGTTGGTTCTGCGCCCGCCGCTCCCCCACGGCGTCGGCCAACGAGACCCCCAGCAGCACCGAGGGCGTCTGCCGGATCGCCCGGTGAAGGGCCTCCACGGTCTCGCGCTCCGAGGCGTCAGGTCCCAACAGCTCGCGTGAGGTCAGGAAGTCGATCATCGCCTTCCGTTCGGCCTCAGCAGCGGCCCGTACGGTCGCCGCATCCTCGGTCAGCACCCCGAGGCGCTCGCGCAGATCGACATGTTCGCCCGCGAGGTAACCCGCGCTCGGCGGCAGATCGTGGGTGGTGACAGTCGACAACGCCAGCCGACGGTACTCCTCGGGAGGTAGCGGGGCGCCATCGGCGGTCCGCTCGAACCACAACACGGATGTGCCCAGGATGCCGCGTTCAGCGAGGTACTCGCGTACCCACGGCTCGAAGACGCCGAGGTCCTCGCCGATGACCTGCACACCGGCACGTTGCGCTTCGAGGCACAGGATGCCGATCAGCGCCTCGTGATCGTAGTGGACATACGTGCCGGCTTCGGCCCGAGCTCCGCCCGGGATCCACCAGAGCCGGAACAGCCCGATCACGTGATCGATGCGAACCGCACCGGCGTGCCGGAAAACGGTGCGCAACATGTCGCGGTACGGCCCGTACCCGGCCCTGGCCAGGGCCTGGGGGTGCCACGGCGGCTGCGACCAGTTCTGCCCCTGTTGGTTGTACATATCCGGGGGCGCGCCGACCGACACTCCGGTCGCCAACACCGACCTATGTGCCCAGACATCGGCGCCGTAGGGATGCACACCCACCGCCATGTCATGCATGATTCCGATCGACATCCCTGCATCGATCGCGCGTCGGTGAGCCGTGGCGAGCTGAGTGTCCGCCACCCACTGGAGCCAGCAGTAGAACTCGATCCGGTCGGCCAGGCGCTCCCGAAGCGCCGCGACCGCCAATCCTTGGGGGTCGTTGACCTCCTGCGGCCAGATCCGGTCACCGAAATGGTCGACCATCGCACACCAGGTCGCGAAATCCTCCAGTCCCCTGCCCTGCTGCGTCCGGAACGCCTCGAACTCCTCTTGGCGTACGGTCGAACGAGGAGCCGCGAAGACCACTTCCAGCGCAGCCTTCTTGGCAGACCAGACGGCGTCCCGGTCAATCGGCCCAGGGTCCTCGTCGAGCTCTCGGACCGGGTCGAAGGCCCATTCGACGAGCGACCGATCCGCGGCGCTCAGATAGGCCGTCTCGCGGATGTCCTCGACCCGGATATACAGCGGGTTCCGGAACCGGCGGCTCGCCGGGAGGTACGGCGACGAAGTCACCGGCACTCGGGGTTCGCCGGCATGCAAGGGATTGACCAGAACGAAGTCTGCTTTGGTGCGCCGGGCAGCGAGGGTCGCGAGATCAGCCAGGTCGGCAAAGTCGCCCATCCCCCACGAGGCACGCGACCGCACCGAGTACAACTGCGTCATGAAACCCCATAGCGGCCTTGACGCCTCCGCAGGCGGCAGCGCAAGTGTGCGGGGGGTGACGACGAACGACATGCGGGACTGGTTCCCCCCGGTATCGACGTAGACGTCGTGCCAACCGAGCGGAAGGTCGCTGGGAACGTCGAAGACCGTCCGTTTCACCGGTCGGCCGTCGACCACGCGCGACTCGGGTTCCGCGCCCGTCGGCTCCAGGTCGCGGCGCTTACGGGAGGCCCCGGCGGGCCGTTGACCGGGGGCAGCCTCCAGTTCCACCCAGGCCAGCGCAACACCGTCCCCAGCCACATGCACGGGCAGCTGCACGGCTACGCCCTCGCGAACCACCACGCATGGCGGCAACACACGCCGCCACGCATCGTCGCGGGAATGCTCCAGGCTGACTGCGACCTTCTCCGGAGATGAGGCAGGTACCCCCAGTGCCTCCAGGACGGCGACCAAGGTCGAGGCCCGCACGGGCCGACGCTCGGCGTCGAAACCCGCGTAGTCGGTTGCCACACCGTGGGCTTTGGCCAACTCGATGAGCGGCTGCGGTACCTGCTGGGTTTCACTCACAATCAGAATCCTGCCAGACCCAAGGTGGTGCATAACGACGCACGCGCCCGGCCGCCCGTTGCTGGTAGCGCTCCACGCCGCCGTCTGGGCACCAGCGCGTAGTTGAGCCGAGCTCGATACCCTGCCCTATGGCCACCTGGACGACCACGGCGTTGAGCGGCGCCGACTCGGATTTCGACCCGCGCGATCCCGACGATTGGCTGACCTGGTTCGTCGGCGTGCCGCTTCGGATCATCTTCATCATCTTCCTATCGGCCATCCTGCTGGTCCTGCTCCGCCGACTCATCCGCCGCATCACCGACCACATCGCCAGCGGGACACCGCTGACTGAGCGCAAGGGCCTGCGCATTCTCGGCAGGTCACAGGTGGGCTCGGTGCTGCGCAGTGCCAACCCTGTATCGGGTGCCCGCCGAGCACAACGCGCCCGCACCATCGGATCGGTACTGCGGTCAACGGCGAACATCGTCATCGGCGTTACGGCCTTCTTGCTGGTCCTCTCCGAGATCGGCGTCAACCTCGCTCCTTTCTTCGCCTCCGCCGGCATCGCCGGTGTCGCACTCGGTTTCGGCGCTCAGAGTCTGGTCAAGGACTTCCTCTCAGGCACCTTCATGCTGCTGGAGGACCAGTACGGAGTCGGCGACGTCGTCGACTTCGGGGAGGTGGTCGGCACCGTGGAGGAGGTAGCCCTGCGCGTGACGAAGGTGCGCGATGTCGGCGGCACCCTGTGGTACGTGCGCAACGGCGAGATCTTGCGGACCGGGAACAAGACCCAGGAATGGGGCCGGGCGGTGGTCCAGGTCCGAGTGGCCTATTACGCCGATGTCGAGGAAGTGCGCGCGGTTCTGCTCCGCGCCGCCGAACGGCTCAGGGGCGACCCGGCACTGGGGGTCTACCTCCTCGAACCGGCCGAAGTGCTCGGAATCGAAGACATGACAGCCGAGGCGCTGCTCATGAAGGTGCAGGTGAAGACCCAGGCCGCGATGCAATGGGAGATCGCGCGGAACCTACGGTCGGAGATCCGCAAGGGGCTGGAATCGGCCGGGATCCCCTTGGCGGGAGCTCAGCAGGTGGTTATCTACGACCACTCCCCGGCGCAACCGGGCGATCCCACACGAGTCGACGGTGCCGCGCACCCGCGCAACACGGCGCCAGCGGGCGACACGCGGCCGGGCGGTGGCCAGCCCGGCGATGACCCAGGCGGTTCAACGCGTGGCCGGGGTCAGGGCAGTTGATCCATCTCCGCGGCCACCGCATCGGCCAGGGGGCCGACGATCACCTGGATCACCCGTCCCGAACGGACCACCCCGATGGCGCCGCCCGCCTGGAGCTTGTCGTCATCGACCAAGGCAGGATCAACGACCTGCACACGCAGCCGGGTGATACACGGTTCCAGACCGACCACGTTCGGGCGGCCACCGAGTCCTTCGAGCAGTTCAGCGGCGTTTGTCACCTGGCCAGCGTATCCACCACCCACCGATACCGCATCGACACGACCACCGGACCGGGTGCGATGATGGGCCGCGTGCCGGCTGACCACGTTTCCGGAGCACTACCGGCACATTCGTTGCCACACAATGGATGACTGAAAGTCCGCGCCCGATGCCGCCCGCACCCACCTTGGAGGTCCTGTGACAGCCGAAGAAGTGCCCACCATCGACACCGATCCACTCGGGCACCTGCTGGCGGTTCTCCAGTTGGAGCATCTCCCCGAACCCGTGGACGCCGCCACACCCGTGCCGGCCACGGCCCGCGATCGATTCAAGGCCGCCAACATCGTGTTTCCGGCCGGTCGGGTCTACGGCGGACAAGTGCTGGCACAGGCACTCCTGGCCGCGGGAAATACCGTGGCTGCCGACCGGTTGCCACATTCAATGCACGGCTATTTCTTGCGGCCCGGAATCCTCACTGAGCCCATCGATCTCTCCGTGGAGCGTCTGCGCGACGGTCGGTCATTCAGCGCCCGGCGCACCCATGCCGTCCAGCAGGGCAAGCCGATACTCTCGATGATCGCCTCCTTCCAAGAAGACCAGCCCGGCATCGAACAGGCCGTGACCATGCCTGATGCCCCGGCCCCTGAGGACGTTCCTTCCGCTCTTGACGTGATGGGAGACATCGACCACCCCGCAGCCATTTTTTGGTCCCATCACGCCGCCTTCGAGTTACGGCACGTCGGCGGATCGCTCTACCTCGGGTCGGCTGCGGAGAAGTCGGATCGGCAGATGGTCTGGATGCGCACCCGGGGTCCGGTCGGTGACGATCAACTCCTGCACCGCGCACTCATGGCATTCGCCTGCGATCAGGTGATGCTCGAACCGATCCTGCGGGCAGCAGGGGCTAGTTGGGTGACGCCCGGGCTGTCAGTGGCAAGCATCGATCACGCCATGTGGTGGCACCGCGATGCCCGGGTCGACGACTGGCTGCTCTATGTCCAATCGGCGTCGTCCGCCCAGGGCGGACGCGGTCTCGGTGGCGCCCACGTCTTCACGGCAGATGGAACGCTGGTGGCGACCATTGCCCAGGAGGGCATGATCCGCCAGCCGGCGATCTGACGACGGACTGATCTGGGCGCGGCGAGTGGGCTGCAACCGGCTGGGTCGGCCTGCTCGGCCACCTCCCGGGGGTGCGGGTACTGCTACCTGCGTTGCCCAGGTCACGGTCGGCGCCCCAAATCGTCGTGAGCGCCTCAGGTCACGGTCGGCGGCTCAGGTCCGACGGCGGAAAGCCAGCGGTTCCTCGATGAACGGCGTCCAAGCCGCGCGCTCGTCGGGGGTGACGCGTCGCGGTCTGCCCGTATCGGCGGCCACCACGACGATCGTGGTGGCTGCCTTCGCATAAGGGATGCCACCGCTCGACGGCCCGGTACGGTCGAACTTCGCCGCGCCGTCGTGAACCTCGTAGCAGACCTCGAGGCTCGCACCGCCCAGATGACCGATCCACATCTCCACGCGCAAGGGTGTGCGGGTGAAGGAAAGCGGGCGCAAGTACTCGATCTCCTGACGGGCGACCAAGGTGTGGCTGGTTGCCTGTGGCCCGGTCCCGAGTACGGCCGTGGGCCAGGCGTCCTCGGCATCGGGATGGTTCCAGAACGCGGTGATGCGGGCATCTTCCAGGAGCCGCAGCATCTCAACGTTGTTCACGTGCTGGTAGGCGTCCAGATCAGACCACCGCACGGACACCGGTACATGTAGTCGGGTCACGCGAGCCTCCCGGTCATGGTCATGCGGCTGCTCGCTGCGCAGCCTCGCGGCAGGTGCGCAATGCGTCGAGTTCGGCACCGACGGGCTGGCGGACCAATCGGTCGGCGACTTCTGTCACGGCGCGCCGTAGGGTACGCCGTGCCTGCCGGCCGCGCCTACGCCCGCCGACTTCGGCGAACAGTCGTGCGATCAGTGCCACGAGTATCCCAGCGAGCGCGCCACCGACCGCCAAAGCCGTCGGCACGGGCACCTCCCCCCACAGCGGCATCGGCGGGTCAGGCAGCTTGAAGTAGGCCAGCAACGCGATGACCGCCAGCCACAGCAGACCGGCAACCATAGCCGCGAAGAGCACCCACTGCACGAACCCGACCGCGCGCCACCAGATCGGCCGTCGGCCGACCGTCAGTACGCTCCCGGCCACGGCATGATCCAATGCCTCGGCCAGACCCTCGGCGCCTTCTGCGGCTCGATCCCTGGCGGCGAGCACGAATGCCTCAGGGGCGTCGGCAGTCACCATCCACACGTAGTCGCGGACAGCCGCGAGCGCCGCCGCCCGGACAGCAGGTGTGGGTGCGGGCAACGAGGTCCGGGCCAGATCGGCGCGTAGCTCGCTCTCCTTCGCTGCCTCGCGACTGCGCAGGCCGATGCGGCGCAGGGGATCGGGACGAAAGCGGGCCAGCCACCGGGTGACGGGCCAACCGGTGGCGGTGCGGGCGTCCCGCACGCCGGACCGCCGGACTGCGGACACCACCACAGGCACACCAGCTGCCGCCTCCAACGCATCGATCAACGCTCCGCAGTCACGGCGACGGGCGGGGTGGCTACCGCACTCGGCGATGATCTCGCGAGCAATGTCGCGCAGGTCGGCTGCCGAGCGTGCATTCGCGGCCTCCCGCCTGACGGCGGCATCGGTCACGATCGCACGAAGGTCGTCCAGCCCTTCGCCCGTGCGGGCCGACACCGGCAGTACGCGAGCGTTGGAGAGTCCGTCCTGCGCGACCAACCGGCGCAGGTCCCGCACGCAGGCACGTGCATCCTCGGGGGTGAGGCGGTCGATCTGATTGAGCACCACCACCGTGACGTCCCCATGGCCGGCCAACGGGCGGAGGAACTGTTCATGGAGAGCAGCGTCAGCGTACTTCTGCGGGTCGACCACCCAGACCAGCAGGTCGGCCCGCTGAACCAGGCGCTCCGCACGAATGCGGTGCTCAGTGACGACGGAGTCATGATCGGGCAGATCGAGCAACACCAGCCCCGTAGGCGTCTTCGCGCTTGGCAGCACATCATGACGACGCCGCACCTCAAGCCAGTCGAGCAAAGGTCCGGCCTCCCCGGCGCTTTGACCACTCCAGACCGCAGCACTCGGATGGGAGGTGGTGGGCCGCTGCACACCCACGGTCGACAGCGGCGAACCGACCAGGGCGTTGAAGACCGATGACTTCCCCGATCCGGTCGCGCCCGCGAGAGCGACCACGGTGTGTTCGGCGGACAGCCCCGCGCGTTCGCGCGCACGATCAGCGGTGGCTCGTGCCCGGTCGATCAGGGTGCCATCGAGGCGGCCGGTTCCGGCCTCGGCGGCGGCGTCCACTGCGGCGATCCGGTCCGCGAGTGGGAGACGGCTCATCCCGCACCGCCGAAGACTCGCCGCCACCAGGGCTTCGGCCCGCCCTTGGCCGGGGTCGGGCCGCTGGGGGTGCCGCTGATCCGCGGGTCCTCGTCGGGCGATGCGGCCCCCAGCTGCCGAGAGCCACGACCCGCCCCGTGGGCACCGCGCAGGAGCCGGCCGACCGCCAAGCGCTCTCGTGGCGGCGCGCTGGCGCGTGACGAGCGCTCAGAGTCCGCAGCGATCTCGACCTCGCGACTAGCAGCCCGCAGAGCATCGGCCGCACCCGCTGCACCTCGGGTCTCGAGCATGTCCAGCCGAGCCAAGAAGCGATCGGCCTCGGCCGTCAACACTCCGGAACTGCGTTCCAGGAGCCGTTCGCGCGCGGTGGTCGTCAGCCGCCGGACGGCGTCGTCCCCGAAGACCGACTCCAGGAGCTTCTGGGCGACGATCGCGGTGCCACCGGCGATCCCGACCTCTGCCCCGGTCAATCCGCCGGTGGACGCGAAGACCACCACCATCAGCGAGAGGCCCAGACCGTTGACGCCGAAGGACAAGGCGCGGGCGGTCCCCCGGCGGCTCGCGCCTTGTTCGCGGACGAGCTCGAGGACGTCGGCCTGCCATCCGCGAATCTGGGCGCCGATCTCGGCCCGGATGCCTGCGGATGCCCGGGACAGTTCCAGCCCATCGAGCAGTACCCGGGCGGCCGGATCGGCCCGCCAGGCCGCATAGGCCCGTTCGGCCGCGTCCTCGGCGGCGTCCAGGAGCACGGACTCCAGGCCGTGGGCGATGGCCTGTTCGACGTGCGGCGCGGCGGTCGGCCGACCGCGGAAGAACCGCCCCACCGCGTCGCGTACCTTCGCGACGCCGGAGTCCACCGCGCGGAAGAACTCGCTGGTCCCCACGAAGTCCTGCCAGCGGGCGAGCACCTCACCGCGCAGGATCGCGCCGTCGGAGGTAGCGGCATCAACTCGGTCGAGGGCGTGGGCGTATGCCTCGGTCACTGCCGTGCGCAGGTAACCGTCGGCGGCTGCCTGGGCCTCGGATGCGGCGGCCAACTGACCGGCGCGGGCCACGAGATCGTCGATCACCCCGTCGCGGGTCGCGAGGGCCACCCGGGTACGTTCGCCGGCATCCGCTCCCAAGGCGGAGAGCCACGACGACAGCTCGCCGATGGCCTCCTCGGGAAGGAACCCTTCAGTGAGGCCGGATTCTCCGATGACGAACAGCGGGGCGTCGCCCAGACCGTTCTCCACCAGCATTCGGCGCAGGTCACCGGCCACGGCCTCCGCTCCCGGGTCTACTCGGTCCAGTACGAGTGCGACCTGAGCCCGGCGTTCGGCTGCACGCCTGAGCAGGTCCCAGGGCACGGCGTCGGCGTACCGGGCGGCAGTGGTCACGAATACCCATAGGTCGGCAGCACCGAGCAGCTGGGCAGCAAGGTCGCGGTTCGCGGTCTCCACCGAGTCGATGTCGGGGGCATCGACGAGCGCGAGTCCGGGGGGCAGGTGAGCGCTCGCCACCAGTCGCAAGGCACGGCCGGAGCCGGTGGGTGGTGCCTTGGGAGCAGGTGCAGGGTGCGCAATCACTGCCTCCGGAACGGGTGGCGTGATGTGGCCCGGGGCCGTGCCGGGTGTGGGGGCCGGAGCCCCAGCTCCCCGAAGGCCACTCGCCTCATCGGGCGATCCGACGACGACCGAGCCCCGATCCGTGGTGTTCCGGGCGAGTCCTGGCAGCACTCGTCCCGTCGTGAACCAACGCGCATCGGCCGGGTTGTGGACGAGCACCGGGTCCCGCGTGGTGGGCCGGAGTACTCCCGGCGCACTGACTTGTTCGCCGAGCAGGGAGTTGACGAGCGTCGACTTTCCCGCTCCGGTTGACCCACCGACGACGACCAGCAATGGCGCCGACTCGGCTCGTAACCGCGGGAGGAGGTAGTCGTCGAGCTGGTCGGTGGCCAACCCGAGTTCGCGCCGGGCGGCCTCAGCACCCGCAACGTCTAGAGGAAGGCGCAGTCCGCCCAGGCGGGTCCGGAGCACCTCCAGGGCGGCTACCAACGCTGAAGTCGAAGCCGCCGACCCGGGTACCTCGGGTCCCCCATGCCCAGGTTCGCCGGGTGCCGGCACCTCAGGATTCGCCTGCGTCATGCCGCCAGTCTGCCCGACGAAAGGCTGACCGGTGGCATGTCGCACGGCATGAATGGGTGAATTGCCGGGACTCAGCCGCGAGTGAGCTTGCGGTAGACGACCCGGTGCGGGCGAGCGGCATCGGCGCCGAGGCGATCGACCTTGTTCTCCTCATAGGCCGCGAAGTTGCCTTCGAACCAGTACCAGTCGGAGGGCCGCTCCTCGGTGCCCTCGTAGGCGAGGATGTGGGTCGCGACCCGGTCGAGGAACCACCGGTCGTGGGAGACCACCACAGCGCAACCCGGGAACTCCAGGAGTGCGTTCTCCAGCGACCCGAGGGTTTCCACGTCGAGGTCGTTCGTCGGTTCGTCCAGCAGCAGGAGGTTTCCGCCCTGCTTGAGCGTCAAGGCGAGGTTGAGGCGGTTGCGCTCGCCACCGGAAAGCACCCCGGCGGGCTTCTGCTGGTCGGGTCCCTTGAACCCGAAGGAGGCGACGTAGGCGCGCGAGGGGATCTCGACGTTGCCAACCTTGATGAAGTCCAGCCCGTCGGAGACGACCTCCCACAGCGTCTTCTTGGGGTCAATCCCGCCACGACCCTGGTCTACGTAGGAGATTGACACGGTCTCCCCGACCTTCAGTTCACCGCCGTCGAGCGGCTCCAGGCCGACGATGGTCTTGAAAAGTGTCGTCTTACCGACACCGTTGGGGCCGATCACGCCGACGATGCCGTTGCGGGGAAGCGTGAAGCTCAGTCCGTCAATGAGCTGGCGGTCGCCGAAACCCTTGCGCAGGTTGGTGGCCTCCAGCACCAGGGAACCCAATCGGGGGCCTGGCGGGATCTGGATCTCCTCGAAATCAAGCTTGCGGGTGCGCTCCGCCTCGGCCGCCATCTCTTCGTAGCGTTCCAGACGTGCCTTGGATTTGGTCTGGCGGCCCTTGGCGTTGGACCGCACCCACTCGAGTTCTTCCTTGAGGCGTTTGGCGAGCTTGGCGTCCTTCTTGCCCTGAACCTTGAGTCGTTCGCCCTTCTTCTCGAGGTAGGTTGAGTAGTTCCCCTCGTAGGGGTAGAGGCGGCCGCGGTCGACTTCGCAGATCCACTCGGCTACATGGTCGAGGAAGTAGCGGTCGTGGGTGACCGCCAGGATAGCCCCGGGGTAGGTCGAAAGGTGCTGTTCCAGCCAGAGCACTGACTCCGCATCGAGGTGGTTGGTGGGCTCGTCCAGCAGCAGCAGGTCGGGCTTCTCCAAGAGCAGCTTGCACAGCGCGACGCGGCGGCGTTCACCACCCGAAAGAACCGACACGTCGGCGTCGGGCGGCGGGCAACGCAGGGCATCCATGGCTTGTTCGAGCTGGGAATCGAGGTCCCACGCCTCGGCGGCGTCGATGGCCTCCTGGAGGGTGCCCATCTCGGCCAGGAGCGCGTCGAAATCGGCGTCGGGCTCGGCCATGAGGGCGGAGATCTCGTTGAAGCGGTCCAGCTTTCCCTTGATCTCGGCGACACCCTCTTCGACGTTCCCGAGAACCGTCTTCTCTTCGTTCAGCGGCGGCTCCTGCATGAGGATGCCGACGGTGTACCCGGGTGAGAGCCGTGCCTCACCATTGGACGGTTGATCGAGGCCGGCCATGATCTTCAGGATCGTCGACTTTCCCGCACCATTCGGTCCGACGACGCCGATTTTGGCGCCGGGCAAGAAGTTCAACGACACATCGTCGAGGATCAACTTGTCGCCGTGCACCTTGCGTGCCTTGTACATGGTGTAGATGAACTCAGCCACTGCCTTGGATCCACCGTTCGATTGCGTGAGAGGGACGACCCAACAGCCTACGCGGTTACCACGCCTGCCGAGGGACCAGGGCCGATCGGGCGGCCGATCAGCCACTCGCGACCTGGTGTGGTCCGGTCGATCACCGCGCACCCGACCGACCAGCTTCCCTAAACAGCACGCCTAGGCAACCTCTTCCGCGAACCCGGGATCGGGCGGCACTCCCCCGTCGCCGACCGACTCCTGCGACAATGCCCACGGATCAGGAGCGTCCGCGCGGCCAAGGCCGACGTCGCCATCGCCGCCGGCCCCCTCGTCCCCGCCCTGGCCACCCGGCCTGTCGAGCTCACCGGCTTCGGCGATGTCACCAAGGCCACCATCCGGTCCCGCAGCCGCACCATCCAACTCGCGACGGTGCACGGTGCGCCGAAGCAGGGCCTCACCACGAGTCAGATCCGGCCCCAGGGCCGTCGCCTCCACGACCAGCGACGTACGGATCCCCTCCGGCGTCGTCCACTCATCGACCCGCAACCGACCGGTCACGACCACGGCATCGCCCTTGCGTAACGACGACGAGACGTTCCGAGCGACACCGCGCCAGACCTTGACGGTGAACCAGATCGTCTGCCCATCCACCCACTCGTCGCGGGCCTGATCGCGATAACGGTGGGTGTGGGCCACACGGAAGCTGGTGTAGTCGGCACCGTGTTCGGATGTGAACAGCCGTGGGTTGGTCCCGACGAACCCGGCGAGGGTCACTGTGACATCGCTACTCATCGTTCCTCCTGAGTCGGGCCGGTTGCTTCCGGCATCGACCCAGGGTGTTCGCGAGAGCTACTTCGCTGCCTCGTCTTTGTCGGCAACCGTGGACGACGGCGCCTCGACGGTACCTGTGGACGGCTCCGCCGCACCCACCGCAAGCTCACGCACCTTGCGGTGCGCGTCGAGCAACTCCTGCGTGGGAACGGCCATCGTCTCCTGAACGACCTGCTTGATGGCCGCCTCACCCGCTTCGATGACGGCCTTCTCACGCCTTCGGGCAAGTGACTCCCGCAGGCGTCCACGGACGAACACGATGGCCAGTCCCACCAGCAGGGCAACGCCCGCGAGCCCGCCACAAACAGCGGCCGTGGCCGACCAGGACAGGACACCCGCCAAGCCCAAGACGGCAAGGACGGCGGCCATCGCCGCCACCCCGAAAGCCCAGAACGCTGCCTTGCGCATGGTCGGCCCCGAAGGTGGCCCCTGGGTGGAGAGGTCGACATCCGAAAGCGCCTTACGGATCGCTGCGGCGATCCGTGCCGACGGGGCCAATGCGGACTCCAGCGCACGCGCCCATCCCGGCCGGAGCCCTCGACTTGTCCGGGCGGTCCAACGCGTCCGCGCCAGTCCCACCGCGTCCTGCTGCACCCGGTCAAACTCCGGGTGCCCGTAGCCGTTACGTACCCCGTTGGCGACCTGTTCGGCCACGGCGGTCAACCCAACGGCCTCCGCGATGGCGGCCGACTCGTCTGCCGCGACCTCGGCGACCGTTGTCATCGCGGACTCCGGGGAGTCTTCAAGAATGAGCCTGCTGGCCCGGTCCAGCTCCCCCGCAACGCGACCGGCCGCGATGCTACGACGGGCGACAGCCGCCTCCAACAGCGACCAGAGGTCGCGCAGCCCCTCCCCGGTGCGGGCTGACACCGTCACCAGCGGCGCGCCTTCGAGGCCGTCCTCGGTCAGCAGACGGCGAAGATCGGCGAGCAAGGCCGCGCGTCGACCACTCGGGACCGTGTCCGCCTGGTTCAGCGCCACCACCGTCGACCCCTCCTGACCGGCCGACTTGCTCAGATAGCCGGAGTGCAGGGCGTCATCGGCGTATTTCTGCGGGTCCACCACCCAGACCAGCACGTCGACCAACGGCAGGATTCGGTCGACCACGGCACGGTGGGCGGGTTCGATCGAGTCGTGGTCGGGCAGGTCGAGCAAGACCAACCCCGCGAGCGCCGACTCGTCCTCGGCGTCCAGTTCGAGATCGCGCGAGATCCGCCGCTCGACATCCACATCGAGCCAATCCAGCAGGGCCGCAGCCGATGCGCTCCACGCACAGGCGGTCACCCGAGCGGTCGTGGGGCGTTTGACCCCGACGTCCGCGAAGTCGAGCCGAGTGAGCTGGTTGAACAGGCTCGATTTCCCGGACCCGGTCCCGCCTGCCAGCGCGACCACGGTGTGGTCGACGCCCAGCGCGAGCCGCTGATGAACACCGTCGATGGCTTCCCGAACCCGCGTGGCGACGTCCTCGGACAGCCGCGAACCGGCGAGGTCGACGGCACTGGTCAGACTCGCGGTCCGTTCCCTGAGCCTGGTGTCGTCGGACGTCACATGAGCCTCCTCAGCTCTGCCAGTCGCAGCCGTAAGCCGGAATCCGCGTCGGCGGCCAGTTCGGGTCGTTCGAGTGCGGCGAGTAGGTCCCGCGCTTCCTGTCGCACCATGAAGGCAGCGTGGTCGGCGAGTTCGGTGCGCAGGGAGTCGACGGCCTCCAGGCCAGGCTCACCCAGGGTGGACTCGACCAGGCGGGATGCCTCGTCCAGTCCGGCGGCTGCGGTCAGCAGTAAAGCAGCCAGGCCATGACCACCGAAACTACGAGCCGCCCCCTCACCCGCGCGGCCTTCATTCGCCAGCGCGGCGGCCGCTCGATCGGCCAGCTCTGCCCATTGCCCCGCGTGTTCGCGCGCGTCGGACTCACGCCGGCCCACGACTTTCTCGTGGTCGGGCAGAATCGAGCCCGCACCCGGGATAACCGGGTTCTCCAGCGCCCCCAAGGCGGCGTCCTCCCCCAGGACACCTGCCGCCACCAGCATCCGGACCGCGGCCGTGATGGCCTCGTCATACAGGGGGGCCATCGCCTCATCCCGCTGGCGCCCCCGGCGGCGGGTACTGCGGGCCACACCACCGCGGACCTTGACCCGGTCCATCCCGCTCGCAGAGGCCACCTGCCCCCAGCGCGCAGCCAACGACCCATGAGCAGTACGCCCGGCCAGGATGACGGAACGCGCCTCATCTTCGGCTTCGGGCACCACCCTGGTCACCCCGGTCCGCAATGCCTCGGCGGCGGAAATCTGGGCCTCTACCTCACTGGCGACGTGCGACACCCAAGACGGCAGCGCACCCAGCGCGCCTTTCAGCGTCCGGACAACGATCGACCTCGACCGATCCGGACCTGCGAGCATCGACATCCAACGGGCGATCGGCGCGGTGTCCTTGGGGTCGAGCAGGCCTTCGTGCGGCCCCACATCCGGGATGACGAACAGCGGGGCTCCGCTCATGTCGTGTTCCCGCAGCCGGTTGGCCAAATCTGCCCGGATGGTGGTCAGGTTCTCCTTGGGCACCCGGTTGAGCACCATCGCGACACTGGCGCCGCGTTCCATGGCGCGTTTCAACGTCGCCCAGGGCAAAGCGTCGCCGTAACGGGCGGCCGTGGTGACGAAGAGCCACAGATCAGCGGCCTCGAGGAGCAATGTGGCCGTCTCGCGGTTCTCCGCGATCAGTGAGTCGAGATCGGGGGCATCCAGCATGGCGATTCCGCGTGGGACCGCCTCATGTTCGACCACCCGCGCCAGGGCCGTGGTCGGGCCGTGGACGAGCACCTCGGCATCGGCCGGGTTGTAGGCGAAGACCGGCTGGCGCGTGGTGGGGCGCAGCACACCGGCCGCCGAGACCTCCTCGCCCAGCAAGGAGTTGTAGAGCGTGGACTTGCCCGCGCCGGTGGACCCGGCGATGACGACGACCGCGGGCGAGGACAGCTCCTTCAGCCGCGGGAGGAGGTGCTCGTCGAGTTGGATGAGCAGGCGCTCCCTGGATGCCTCGGCCTCAGCGGATCCCTCGATGTCGAGGGGGAAACCGACTTCCGCGACATCCCTGCGCAGATCCCTCGCCACGTCATAGACGGTTGTGCCAATTCCATCCGGCGCGTCGGAGCCGATTGCGCCACGGGCGCGCGCAGGCTGAGCGGCAGCATCGGGGAGTCTCACGGACTAATACTGACGGCTGGAACTGGCGAGTCCAAACACCTGCGTGGGCGCGCCGCCCCTCTTGTGATGATTTTCGACTAATGCGATAGCGCGACGGGATTCGTCTGTACCGAATGCCACCCATCCCCTTACGATGTCGTTCACGCCTCGATAGCTCAATGGATAGAGCAACGGCCTTCTAATCCGTAGGTTGCAGGTTCGAGTCCTGCTCGGGGCACCCAAGATGCTGTCAGCCACGCCAGCGGAGGTCACCCGCGCTTGGCGATGAGCAGCTCACCCGTGTGCGGGGTGAGCGCATCGACAGCCGCGTAGAGGTCCGCACAGCGCAGGTCGAGATGCCGCCCGATGGCGTCGAGAAGCGCGCCCCAACCGTCCTGACGGTCGTTGACCTCCACTGACCCACCGTTCTCGAAGGTGAACTCGAGATAGCGCAGCTGATGTGTGATCGCGTCGACCGCATACGCGTGCACCTCGACGACGTCATGCCATGGGACCTCGATCGCTCCTGCGTGGTCGTAGACCACCCGGATTCCGGCGGGGCTGGCCTCGATCCTGGCGGTCGTCATGCTCCGGTCCTCCTCCTGAGGATGAACGTGTTCCGTTACCACCAGAATCCCACAATCCGCCCTCGGCCCTCACGCTCATGCTCCTTCCGCGGCTTCGGCCAGCCATGCATCGAGTAGCGGCCCTGGGGGGTTGAGGCGTCGAGCGAACTCCGCGTCGGTCTCATCGGGCGGCATCGTCGTCACCAGCAAGAGCACCCACTCCCGCTCAGTCCCGGTACCGAAGAGTCCTTCGTCATCCAGTCGGCACAAGGCCGCTTCCATCGATGCCAACCGTGCCCAGTACTCGCGGTCAGCGGTCGCGGCGTCCATCTGATGGAGGTCACCACGCGCGGCGAACGCCGGTTCCGTCATCGCGAGCCATTCGTCGCCGACGATCGCGTACGGACCTTCGGCGAGATCCCACGGATTCACACCATGCACGGTTGCGGTCAGATAGGGCCGCAGCGCCTCGCCGGTAGTGACCAACGCGTACACGCAGAAGTCCGCCGAGTGCTCGGCATGCAGGCCCGCGACCGCACGACGAACGGCCGGGGCGATCACGTCAACCAGCTCGGTGACGGGCTCAGGAATAAGCGCGGGATCCGGCAGCGAGCGTGATTCGTGCGCGTCGAGGATGCTGCGGAGCGTCTCTGGGGTCTCGTGGGAGTCCGGGCCAGGTTCATCGTCTCCGACGCAGACGTGCACTGCGAGGTCGAGACCGTCGAGCTCCCTCAGCAACGTGCGCAACAACCGGTCGACCTCCACGTGGTCGTTGCCGAACAGTGCGACATCCACGAGCGCGGCCCCGGTAGCGACCCGGTGCCTGATCTCTGCCAGCCCGAGACCGAGCACGCGGTGCACCGTCATCAACGTCGACGCGGATGGAGCCTCCCGCAGGATCACAACGGCGCGTGTCACGCCCGGATCGCTCATGCCTCAGCTCCAGTCGAAGGTGATCGCCGCCGTGCGGGTGTCGGGCTCGAAGAACAGCAGGATCGCGTCGGCGCCCCGACGCCGCCAGGGGTATCCCGCGGTCGCCGCAACGAAACGGAACGGCCGCCCGTCCGCCAGACGCAGGATCGGCACGAGTGGGTCGGCGGTCTCGAGGGTGAACGCGGGCGGCGGCGGGAACTCCGTCCAGTTGCCGTAGCCAGGATCGCCACCGAGCTGATCGATGATCGCAACATCGCCACCCCACCCCTCCCTCTGGCGGATCAGGTCGGTTTCGTCACCCCACACGAGGGCACCCAGCCGGACCCAGCGCTCACGGGATCCGACGAACTCGGCCTCCGCAGCGGCATAGAGGGTCGATAACCCCGTCAGGCCACGCTCTTCGGCTCCCTCGAGCGCGAACAACCGCCGATCACCGAGGAACCGCCAGCGGCCGCCGGTGTCCGCGCGGAACGAGAGCCAGTTCACGCACGCATAGTCGTTCCCGTGTGCGCCCGTCGTCTCACCCAGCAAGCCCTCCTCGGGCTCGACCGGACTCAACAGTGGTACGCGCCCCCTCCACGTGGGATCGATCGCGGCGAGATCGATGTGCACCAGCGGATGCAGCAGCCGGGTAAGCCAGGGTTGCTCGGCGACAAACACTTCCGCGGGGTCCGGGAACACCGTGAACCGGCCATCAGCCGCCAGTACTCGTTCACCCATGTCCCGGGCGCGCGCCGCCGGAGCCGTGACGGTAGGCCGAGCGACATCAGGGCCGGGATCCGCGGCCACCTCAGCGCCGATGCCCCACAGACTTTCGAATACCTCCGCTGGGCCGCGTACTTCCGTCTCGGCACGAGCGAGCAGCGCACGCGCCTCCCGCTCGCTCGAGGCTGGAACCTCCATCACGATCTGGTGATCGTCGAGGCGGCGAACCACCAGATGTCCCAGCGGTCCAGCAACGGCGCCCCACGCTGGCCGGTAGGAGACCGCGTACAGCGAGTCCCCCGCCACATTTCCCATACGGCTGATCCTAAAACGACCGTCCGGACTCGTCGGGCAAGACCGGTCCGGACCCGTCCGCTCTTCTTCGCCGGGTTCCGCTCAACCTCGACAGTCGCACCTCGGCCAGGACTGCCGTTCGCTACGCTTGCACACACCCGAGCATGCAAGTGGCCAGAGCCTTCACGGTCGGGCCGGAGTGCTCAGACTCTCCACCGAGGTGCACACAGCCGCGGTCCACAAAGACGAGGGACGCCGATGCCGGATCCAGAGCATTCCGCCGGTTCACGCGCGAGCGATCACGGCGACGATCGACGGTTTGCCGCCGCGACCTGGTGGGCCGGCGGGGCGACCGACCGAGGGCAACGACATCGCCGGAACGAAGACGCCCTTGCGGTCGCTGCCCTACCGGAACCAGGGAGTTTCGCCGCGCTCGTCGTCTGCGACGGCGTGTCGTCGGCCCCATCCTCCGATCTGGCCAGTCAATCGGCCGCCTCCGAGGCACTCGGTGTCCTGACCGCCGGGGCGGTAAAGCCAGATCAACCCCCCAGCGCCAATCTCGCCGAACGGCTGGAGTCCTGGTCGACTCGGCTTCGGCAGGCCACCGTCGCGGCCAATAGGGCAGTGACCGAACTCACTGGAACACTCGCCGGCGCTGATCCCGACAACCCGCCATCGTGCACTCTCGTCGCCGCCGTCGTGGATGCGGCAGCGGTCGTCGTTGGCTGGATCGGGGACTCGCGGGCGTATTGGGTGCCGGATACCGGCGATGCCTGCCAGCTCACGGTCGATGACTCTTGGGCGCAGGCGGCGATCGCGGCGGGCACACCCCCCGCCATCGCCCGATCCGCCCCCCAGGCCCATTCGATCACCCGCTGGATCGGTCCCGACGCGCCAGCGGTGACAGCCCGGACGGCATCCATGCTGCCCACCGAATCCGGATGGGTGCTGATCTGTTCCGACGGTCTGTGGAACTACTGCCCGACAGGGGCCGACCTGGCCCAGGTCTTCCGTGAATCGGTAACGCTCAACGGCTCTCGGAGCACCGATATAGCAGCAGGTCTGGTCCGATGGGCGAACGCTCAAGGGGGTCGCGACAACATCACCGTGGCCCTCGCACGGTTCGAGTGGCACGAAGAACCGGATAGCCTATTTGTCGGTGCCGACACACTGACGTCGGCCAATCCGTGATTCTGACTGCGCCCAAAGGAGAACCACCCATGGCAGAGTCGCCCGACGAGGTCGAACAGGCCAACGCACCGCGCCTGGCCAGTCCGCCCCCCGGAGTGCAGGCATTGCCGTCCGCCCAGGAGTCCGCAGCGCAGGAAGAGGTCCCACCGCCGCCGATCACCGGAGTTCCTGCGGCACCCCCGCCAATCACCGGAGTCCCAACGGCACCCCCGCCGCCGACTGCCCCAGCCACGGCACCCCCGCCGCCCGCTGCCCCAATGGCTACGTCGGCATTCGCACCACCAGCCGTGGCACCGCCCGAGGCTCTGGATCCCACGGCGCAGGCACCAACGGCCACTCCCTCCACCACCGATGCGCAGCCTGCCGCCGCAGCCACTCCGGCGACTGAGACTCCTTCAGCCCCGGTTGAAAGCGCCGCGGCCTCTCCCGCAACCGACGACACCCCGGCGGACGACGGTGATGTAGAGCCGGCCGCTGCCACAGCCGCCCTCGCGACGCAGACCCCGCCCACGGCTGCACCGTCAGCCGCCACAACCGACACGAACGTGGAGCCCGCGGCACCGGCTCCCCCGACGGAGCCCTCCGAAGAACCTGCTGCGGACGAAGGGACGCCACCGACCCGAGTCACGCCCCAAGTCGCCCCGCCCGCTGCTCCGCCCGCGACCGCCACACCGACGAAGCCTGTCGGCCTGCCATGGGTAATCGAGATTTGGACCGACCCGGACTGGTACGCCCTCCAGCAGTCCGAGGAGTCGATGCCGGCGCTCACGGAACCTGGTGTGGTCGTGCTGCAGGGAAGCAACATCCTGGTGGGTCGTCCGTCACGCTCGCGTGGGATTCGTCCACAGGTCGACTGCGGCGCCGACACGGGTGTCTCACGGCGCCACTGCGAGTTGACTACGGATGGCACGAAGTGGTGGGTGACCGACCTCGGGTCAGCCAACGGGACGTTCGTCCGACACCCCGGCGGCGAGTTGCCGCTGACCCCGGTGCCCCCCGGCGAGAGGCGCTCCCTTGAGGACGGCAGCTGTATCTACGTCGGAGCCTGGACCCGCCTCCTGATCCGTACCGCACAGCCCGTCTCCGCCTGATTTCGCCCCTTCGGGGTGTCGGCCCGACACACTCGGCGGGCCGACACCCCCTAGGCTGGGCGCGTGAGTCCTGCCAACACAACTGACCCCATCGTCTGGGTCGACTGCGAGATGACCGGCCTCGACCTCGGTGCTGACGCGCTCGTCGAGGTCGCCGCCGTCGTCACCGATTCCGACCTCAATGTGCTCGGCGAGGGGGTCGATGTGCTCATCGCCCCGCCACCAGCCGCACTTGAGCAGATGGGTGACTTCGTCCGAACGATGCACACCACCTCCGGGCTACTGGACGAGCTGGCGAACGGCGTCACCCTTGGCGAGGCACAGGAGCAAGTACTCGCATACATCCGCCAATGGGTACCGGATGCCCGAAAAGCGCCCCTCGCGGGCAACTCGGTGGGTACCGACAAGACGTTCCTCGACCGCGACATGCCTGAGCTGGTCGGCCACTTGCACTACCGCGTCATCGATGTGTCGTCGATCAAAGAACTCGCACGACGCTGGTACCCGCGCGTGTACTTCGCCTCCCCCGAGAAGAACGGTGGCCACCGCGCCCTGGCCGACATCCTCGACAGCATCGACGAGCTGCGGTACTACCGTTCGATCCTGTTCCCGGCAGGTGACGGCCCGGACTCCACCGCCGCTAAGGCCGTCGCCGCCGAGATCAAGCGCACCACAGTCGCGACAACAACCCGAAACGTGGCCACCGTCACACCGCCGGTGACGCCCGGGGGCGTAATCGCTTCGTCCTGACCCCCTCGGTCCAGGTACACTTTTCGACGGTCGGCCTCCTCGCGCATCCGCGCCGGCACCGATCATGGTGGGTATAGCTCAGCTGGTAGAGCACCTGGTTGTGGTCCAGGGGGTCGCGGGTTCAAGTCCCGTTAGCCACCCCATCCGCCCCTTGTTCGAACAGGGGTCTCCATGTACCACCCCGGGCTGGTCTGACGTCACCAAAAGTGCCGCCTGACCAGCCT
>JAVBNE010000051.1:0-4746 GCA_031551755.1 Cellulomonadaceae bacterium | reverse complement strand
GGCATTAATACATTCTGATATCATTACAACATTTCTTTTTTTTTTGAAACAGAATAGCAGTTTTATGCACGTATAACATTTAAGACAAAAAACACATACGCGTATGTTCACGTTACTAATAGTGTGCTGCACAATGGTTTTCATAATATCACATATTATAACAGTAGTTATAAAGATTAGTACTTTTTAAAACCTCTTACAAAATCCAAATGCACTGATTTCACCATCTGTACCTTAGTATTTAACGCATGTTCTCTTCATGTTGAATGAACGGCCCTTGCATGTAACAGCTGGCCAAAACACTCCAAAGTGACAGTGCCAAATGCAGGGCAACAATTTATTACAATTTGCATCTCAAAGATATTGGAAATTTTTATTGAGGGGATGAGCTGTCAATGTGACTTAACAGCACTATACTAAAAAAGTATTATGTATAGCCTTGGAAAAATATTATATGGTTGCTTCTTACTTGTAGACTAAAGCTGCAGCAAAATGCCCTGTAATATAAGTATCCATCACTGGTCGAAAATGTTCAAATTTACTGTGTTCCAAAATTCCAAATATACTAATCTGTAAAATGAATATTATTAGTTAATATCGCCCGGTGATACAAAAAAGATTGACTTCAACATTCGTTTGACAAATCATGCTGATCAACAATTGTGACATGGGCTATAAAAGAGTGGTTTTATTGCCTTTCTGTCTTCTCATTACAATAACATAAATATTTATTAATAACTACAACAACGCTAAAATATACTTACTAAAACTTGGAACACTAAGGCAGAATTTGAAGTCAGGTTACCGTCGGCAGTAGAAAACATTGCAAACAAGGCATCGAGGATATCTTGAAGGAACTAGAATTCATTAACAGATTTTGTCAGTAACCACAAATGTACTAAAATGATATAAAACTGACGCTGTTCTCACGTCTACCTTAACAATTTCTTCACCATTTAATTTCATAATTTTATTTAAAGTATCTTGGATGCGATTTGGGAATGATTTCCATTTTAAAAGAGATAACAAGTCCACTGTAAAATGAGGTTTATCAATTTGACATAATCATATAAAACACAAACTTAGTAAAAAGAACTCATACCGTTTTGAGTCAACTTAGTTGAACAAAGTAAAGTGTTGATAAAGATAGTTTCTTTTGAGCTTCGTTGAAAAAATTGATTATAATTTCCATCTTCTCTGTCTTCTATACTCCACGGCAAGTTTAAATAGGTCTGTGGATCCTGAAGACGCATTTTATCTTCACACTTACAAAACGACAACAACTATTAACCGATCGAACATTCTGTTTATAACAAAAGGGGTTACAATTACCTTATATACATGTAACTCATGCCTCCCATCTTTTATAGTAGTACCATCCCCATCCATTAACTTAGCAAATGCAAAACCAAATAGTTTCTTTTCAATTTTATCTCGAGCTGTAAAGAGAACAAGGTTCTGAAGTCAGTTTTTTAAAAAAACTGCACGAAAATATGAATGCCATTTTACTAATGACCTACTAGAACAGTGTCGAAATTCCAATCTGACATGTGCTCCAGAATACTTCTCGATTGGAATTGCCAACCTTATAGTCTCACACCAACGTGGTGAATTGGAATGATATAATATCACAGATTGATACTCAGTAACACTCTCCATGCCAGCCCCGATACTAATGCATTTCTAAAATAAAACAGAATTAATTTAAGCGCCTGAAAGATGAACACTTAAATAGCTTAACTCCAAATGAGTGAAACCACTGAAACAACACATTTTCTAAACTTTTTATACAGGCTTGCTTAATTTGAAATACATAACGATGGTAATAAAAATTAAATTACTATGTATTCACTACTATGTTATGTGAAATCATCATCAATAAGTTCCTACCTCCAAGTAACTACCATCAGACGCTACGACACATATTGTAACTTCGATGTTTTTCCCTGTAGATTTACCACCTTTTTCGAATTCTCCTCTATCTAACGTCCAATAAAGATCATTGCGAACGTCGCCTACAAAAATTTGACATTTAATTTACCAATCTATCTTGATCGAGTCCAATAAATGTCATCATAATTAATCGTTGAATAATGAGTAATTAGCTCAACATCACAATCATCCAAATTAATTTTCTTCAGAACCATTAAAGACTCGGTAAACCTCCACCACAATCCCAATCTAACCCAACAAACCTCTAACGCTGCAATCACCTGGCATGATAACATCCGAAAAACCCAATTTCTGAGTTATAGTGAGATTCTTAAAAAGTAAAGGATTATCTTGCTGAACCTGTACCAATTCACCATGGAGTAACTTTAAGGAGACAACCACACCTGCAACAGTTGAAATTCCGTCAGAATTTTTCCGTAAAGTCAATGACAACTTGACCAACAGACAATGGATGTGTACCATAATTTGTCTGTCCGGATAGCTGGCTACATTTGTTGAGATGCTTCCTAATGATAAGTTCATGTAACTGATAGAAATCACTTTCACCACAGCTGCAATTCAATATAAGTTGTTATAATATTCATACATCATTATAGTTAGGCTTAAATGTGTTTTAAAATGCTTACGAATAAACTTTCATAGTGTATTCCCTATCGTCGTTACTTGACTCTCGATCTTGTAAGACATCGTTGATACTTAATACAGCACAACCATGAGGCCGCCTGAAGGTTTGTGAACTGAGTTTTTTGGATGACTCACTATAAACCATGCGACCTACCGATAATTATAAATAAAAAGGGGGGGGGAATGGGCAAACATGTTAAAGATATTTAACGACGTTAAACTATACAGAAAACAAAAATAAAACTTGCCTATCCTCATAACGTGAGCAACAAGATAAAGTTCTCGATTTAGGTCTGCAGTGCCTAAATCGGTGAACAGCGCAGCACAACTCTGCAGCCTTTCTACATAACTAGAAAACCCATCTTTGGATATCCTGACTAGAAATCTTTCACTAAAAAAAATAAACTTACATGTAATTATAAGACAGTGAAGACTACGAAAAGACTAAATCACTCTACTACCTTATAAATTTGGCATCTTTGGCATCAAATAAAGAAAAATACACATCAGTATCTTCTCCAACATTATACCCAAAATCCCTCATACAGAAGTAGAGATGATGAGTTAACGACTTCTTTAATTCTTTTCTTCTTGTTGTACCTCTTGCCTTGCATAACAAATTAATAAATAAATTGCTACATTACATAACTCGTTCATTAAATACTTACAATAAATAACACATGGTTATGCCTTTTTACTTACAGATGAATTTTGGGTGCTTTCAGAGCTAAGAAGATGCTATGGGCAATATTTATATAAAAAAAGAAATAAAATGGATGGTAACCGACGTTCACAAAAATTACAAGCGTTGCATCAAACATTTACCACTTTGTAGAGCTCAACTACGCTGATAGCTTCCCCATCCACCATTTCATTTTCAACTCGTGGAACTAAGTCCAATCCTAATTTCCTACAAGGCAATAAAGAAACAGATAACATATTAAAAATAAAATTGATACAAATGAGCGCTTCTATAATTCTATTTTACTTCATCAAAAAGAAACAACAACATCTAACTAATGAACTGAATATCAATAATACTTATACTGATAAAATTTACACATTACCGGAAACGATACCTATAACGGCAACGTAAAACATTAGCGTATGCCTTAAAAGCAGTTACTTACCTATTTCCCCAATCAATCTTAGCTATTGTTTTGGCTTTTAATTCACGAATTTGATCTTGAGTTAAAGTTCCACATATTAACTGCTTCCTCCATTCTATTAGTTCTCGCATCACTAGTCTCAGGGTATTGAACAATCCAACTTGTTGCCTCTGAAAATTATTGTATAAAAAAATCTTCATTAAAGTATTTGCCGATGGCATTTAAATAATTTTACATATAGTATATGCAAACACGTCAATGTACCAGTAAACCAGACACGATATTTACATTCCAATTGTTAATCATACTAATAGCATAGAACCGCCTTAAATTAAAAATTAAACAAAATAGTCAGTGAGACATTCTAGGTCAGTCTTTGGGATTGCTTACTTGGGGATTTAGTCAATGTCATCCTGTTACAATTACTACTGAGTCTATTTAATGACGCTTGAGGGTGATGGTGGAGTCAATCAACTCTAGCCCTTGTCCCGCCAGTGGCAGGGTCGGGTTGACGAATCGCCGCCTTCCATGCCCTTCTATCCTGCACCAGGGTCCCCTCATCCCAAAGGTACTCAAATCTGCCCTTATCACCTGTTCCCAGGTCAGTTGTGGTCTACCCCTGCCTCGCCTACCCTCCACTCTCAGCCCCCTGGATAGCCTTGCGGAGGTCCTCCTCATCCCACCTCATCACATGGTCAAACCACCGTAGTCGATGTTCCCTCATCTTATCCCTTATATCTGCCACCCCCCAGGCTCCCCCTGATGTAGTTGTTCCTAATCTTGTCCTTTTGGGAGACCCCACTCATGTACCTCAGCATGTGTATCTCAGCTACCTGCATCTTATGTTCCTGGCTTTTCTTGACCGACCAGCCTTTCGCGGGGCGCGCCGGCCGGGGGGCGGGGGGGGGGCGGGGGGGGGGGGGGGGGGGGGGGGCGGGGGGGGGGGGGGGTGTGGGGGGGGGGGGGGGGGGGGGGGGGGGGGGGGGGGGGGGGGGGGGGGGGGGGGGGGGGGGGGGGGGGGGGGGGGGGGGGGGGGGGGGGGGGGGGGGGGGGGGGGGGG
>JAVBNE010000064.1:0-4022 GCA_031551755.1 Cellulomonadaceae bacterium | reverse complement strand
TAAAGTTAATTGACAACGTCGGGCGGTCCCGTATTTTGCAGTGCACGACGTCAATTTTCCGCCAGTGGACCCCCCCCCCCCCCCAACGCCGCCTTCTTCGGGATAGGATGTATACTCTGAGCGCCAGCAATATGTCGACTCGAAATCAATCTGATAACCAAATCTATTAAAAACAATCCACACACTTCATTGCCGCTAGAGGGCATTGTGATGTGACACGCACATTATGGACGACCCTCGCGCTGCATAGTCAAAGGGAGTTAGTAATCAGATGGTAAAGACAGGGCAGGAAAATAACGTAGTTAGTGAAATCACGTCAATGTCACTCCTCATATCATGTCCAACTTATTGTTATCAGGGGCGGTGACCACACCGTGTCGTTAATAAATGGTCAACGGAAACGACCCAACGGAGGGTGCTTCCGGTTTTTGTGTAAGTCGTGTGGACCAGAAATGATTCCGACTAACGAATAATTTGTTGATATTTCTTTGTAATGATTTGTCAAATTTGAGATCGACGGCCATTTTAAGCAGTGAGGTGTACAATTGATGGTTGGGGCAGAGAAGAGTCGTTATTATTGTTAGAAGGAGGAGGAAGAGGAGGCATAATAATATCCCCAAAAAATGTAGAACGGAATTTCAAGCGGAAATGACCGAGTAAGGTGTGGGGGGGGGCGTTGATTTTGGCCCACGCCTCCTTACACCCTACATCATCACATCCTTTTCACTCCAATCTGACGCTTTAATTAGAGGAGTGCAACAACAAGACGTGTTCACAAGTGGAATAGTTTAGATCTACCTAATTACTTTGAAGAGGTGAAAGGTCGAGTGACTTCTCACTTCCCTCTAACACCCTGTCAAGCCTTCCATTTATTCATCCCCTTCCCCACTCTCCCCTTAACTGGATAAAATTTATACCTCTGTCAACAGTCAGTCATCGATTAAACGATTACAATCAACAATGGCGGAAGTTCGTCCGGTCATCTCTACGTTGTTTTTTTTTCTTTTCGTGAGGGTCACTCGCGAGGTCCATTCACTCTGTTAATCAATTCATGTGGACCTAGCGGAAGTAGTCACAAAGTTATTCAACACCCTTATTACCTGGTCTATGCGCTAGTTTTAAAGTGATGTGACTGAGAATGACTCTTGATGATGGTGACTATGATTAGTGACCATTTGGAAGGAGGCGGTGAAAGGTCCACTAGTGGTCCAAACCGGACAGTGAAAGAATTTCGGAGGCGAAAACCTGAAAGCGAACAATGTTGTGTTACATACGAGCGTCTTCAGTACGCGTGAGTGTCTATAGCGTATTGACAAGGCCCACTTGTCTCTTCAATTCGTGCGTAGGAGTTCGATTCTCGTCAAGACTAATGGTGCCCTTTTTTTTTGCAAGAGGAATTGCCCTAATTATTAAAACAAGGGTAATTTTATCCTGTTATTACTACGTCTTCTGCGTCGAAATGGGAGAACGCGGACTTGAACCCGCAACCCATCAATCGAAATTGAATGCAAGACCCTGCCCTCTTTCCTTACCTTTACCACCTTTTTTCACCCGTCAACAACCCGTTTCTCGGTTTCGAAGCCATGGGACGATGGACGTTTCCTTTGAGTGGCCGTCCCGAACCAAGTGGGCGGGCAGTTATTCCCCCCCCCCCCCATCACAATGTTGAGCGGTTCCTTTTACACTCCTCTCAAAATAATTTCCCTGGTTAATAATATAATATAACAATGAGTTGTCGGTAATTATCTCTATAAATGCGCGATTATTTCGAGCACGTTTCGAAACGCAAGGTCTTCGTCGAATCGAATGACCACATAAAAAATAGCCATCCGTTTCACAAAATTTCATTTACACGTCAACGTCGTCATCAGTTTAGCTGTATTATGTTAAGCTCATCTATATTCGCGTGGTGCAGGGAGGGGGGTGGGGTGGGGTTGAGGAGGGCGAGGTGAGAAGAGGGGAGAAAGTGAGGCGTGAATGAGAGAACCGAGGTCAACAGGGCCACAGACAGGAAGGTGGCCTCGATTCTGCGCCTATATCGTATGTACTGTATGTTCCGATTGGAAAAGTAAGAGAGGAGGAGAGACTTGGCCATGGGTTTGGACTTCTCTGACGTGGACGGACGGTTATGGGATGCTTCTCATTTAGAAAACGGAACTTACCTTCCCTCTGAATCTTAAATGATACCCTTTCACCCACGTCTCCTGCTCCTCCTCTTCCTGTTCCTCCTCCTCCGTGCATTGTTGTAGGAGACAAGTTAATTGGGAGGAGCGTCGTCGTCTCTATTTTCCGGTTCTAACAAAGTGTGAAGTGAATTTACAGCCTCGTCAACAACGTGAGTGATATGATTTCCAGGTAATAATCGTAAGTCCATAACGATTAGCTCATCATCAGTCCGTTGGGACAGAGAGGATGACCCTCTCCCCTCCACTTGACATGTTCTCACGCGGAGGCGCTCATCCGTTCGTACGTGCGTCCGTTCGGATCCCATTCCACGTTATGTAGCCTCATCACCGTTTGAATATTTCAATAATGACGTTTTTCATTTCTGAAAAAAATGCGATAACACGGAAAACAATCATTATTTTTATAAAAGAGAAAATAAATAAATAAAACACGCTACACGTTTCCTGTGTTTGTTTGTTTGGTTTTTTTTTTTCAAATTTGAAAACGGAAGGAAGGCGGTTGCCATCTTGAATTACGTGTGGACGTTACAATTAATAACGTTCAACTTTTGTTGGATGAGGTTCGCGACAAACAGTCCTATGTCAGAGAGTCTCTCGGGTGCCCAAACATGATCCCCCCTCTTCCTCCTCGTCCGATAATACTGACTGTGAGATGAGGCCTGTGATAATGATGATGGAGGAGATCAAACGAGACATTAAAAGAAAGGGTTGGGCCCCACAGAACAAATTGACGCTTTGACGCTCCACCTTATGACGTGCAATAGCCCTCCTATTTCAAGGACCTCTTTCTACGTGGTAAATAGATGTGGATCAATACTATTTTAGGAGGGAGACTTTATCACTCTTCGTCCTAGTGTTGGTATATTTAGCTTTAGCAATGGTAGGGACAGGGCGGATCGAGAAGGGGGACCAAAACGCAGCCTGGGTCATCCCCTATTGAGAGGACAGGCGATTATCACCAATGTTTGCACTCCTCATATAACTTACAGTTGTATAAAACATACCTTTGAAATCACCCAAATGATGAAGTCGAGTAACCAGAAGGAGGTTCACTATTAATGAAAGGTACCCATCTGTTGGGTGATGATGAATTTTCACTGACCAGAGTCCTAAAGGTCGACTCTTAATAATAATAATAATAGATTTACCTGGGAGATGCATCAGCGTCCGTCGACAAAAGCCGAATTGAAAGGGAGCGAGAGGTGTGAGACACGCATTTTGCAGTTTTTCGGGCTATTTAACACGAGATGGATTTTTTTCCCTTTTAATAAATCAAATAAATTGAGCGAAGAAAGAATAAAAAGTGACCGTCGTCCACTTTTCAGTTTTTTTTTCTTTTATGTAGTGTCAAACGAATCCCTCGATCATGTCCTTCATCTCTCTCTCTCTCTCTCTGCTAATGGATTACGCAAGTGACCATTAGATGTTAGCGACGATGATTTCAGTTGAAAGGTCACAGTGGTCATCTATTAGATCATTGGTGAAGGATGAGGAGGAGGAGTTGAAGATTCTGGTCAGAAAACACTTAATCAATGAACTCCCCTCTCAAATAAGATTCGTGACCATACGAGAGAGAGAAAGAGAGAGAAGTATGGTTCGCCGTCCTCATATCAGTATCATAATGTGTGTATATTTATTTTCTTGCCCATTGTCCAGTTTCCTTCATACGGCATCATAGTCTCGGAGCAAAAAGAATATTTAAAGATGGCTAGTTTCCTCTCGGGGGGGGGGGGGGGGGGGGGGGGGGGGGGGGGGGGGGGGGGGGGGGGGGGGGGGGGGGGGGGGGGGGGGGGGGGGGGGGGGGGGGGGGGGGGGGGGGGGGGGGGGGGGGGGGGG
>JAVBNE010000085.1:0-2604 GCA_031551755.1 Cellulomonadaceae bacterium | reverse complement strand
CCCCCCCCCCCCCCCCCCCCCCCCCCCCCCCCCCCCCCCCCCCCCCCCCCCCCCCCCCCCCCCCCCCCCCCCCCCCCCCCCCCCCCCCCCCCCCCCCCCCCCCCCCCCCCCCCGCCGCAGGTGCCCTGGAGAAGCGGCCTTCATTCATCCTGACCACTGTTTCACCCGGTCATGCCCTGTGGCTGTGGACTGGGAGGGAATGGGCCGTAAAACGTAAAGATATACCTAGGATCTACGGCCCAGGGCAATGGGGACGTTGTGATGAACCAAATGGCAGGTAGCAATGATACTTTCTGTACCTGTAACAGATCTCACATTGCAGCTCGTCAAGCAGCCCAGGATCTTGGATTTTTTCGAGGCGGGGCAAAAACTTAAAACTGCCGCCCTCGCCCATCCGCCTTGAAGTTTCTCTGGCGCGTCAGCTATCACACACAACAGAAATGTTCTTTCATTCAGACATTCGATCCTTCGATTTATCGATTAATAATCGGTAACACTATGTCGGTGTGCCACGCTTGAATTTGCCGCCCCTTGGCAGGGGCCCCGACTTGCCCCCCCCCCCCAGATCCGGGGCTGACGTCAAATAACAGTTACTTAAGCATACCAACAAGCTACCATCGATAATAGTAAACCTCCTGTACCTGTTACAGAACTCACATTGCAGTCCCCAAAAAGTACTGAAGCTTTTACCTATAAAGCCGGCTACACATGTACCGGTATACCGACAGATTCACCTGATCAGGAATGCCTGTCCGGTTGCGGTCTCTTTGAAGAAGCCAAGATAAACTGACCCACACTTTCCGGTATACCTGGACAGGCACCGCCTGTTCGGGCCTACCTATCAAGTATGCCGGTACGTGTGTGGCCGGCTTTACATGACTCTCTCCATTTATTGTTTGATTGCCAGCATTTGATGATGATGAAATAGTGCTCTTAGTTTATTTTGCAACTACAAATGACGTATACCATGCCTGTTGTTTTCTTGACCATGGGTGGCTACTCATGCAGGATATAATGTAGTGCAATACTTGAAAGAATCAGGACTATTCTAGGTCATACTAATAAACTTAGAAAAAGTACCTGATACTTTTGATATGTAACAGTCTCCTGTATCAGTTACATTAATGAATCAGGGAGAAAGTATTAGGCTGATACTTTTAAACCAATCTGGTACGGAAATTCTACAGTTTCCTTTGAACCTTGAAGGGCCTGACAACTCTGTATTAACTATGAAGTTTCCAACTGTTCTAAGCTAAGATTCGATTTCAAGCACTGATGTAATAAGGGTGGCCCTTCGAAACCACCGTTTTTAATTCCATTCGAATTTTTTTTTCAAAGGAAGCCATAATGGTATGACATTTTAGTCCTTTATGCGAACTTCACAGATTTTTTTTCTTTCAAAATTGCAGGTATATTAACATACATCATTTTTACTCCATTGAAAAGAGAGAGGAATTTAACTAATGTTAATTACAAAATTAACAAAAATCTTGATCGTAACATTTTCATTTCATCATTACTTCAACAACAACTCTTCACAACGTCGCCATTTAATTCCATTCAATTGTAAGGTACGTTCCACCAATGACACCTAATATTGAATGTAACAGTTATTATTCGAGCCTCAGGTTTTTTTTTAAAAAAATAAGAGATGCTCTTTAAGAAATTGTCGTGAGTCAAAAGTGTCTTCACCTTTTAAAATAAATTTTTTTCTACCTAGATCTAAATGTTGGTTGAAGTCTGTGGCATTTGAAAAAAAATTATGGGAAATTTTGACACGAAGGGTCGGTTGAGTGATAATGATATCAACTTTCTGTTAACTCATACCAGTTTAGACAAATCGAAAGTATTAAATCTACATCGCTATTTTATGGCATGTAATATTCTGTTCTCTATGACGTAGTTTGTCTTCACAACCTTTTTAAACCTTAACGATCTTTAAACGTTTCCAGAGCACTTGTCCTGATGGAAAAATGAACCTTGAAAAAGTGATTCGAATGCACAGAAAATTTTTGCCTGATAGAGAAGCAACACAGTTTTGTATGTACATTTATTATGCCACCAATTTGGATGAGAATGGTTACATCGATTTCAAAGAATTTCTGATGATGTTAAATGCGACATCAATATCGAGTGTCGAGGACAAACTGAAATGGGCCTTTAGGCTATCAGACCTGGATGGTGATGGCCAGATTGACCTCAACGAATTGAAAATCGTTATAACTGTAAGTGACAACAATCTTAGGGTCATGGACATCGGGCGTAGCTAACAGCATCCCAGAGAATCCTCAAATTCATGGCTCTATTAGGGTTATGCAGACATTTCAACTCTTTTCTTGAGCACAGGTTTTTGCCTATTTATAGGTTGTTAGTGTGCTCGCAATATCAATACACTAACTATTGACCTGTCGATGCCAAATGGGCCTTGCGTATATGTATCTCAACATATGGAAGATTGTAGTTATTTATGGCCCTCTTTTAACCCTGAATTCTGATTTGACACATTACGTAATGTATGGTCTGACATCGTTATTCAAATGATGCTCTTAATTTTGTCATAACTGACATTGCTTAACCTTCTTTTGCTGCTGTTGTTGATGCTGT
>JAVBNE010000119.1:0-8307 GCA_031551755.1 Cellulomonadaceae bacterium | reverse complement strand
CATTTTAATTATTGACGTTTGAATTCACTGTTGCCCCCCCCCCCCCCCCCCCCCAAACAAAAAAGTGATGATTGGCGAGTCATTTGAATATCATTAATAATTTATGACTTTATATTCAAAATCTCCTCAACTTAATTCTTAAAGGAGTTGAGCATTTTATGGATGTTGTTTGATAGATGCATTAATTGTCGATATAATGCGGTCCAGAGACATTTTGAATTGACTTTTCTTCTTTTAAAAAGATGTACAACCTGCTTTCGTAAACAATCAGACGTGATTGTGGAACCGAGAAGCAACATGTGGATTTCTTTTGAAAATTTCGACCGTCTTCAAACGTTTGTTGCATCCTCATCAAACCAGTTTATAATTGGCATAGTCATGATTATCAAATGAAAAGTGTGAGAGCAGTAGTTTTTCAATGGTTGTTTTTAATCAAATGTACATCGTTTTGCGACGTTTTAACAATAATACAGCTTTTATATTTGTTTTTCCTAGAGTTTTAATTATGTTTACTGCATGACTGGCGTTATTACGTATCTAGACCTTGGTATAAAATTAATTTTGATTTTATTTTTACGTTTTAAAATATTTTTACCCTCACTTTTTAATATTTCTATTGTCATGCATATGGAAGTTTGAAAATTGGTGCTCTTTTTTTCTGTATAAATGTGGTGTTGTGAGGAAGATGTTAAACCATTTGAAATAATTAAAACCGCTGTAAAAATAGATGAATCTATATTTTTTTTTGACCTTATTTTTACCTCTTCAGGTAAATGCGCCGGGTTTTTTTTCTCCACTATCCTATACTCATAATTTTTTTTGTTTTTACAAATGTCACGCACAGCAAAAATGGTGCATTAAATCCTGAAATTACCCACAAACTATAATCGCGTTGTCGGAATGCAGTTTGTTGATGTTGCGTTTCGAGCCCAGATCGGTTTGTGTTTAACTTCAGTGCCTCCACTTACATTATCTCGTGAATTTACCCCCCGCCCCCCATTTTCTCACCTAATCGGATAGTTACAATTTGGCGCTTTCTCCATTAATGTGTCTTCTGACCCATTTCACCTTGAACATGACAGTAGTGTCCAGAGAAACAGGTTGGCGAACTGAGCACCTCTTTTCTTCTGATATTTCAAGTGATTGGGCCATTGAACATCGATTTGTCAGCTATTCACAGTATTTTTCCAGTGTAGAATATATTCTTTAACGTGCAGACGACATCGTATGTACCACACGGGATCACGGTTTCACCACTTCCCATCCGACAGAAGGATGCTCTTCTGGTTTTTTTCCTCGCTCTAATTAGTATCGAACTTCAATTCACACAACTCAAATGCAAGTACTCTACCTGTTGAGCCGTTGAGGACAACGTCTTTCCATGGAAGGTACCGAAAAGCTGCACTACGAACAGGGTTGCATGAAATACGTGTGAAGTTCTCAGTCGATTATTAGTCTAAGAGTAAGAACGGTTTCTAGAGGTTTCCTTCTTCGCTTGTAACAAGGTCATAATTTAAGTAGGAATGGGTTTACAGGTTGCAACTATTTTGTTTTTCAAACTAGGTCTAGTTTCAGACATGGTTAGGAGGCGTAACCCTCAGCCCCCACCCCACCAATGCGTCGTCTTTGTTCAGTAGTACGTTGTGTTTCTGTTTTGTGGGATGCAAAAATATGCCATTACTGTGTATTGTTGGTTATATTGCGTTCAAAATATCTGTTTTCTCGAGATGAAAGTGTGTCCAGTTTTTTTCTTCTTTAAATTTTTCTCACATTTACGGTCTAGTGCTTAGCTATCTTCCTCCCTAATCGTCATTTTTATTGAATCTTTCTGGTTTTACATACATTTATCTTCAAAAAAGAGTTTCCTCCCCATTTTTTCCCCTCCTGATGTAATTTCTATGAAGTAGTTTTTATTTGCTGATTTGAAATATATTTTCAATTTATATAACCTCTATGCGTTTCTATGAAGTGTGAAATATACGGCAAATTAATTCACTATTGGCAAGAAAAACTAATGGTGACGTAGACCCTCTTTCCTCCTCCTCCTCCTCCTTCTCTTCTTCTCCCCCTCGACTATATTTCTTGTCCTCATCATGTAAAGGATTGCAGTGAATTTCAGGATGGACACTCACTCAATTCGGAAGTACCCCACACAGGAAATTTGAATCTGATTGAATTCACTGAAATTGAATGATCTTTTTTTTTTTTTGGAGAAATTTTAGTGGTCCGGCGGCGGTTCGACATCGACAAACTCCAAAATGTGGCTAGATATTTTTTTTAAGAATTGAGAGAGGGAGTGAGTGTGAAAAAAAAATAGAAAAATGGACCGAACACATATTTCATTTAACAAAAGAATCAAATGATGGCCATGATGAAATATGGGATGAATGTAAAGGGTACAAAGGGGATACTAAATAATAAAGTTTTGCCATGTTTGAATGGCTGAACTGAATATATCTTTATACTTTGTGACAGGGCTGCTCAGCATTTGTGTTCATGCATAATAATGACATAGTTTGTGCACTGAATTCATTCGGTGTGAATGTGAATTCAGGAGAAATATATGACACTAGACGGCTGCCTCCCTGTTCAACTCTCAAACCCTCCCTGAGTTGAAATGATCTTAAAAATACTTCTACTACTACTATTATTGGTAACAGAATTTTAAGCGAATAGTCGACTGTTCTCATTACTTTTTATAGTTGGTTTATTTAACAGTTGGCTTGTTAACTGTTGTATCGACGTCTGAAGAAGAGAAGGGCCAGCACCCTGCCACACCTGGTGGTAACCTTTCAGACCTTCATTGTGATGACGTTGTAGAAAGGATGAGTAGCTTTATACTCCACACGAAGCTGCGTCTGTATCTGTAGTCTTCCTCGCCTTCCCATCAAAAGGAGGAGTTCTTTCTTGCTGCTTGACCGACAAAATCAACTGCCCACCGGACGTCCTCGATAACTCACCAGTTAGCATGCTTGCCTTTGAGTTTCGGACTCCAGGTTCGAGGATCCTGATCGTGGTTGATACTTTCTTTTGGACGAGGGAGAAATATCAAACGCGTTATCTATCGGATGGCAAATAAAGCCCAAGTGGTTGTGGTTGCCCCGTGTGGTAAATGCTATGTTGTCTGCAGGTTGAAAAACCCTTTCTGCACGTAGAAATTTTAGACCGGCAGCATTTTCAGGAGTTCGCCCCTCTCATCCTGACATAAGTGCAGTAGTGGGTTTGTAGAAATTGTTATGCCGACTTAAAACCCTAACCTTTTACCTGTTCAAATTTCCACTGGGACAATTTCGAACATTATATGCACATGGGAAGTGAGGGGGGGGGGTATTATCCCCTCTCAACTGTGAGCAAGCTTGGCACTCCCCTCACCAATCTGTGGTTTCGAACCCTCTCCCCCCCCCTCTCCTCTCAATCATCCTTCTCGAATTTGGTCTTAATGACAATGTGACTGGTCAAAGTTGTAATTAATTAAGAAGCTCTCGAATTGGATTGATATCATCTGAGGACGATCATGTTGCTAACTGAGGCGCAAAAAGAATTTCGTGTGAAACAGTCGGCATTTCTCCTTAATATTACTCAGAAATCATTGCTTTTTGTTTTTCAAATGAGTTCCTTCAAAGCTGGTTTAAATACTGTAACCGGTGTAGAATTAATTTGCCATTCACGTTTTGCTAGCGTTTCTCGGACGACGTTCCTAATAAGGCCCGATTTTGCGGTAGAAAGCGTTTGATTTAGTAGATTCAAACTGAACTTAGATACTGATGATGGCCTGTTACAATTTTCCAATATATATATATATATATATATACCACAAGACTTTTTAGATATTATTTAATATATATGAGGGTCATTAAATAATAAATCTAACCCGGAAACCGAACCAAATCTCAAACATCCTTAATATTATGTACGACATTGAACATCCCTTTTTGTTGATGGTTGAAATTGCTCTAATCAGCTAATTTCTACAATGATGTCTACGTGTGTATTTCTTTGTTGAATTTTTCACTTTCCGGTCGATATATAATATAATCTACGCGTGTATAAGGCCCTATACACATTCACGTTTAGAAAATGAAAAAAAAAAGCAAATTCCTCAGTGCCAGTCCAATAATGAATGCCATAATGTCCAGTGCGAACAGCAATATTGACTTGGAAATAGTTTACATAACCTGATTTACAAAGTGTATTGTATTATGTTTTTATAACAGCCTACATTGGTTTTGTTTATTTGGCAAAAATGGAAAAAATGTACACTTCACTGGTTGGTAGAGATGATTGACGGATTGACCGAGATTGTGTCCAAAAAAAAAAATAAAAGCTTTTATTATTTTTGGTGGTTGTTGCTGATGTTAGCTATTTTTGTGGCTTAATATTAATGACTGAATGTGGCTATATTTATAGATAGATATATGAAGTTACGTAGAAATGTAAAGATAAAGGTCGTAAACATTGGGGAATAAATTCAAATATAGGCTGTGACGGTAAATTTAAAGAAATAAAAAGAATACCATTTTTCTGACCCCTCCATAGGGATTTCACACCATGTTTTATTGGTTGTTGTTGCGTTAGGTCGAACTTTGATGGTATTTTTGCTGCCTGTCAATTACAGTCAATAAAATTTAAGAAATGTTGCCACAAAAAAAAATCAATTCAAGTTGTACTAATCTTTAGCTTCACTCACTTGACTGTCATGAATAATAATAATAATTGTTTTTCCATATTTCGACTCGTTTTCTAAATGGTTTATTGGTATGCAAACAATTCGCCGCTTGGTTGTTGTATTGTGGACTAATGTGTGTTTTTTTGTTATTTGCTGAAATTATCGCGTTGTTATGGCTCATTTTTCTTCTCCTGAGTTACGAAAGTGGTTCATGTGATTGTATAGTTAGCATAGCTCCGTTGTATTTGTTTGCAGATGATCCATCGTGAAATATTAAAGTTGTGTAGTACAGGGGTTGCAAACAGCCTTTACAAACATTCTCGCTTGTTGACAAACAATGGATTAACGGCAATAAGAATTCCTTGCATTTTAACAGTGACCCTGGAAGGGTTATTGTACCTACTGATTGTGCCACCCAGTCACGTTCAGGCTTCAGCCTGGCCAGGATGGCTCAATAGGTTACTTCCTTGCAGTTTCGGGTTCGAGTCCATTTGACATCAGCGGTCTCTCTAGGGCGAGGGGATGTACAACCATGGTCTAGTGAGGTCCTTTGTGATAAATGGGGGTACCCATCAAGTTGAAAGGTAAATTCTACAGGACAGTGGTGAGGCCAGCACTACTCTATGGGACGGAATGCTGGGCAATTAAGAAGAGCCAGGAACATTAGATGCAGGTAGCTGAGATGCGCATGCTCAAATACATGGGTGGGTTCTCCCGACAGGACAGCCTGGAGGTGGCAGATATAAGGGATAGGATGAGGGGACATCGACTACGGCGGTTTGGCCATGTGATGAGGAGGGATGAAGAGGCTCGAGTCAGGGCTATCCAGGGGCTTAAACTTGAGGGTAGACAAGGCAGGCGGGGTAGACCAAACCTGACCTGGGATCAGATGATATGAGCGGATTTGAGGGCATTTGGGATAGATGGGACCGTAGCTCCGGATAGAAGTTCTGGGAGAGCGGCGATTCGTTAGTCCTACCCTACCGCTGGCGGGAAAGGAGCTAGAGTTGATTGATGTAAAACCGTTATCTGTACGTCAGTCCTTCACCCTTTCGGCACGAGAAAAAAATGTGCAGCTTTCCCCTGGCGACGGTGCATCATCTTAGAGCTTGATAAACCGATGTTAATTAACCCAGCCTCCTCATACCTTTA
The DNA here is from genome assembly GCA_031551755.1 of Cellulomonadaceae bacterium. GTDB lineage: Bacteria > Actinomycetota > Actinomycetes > Actinomycetales > Cellulomonadaceae > JAVBMU01. The sequence goes on along the minus strand of JAVBNE010000119.1, from coordinate 2,489 downwards.
GGCCCCGATTTCTCTACAGACCCGACTCAACCCCACCTAACCACTCAGTAGACATCTCTTCGTCATCCACAGTCAGTGAATCCGCCTGAGACAATTGGTCTGCTGAATGGTCACTAAAATAGAACTAAACTGTTCCTCAATTAAATTAAGAATTAAAAAGTTGCAAGTATTCTCCATTATATGAGGATTTTTTTGTCGATAATGTGACGTTTTCATTTCAACGACATCAAATTGATGTGGTCAATTATCACAGTCATCTAACTGAACCGTCATTTACAATTCAGGATTTTTTTTGTTGTCTTCTGGGAGAAATCTTTTCAATTTTCCCTTTAAATATTTGAAAGAAATCAAGATAAGGCTGTCGTTTAGATCCTTTTAGTTAGTTTTCAGAGGATTGTCACATGTTTTATAGAGATAACCATTTGTAATGGGTGCATTACAGAAGCACCTATCCACTTTGGTTAAAAATGGTTAGTTCATTGCACCACGGAGATTGTCATAGATGTGCTATGTGTGCACACAATGGTAAAAAATGAACAGCAAACTTCGACACATTATATCGTAGTAAGAAATGAATATTGGCAACATTATTAAAACTCAACGTCGTTCCTCTCACTGGTGGGCGTGTCAACGTAATTCGTGAACAGCTCATGATTCCTATTGCTTCTGTTATTCAATTTATTCCAACTATAATCTGAAATAGCAACTACAGTATCTGCTAAACTGTGTAATAAAAATGAAATACTACTTGTTGATAACCATTGAAACCTCTCAAAATTATATTCGCACTCAGAAGAATTTCCTTTTTGTAACTGTGAAACGTACAGCTAAGGAAAATGTCGCATGGTTTCCATTGCACTTAAGTAATTTTATTGGTCAAATATCAGCAAATGCCCTTCTCTGCAGGTCAACTGCTTCCACTCCCTCCAAGAATTTAAATCGGTAGGGTTATTTATTTGGGCCAAGAGTGGAACTCCCCCCTCCCACCACCACCAACAACAACAACAACATCAACAACATCAAGGTGCCAGAAAGCTGATGGCAAACTCACTCGACCACTCTGGGACACACACACACACCGTCTTAGGACAACTATAAAAATGATCAGAAATTTGAAGTCTGGACACTGTAATAATTCAGAGTGCATTTGATATGTAGCTAGCTATTACTCGGTAACAAATTATGTCGTGTTTTTATAATAAAATCAGATCTGACACATGTTTAACTTAGCATGTGTAATGAATATTGAGGGGCTTGAACACAAGACTAGAACTCATGGTTGGCGACCTAGAAAATGTGGATGAAGTATGAGCTTTTTTTTCCTCTCCTCTTCTTCTCCTTGAAGGAAAAATTTCAAATTTATCATTTTTTCAAAGTTGTCTCTCACTCTCCCTCCTCCCACCCCTTACCTTTTATTACCTCGAACAAGTCCAATAGGGGCTTCCTACCCCACCCCCCACCCGCTTCCCATATTAGCTACCGTGCCTCTCTGCTTTTGGATGAGGAACATCATGGACCAGTGAGTTTGACATTATAGTTAAGTAAACCTCGCTTACCGTCTCTCCGTCAGATATTTTTTTTGTTTTTGACCTCCTCTATGTATTTTTTGTACAACCCCCCTCCCTCCTGTCCCACACCCAATATCTCAACGTCCTCCTCCTTCCGCCCTCTGTTCAGAGACCCATACAAAGACATCACATTAATATCCAGCTAACATGTGTATGTTAGCAAAATAGAGGGGTGTAAAAAGGCACAAAACTTGAGGCTCGATTCAGAGTTATTCTAGCAACTATTTTCTCATTAATCTTGCAGTTAACGAAAATGAAGTGTATTTTTCTCTTTCTCTCTCTCTCTCTATCTCAATCTAAAAGCGACAGAAACTAGGAAATGTGAAAAGTTGAACTTTATTAGGGAGGGGGTGGGGTAGGTGTAGGGAATGAAGTCCTATTTGTCCACTGTCCGCCTTATTATTTCGCTTGAGTTTTTCATTCTGCACTGCCCTCCTCCTCCCACGTCCATCTTTCCACTTCCCTCCCAGCTCTCCTGAAGTCTTTATGTATCATAGGCACTGGGGAGAGTGGGGAAAAGATTCCTTGTGTGTGGATGCCCCCCCTTCTCCCCCTCCCCCCCCTCATTTTCGGATCTTGTAAGTACTCTTTGGTCGTAGGTATGTTTTCTGTCTCTGTATTAAAAAGATAGTCCCTTCTCTATTGATAATATACATATCGATGATCGACGGTTTTGAAGCTCACACCAAAATGCATGGGCAGTTTTTTTTGACAACACACACCACTCTCTTTCTTCTCTCGGGGCGCGCGCGGGGGGGGCGGGGGTGGTGTGCGAGGTTGTGGCTGTGGTGGGGGCTGGGGGGGGTGGGGGGGGGGGGGGGGGGGGGGGGGGGGGGGGGGGGGAGGGGGGGGGGGGGGGGGGGGGGGGGGGGGGGGGGGGGGGGGGGGGGGGGGGGGGGGGGGGGGGGGGGGGGGGGGGGG
>JAVBNE010000086.1:0-2756 GCA_031551755.1 Cellulomonadaceae bacterium | reverse complement strand
CCCCCCCCCCCCCCCCCCCCCCCCCCCCCCCCCCCCCCCCCCCCCCCCCCCCCCCCCCCCCCCCCCCGCCCCCCCCCCCCCCCCCCCCCGCCCCCCCCCCCCCCCCCCCCCCCCCCCCCCCGCCCGCCCCGCCCCCCCCCTCCCCCCCCCCCCCCCCCCCCCGCCCGCCCCGCGCCCGGCCCCCCCCCGCCCCCCCCCCCCCCCCGCGCGCGCTCGGAGAGAGAGAGAGAGAGACAGTGTTGTGGAGGGAGGAAGGGAGTGAGGAGAATTTGAGAGTGAAGGAGCAGCCCAGAAACCATCCTCTATCATCATTTTCAAAACATGGAAGCACCCACGTTGAAATTTTCCGCATTAGCCACACGCAACATCAGTCAGCTTTATTGAATTGTAAATGTGTCCTAAGAAATTCAATTCCACGATTTGAAACAACCAGTAAGAACCAACCACCTCCTCCCCGTCCGCTCTGGTTTCTGCTCCAGGCCCTATTACCCTCAAAACCCTCACATCTACATACGACAACATGGACATTTTAAAACGTTTTCGAAAATAATGCAGGAAGGAAGACTCAATGTTTATTTTCATGAATAACGAATTACTTAGAGACAAACCAACTGCCGACCAAAACTGAAAACCGGGTCCAATTCTACTAAGAAGCCTTTCGCCCTCTTTCTTCTGCCGCCTAAAACAACTACACGAGAGCTTTGGTTAATTTATTTAAACTTAGCCTGGAACTGCCGTCAAGACTATACTGGGCAAGCGTCGTGAGTGGGGAGGAGGGAGAAGAGGGTGAATAGTAAAGCTCCATATCCAGAAAATGGGCCGCTCAATGTTCGTGCCTCCCACTGCCACATGAAGGGAGGAGAGGGGGGGCGGCCGGTCACGTGACGTAGCGCTTTTCTTTCAGTTAAGGGAGGGAAGCGGCGTAAGGGATGTTCGTCCCAGTAGAAGAAAACCCACTACGCACAAGGTTGATTGTGCCCAGAACAGAACCCACACCCTTTAACCGATGAGAAAATATTCGAGACAACTCCTTTGCATAGAAACCATCGTTCAAATTTCGAGGACAGCGAACAAAGACTGGTTAGTTACCTTCGAGAAGAACAAATCATCAAAAAAAAGGACACGAGTTTTAAAAAAAAAAATCCCCAATCTTCCTCCTTTTTCGAATAATCAAACCCCTATAGGGTCTAGAGGGTCTCGGTTTCTTTATAGACCCTATGGGGTCTATAAAGAAGCCGAGGGACGGGAAAACTGAGCCGCAATAACAAGAAAGGGGTATTATCATCGTCATACATGGGGAGAGAGAGAGAGAGAGAGACTTAGGGTACAGAAAAAATATCCCAAATGTCATATTAAAAATAATTAACTTTCTTAAAAAACCATTTGACGAGAGAAAATGCAAGAGATACGCAGATACATACTGAGAAATTTAGGACTCTTGAAAGCACAGGGAAGAAGGAGATGCGGAGGAGGAGGGGGAGAAATAAGAGTGGAATGCCCCCCTCACAGAGTGAAGCAAAGGAGGGGGGAGGGTGGAGGGGGAGAGAAAATGGGGTTGGAAAGTCTGTCTGAATTGACAATGAATTCTCTGAAAAATGAATGTCAACGACACAAGAAAATAAATTACAACAGTAGATTATCAAACGTATTTGCATGTTTCTCAATAAGTAGCAATGCCTACTGCCACTTTACGGAACTTCACAGGAGGGCAACATCACTTTCTCTTCAGCGAAACTATTCTTCTATTCTTGCGAGAGACAGTTGCTCTGATCCAAGTCTACCCTATTCCTCACGTCCCGCAACAACAGCGGCCCATCCCCGTCACCCCCAACTCTTTCCAAATGTACTAATAAATCATTTATCACAGTGAATTTCAAATGTCCGAAACCACGATAGGATTCTCTCGGCCGTCTGCCTGTAGGCCGAAAACAACAGCAGCAGCAGCAACAACAACCAAGCTAGATTACAATCGAATCAGCAAACAGAGAGCGTCAGAGGGGACCGAGGCAGAAACATGTTGCTCAGCCCACCTCACTACCCACTACCATGGAAATGTTACTGGTGGGAGTGTTACCCCTCTCCTCTCCCCTCCTACAGCGGGGCAGGTTACTTTCGTCATTCAACAGATATCTCTGTAGTTATTTCACCACCCAATACAGTCTCTGGATTTCGGGTAGCCTTCAACGTTTGAGGCCCTCGTTTCTCTGGACGTGAGCAGGCGTCAGTCAATAGCAGTTAGAAGTCGAACAAACCCAGTCCCTTTCCAAGACACCGTAAATCAGGTGCTACGGGAAAAAAAAGCGCTACACCGCTGTCACTACCACTCGTCGAAATTGGGCATTTTCATACATGATTAGTAGTTTGTATCAGAGGATATATGAATGGAAATAATTATGTCAACGTAACTATAATTTTTAACGGGTAGGCTCTAGTTGAGTGCAAACTGCAGGATGAGATGTCATCGTGACGTTACGATGGCCTGCTGCTGCAGTGAGCGCCGTTTGCACTCGACTAGAGCACACGCATTACAAACTACAGTACAGTGGTGCCTCCCATAACGAACGCAACCCGTCCCAGGAGAGCGTTCGTTATGTGGAACGTGGTTTCCCAATGATTACCGATAGAAAAATTGTAATCCATTCCTGAACCTGATTCATAATCACACAAAAATCGTTTGCAATTTTTAAAAAATATGGAAAACACTCACCAACGTTGAAAATGCTTGGAATTGAAGAGAAGAAATGGAAGAGGGTTTA
>JAVBNE010000100.1:0-3212 GCA_031551755.1 Cellulomonadaceae bacterium | reverse complement strand
TATCTCGTTCTTGTTACCGGAGTGACCCTAATTTTGTTGGACAGTGTTATTAACAGCCAGTTTAGAAGAAAAAGCATTTAGCAGTACAAATCATAGGTGCTACACCCTCCCCCCTCCCCCTCAATTTCGGAGGTCGGGTGCGACTCATAATTTTATTGCATTTTGGTGATGAAATTTTCAGAAGTCGGGTGCAACTTGCGACTCATAATTTTTTTTGGTCGCCTAATTTTTTCAAAATTTTTTTCTTGGGTAAGGTAAAAAGTAAGTAAGTAAGTAGTAAGTAAGTAAGAGTAAACAGTAAGTAAGTAAAAGTAAGCAGTATTTACATTAGTACTTAGTTTTAAAGTGCTAAAAATGAATCAAATGAGCGTTAAGTTACGTTCTTAATTACTTTTAAAGTGCTAAAAAGTATGTCAGTAAGTAATAAGTAAGTAAAAGTAAGTTTGTGTAGAGACCCCCTCCCCTCCCTCTGCGACTTACCCTCCACGACCTGGAAAAATTCCATTAATTTTTTAAAATTTTACCTCAGGCCGGGACCCAAAGTGCGACTCATAATTTTTAATTGCATTTTAGTTAAACAATTTTTGGCCAACCCCCTGCGACTTGCGACTCAGTTGGGGGGGAGGGGGGGTTGGGGTACGCGCACCTATGGCTCAAGCAAAGGTAATACTTTGAAGTAAAGAAGCGAAGACGTGCCAAAAAGCGTGAAAATTTCTTGTTTTTTGCGAAAGAACGTCCAAAAGAGGTCAAAAGAAAGTTGCAAAACATAAATTTTTTATGGGATGACATTTACTTAAAATACCTCCCCCGATGGGATGACATCTACTTAAAATACCTCCCTCCTCCAAAAAAAGAAAAAAAGAAATCGTACCCCCTTAGGGGGCGTTTCTGGGAGGTCCTCCAAAAAGTCGTTAAATGAAGCTTGCGAGCCGTTTTTTTGGTTAAAAGCAGCCCTCCAGGGCGTTTTTTAGTCTTAAAAATGGTTGAGCATTTCGATAAAACCATCGAGCAAGAAGAAAGAGAAGGTCCTCAAAATCGGATCTACATTGCAATTTCTGAGCAAAAAGGAAGCCGGTTTTTGGCTTAAAAATTGCGTTTTCGTAGCTCCTTGCCCATTTTCTACCCTATTTTCCCATTCTTTCCTCAATCTTTTGCAATTTTTCACTACCTCCGAAGGTCCGTGCAGGGCGTTCCAAAAAGCGGGTGCGGAGCGTTTGGAGACCCCCCCCCCCGTCAATTGGGGGGGGGGGGGGGGGGGGCATTTTAATGCATGCAGGCCATGGTTTCTTCACTTTTCTCTCTGCTTACTTTAGAATATTTCTATTTTTTGAACTTGCATAAAACAAATGCTTTGGCACATAACTGTTGACGCTGTTCTACTCCTTCCTTTCCCTCATTCCTCCGGCTTTTTTTTCTTACCACGGTAAAGTGTAACCCAGAACTTTTTAATTGTTCTCCATTTTTATGCGCAAAATTTCTCATTGCACCTCTTTTGAAAGAAGGTTCGGCCAATAAGCCGTCAATTTGCACAACATTGGTTTGTGAACCTCTTCCCTAATTGGATTGAGGGAGGTTGTGACAGCGCTCCGGAGAGAAGACTGCATCAGTTGCGCGGCTACTTTTACACTTCTGCCACCTTTAGAGTTTTACGGTGAGAATTGCTGAAAACTGAATTTTAAGAAACTCTTGCATTACCTTACCTTGTTCCTCCTCTTGTTCCTTTCTTCGCTGTCCTTTCCCCCTCCCTTCCCCTCCTCCCGCCTCTGCATATTTTACTCTCCCATTAAGGACCTATTTTTCTCTCCTTTTTTCTTATTTCTTTCCTTTGAAACCTGTCGTGAAACTTTTTCTTAATTCTCCTAGGTAAGGAAAAAAGCTTGAACGCAAATAAATAAATGCCCCTGGGAAACCGGAAAAACAGAGTAGGTAAGAGGATGGAAGGAGGGGAGGGTGGAGAGGAGAGGGGAGAGGGAGAGAGCAACGACAAAGTGGAGAAAGCCAAAGAGAAGGAAAAGAAATAAAACAGAAAAGAAAAAACAAAGCATATTATGGTGGTTTTTTCAGATCTCCTTCATCTACGTTTTCTAGAAGCGTGACTTTCCAAGCAGTTTTCTCCTACCCTTCTTTTTTCCTTCCTCCACCTCTCGTCTCTTCGGCCCCCAAGTCTCAATGTTCCTTGGCTTGCCCTCCACTTTCCATCGTTCTTTCTCTAAAGTGGAAGTCTGGGAAAGAGAGAAGGGGAGGGGGCAGGAGGAGGGAGGAAAAAAGAAGATAGCTTCTGGTACGCTTGAGACAAAAAAAATAACGCCTGAATTACGAAATTTCTTTGTTCCTCTTTTTCCTTCCTTCCACCTCCCCTCTTCTCACTGCACCCCATCTTCTCCTCTATCCTCCCCCCCCCCACTCTGATTACTTCTCATTTTTTTCTGGTCATAATTTAATGTATTTTCGCTTGCTTGGAAATATGGGCGGTTGTAAATAAAGAATAGAGCAGGACGTTCCGGAGAATTAAGGCCAACTTTCCAAGGTTCGTTTGGGGAAAAAGCTAAAAGCCTTTTAATTTTTGTTTGGGGTTCTTTGGAAATCTTTACGCCGCGTTCTTTTCTTTCTTTCTTCCCGTTCTTTAAAACGCTCGCCCAAAATAGCTAAAAAACGTGATATTTCCTTAGAATTATTGAAAATTCGACGCGAAAAGGCAAATTCAAAAAGGTTGCAAGAACCTAAACGAAAAGTAAAAAACGTCGTAAAAAACTGTTTTCTGAGAAACTAATAAATTGCAATTTTTTATTTTTTTGGAAGTCGATTATGTTTTTACTTTACGGAAAAATGCAGGCTTTAGCTTAAAGCAAGAAAAAAACAACGAAAAAGTGAAAAGTCATGTTCTTTTTGCAGAAAAAAAGGTTGAAAACAGTTCACAAAAATTGCAAAAAATTAAAAATTTTTTTGAATAAGTAGCCAATAACAGCTTGTGCAACTTTTGAAAAAGTAAGTTTTACTTTTAGTTTGATTAAAAGTACTACCTTGAGCCAAAAAGTGAAAAATGTCCATAAAAATCAGTGCTTGGGTGAGCATGTTTTGTGTCCTTCAAACGTTAGCCAATGAGAGCCGAGGTAGCGCCAAACATATATACAGGGTTTCCCAAGAGGTGGTTGACCCTGTGTAAAGCGAAACTGAGTGTTGATTGGTTCTGTCGTGCGCTCATTGGTTGCCTT
>JAVBNE010000104.1:0-4294 GCA_031551755.1 Cellulomonadaceae bacterium | reverse complement strand
AAACAGATGTCAACGCTACCCCCCACCCGACCACCCCCCCCCCCCCCCCATACCCCCCCCCGTGCCCCCCCCCCCCACACCCCCAGCCCCCCCCCCCCCCCCCCACCCCCCCCCCCCCACCCCCCTCCCCCCCCCCCCCCCCCCCCCCCCCCCCCCCCCCCCGCGCCCCCCCCCCCCCCCCCCCCACCACCCCCCCCCCCCCCCCCCCCCCCGCCCCCCCCCCCCCCCCCCCACAACGTATTTTCCCTACAGTGAAAGTCTATTCGGAACTTATCTGCTTTTTTGTATGTCTGTTTCTGACGCTGTCTCTCTGTGTCTTCCTGTCTTTCACTCCGTCTCTGTGTGTTTCTGTCTCGAATCAAAGGCCCCAAACGTCAGTCGCGACTCAATTCGTAACCAGCGGATGTGGATGCGTGAGTCGGTGACAGGGGTCGAAACGGGCTTTGCACTTTTGAACAAAAGAGTCTAGTCACGTCATTAGAGGTTTTCACGTTGAACGAACCAATACAATGACGTCACTGATACTCCATCACTTGGAAGTGTTGTCCTCCTCCTCCTCCTCTCTCAATGTCTGAATCCCCTAAATAAAAACAAATTCCAACTCGAGTATGTCATTGGCACTAATTAACAATTGCTTAATGACTATACTTAATGAATGACGGAAGAGCGAGGAGCAGCATGCGGAAATCTGACTTTTCTTTTTCTACCTTTTCATCTGCTGCTCATTTCGTCTGCAGGCTTTCTTTATTTTTCTTACCTGTAATTTATCCTCCCTGTGCCTCCAGGTTCCCACACACAGCATGTATATAGACCTGTGTGAGTATGTGCATCCAGAAACGTATACGCACGATTTATTTCGCCCAATTCACACATACCTTTTCAAAAAAACGCAACACCACCTCCCACCTGAAAAAAAAAATTCACACTTTGCTGAACAGTAGTGAAATTCTATCAGACATATCATAAATTAACTTCAAACCACAGACTAGTGACTACTACTATTACTACTATCTTTCATCTTCACTGTATTAATTCAATATAACAAAGTAAAAAGGAGTGAAAAACATTAAAAAAAAAGGGTCCGACTATGGAATGTCATGGTTTTCAGAACAAGTACAAGGCTCTCTCTCTCTCCTGATGGATGGACAATCACTGATGGGGTCGCTAACGCCAAGTGACCCGAACAAAATCACAAACCTCATCCACCCACACATCTCTATCTATCTATCTATGCTAATTACCGACTAATTAATTAACACCGATCGTAGAATCACCCATGGGTTTCTTCCGAAATCCAAGAAACAAAAACACCAAGAAGTATTTTGAATAGCAATTGAAATGTCTCGTTGTGTGCAAATCTTCAATCTGAAAGAGTAAATGTGTAGGAAATTCCTTAAAAATATTGAATGACTGACTTAAATACGCGTTTGATCAACGTAATTATCAAAACAAACCTCAAGAATTCGTTGGGACATTTAATAGCTCTTCATACCACGAAAGCAGCTTTAGCAGCTCAGCAGTGACGTCTTGCCTCCCGCAAGCTTCGGTCTGCAGGTTTGATCCTGGTCAAACTGGGGAAAAAGGGCGAGTTGTTTTCTTGGGAGGCCGAGAGGGGAACTCTCCAGTGTGTGCAGTTCCAGGACAGGGCTTGAAGAACTCTTTCGCACAAACGCAAAACCGTCAGAATGTCGGATGACATCAGTAGAGTCTAAGCACTCCGCTTGGTGCTCACCACTTCTTTGCCCGTAACCGAACCTGGGTTGGATGGGGCTACACTTTCCTAGTATCAAGAGATGTCAAAGGTAACAATTCATTAAACAGATCTCAAGTCTAGAGTATTCAACAACTGAAAAGATTAAGTAGATAATGAACGCCTCAGCTTCCGAAGATGAGAACTTAAAAAAAAGAGACGAGTCAGTGATGGACTTACTTTTCATGTGTCGTAACATGCCTAATTTCATCTCATGTGTAATTAATCTTGATCTTATTAAAAGCCGAAAGGGGGAGGAATAAAAACTCAAAAGCTGCCCGAGCATTGTTACGTAATTAAGCTGATTAATAAAAAAAACTAATTACTTCATCATTACATTCCTGCAATAACACTCCACCACCATCTTGATCATCCCCAATGTACACGTAAAAAACTCATAATTGTTATAACAAAGTCGCTAATTAAGTACTAGATTTCGTGATGCCAAAAATGATAACTAAGCTCAACCTCTCATTCCCTCCTGCAACGTACTTGGTCGTTGTGCTTGCACAAGTGCAAGGAAGTAACGGACACTTCCTGTCCAAATGGCTACTTGAAGAAACAGACGACTAGAAACTTTAGTCAGAGGTCAAGATGTCATGGCACGACGAGAACGTCTATATCAAGTAATAACGCGCTCCTATTAACATTATGCGCAACAAAATAAACAAGTTCAAATCAATTCACAGAACTGAACTTGTCGAAGTTAGGAAGTAAAAACGGGATGAAATGTAATGAAGTCATCACATATTTTCAGATTATTACCCAAATTTCCTCTTTGTAACTAAATAGCAGATTAAAAACGGTTCGTACAGCCAAAAATTTGATTAGCAACAGTCAACGAACCTGGAAATACAACCATTAGCAAAAAAGTTACCAGAGCGAGGCAGTTACAGAGGAATAAGATTCATCTTCTTGATAAAAAATTGTCAGTAAATATGTAAAATTGACAGTTTATACCACATTGTTAGTTTCCTTCATCTATCCCAGATAATTTATAGGTGAAAACCGATGAAAAATCCCCCCAATGATACCATAAGTCTTACTTATTGAAGCGGCAAAACGAGATGACTTGACTGTTGATTCGAACCCACTTGTGTGCCACTTTTGAAAACGACCTAAGAAAAAATAAAATTAAAAAACAAAAGAAAGTTTAAATAAGTAAAGAATCTCATGCTCGCTCTTCTCCATCTCTCTCTCAAATGTAAAAATATATTTGCTTTAGCGATATTTTAGCCATTAAAACCTCTTCTTACAGAAAATAATTTTAAAAACCAACTCATTACTATCTCAACATAATGCATAACTAAGATGCAATCAACAAACCACTATATCGTTATTGTTGCAAACATTCTGTAAGATGCATTTAAATTCATGGCCGAATTCATCTCCTTCCTCCTCTTCCTCCCTCCTCCTCTCCTAAACTGTAACATTATTTTCTACTTTCACGAAAAATGAAATACATTCGTAGTTAGAAATTTTAAGTATAAAAATGAAACACGACAATTATTTTCAATTTTTAGTAGTTTATCGTGCAAAGTTCCAAACATTTCAGTTCGATATTCTAGCAAAACAAAACCACAACATAAAAGCATATCTAAAAATGAAAAGGATTGTTTTTTTTTTCTTTATACATTAACATGTTATCTGTGGCTTTGCATTACGGCTGTTTCAAACGAAATGAAAGGTCAAGACATGTACACAGAAGTCCAACACATATTCAAACTCTATTATAACATAACTGGTTGATCACAACAAATTCTACGCTATAACAGAGTCGTACAGTATCAGTGTAGTAAGTGGTGCCCCTTCTTCACAAAGGCATAAGGAATATGAACCTGTATTGCAAAACAATAAATTATTCATCAATAAAATCAATCGACTCCAGCCCTTGTCCCGCCGGTGGCAGGGTCGGGTCGACGTATCGCAGCCTTTCATGCCCTCCTATCCTGCGTGAGGGTCCTCCCAATCCCCCAGGCCCACCCGAATTACCTATTGCCAAGTCAGCTTCGGTCTGCCCCTGCCGCGCCTCCCCTCTACCCCGAGCTCCTATATAGCCCTGACGAGGTCTGCTTCCTCTCGCCTCATCACATGGTCAAACCACCGCAGTCGGTGTTCCCTCATCTTTTCCCGTATATCTACCACCCCTAGGATCCCCCTGATGAAATCGTTCCTAATCCTGTCCTTGCGGGACACCCCACTCATGTAGGGGAACATGCACATCTCTGCTACCTGCATCTTATGCTCCTGGCTTTTCTTGACCGCCCAGCATTCCGTCCCATAAAGCGTAGCCGGCCTCGCCACTATCCTATAGAATTTGCCTTTCGCCGTTGATGGGCACCCGCTTATCACAAAGGACCCCACTGTTGTGCCTCCATTTTGACCACCCTGCTCTCTAACTCTGTGAATGGCATCAGCATCAACATCCTCATTACTCTGGAAGATGAGCCCCAGGTATGTAAATTCCTCCACCTGCTTTACTGGCTGGCCACTGAGGAGGACTTCTGTGGGGGGGCGGGGGGGGGGGGGGGGGGGCGGGGGGGG
>JAVBNE010000101.1:0-31753 GCA_031551755.1 Cellulomonadaceae bacterium | reverse complement strand
ACGAACGGCCGGCCCCGAGCTAACCGCCAGAACGAAAAGAAGATCAGGCGCGGGGCGCGAACCGACTCGTATCCGCACCATCAAAGTTCGCCGAGCCTTCCGCCGCGCCATGGGCGTCAGCACCCTCGAACGCCGCAGTCGCGAACGCACGATCCTGCTCACTGATCGACTGAGTAATCCCTACCAGCGAGTTACTCAAAACAGTAGCGATCTCATCAGTACGAGCCTTGAACGAGTCAAACTTCGCCTTCGCCGCACCGTTGAACTGGCCCTCCAACGGCTCGGCCGCATCCGCCAACCGGCGCACAAGCGCACCAAGCTCGTCAGACTCCCCGCCCGTCTTGCGCCCAAGCGTGGTCAATACATCAGCTTCCATGGCGAACTTCACAGACCCACCTCCATCAGGACACATACAGAATAGTCGTACACACTACAGGTATGGCGCGAGTACCATCAACACGCGATCAGCACCCCGCAACACAACAACCCAATCACCACCCACCCACACCAACCCATACACCAAAGAAGGGGAACCGCAGTGACCCACGCGACACCCCTCCTACCCGCGCCAACACACTCCACCCACGGATCAGGGCCACAGCCACCGGGATGGGACGCGGCCGCAACCCTCATCGCAGCCACACCGCGACAGGCAGCATGCTGGGCCATCAACATCGCGATCGTCACCGCCGCGGTCGGGACAGGTTCGGCGCTCGGCTGGGCCTGGTGCCTGCTCTTCGGTATCACGGCCCTCACGTGGGAACTGGCCGGGCTCGTGCGTACAGGACGGAGCCCCGGGCACCGAGTGGCAGGCTTGCGCACCGTGGAGAAGGCAACGGGAATGCCTGGAAGGCTCGGGGCGGTTCTGGCGCGGCGGTGCGTGACGATGGATCTTCGCAAGGGTCGCGACCCCCTGCGTCTGACACCCCGCCCACTACCCGGCATGACAGCTGTTCCGCCCCCGCCGCGCCCAGCGCCTACACGGGCCGGGGCGTGGTCCGTGGTCGCCGACGACGGATCCCGCCTCACCATCATCACCCCAACGCTCGTAGGCCGAAATGCAGACGATCCCTCAGGCCGGTACGCGACAATCACGATCCCGGACGTGTCCAAGACCTTGTCCCGCAACCACGCACTCCTCGAACCCACCCCCGAGGGCTTGCGTGTCACCGATATCGGATCGGGGAACGGGTCTGCCGTCGCGGACGGGGACCGGTTGCACCGGATCGGCAAGTACCAGTCCGTGACCGTCGCACCCGGCACGTGGCTAATGCTCGGGAGAAGGTTCTTCGAGGTGAGCTACGAATGAGCACGCCAACCCACGCCATGAACGCGGCCCGCAATGAGTGAGACGGATCAGACTCTCATCGAGTCCACCTCGACGCGGCGGTCTCGCCTGTTGGCGGCGTTCGTGTATGGGCCACTCGATGCACGCCGGAAGGTCAGCCAAAACACGAGACGGTTCATCGGGTCGGTGGTATTGGCGGCGGTGATCGGTGTCGGGTGCGTGGGAACCTCCCTGGTCCTGCACCTACTCGCCGACCGGAAAGAAACAGCCGTCGTCGCGGAGTTGAAGGCCGCGCTGGCGGCGAATCCTGTCATCCCACCCGGGACAGTGCGTGATGAGACCACTGGGCTCCTGATCGACGAGGCCGGTGCCCTGTTCGACCCGCGCACGGGATACCCCGTTGACCCCGATACCGGACTCGCCACTGATCCTCAGGGACGGCTGGTCGACCCCCGGTCGGGCTGGTACGCCGACCCCGACACGGGGTACCTGACCGACCCGAAGACCGGCGTCAGGATCGATCCGAAGACCCTTACCGTCGTCGACGACGCCGCTGACGACGGCAGCAACAACGAGACCTCGAAGGATGGCGACCGGTGACGACGTACACCCGCCTCACGCTTATCGGGAACGATCGCCGAGCGGACATGGTGGTCCCGGACGGCGAGCCGATCGCGGCGGTCCTGCCCGACATCCTCCAACTGCTGGACCACGCCCCTGGCCCCATCGTGCTGGTAACCCGGACCGGCGACCGGCTTGACACCGACCGCACGCTCGCCGAGCAGGACATCGCCGACGGGACCCCGCTGTGGGTCACCGCAATCGACTCAGCGCCACCTCCGGCGCAGGTCACCGACATCACCGACCTCACCGCCCACACGCACGACACGCGGGCCGACGCGTGGAATCCGCGGTGGGCAACGGCCGTTGCGGTACCCGTCGTCGCGGCGTTGGCGTTCCTCGCCTCTCGCGAACTTGCACCGGTCGCGGGAGTGTCGGTGCTTGTCGGGCTCGTCGCGGCAGGGTGCCTTCTCGGGCGACTGGGCAAGGCGTCCCTGGCAGCGCTCAGCGCGGCGGCGGGTGCGGGACTTGCGGTCCAGACCGCTGTGATGCTCCCAGCCGACGACCCCGCGTGGCTCGTGGCCCTGGCTGCGTTCGGCCTCGTTGCGGCCGTGGTCGCGTTGGTGGGTGTGGTCGGGTTCGGTGACCGGGCCCTCGGGGCCGGCGGTGCTGCGGGCGCGCTCCTGGTCCTTGCCGTGTTCGCGATTGTTGAGGCAGGAGCGTCGACCGTGAATGCGGCGGCGACCGTCGCCGCCGCCGGGCTAGTCATTCTGGGCATAGCTCCCGGAATCGCAATGACGGCTTCCGGGCTCACGGGCTTGGATGACCGGCTCGTGACCGGGCACGACACTCCACGCACCGAAGCGCACGCAGGCGTGAACATGGCGTACCGGTCGCTGACCTGGCTCACCCTCGCCGCCGTCATAGTCACCGCGGTGTGCGCGACTGTAACGGCCGGCAGCACTTCGTGGGGGCGGTGGCTCGCCACCGCGGTTGCGGTTGTGTTGGTGCTGCGGATGCGGGTCCTGCCTCTGGCCCCGCAGCGGATCGCACTCGTGGCCGGTGCCCTGGGCGTCGTCGTCGCGCTACTCACCGGGATGGACTCGGGACCTGCAACAACTGCCTCAATCGTGCTCGGCTTGTGCGTGGTGGCGACAGTCGCGGCTCGGCCCTCACCTGTCGTGGTTGCCCGGTTGAACCGGGCCGCGGACTTCGCAGAAACCCTGGCTGTGGTAGCGCTCGTCCCGCTGCTGCTCGCGTTGTGGGGCGTGTTCGGCGACCTGGCCCGGGCCTTCTGATGGACCTCACGGCTGTGTTCAGGTCGGGAGCGCCGTGGCGCGTGCGCGAACTCACTCGCCTCGACACTCAGGTCCGCGCCCGGCACCCGCTCGCGGCCCGGGTCGGCGTGATCGGCGTCACCTGGGGCGTGGGAACCTCGGTGACGGCAGGGCTGATGGGGTCGGTCCTTGCGGCTCACGGCCACCGGGTCCTGGCCGTCAACGCGTCCCGGCCCGGCAAGTCGTTGCTCTGGCACTCAGGTCAGCCACCCTTCGCGCCGTCCACGCCGGAAGACGATGAACGCCGCGTAGCCGCCTCCTCCTTCGCGGACGTGACCGACGGACTCCCCCTGGCAACCTCAGGCGTCTACTGCCTGGAACTTGCAGACACCGCGGAGGCCCGGTGGCGGCACGCGGTTGCACCGATCACCCGGTTCTTCGACTACACCATCACCGACTGGGGCACCCGGGCTGGTGCCGACCTGGCAACCGTCACCCAGGCGGCCACCATCGTCACTGTCGTAGCCCCTGCCGAGCGACCGGCAGTCCAGCACGCGGTCGATCTCGCCGGTGCCATCCACGAGGCCGGGCGGACCCCGGTCGTCGTGGTCACCGACCCGAAGAAGGCATGGACCCCCGCCTGGACGGAGTTGCTGGACCTCATGCCGTTCCCGGCTGCGCACATCGCCTACGACACCGCGCACGGCGAGGAGCGGCCCAGATCCTCACGCCGCCTACCAACGGCCACGCGGATGTCCGGGCTGCGGCTAGCTGCCACCATCACCCGTGCCGCGACGCCCGCTGAAGGAACGCTCCGATGACCCACCGGCTCCTGCACCGCCCGCCCCGCTCCACGCCCCCACTGACCCGCCCGGAACCGGTCACGCTCGCAACCCCGCCACCGATCACTCCAGAGACCGGCAAGACCCCGATCCAGTTCCTGCTGCCCGTGGTCGGGGCTATGAGTTCGATGGTGATGATGGTCGTCCTGCGCAACGGCCAGCCGCTGTTCCTCGTCGTGGCCGGCGTTGTATTCCTCGTCGCGGTCATCGTCGGAGTCGCCGTCGCCATCTCTTCGCGTGCGCAGCACCGCAAGCAAAACCAGGCCCGGCGCGAGGCGTACCTCGACTACCTCGAACGCACCCGCACTAACCTGACGACCCGCACCGGCCAAGCCCGCACCGATGCCCAGAATGCTCACCCGGCGCCGTCGTCCCTGCCCGGGATCGCGACCGATCCCGCGCGAGTGTGGGACCGACGCCCCACCGACACCGACCACCTCCACGCCCGCGTCGGAACCGGAAAGGTCGCATGGTTCGACCTGCTCCTAGAGCCCGCGCCGCCTCTCGAACCCTATGACCAGGCCCTGGAATCTGACGCCCTTCGCATGGTCGCCCAGCACAGCCACCTTGAAGACTTCCCCGCCGTCATCGACTTGTCGGGCGCCCACACCGTCACCGTGATCGGCGACCGCCAGGCCGCCACGGCCACCCTCCGTGCACTCCTGCTTCAGCTCGCCACCTCCCACAGCCCCGACGATCTACTGATCGCCGCCGCCGTTCCGCCACAGGCCCTCACCGACTGGCAAGGCCTCGACCTGCTCCCGCACACGCACGACACCCGCCTGTTCGACGGACCCGTCCCAGCCCGGCGTATCGCCCCCACCCTGCCCGAACTCATGTCCGTACTCAGCAGCGAAGTGACAAGCAGGCTCACATCAGCCGCCACCCGGCGCCCCGGGCTCACAGATACCCCAAGCACCGGGCTCGCGCGCCTGGTGATCCTGGTCGACGACCACGGAGGCCACGCCACGAGCTTCCCCCTCCCACCGGGAGCTAACCTTGCAGGGCTGGGCATCACCGTCATCCACCTCCTCGCCGACGCAGCTCACGAACCCGACGACGTCGACCTGCGCATCACCCTCAACCAGGACGACGGTGGGGCACAGGTCACCACGAAGCCCGGCTCGCTCGGTGCCGCCACTCAGGCGTTCACCCCAGACACCGTGAGCCCGGGGCTTCTCGAAGCGGTCGCCCGTCAGCTCGCGCCCCTTCGCCTGACCATGACCGCCGTCAGCGTGGCCGGTGAAGAAGCGGGACCGGCCCTCGGGGTCGAACAGTTGCTCGGGTTCGCGGGGATCGAGGCCGTCGGCCCGGGCCTATGGCGTCCGCGCAGCCCGGAGGAGTTCTTGCGAGTGGCGTTCGCGGTCGATGACCTCGGCGCACCGATCCTCCTGGACCTAAAGGAGTCAGCGCAAGGTGGCGCGGGACCCCACGGGATCTGTGTTGGGGCGACCGGCTCCGGCAAGTCCGAGATGCTCCGCACCCTCATCCTGTCCCTCGCGTTGTCGCACGCGCCCGAGGACCTGGCGATGATCCTGGTCGACTACAAGGGCGGCGCAGCGTTCAGCCCGTTCGAGTCGTTGCCGCACCTGGCAGGGCTGATCGACAACCTCGCCGACGACCCCCAACTCACCGTACGGGCGCGGGCCTCGATCCAAGGCGAAGTCGTGCGCCGTCAAAAGCTCCTCAAAGACGCGGACTCGGTCAACATCACCCACTACCGTCAGCTCTATTCTGAGGGCGCCGACCTCACGCCGTTGCCGCACCTGTTCGTCATCATCGACGAATTCGGCGAACTGCTGACCGCCGAGCCCGACTTCATCGACCTGTTCCTCCAGATCGGCCGCATCGGGCGCTCCATCGGCGTCCACCTCCTCCTGTCCAGCCAGCGCATCGAGGGCGGCAAACTCAAAGGCCTAGACACCTACCTGTCGTACCGCCTCGGCCTCCGCACCTTCTCTGAAGCCGAATCCCAAACCGTCCTCGGCACCCGCGACGCCTTCGCACTCCCTTCCACACCCGGATACGGCTACCTCAAAGTCGACACCACGCTCTACACCCGGTTCCGCGCCGGATACGTCTCCGGACCCATCCTCACCGCCCCCACCACCAGTGCCAGCCAACGCCCCCGGCCGATCCTGCTGCCCGCCTACAACCACATCGCCGCCGCAGCCGACGCGGCCCGAGCTGGGAACACTACGCAAGGCACAGCGCCGCGCCTGACCCGGATCGACACCGGCCCGTCCCTGGTCACAGAAGCCGTCACCCGTCTGCGCGAACCCGACCGCGGCGTCCGGCCCGTCTGGCTCCCACCCCTACCCACACGGCTCGCGCTCGGACACATCATCAACCCCGACCCGGCCACCGTCACCCCACTGCACATACCTATCGGCGTCGTCGACGACCCCGCCTCCCAGACCCAGAACCCCTGGACCCTCGAACTGGCCCGGGCCGGCGGGCACATCGCCATCATCGGAGCCCCAGGCTCTGGGCGCACCACGCTCCTGCGCACCATCGCCACGTCTGTGGCACTGACACACACGCCGCGCCAGGTCGCGGTCTACGGGATGGACCTGGCAGGCGGTGGGCTCGCGCGCATCGATGGGTTCCCGCATGTCGGCGGGGTCGCAGGACGAAGCGATACCGGGCACCTGACCAGGCTGGTTGAGGAGTTGACAGGGATGCTCAAGACCCGCGAACGGGCATTTCAAGACCATGGCGTCGAGTCCATGACCCACCTACGGGCGTTACACGCCGAAGGCCACATCCCCGAACTACCGGCCGCCGATGTCATCGTCCTCATCGACGGGTACGGGCACCTCCGCGCGGACTTCACCGACCTGGAACAGCTCGTAGTCGACCTGATCACCCGCGGGCCAGGTCACGGGATCCACATCATTACCGCCATGACCCGGTGGAACGAACTCAAAATGGCCCATCAAACCCTGTTCGGCACCCGCATCGAACTCCGACTCGGAGAGCCAAGCGAATCAATTATCGACCGCAAACTCGCCGCCACCCTCACACCTAAGAGCCCCGGCCAGGCCCTGACCGGTGACAAGCTCCTCGCCCAGGTCGCACTCCCCACCCTCGACCTCGTCGATGACCAAGAGATCGGAACCGAACTCGACGCCCTCGCTGAGCAGGTGGCAGCCTCGTGGGATGGGCCATCGGCCGCACCCATCCGGCTCCTACCCACCCACCTAGACCCCGCCATGCTCCCCGACGAGTTCGAGGCTCCCGACGCGGTCCCCCTCGGCATCCGCCAAGACACCATGGACAGCGAATACTGGGACCTGCTCGACACCGACCAACACCTCATCGTCCTCGGCGACTCCAAAGCCGGGAAATCCACCCTCCTGCGCACCATCGCGAAGGGTCTCGCCGCCCGCTACGACGAAGACGAACTTGCCATCGCCCTTCTGGACACCCGCGGCCACGTCGCCCCCATCCTGCCCCAAGAGACCTGGGCAGCAAACGCCCGCACCCTGGCCCATGCCCGCGGGACCATCAACTCCATCACCACCCAACTCGAACAACGCCCCACCATGGACCCCGACACCCGCAAACGCGCCCCACGGATCGTGGTCCTGGTCGATGACCACGACATCCTCGCCGCAGGCGGGCTCGACCCCCTCGCCCCCCTCCTCCCTCACCTACCAGGCGCACGCGACCTCGACCTCCACCTCGTCATCACCCGACCCGTCGCCGGATCGGGGCGCGCCCTCTACACCCCAGTCCTCCAAACCATCCGCGACACCGGCGCCGCTGTCCTCCTCATGAATGGCGACCGTGCCGAAGGCCAAATCATCGGCCGCACCTACCCCGAACAACAACCACCCGGCAGAGGCCGCTACCACCGCCGCGGCACCAAACCGTTCATCCTCCAAACAGCACAAACCCTCGCACCCAGGACCAAGTAGGCCGGTCAGCAGGCTGAAGCACGCTGGTGGTGGCGGTGGCCACACCGTCTTCTTTCCACTGATGCCAACCATCACCACCAGCCTGCGCAGCGGCGTAGTCAACCCGATCAAGGAACCGGCCGCGCCAACCACGGCATCGTTACGATCTGCGGCCCACTGACCCACCGCTGAATCAGGGGCAAAAGTCGCCGCCAGAACGGTCCCTGGACCGATCACCGCAAGCGAGCCAACCAAGTTCCCCAAACCACCCCAGGCCTGCCCGTAAGCCCCGCCATCCCAGAAATCACCAGTCTCGGGTTGGCTCTACCCAAAGGCGCCGGTCGCGTGTGTCGCTGCAGCTCTCAACTGATCTTCGACCTCTCCGGGACCGGATACACCGGGTCCAGCGGCCGTGACTGCCACTCGGCCATCCCGTCGAGGACCTTGTCGGTGATCGTGGTGATCGTCGTCTTGGACACCCGGACCCGTAGACATCCGCCAGGTGGGCGCTGATGTCCCCGTGCGTCATCCCACGTGCCGACAGCGACAGCACCACATCCTCGATCGCTCCCAGGCGCCGTTGCCGTTTACGCACGACCGCGGGCTCGAAGGTCCCCGCCCGGTCCCGCGGAACGTCGATCTCGACCGGGCCACCCTTGGTCAGGACCGTCTTGGACCGGGTTCCGTTACGGGCGTTGTCGCCCGCGGCGCCCTCGGTCCGCTCGTGCTTCTCATACCCCAGGTGAGCGGTGAGCTCACCTTCGAGCGCGGACTCCAACACCGGCTTCGTCAGCTGCGCGAGCAGACCATCCTCACCGTCCACGCTCAAACCCTGACCCTGCGCATCGCGCACGAGCCGGGCCACCATCGCCCGGTCGACCACCGGCGCCTCAGCCGTCGTCGTCACCCGTCACGATCGCCATCGAACCAGACCCGCCCAACCTAGCAGCACCCACAAAACCGGCCAAACCCGATCCGACGAACAGGCGATTGATCGCTAATAAACCGATTCGGCTTGCCCACGGCAAGCCGAGCGCTAAACCGGATCCCGCGGTTGGACGGCGCCAAATGGCTCGAGCAAGCCCACCACTTGAACCGCCAGTCCTCCTGCCCCGAAGCCCTACCCCCGCGGCAGGGTCACCGTCGCCCGCAACCCACCCGCCGGCGACTCACCAAGCACCACGTCCCCACCGCCGTCGCGAGCAGTTTCCCGGGCGATGGCGAGGCCCAGCCCGGTGCCGCCGGGTTGCCCGTCGCGTCCGCGCGACTCGTCCAGGCGGGTGAATCGCTCGAAGACCCGCTCACGGTCATCCGCAGCGATCCCCGGACCGTCGTCGTCCACGGTGATGCGGCCCGGCGCTACGGTCACCTCCACCGTGGAACGGGTGTGCCGCACGGCGTTGTCGATCAGATTGCGCACCACCCGGACCAAAGCAGCCGGGTCGCCGACGGCGGCCACTGATCCGGGGACCACAGAGCCACCCATCGTGGCCGTATCGAGCGTCGCCGGGGCACCCTGGACCACTCTGGACTCGTCCCGCTCGCCCACCACCACCTCCACCCCCGGCCGCACCACCGCCCCCGCCACCGCCGAGGCCACCACGGCCGCCAGGTCGACCGTCTCGCGCACGGGCGGCACCGCACCGACCCGGGCCAGCACCAACAGGTCGTCGACCAGCCCCTGGAGGCGTGCCACCTCCCCATCGGCCTCCGCCGCCAACTCCGGCACGGTGTAGGTCTGCGGATGTGCCCGGGCGACATCGACTGTTGCCCGCAACCCTGCGATCGGTGACCGCAACTCGTGGGCGGCGTCGGCCACGAAGGCCCGCTGACGCCCCGCCGACTTCTGCAACCGGTCCAGCATCTCGTTGAGTGTGCGGGCTAAGGCGGTGATCTCCGACCCCTGCCGGGGCACGGGCAACAGTCCCGGGCCACCGGTTTCGGCGACGGCCGCCGCGCCGCGCCGCAACGCCTCCACCGGCCGCAACGCCCAGCCGATCACCAGCCAGATCACCACCGCGAAGAGTGCCGTCAGCACCGGCACCACCCCGACGAGCGACCAGCGCAACGCGCGCACTACCCCCTGCACCTCCCGCATGGGCACGGCTGCGACAGCCACGGCCGGCCCACCCGCATAGGTCGTCCGTTCCAGCGCGACCCGGGACTCCCCCTCATAGGCACCGCGCTCGGTACTGCGCACGACGACGCTCGTGCCATCCGCCCCGGCCAGCAACCGCCGCAACTCGACCGGGGGGATGATGGGCAGCGTCCGGCTGGCATTCGCCGACGTGGCCAGGACGGAACCGTCGGCCGCGAGCAGCTGGGCCACCTCCCCCGGCTCCGTCACCGGCAACACATCCGGCACCCGGTCGCTGTCCGCGAGCGCCGCGACACTGCTCACCCGCATCTTGGCCACCTCATCAAGGGCACTGACCCGGCTGGCGGAGAGCACCGCGGAGAGCGCGAACGCCCCGATCACCAGCGCGACAGCCACCAGGACCGAGGACAACAACGTGAGGCGGGCGCGCAGGGAAGTCATACGGGACCGCCATCGGCGCCTGCGGCTGGGTCGCCACCCGGGGCAGGACGCCGCTCGGATGCGTCCGCCCCAGTTCGCCCGGTGGCCGCGGCGGGCGCGCCACCGTCAGCCGGGTTCGGCCCGCCGACCAGCCGATACCCCGCGCCCCGCACGGTCTCGATCACCCCGGGGCCGAGTTTGCGGCGGAGGTAACCGACGTAGACCTCGACCACATTCAGGTCGTCACCGACGGCGTCCCAGACGTGATCGCGGAGCTCCCCCTTGGACAACACTTCCCCCGGCCGGCGCATGAAGTACTCCAGGAGCGCGAACTCCCGGGCCGTCGTCGCCACCGGCTCCCCGGCCCGCGCCACGGTCCGCGCCGAGGGGTCGAGCGCCAGCTCGCCGACGCTCAGCACGGCTGGCCGCTCCCGGACCCCACGCCGCACCAGGGCTCGCACCCGGGCCAACAATTCGACGAAGGAGAAGGGTTTGGTCAGGTAGTCGTCGGCACCCATGTCGAGGGCATCGGCGATGTCGTACTCGCCGTCCTTCGCGGAGACCACCAGCACGGGGGACCAGACGGAGCACTTTCGCAGCGCCTGGACGACGTCGTAACCGTTCATTCCGGGCAGCATCAGGTCCAGCAGGATCGCGTCGAACTCCCCGGTCGCCGCCAGCTCCAACCCTGCGGGACCCGTATGGGCGACGTCGACGGCGAATCCCTCCGCGATCAGCCCGCGACGCAGGGCGCGGGCCACCGTCCGCTCATCCTCGACCACCAACAGCCGCATACCGCCATCATGCCGTGGCCGACGCCCGGCACCCTCCTCGCCGCCGGGCCGCTCTCTCAGCGTCGTCTCAGGTGGGGTGTGTCACGGTGGGCCCATGGAACTGACCAACCGTGTTCGTTGGATGGCGCCCGTAGGGGTCGCCGCCGTTGTTGCCGCCGCCTTCGCGGGGCCGTCGCTCTTCGCGTCCGCCTCCTCCGACCTGGACCCGCTGACCCCTGAGCAGCTGCTGATCAAGGTCGCCGATGCCGAGCCCGTACCGATGTCCGGCACGGTGGTCTACACGGCACGGCTGGGGCTGCCCGACATCCCGATGCCGGAGATGCGCAGCGCCGCACCGGTCAACCTGCTCAGCGGCAGCTCGACCGTCCGGATGTGGACCGACGGCGAGGAGAAGTCCCGGGCCTCCCTGCAAGGCCCGCTCTCGGAGTACTCGATCGTGGCGAACGGTCCCGAGGTGTGGACCTACTCCAGCAGCGACAACGAGGCCGTGCACTACACGGTCTCCCCCGAGGACCTGGCCGAGTTCAAGGCGATGGACCCGGCGGAGAAGGCCGCCGCTGACGGCACCGAACTGCCGACCCCCGAGGTCGCGGTCCGGCAGCTGTTGACGATGGCGAAGACCTCCACGGATGTGAGCGTCGGCAGCGCCACGACCGTCGCGGGCCGTGACGCCTACCAACTCGGCCTGGTGCCGAACACCTCCGGCTCCCTGATTGACCGTGTGCTGATCGCCGTCGACGCCAAGACGTTCACCCCGTTGCGCGCACAGGTATGGAGCACGGACGACTCCAAGGCACCCGCCATGGAGGTCGCCTTCACGGATGTCTCCTTCAAGGCTCCGGACGACTCGGTCTTCACGTTCACCGCGCCGAAGGGCGCTACCACCAAGGACGTCGAGGTCGCACTCCCCGACGAGTCGGAGGCCACCGAGCACCCCACGGGCATGCCCGAGGGCGTGCAGATCCACGGCACCGGCTGGCAGACCGTGGTGGAGGTCGACGACGTCGACGTGGCCGGCATGATCGCCGGTGACCCCGAGGCGACCGACGCCAAGGACCACCCGATGTTTGGCTCGGAGAGCAGCCAGGAACTGTTCAAGGAGTTCCAGTCCAGCAAGGAGTCGGCCGGCGGCGAGTCCCCCTTCGACGCTGCCTCGATCTATGACGCCGTGACCACCAAGGTTGACGGTGGCCGCATGATCGAGTCGGCCCTGCTGTCGGTGTACATCGGCGACGACGGCACCCTGCTCGCCGGTGCGGTGCCCGCGGACACCCTCCTCGCGCTCGCCCACAAGTGAGCGAGGACGACCACCCTGCGGAGCAGCCCGCAGGCGCACCCGCCGAGCCCGCTCCGCAGCGAGTGGGCTCGGCGGTCGGCGACGCTGACCGGGTCGGTGACGAGCGCGGTACCCGGGGCGAGGCCGACGCCGCGATCGCGACCGCCGGGTTGACCAAGCGGTTCCGCTCGGGGCAGGTGGCCGTCGACCAGATCGACCTCCTGGTACCCACCGGGGCGATCTACGGTTTCCTCGGCCCCAACGGCTCGGGGAAGACGACCACGATCCGCATGCTGTTGGGGTTGGTCGCCCCGACAGCGGGGTCGGCGACGCTGCTCGGCGGGCAGATGCCGGGCGCGGGTCGGCGGGTGTTGCCTCGGGTCGGGTCGTTGGTCGAAGGGCCGGCGTTCCACCCCTATCTGTCGGGCCGGGCCAACCTGGAGCGGCTCGACGCGGCCGATGCGACAGCCGAGCCCCGCACCCGCGACTCCCGGATCTCGGCCGCCCTGGACCGGGTCGGGCTCACGACGGCCGCCCGCAAGCGGTACCGGCAGTACTCACTCGGCATGAAGCAGCGGCTCGGGTTGGCTGCCGCCCTGCTCCGGCCGCGCGATCTGTTGGTTCTCGACGAGCCGACCAACGGGCTCGACCCCCAGGGCACCCGGGAGGTCCGGCATCTGCTGCGAGAGGTCGCCGACGGCGGTGCGACCGTCCTGGTCTCCTCGCATCTGCTGGGTGAGATCGAGCAGGTCTGCACGCACGTCGGCATCATGAGTCGCGGCCGGCTGGTCGCCCAGGGCACCCGGGACGAGCTGGCGGCCGGGGCGGCGAGCGTCATCTCGGTGACCACGACCCCTGGCTGCCTCGAAGCGGCCGAAAAGCTGTTGGGCGAACTCGGCCTGGAGAATGCCTCGACGCTCGGGCACACCATCACCGCACCGCTGGGCGCTCTGGCGCCCGAGAAGATCGCCGCCGCGATGGTGCATACGGGCCTGGACCTCGTAGGGCTGGATGTTCGGCGCCCGAGCCTGGAATCGCTGTTCGTGGATCTGACCGGAGAGGGATTCGATGTCGCACGCTGACCCAACGGTGGACGCAACCAGTCGGGGGGCCGCGGCAGCCACGGCGGAGTCCCCGCGGCGCCCCTCGGCCGAGGTGGAGTTCCGGCGGGGGGCGACCGGCCGGTTGATCCGCAGCGAACTGCGGCTCGTCTTCGGACGCAAACGCAACCTCGTGGGCCTTGCGGGGCTCGCGCTCGTACCGGTGTTGATCGGCACGGTCATCGCCGTCACCCGGGACACCACGATCGACGCCGAGGGGCCGGCCTTCCTGGACCGGGTCACCGGCAACGGACTCTTTCTCGTGTTGGCTGCCCTGGTCGCCTGCCTGCCGTTGCTGCTGCCGTTGGCGGTGTCGATCGTCAGCGGTGACGCCATCGCGGGTGAGGCACAGTCCGGCACCCTGCGGTACCTGCTGACCGTGCCGGTGCCGCGCACCCGGTTACTGGCCGTGAAGGCCGGGGTGGTGCTGCTCTTCACCGGGGCCACCGTCTTTGTGATCGCCCTGGCGGGGTTCATCACCGGGGCCGCCTACTTCGGGTTGGGCGACGTCACCTTGATCTCCGGGGACACCGTCTCATTGGCGGAAGGGTTGGTGCGCATCCTCGGGGTGATCGCCTACGCGGCCTTGTCACTGTCGGGGTTGGTCGCCGTCGGGCTGTTCCTGTCCACCTTGACCGAGGTGCCCGTGGCCGCGATGGCCGCGACCGTCGTGGTGTGGGTGGTCTCCACCGTGCTCGACTCACTGCCGCAGCTGGCTGCCATCCATCCCTACCTGCTGACCCATCACTGGCTCGACTTCGGCGAGTTGCTCCGCACCGATGTGAACCTGAGTTCCCTCGGAGCCGGGTTGGTGGTGCAGGTGGCCTGGGCGGCGATCTTTGGCGCATTGGCGTGGAGCCGGTTCACGACGGCGGACATCTCGTCGTAGGGGAGGTGGCGGGTGCTGCGGGCGCCAAGCCACAGCAGGGGAGCCCTGCTGCTCTCGGGGCACCCCCATGCATGTTTATGCACAAATCCAAAGACTCCCCGTTGACATAGCTCGACCACTCCGGCTACTCTGCGCAAATGCCCCGCTCGTCTGGGCTCTGGGCATCCTTAAGTCAAGGAGGACTTTATGAAAGCTCCCTCAACTCATTCGCCCACCAGGTGGACCGCCCTCTTTGCCGTACTCACAATCGGCCTCGCAATCCCGTTCTTTTCCAACCCTGCAGTCAACTTTATCGGGATCGGGCTCCTAGCGATTGGCGTTGTCCTGGTTGCTGCCACCGCATTCGGTGCATTTACGGACTTAGCGGAACACAGATCCTCGGACCACTGACAGATACATCTCCAATCGAAAGGCGCAAGCCGTTGGCCGTCCTCAAGACCTACCGTCGTGACGATGACGGGGTACTGCACTACCTTGAAGCCTGGGATCACGGCACAGAATTCACCGTGCACGAGGGAAAAGTCGGGCACCGAGGCAGAACGAAGACCCACAAGATCGAACCAGAGTCGTCGAAGACGGGTCGTGAGCTGTCGCTCGACGAGCATTGGAACGCGTTCCGCGAGCGAGTTCGGGACGAAGGCTTCGCCGAGATTCCCGGAGACGAGCACGTTTGGGTGGTTCTGCAGATCTGGACGTTCACCGCAGACCTGAGCCATCCAAGCGATGCGTGGATCTTCGACGAGGGTCAAGACGCGCTCGACAACCACATCGGATGGCTGGGCGTCGGGCACTTCGACGGGAACGACATCGGCGGGGATCCGCCATCCCCCTATGAAGAGGGAACGGTGCTCAACCTCTTTTGCCGAGTGGTGGATGCGGAATCCGGTGTGAAGGCCCTGCGATCGTTCACGAGGAAATTCAACATTCCCTCCAGTTACGTTATCGCCGCCCGTAGGCCGGGTGAGGAGTCAGATTACACACTCGCATTCTCTCCCAGAAAAAGCGATACAGAGTTTCGCTTGCAGTACTGACTCGAAGGAACAGCTCCCGCAAACTCACGACATTTCTGGTCCCGCTAATTGAGGAAGGAGAACCTATGAGCGGTATCCCGTTCTTTGTATTTGCAGTGGTCGCGATCGTAGCGTCCGTTTGTGCTGTGGCGGTCTACGTCGGTAGGCGGGTCACCGGCGTATGCGGGTCCTGTTGACGGTGCTTCTTACGTGCTCATGCTACCCAGCCTGTGGTTCGCGTTTGTCGCGCGCGACGATGACATATTCTTCGACAATGTGACCCTGCGCTGGAGTGCGCTAGTGATCGGAGTCGGCATCTGTGCCCTGTGGTTCGCCGTGACGTGGACCGTGCTACGGATTCGTCAGGGTCGCGCCATTGCCAAGGGGATCGCCGTAGGGAGCTGAGCTATGGGACGCTGCCCCGCTGGGGCCGCCTCACCCCGAGGGCAGTTCAACCCATGCCAAGGGTTGGGGAGTCGTCGACGCTTGCGGTCCCGCCGGCGTGGCGATCCCGCCCAGGTCCGGGAACACCGCACCTCGGGCGGCAGAACACCACACCCCCGCCGAGGTCACGCGGGTAGACTCGGCAACCGTCTGCGCATCAGCTGCGCGGTCCCCTTTTCTCGATGACCTGGTGGTGTGATGAGCAAGAAGTCCGACGCGACGTCCGACGCGAGCGCGGGCGCAGCAGCGAGCGTTCCCACGGGCAACCCGTCGGCGCCCACCATGCAGGAGGTCATCCTGCGGTTGCAGAAGTACTGGGCCGGCCGGGGGCTGCTCATCCAGCAGCCGTTCAACACCGAGGTCGGTGCGGGGACGGCCAACCCCGCCACCTTGTTGCGGGTGCTCGGCCCGGAACCGTGGTCGGTGGCCTACGTCGAGCCGAGCGTGCGGCCCGATGACTCGCGTTACGGGGAGAACCCCAACCGCCTGCAGACCCACACCCAGTACCAGGTGATCCTCAAGCCGGACCCGGGCAACCCCCAGGAGCTGTACCTGGAGAGCCTAGAAGCCCTCGGCATCGACACCCACGCCCACGACCTGCGGTTCGTCGAGGACAACTGGGCGTCCCCTGCCCTGGGCGCGTGGGGGCTGGGCTGGGAGGTGTGGCTGGATGGGATGGAGATCACCCAGTTCACCTACTTCCAGCAGGCGGGCGGCATCTCACTCGACCCAGTCTCGGTGGAGATCACCTACGGACTCGAACGCATCGTGATGGCGCTGCAAGGCGTCTCCCATTTCAAGGACATCCGCTTCGCCGAGGGGGTCACCTACGGGGAGATCTACGGCCAGAGCGAATACGAGATGAGCCGCTACTACCTGGACGACGCCGACGTCGACCTGCAACGGCGGCTCTTCGACGCCTACGCCGAGGAGGCCGAGCGGATGCTCGACCTCTCCCTGCCGGTGCCGGCCTACTCCTACATCCTCAAATGCAGCCACACCTTCAACGTGCTGGACGCCCGGGGGGCGATCAGCACCACCGAACGCGCCCGCACCTTCGGGCTCATGCGCGGCTTGATGCGACGGGTCGCACGTCTGTGGTTGGAGCGCCGCGAGGAGCTGGAGTACCCGCTGGGTGTGGTCACTGCCCAGCTGCCGCCCGCCCCGGCACCTGCCGCAACCCCGGCGGACCCGACGGCCACCAGCCCGCTCGTCATCGAGATCGGCTTCGAGGAACTGCCGCATACCGATGTCCGGGCCACCGCTGACGCCGTCCGCCGTCAGCTGGTCCAGGCGCTCGACGCCAGCTCGTTGCCGCACGGCGAGGTGGCGGTGAAGTCCACTCCGCGCCGCGTGGTCGCGCTGGTCGACGCCGTCGCCGCCGCAGAACCGGACAGTGTCCGGACCGTGCGCGGGCCACGCTCGTCGGCGGCCTTCGATGCGAATGATGAACCCACCAAAGCCCTGGCCGGGTTCTTGCGCGGTCACGACGCCGACGTCGCCGATGTGCGGCGCATCGAAGCCGACGGCGTCGAGTACGTGGCCGTGGACCGCCCCGTGGTGGGCCGCCCCGCCGCCCAGGTGATCGCCGAGGCGGTCGCCAGCACCCTGCGCGGGCTGCGCACCGAGAAGAACATGCGCTGGCTCGACCCCGAACTCTCCTACTCGCGGCCGATCCGCTGGCTGCTCGTGCTGCTCGGCGACACCCCGGTCGACGTCACCGTCTCCACCCTGACCTCCGGGTCGACGACCCAGGTGTTGCGGTCGGCGCAGTCGCCGGTGGTCGAGGTGCCGAGCGCCGCCGGTTTCGAGGACTTCCTGGCCGGCCACCAGATCGTGTTGGACCGCGACCGTCGGCGCGCGCTCGTGGTGGCGGGTGCGCAGCGGCTGGCGGCGTCGGTGGGCGGCGAGATCGACGTCGAGGGCGAGGCCCGCCTGATCGACGAAATCACCGACCTGGTCGAGGCGCCGAATCCCTTCATCGGGTCCTTCGACGAGTCCTATCTGTCGTTGCCGTCCGACATCCTCACCACCGTGATGCGCAAACACCAGCGGTACCTGCCGGTGGTGGCGGGCGGCATCCTGCGCCCCGCCTTCGTGGGCGTCGCCAACGGGCCGTGCGACCTGGACCTGGTGCGGGCCGGGAACGAGTCCGTGCTCCGGGCACGCTACGAGGATGCCGCCTTCTTCTGGCGTGCGGACCTGACCGTGCCGTTGGCGGACTTCCGCGCCAAGCTCGCCACGCTGACCTTCGAGGAGAAGCTCGGTTCTGTGGACGACCGGGTCAACCGGATCGCGAAGATCGCGGATGAGCTGGCCGCGACCGTCGGGCTCGACGACGCCACCGCCGCGACCGTGCACCGGGCCGGTGAACTGGGCAAATTTGACCAGGCCTCAGCGATGGTCACCGAGCTGTCCGGGTTGGCGGGCACCATGGCGCGGGAGTACGCGACCCGGGCCGGGGAGACACCGGAGGTCGCCCAGGCGCTCGCCGAGATGGAGATGCCGCGCACCTCGGTGGCCCCGTTACCCACGAGCGTGGCGGGTGCGGTAGCCTCACTGGCCGACCGCTTCGACCTGCTGACCAGCATGTATGCCGTCGGGGCGATTCCGACCGGCACCTCCGACCCCTACGGTGTGCGGCGAACGGCACTCGGCATCCTGCGGGTGTTGCGCGCCTTCGGACAGATCGACGCCGTGTCGGTTCCCGACGGGATCGAGCTGGCCGCGCGGGTGCTGCGGGAGGCGGGCCACGAGGTCGGTCAGGACGTGCTCGACGCCGCCGCGGCCTTCGTCCGGCAGCGGTACGAGTTGCAGCTCTTGGAAGCCGGTCACCCGCACAACCTGGTCAGGGCTGTCGCGGTGCGGGCCGACCGCCCGGCGCAGGCCGACGAGGTGTTGGGTGTGCTGACCGCGCGGGCCGATGACCCGGCGTTTGCGGAGCTGTCGGTCGCCCTCCAACGGGCCCAACGGATCGTGGCGAAGTCGGGATCGGGCGCCGGTGAGCAGGCGGCGGCACTAACCGAGCCGGCCGAACAACGGCTCGACACGGCGATCACCACCCTGACCGAGTCGATGACCGGCCACGAAGGCGACCTCGCCTACCTCATCGATCACGCCGGAGATGTCCCCGGGGCCATCACGCAGTTCTTCGACGACGTGCAGGTGATGAGCCCGGAACCGGCCGTACGGGCAGCCCGGTTGCAGTTGCTCGCGCGGCTCGTGGCCGTGGTGGACGGCATCGTGGACTGGGACGCGTTCTAGGGGCGGGTGGTCTCCCTTCCACGTGGCCCAGCCTTCGTGCCACAGTGGGAGTACCGGTACCGCAGGGCCGACGATTCACGGAACCAGAGTCGGCGCACGGCCGTCGGATAGTCGCAGTATCGAAAAGTGCCGTCGATCGAGCGTCGCAATGGTCGTAGTGCCGTAATCCTCAGCGAACACGATGTTGGAGGCATCGGCTAGCCCGATCGGAACATCGGCGTATCTCTCAACGATCGCCGCAGCACGTTGAACACGTGCCACATCCATCGTCGCAAGCTCCCACGCCCCGGAACACAGCTCCGCAAGAACCGCTTGTTCGTGGCGGGTTCCGTACCGGGATAGAACCAGGTAGTCGAGTTCCGCAAGTATGTAAGGCGAGACGACAAGTGGCCCGTCCGCAGAAGCCAGCGCCTTGGCCGACTTTTCGTGGCTCACCTCACCCTTGTAGAGAAATGAAAGCAGCGCCGAAGTGTCAACGATCATGTGCCGAAACCGGTCAGGAAGTCGTCCAGACGGTCAGCGATCGGGGTATCCGTCTCCAGGATTCCGGGCCGTGGGGCTGGAGTCGCCGCGCCGACGCTGGCACGGATCGCCTCACGGATGACCTCGGCTTCTGAGGCTCCGCTACGCCGTGCCTCGTTCTCCACAGCACGCTTGAGGTCGTCCGGGAGATAGACGGTGGTCTTCACCATGCCATATATGGTACTAGCGGTGGCACCCGTGCATCAACGCAGCACCGGCACACCCGCTTGCGGGTCGTCGCGGATCGCCTCAAGGTCAGCCCGCCGGAGGTCGGCCCGTTCGGGCACCCGCGGTAGCGCGGCCTCGGCGATCCGCTTGCCCACGCGCGCCAACGTGTCGTGAAGGACTCGTTGCTTGCCGGCGGCACAGAAGGTGAGACAGGGGCCCATCACTTCGCCCAGATCCTTGGTCTGTCGGACTCGCTCTTCGAAAGGGGTCCCCGAAATCCGGCCGACTGCGTCGATGAGCTTCTTGGTCTGCTCATGCCGCTCGGAACTGGGCCAACCTCGTGGACTCCGGCAGGGTCACCGTTCTTTCGGAAGGATCGAACGCTCGCCTCACGCGTGCCATTCGCAAGATCTCTCTATTGAGAGTCTCGGGCGCTGCGAGGCTTCATGGCCCATGCGCTTATTCTCAAGACGACAGCGTAGGCAGCCTCGACCGTCAGGGGCGCAGGCGCCCCTCGTTGATCGCGTTGGCGAAACCGACTGCGGCCGGGGTGGGGGTGAGCGCTGGGTCCTGCCAGGAGGCCGGGAGCAACTCGCCGGCAGTGGCGCCCATCGTGATCGTGCCGCACCAGGCGCCGTTCGACTCGTCGTCGGGCGCGGGCTCACCGGCAGCCGCCTTGAGGATCCAGTTGTCCTCGCTGATCGGGAGTGACAGCACCGTCGTCGCGGCCAACTCGCGGGCGCTCATGCCGCGCACCTCAGCGGCGCGACCCGGAACCACACGATCGTTGAAGACGTCGAGGGCTGAACGTGCCGCAGACCCTTCGACACGGCTCAGTTGCCCGCGAATCACGGCGGAACGGTAGCGGGCGCCGGTGTTGAACATCGACGGGGCTAGCTTGAGGGCGTCCAGGGCGTGCACCGAGAACACGAACGGGGCTCCCGACTCCGCGTAGCGCAGCAAACCGGCACCGGTCGAACCGTGGAACACGACGCTGTCGGCGTCACGCGCGAACAGGGTCGGGATCACCCACGGCTCCCCGTCGACCACGGTGGCCAGGGTGCCGATCAGCACCTGGTCAAGCAGGGCGTTCAGCTCGGCACGGCCCTCGATGCGGCGGTCGCGGTAACGGGTGAGGTTCGTCAGGTCGGGCGTCACGCGAGCCAGAGTACCGGCGGGAAGCTCCGCCGAGTGCTGCCCGTACCTCCGCTGCCCGTACCAATGTCGAGTGCTGCACTTTCAGTCGAGTGCTGTGGTTGAGACCGCAGCACTCGACTGGAACTACAGCACTCGGCCGAGGCCCCGGGCCGGCCACGGCGCCAGACCGCAGGCCGCGCCACGTCCCCACCTACCCCTGTCGCGCAGCCCACGCGTTGATGTCGCCCAACAAGGCGTCCCGGCGCTCGTCGGTGATGAACGACGACCGCACCGAGTTGACCGCGAGTGCCGCCCGCTCAGCCACCGACAGGTCGAACGTCCGGTCCACGGCGGTCACCACGTCGTCCACGTACCCGCCGAAATAGGCGGGGTCATCGGAGTGCAGCGACACGTTGAGCCCGCGTCGCAGCATCGCGACCACCGGGTGGTCGGCCAGGGTGTCCACGGCCCGCAGCCGCACATTCGACAGGGGGCACACGGTCAGCGGCACGGCGTCGCGCACCAACCGGTCCATCAGCGCCTCATCCTCCACGCACCGGATGCCGTGGTCGATCCGTTCCACTCCCAGATCGAGGGCCTGCGTGATGTACTCCGGCGGCCCCTCCTCGCCGGCGTGTGCCACCACCCGCAGACCGGCCGCCCGCGCCCTCTCAAAGACGGCCTGGAACCCGACCGGCGGGTAGCCGATCTCGGCGGAGTCCAGTCCGATCCCGATGATCGGCGCCGCCATCGCCAGCAGTTCGTCGAGGACCGCCAGTGCCTCCTCGGCGGGACGGTCGCGCAGGAAGGCCGCGATCAGCGCGGTGCTGACGCCGTAGTCGTCGGCGCTGGTCGCCAGCACCGAGTGGATGCCGCCGACCACCGTCGCGAGGTCCACCCCGCGCACCAGGTGGGCCTGGGGATCGAACATGATCTCCGCATGCCGGACGCCGCCCGCCGTTGCCCGGGCCAGGTAGGCGCGGGTCAGGTCCGCGAAGTCTGCCTCGGTACGCAACACCGCCATGTTCGCGTAGTACAGGTCGAGGAAGGACTGGAGGTCGGTGAACTCGTAACGGGCGCGCAACTCAGCCGCGTCCGCGTAGGGCAGGTCGAGTCCGTTGCGCTCGGCAAGAGCGAAGACTGTTTCCGGCTCCAGCGTCCCCTCGATGTGCAGGTGGAGTTCGGCGCGGGGCGGGTAGGGCATGGGATGTCCTCTCGTCGGAGCCCGGTCGTTAGTCTCGGGTGACCTCGCGACCGTCCTCGACCACGAACTCACCGCCGGTCCGCAGCGGAATCGGTCGTAACTGCTGGTAGACGGCGCCACTGGCCGTGGCCTGAGTGCGGATCACCTCGAAGCCAGACGGTACCGCGTCGGCCTCGAAGAGTCGCTTTCCGCCACCCACCACCACCGGGAAGGTCAACAGGTGGTACTCGTCGATCAGGCCGGCGTTGTGCAGGGCGCCCACCAACTGGTGCGAGCCATGCACCTGCAATTCCCCTCCGGGTACCGCGGCCTCACGCGCCTTGAGCGCGCTCACCCCCGCCACCAGGTCCGCGCCGTCGATGACGGTCGTGTGCGCCCAGGTGGGTTTCAGGGTGGAGGACACCACATGTTTGGGCAGGCCGTTGAGCGCCACTGCGGCCGGGTTGTCCGGGTCGGTCACCTGACTCCAGTAGGGGAACATCGCGTCGTAGGTCGACCGGCCGAGCAGGAACTCCCCCACCCTGCCGAACCAGCCCTCAACCACCACCCCGAAGTCGTCGTCGACCAACGGCACCAACCAGCCGCCACGAGCGAACCCGCCCGACTGGTCCTCCTCCAGTCCACCGGGTGCCTGCATCACGCCGTCGAGCGTCAGGAATACATGCACGGTGAGTTTCACGGTCGCCTCCAGCCGGTCGCAGTCGGGTCCGGCGGCGTCAACGGAGCCCGGTCACCGGCACCTCGTGGACGCCGATACCGGTCGTCGCGATGACCGTAACCTCAGCTGCGGTTGGCGGCCATCGGTCGGGCTCCCCTGCCGCGCTGCAACCGGGCGGTGACCACATAGATCGCCAGGATCACCAGGACCACTCCAGCAGTGACCAGCAAGTTGGTGCGGGCTGCGGCGTCGAAGGCCATCAACACGAT
Organism: Cellulomonadaceae bacterium; assembly: GCA_031551755.1. Taxonomy (GTDB): domain Bacteria; phylum Actinomycetota; class Actinomycetes; order Actinomycetales; family Cellulomonadaceae; genus JAVBMU01. The sequence goes on along the minus strand of JAVBNE010000101.1, from coordinate 8,630 downwards.
CAGCGCCGCGTAGGCCACGAGCACCGCCCAGGTCACCCACGGGTAGCCGGAGATCCGCAGGGCCATCGGGCGCCCTTCCGCCTCCGCTGCCGCCTGCAACCGGGGACGCAAGCGCAGCTGGGAGACCGCGATCATCACCCACACCACGAGCAGTGAAGCGCCGACGGCGTTGAGCAGGTATCCGAGTAGTTCCGCGGGCGCCCACCAGATCAACCCCACGATGACCAGCGCGAAGAACACCGACACCATGACCGCGCGGTCAGGTACCCCGCGACGGGAGACGTGCCGCAACGCTGCCGGACCGTCCCCTTGACCGGAAAGAAAGAACGCCATCCGGGAGGTGCCGTAAATCTGGGCGTTGAACGCCGAGAGCAACGCGATGACCACCACGATCTGCATGACGAGCGCCGCCGCAGGCAGGTGGGCCAGCTCGAACACCGCCTTGAAAGGACCATCCGCCAACTTCGGGGAGTTCCAGGGCATGACGAGCACCATGATCGCGATGGAGCCGATATAGAAGAGCAGGATGCGCCACACGATGCTGCGGGTGGCTCGGGCAACGCCCGCCGCAGGGTCCTTGGCCTCGGCAGCTGCGATCGCCACGATCTCGATGCCACCGAACGCGAAGGCCACCACGAGCAGTGCGGCCGCGATACCCGAGATTCCGTTCGGCGCGAATCCACCGTGTCCCAGCAGGTTGCTCGTGCCCACAGAGTCTGTGTCAGGCAGCCAGCCGAAAACCAGCAGAACCCCGATCACCAAGAAGAAGATGATCGCGATGACCTTGATCGAGGCGAACCAGAACTCCGCCTCACCGAACTGGCGCACTCCCAACAGGTTGACCGCAGCGAAGACCACCACGAAGAACAGTGCCACCGACCACGGCGGCAGATCGGGAGCCCAGGTGGTGATGATCTCGGCGACACCGGTGATTTCCGCGCCGAGCACCATGATGAGCATGTACCAGTAGATCCAGCCCAGCAGGAACCCGGCCCAGCGTCCCAAAGCCACCTCGGCGTAGTGGGAGAACGAGCCAGTCGAGGGGATCTCCGAGGCCATCTCCGCGAGCATCCGCATCACCATGATGACCAGCACGCCCGCGACGGCGTAGGAGATCAAGACGGCCGGGCCGGCCGTGGGGATCACCTTGCCGGTGCCCAGGAACAGTCCTGCGCCGATCGCTGAACCCAGGCCCATCATGGTCAGGTGCCGGGGCTGGAGCCGATGCGCGAGATGGTGATCAGCCTGGACGCTCGACACGGCCGAGCTCTCGTCGTCGGTGCGCGGTGAGGTGCTCACACTGCGGAGCGTAGCGGTGGCACGACGGCCGTACGGGTTGTGCCAGTATGTGGATGTGCGCGGCCTTTACTCGCTCAAACCCTGGTACACCCGGACCTTGAACACCTTCGTCGAGTCGTGCCGGCCGGCGCGGCGCTGGCTGCCGGTTCCGTTGCTGGCGTACTCGTCAATGCGGGCGGCCTGCGCTCGCCGGGAAAGCGCGACAACCCCTGGGCCGCCTCGCGGCACAGACCGCCGGGGCACGCGGAGCGCGAGCGCTCGCCTTCAGCGTCGTGATCGAAGCTGGGGCCAAGGTCGCACAGCCGTTCCTCAAACGGTTCTTCGGGCCGTATGAATCGCTCCTGGCCGCGGGCTACGCAGTCGGGCTCGCGGCGGTCGTCCGGTCCTGGCGCAAGCGGCCGACGGAGAGCTGAGGCCCATCACCCCTCCACCCGCAACGGTTCCTCTTCCTTGCGGCCGAGCGCACTTGGCCACCACATGCGCCGCCCGATGTCGAGGTTCAGCGCGGTCACCAGCACCGACCGCACCACGATCGTGTCCAGGAGCACCCCGAACGCGACGGCGAAGCCGATCTCCGCGAAAGCCACCAGCGGCAAGGTCCCCAACACCAGGAAAGTGCCGGCGAGCACCAACCCGGCGGACGTGATCACTGCCCCGGTCGCGGCCAGCCCGATCAAGGCGCCGCGCCGGGTGCCGACCCGCAACGACTCCTCGCGCACCCTGGTCATCAGGAAGATGTTGTAGTCGATCCCGAGGGCCACCAGGAAAACGAATACGAAGAGCGGCAACGAGGTGTCCGCCCCGGCGAAACCGAAGACGTACTTGAAGATCAGCGCGCTGGCCCCCAAAGCCGCCCCGAAGGACAACACCACGGTCGCCACCAGGATGATCGGGGCAGCGATGGCCCGCAGGAGCAACCCGAGGATGAGCGCGACCGCCAACAGGATGATCGGAATGATCAGCGTGTTGTCCTCCCAGGAGGCACGCTGCACGTCGAGCGTCAATGCGCTGGCCCCACCGACCAGCGCGTCGGCTTCCGGCACGGCGTGGACGGCGTCGCGCACCTGCTCGACGGTGTCGAAGGCGGCTTGCGAATCCGGTTCGTCGGTCAGCGTCCCCTCCATATAGGCATGGCCCTGGGCAACGACCGGCTCAGTGACGGACTCCGGGTCGATGCCCGGCACCCCGGCGAAGGCGTCCCGCACGGTCCCGGCTTGATCTGCGTCAGCGACCACGACGACGGGCGACCCCGCGCCGGCTGGGAAGTGTTCCGCGAGTTCGGCCTCTCCGACGATCGACGGTTGCGTCCCGCGGAACGACTCCGCGGACGAGAGCCCGGTGGCATCCAGCTGGGTGATCCCGAGCGACATGACCGCCAGGACCAGGCTCGTGATCACCCAGGTGCGCCGGGGGCCGCGGGCGATCCGGGTTCCGAGCCGCGCCCAGACACCGTGTTCGGTCGGTTCGGCGTCGCCCAGCCGCGGCACCCGGGGCCAGAAGATCCAGCGACCGCAGGCCACCAACAGCGCGGGCAACAGTGTCAGCATGACCGCCACGGCTACCACGACGCCGATGGCGGCCACCGGTCCCAACCCGGCGGTTGACTGCATCTGGGCGAAAACCAGGCACGACATCCCCACCGCGACCGTCGCCCCACTGGCCACGATGGCTGGGGCCGCGCGATGTAGCGCCCGGAACATGGCGTCGCGCCGGTCCTCGTGGCGGCGCAGCTCCTCCCGGTAGCGGGCCACCAGAAGCAGGGCGTAGTCGGTTCCGGCACCGAAGACCAGCACGGTCAGGATGCCAGCGCTCTGGGCGTTCACCGTTAAGCTGGCGTGCTCCGCGAGCAGGTAGATCACGGCTTGGGCCACGGTGAGTGCCACTCCGGCCGAGACGAGGGGCAGCAACCACAACACCGGGCTGCGGTAGGTGAGCAGAAGGATGACGACGACCACCCCGGCCGCCGCATAGAGCAGGGTGGACTCGATCCCTTCGAAGGCCTTCGCGGAGTCCGCGGCCGATCCGGCCGGGCCGGTCACGTAGACGTCCAGTCCTTCGGGGCCGCCGTCCGCCGTCGCGCGTAGATTGGCGACGGCATCGGCGGCGAGGTTCCATCCCTCACTGCCGAGATCGAGGGGAACGATGATCTGTGCGGCTTGGCCGTCCTCCGAGGGGATCGGACCGACGACCTCACCGTCGAGGGTGTCGAGCTGGCTGAAGGTCTCAGCATCCTGCTGGACTTTCGCCAGATCAGCCGGCGTCAGGCCGGAGTCGCGCACGTAGACCAGGACGGCCGGAATGGTATTCGGCGAGGAGAAACCGGCTGCGATGTCGAGCACCTCGGTGGACTCCGCGGAGGCGGGCAGCCAGCTCTTGGCATCGTTCTCCTGGGCATCGGTGAGCTTGCCCGCGAGAGGCCCGAGGACGCTGGCCAGTACGATCCAGAAGGCCACCACCACCCAGATGGCGTACCGGTGAGTGATCCAGCCGACGATGCGGGACATGGCGCCTCCCGAGGGGGTGACAGACGAACGACTTAGCCTGATTCAGCCTCGGTTCGCTCACCATCCAGCAGCGTTGTGGGCAGGCCATCTCAAGCGAATCTGACGTATAGGCGTCTCGTACCTATTTTCACAAAACGCGGTTTCCCGCGAATTGATACGGTGGTCGATAGGCCACCGTCGCGGTGGCCTGAACTGTCCCTACGGGTTGTCGGAGAACACGATGGCGCAAGAACGCACGGTTGGCCGGACTCCGGCCGGCACGGCTGCGCCCTCTGCCGCCCGGCCACCCACCTGCGTGGTGCGGATCTTCGATGACGACCTGGCCCGCGCGCTTGCCGAGCATCTGCTGACCCCTGGACGGCGGTGGCCCGTTGCGCTCATCAGTACAGCCGCGGGTCACGACGAGCCCTACGTCGACGCAGACGCCCTGAAACGGGAGATCGGCGACCTCGCCGAGGTCGCCGTCCTCGCCACGGGCAGCCCGTCGTGGGCCTTCTCCGAGATCATGCCGCATATGACTCAGGTCTACGGCGGGGCGTCGCGGGTCTACTCCGTCGACCATGAGTGGATCGCCGAGCCCCGGCGGTCGACACTCCGATTCGCATACTCCGCGGCAGACGGCCCGGGGGTGGCCGAGAAACTGACCCGCGACGTCCTGGCCGCAGCGGTCAAGGCCGGGCTGCTTGACCTCTCCCGGCCGGTGGAGTCGGTCAGCGCCACCGGAACGGTCGCCGGGATCGTCGGCGACGGTGAACGGGCGTTGGTCACCCTCGACGACGGGGGCATGGCATCGGTTCGCGCGGAGGTTGCCGTACCCGGCCTGCCGTTGGATCAGGTGCTCCAGGTGGGCCAGCGGGTAGCTGGGAGACTCGACCCGGAGACGCGGCTACTGGACCTGCGCAGCGCCTTGGAGCCGGTGACCGGCAGTGCGGCCCGGAATCGGTTCATTGCCGCACACTCCGACGGCGATGTGGTGCTGGCCCAGGTGGCGGCCGTCACGCCGGACTCGGTGGAGTTGCAGGTACTGCCCGGCTATGCCGTTCGTGTGGGCCGGGAACTCGTGACCGGAAACGAACGCGACCGGCTCGACGATCTGTTCACACCGGGCGAGGTGGTGTTGGCCCGGGTGGTTCAGGGCGGCCCGGCGGCGACGGACGGCACGGGATCGGCCGACATCGCGGGCCGGGTCGCGGGCACCGCTGGGGCCGGGGGGGTCGGGCTGCGTCTGGACGACATCGACGACGACGAAGATGTGCCCCTCCGCGCGCTCGCCCTGCTCGACGGCGGACCGCCGTGGTTGACCCGGCCAACTCTCGACGAGCGGCCCTGGGAGCCAGCACCGCCCACCACGGCACCACTGGAACCCTCACCAGCGGCTCCCTCAGCCGGGTCCATGGCTGCGGCGCCCCTGCCCGCGCCGCGCACCGTTCCACACCCCGCCGCGTTCCCGGTGTCCCCTGCCACCCCGGAGCTACCGGCCGCGTCGACTCCGGAGGCCATCCCCACTCCGCTGGACTTGAGGCCAGGCGGTCACCATCCGGCCCCAACCGCCCCCGCAACCCCGTCACCGGCCGCATTGCCGAGGCCACCTGCTTCGCCGGCCGAACCGACGAACGTCCCCGGATCGCCATCGGTGTCGACCCGGCGAGCGCCAACCCCGCGTGACATTGCGAACGGCCCGGTATCCAGCGCGCCACGGGCATCCACGGAACCGCAGACCGTGGAGCCGCAGCCCGAAGCCTCGCGGCCCGTGGCCCCGCCTCCGGCAGCGCCGTCCCCATCCGGACCGCCCGAGGCGACCTTGGAGGTCAAGGCCAAGAAGCGTGTCGCGACTCGGGACCTGTCGCTGACGCTCGCTGCCTCGCAGGCACGTGCGCGCGACCTCGAACAGCGCCTTGCCCAGGCACTCGAGAGCCAATTGGAGCGCGACCAACTGCGGGACATGCTGGCGGAAGCGGAACAAGATCGTGTCCGGGCGCAACACAAGGCGGCCATGATGACCACCAAGTACCGCGAGGCGTCGACGAAGCTTCAGCGCCTGAGGAAGACCTCCCAGACGGAGGCCGGCGTCGCGGAACCCCTACCGGCCGGGTCCTTCGCCGACCCCGCCGAGCAGTTCAGGGCCGAGGTGTGGTTGGAGTGGGCTCGCATCTTGCCTGCTGAGCAGAAGGCAGAGCACCCGCTGGCCCCATGGCGGGTGGGTGAGGGCTTCCTTGACTCCCTCGACTCGGTCGAGGGAGTGTCCCGGTCGAAGGTCGTCCGGGTCGTGATGGAGATCCTCACCGGGCTCGCGCCCCAGCTCGCAGGTCGTGAGGTGCACATGCTGCGACAGGGGCCAGGCGGCGACGACCCGGTGCGCACCCGGGAGGACGGCGCCGTCGCGTACCGCGCGTCCCTGCAGCGTCATACCCCTGCTGCCCGGCGGATCCACTACTGGATGGAACCAGGCGGGTCGATCGAGCTGATCAAGATCGGCACGCACGACGACCTGACCACGTAGACACTCCGGCATCGGCCGTTTGCCGAGCAGGATCGACACCAGCTTTACCAAGCCCCCTTGAGGTCTGTGCCCCTGACGTCAGCCGATGAGTTCGTTGAGGCTGGAACTCACGATCGCGAGGTCGGACTGTACCTCGGCGGAGCGGTCACCGATCGCATCGATGGCCAGCGAGGTGTGGTCCTGGTACTGGTACGCAACCTCGGCGAAGGCGATCTCGGAGCGTTCGGCCAGGTTGCGGCATTTCGCGTAGGAGTTGTAGACGGAGTCGATGGCGTCGTTCGAGAGCAATCCCTTGGCCACCTCCGGTGCGAGACCGAGGATGACAATCGGCAGATGGTCGAGTGTGGTCACGAACTTCCCGAGCTTCCCCCGCCACTCCGAGCACGTTTCCTGGAAGTCGTCGCGTGCGTCGCGAATCTGGTCGGCGAACCGCTGGAGGTCATCGTGTGTGCCGGTCACGTAGCTGAGGGGGTTGTAGGAGGCGGCGTCCACCACGCCCGCCGCCAAGCTGACGGCGGATCCCAGGGCGGCCTCGATCGCCCCCAGTGCGCCGATGACAGTGGTCAGCAGATCGCGAACTGGCGTCACGAAGGCGCTGGCAAGGGCGGCGACCACCCCACCGATCACAGCACCGGCAATCTCTTCGCGCTTATTTGTGATCCACTCCTTGACCTGCTTCGAGGCGCTGGAGTGCAGGGGGGTGACCACCCCACCAGGCCAAGGCGGCGGGGACACAGTGACCGCGTCGGGCGGGCAGGTGCCGGCTGCGACGGCTCCCGCCATCGCGGCGTCTTGCTCCGCGAGAGCCGCTTGGACGGTCCTGGTCTGCTGCGCCACCGTCATCCACCGTTCGGTGGCGATATCGAAGTTCGCGTCGAGCTGCTGTTGCTGATCAAGCAGCTCAGAGATGATGTCATCGATGCCGGTCATGAAGAGTATTTCCTGCGCCGCCCAGGCTGTCTCCGCCGCCGCCCGGCAAGAGATGCCGACGAGGTCATCGAGCGCGCCGATCGCCGAGTTGATCGCCCCCGAGATCGCGCCGTCGCACTGGTCCCAGACCCATTGCATGGGTCCCGGCGGCATGAACCGGTCGAGGTCTCGGACGAAGCTGTTGATCTCGGTCTCGCAGTTGCTTGCGAGCACCGTGACTGGTGAGACCGTCACGTGCAACCAGTTGGCGAACATAGATTTAAACGCATCGGAACGCAAATGGCGTTCTTGCTTCTCCTTGTTCAGGTTGCTGGTGACCTGGTCGAAGCCGTCCGTCATGACGGCTTCCAGGTCGCTCAGTTGACGCTCGAGAGCTTCAGCTATGCCGATCAGGCCCTCAGCCGTGACTTGAATCTTCCCGCCGAAGCCACCTGAAGCCACTCCGCCCGCGCCCGGCCGGACGACCGTGTTGGGGTGGAACAGGGAGAAAGGCACCGCCATGCTCGCGTTGTAGGGACCGTCCTCACGGTCCGAACCGACGTGGTTCTCGGTGATGGTGGCGAAGCCCAACGGGGTGCCGGCAACCATGGTGACACTGCCGATGATCCGGTTCTGCAGACCGCCAAGCATGACGGCCCGGTGCAGGACATCGGTAGTCAGGATGTAGTTGTGCACATTCGGCGCGTCCGCGTTCGCGTACTCGTCGGGAACCGGTGCAGGGTTGACGGTGACAGCCTCGACATCGGGGTGCTGGGCGCCGACATAGGCGGCCAGTCCCCCACCGAGCGAGTTGCCGCAGACAGATGTCACCGGGCCGAGAGCCGGGTCATTGCTGACGTCTTTGTAGTACTGCTCGGCGGCCCGGTACTGGGCCGGCGTCATTGGTGGAACGAGCTGGGCGTCCTGGAGCACGTCCGTGCCACCCGCCGTGCCGACATAGGCGATCGTCAGCTCGTGAGTTTCGGTGTTCTCGAAAGTATAGGCATCGAGACCGGTCGACGAGTCGTGAATCTGATGGACAACCTCGTAGACCCCACCCTCAAGGACGGTGCCAGTGATCATCTTCTCAGGGTCACGGTATGCATATCGGCTAGCCAGGTCCATCAGGTCCGAGTGATCGGCGGTCATGACTTCACATCCGAACCGTCGACGCGGTGTTCATCACTCCAAAGCCCTCGGAGGGGGTTGTACCACGACGAGTACATCTCGTGAACCGTGAGGCCGTCGCGCCACCGGAGGTTGCTGTAGAGGAAGATGCTGTAGGCAGCGAAGTCTTTAAAGACCGCATTGGTCTTCATGTCTTCCTTCAACTCGGCCAACATAGCCTCGTCGGGCAACTCTTCCGGGCTCTTTGTCATCATCGTCAACGTGAGTCGCAGCGGGATACCCTTGGCTTC
>JAVBNE010000068.1:0-3302 GCA_031551755.1 Cellulomonadaceae bacterium | reverse complement strand
GTCTTATTTAAAAAGTTGATCTATTATTGTTACTTAGGTTATCCACCAACGACTGGGACTGACTGGAGTCGAACCTCGAACCTTTGAACTCACGAGACTGGTACGCCTGACGTGAAAGTATAGATGCGGTCAAAAGACACTTTTTTTTTCTTCGGTCGGACCTGTTGAAAGGAAGAAGGTAATTAAAGGAGTTGAACTCTTCATTTGTTGCCCCGTGGGTCCCTTCAGTTTTTATTGACGCTGCCGGATGTCCGTCATTTCTCCTTCTCTCTAGGTAAAAATTCTGTAAGAGCATCTGTGAGAAAGTGATGACGCGAAGGCATTTTTTATCAGGTCAGGCCTCTCCATAACAATATAAATAAAAAGTGTTTGTGATCGAGAGGAGAAGACGACGGCGGAGGCGAATTTGAATTGCCGGGTGAAAGGGTAAAAAGTGATTGTTTTTTTAAACCTGTGATCAAGGTTACATTAAGGTAACAACGATGCACTAATTACGTTCAATTTTTTAGGTTATTTTTTTCTTCTCTCTCTCTCTCTCTCTCTGACTTCAACCTGACCCTTAAGGTTTGGACGTCTTCCTTGAATCTTAACAGCTTTAGTGCCAAGTAACAACAGCAACAAATGACGACAATGCTTCTGCTGATGAGTATTTTGATGAATACTTTTATACTAACGTTTTGTTATTATTGTTGTTGTTGTTGTTTCTACTGTTGCTGCAGGAAATAATGTTGTACTGTCGCTTTCAAAGTGAATAAGAGCCTTTTCAGGAGGAGGAGGAGGAGGAGAAGGAGACTAAGCTATTGTGGGTCTTATGACAAATATCAGGGTCGTGAGCTGGTTTCTCATGATCGAGTAATTAGTTGTGATTATTCTTAATCTCACATTTGCGTGCCATGTATTAGGTTAATCATCATTACTATCGCCATCATTTGTGCCGCATTTCTTGGCTAAGGTTTTTTTGTGGGGGAGGAGGAGGAGGAGAAGGAGAATGGGGCTTTCAAGACTCATAGTTTCATCCAAAATTACATGTAGAATTTTAAATGAAACCGCAAATCAAAATACTGCAAATAACGATGATTTTTCACGTCGGCACTCCATTACTTTTGACCTTACTGTCGCCTAAGTATTAATGACCTCTTAAATTAATCTAGAGAATGATTTTCATGTTGTTCACGACAGCTACTATAATAGTCATTATTTCGTAATTTGGACTCAAACAGCGTCTTCATTAGTAGAGCTCCATCCATGACGGCGTCCCACCAAGCTGCCAGTTCTCGCAGCTTGTTGGATAACGTACTTGTATTTCGTTGTGTGACTATAGGTTCGATCCTGGTCGAGGTCAGAAGTTTCTTTAGGATTGGACTTCTGGTGTCAATGAATGGCCTCAGAGCGGATACACGGGCGTTGAGAAGCTAGACAGTATCACTTCCTCCTCCATAGGTATAGGCTAGGACAGTGACCACTGGCAGGAAGTTAGGACCCGTTAGTCCTGGAAATTTCCTCCAGGGACTTCGTAAGCCATCACCGGCCCTAGCTAGAATCGAACCGTAGCATTCTGCCAGTGCAAACAGATCATAATTCAATTATTGAAATTGACGAGTGGTTTCGACACTTTCCTCAGCCAGAATCGAACCAGCCAGGCCTCAGCCGGCTTCGTTAACGGATACGTAGCCTGCAGTGTAGCCGTTAACGGACGATAGTCGTGGGTCGCATGACTACGCCAGCGGATCTTCCGCAAGTCAACGGAATAATTCGCTATATAAACTATATTTTATAATTAAATAATAATGTGTATTTCCTTGGTTGAATATCTAAAATGAAAGTTGGGAATGCGATTTAGCGTAACTAATATTTGTTTGATATTTAAATGATGGAAGCTTTCACACCGGTTAATAGCACGTTTGATGCTTCATATTATGATTAATTATTACTTTATATTATTCTTCGATCAGTTTATGGATAGTTTAATGACGAAGAGGAAGGAAGGAATCATCTTCGGCATGAAGGAGAAATTTTACAAGGAAAAAGACAATTGACCGAAAATTGTAGGACTAACTTTTAATGTTGAGAAAGGGCATGAGAGGAAGATGATGGTATGCGGAGGCGGAGAGGTCAGTTCATTCATTTTTATCATTCACTAAACGATTTGATTCGAGTTCGCATCAATTTGTAATTAATGCGATACTTCATTTAATTACATCATTCATTTGATTTCAGATAACACCTTTACTAACTCTTTGACGACTGGTAAGGAAAAAAAAAAGATGTGACGCGTGATTATTATTAGTTCTCTTAATTCACAGGTTATAATAATAATGTTACCTAGAGTTCGGATAAAATGTTGTTTCTGTTAAATAGGTAATAATCCGTAACAAATAAAGGATGCAACATATGTAATGGGGCAACCAATTTCGCCTTTTGTGAAACGGGATATGTTATTTCGTTTGCATTGTTTTAAAAAAAAAAGTTAGTTAACGGGTTACCGCCCTTGTTTCAATAAGTGCAACTCGCTTGTGTTGCTGCTGCATCGAGTTGAGTATTTTTTAAAAAGTATATTAACTACAGTTTTATTTCCTGCATAGATTTCAAGTGTATAAATCCAGGGTCAACTGCTGAAATGTTACCTATTTTAAAAGGAAGAAGAAGAGCTTGGCATGAATTATTGGAACGGTGCATATCGTGTCGAATTATTCAACTTCATCTGTCCACGGAAATGTTATTGTTAGTTGCGTGGTAAGTGATTGTTGAAGAAGTAGTAGTAAATTAATTAATTGTTGGGTTATTTAAGGCTGTTTACCGATGCTGGAAGGTAGGATGAGCTGCTTCTCACACCTAGAAATTTTGGCGATCGACATTATTTCCGTGTAGAATGGGTTCTTTGACATGCAGGCAACGTCGTTATACACCACATAGGATCACAGCATTATTTGCCATCCGATAAAAGGGAGGTCAGGTTCACCTCAGCCAAAGTTCTGCACCCACATCAAAGGTGCAAAGTGATTATATAGTATTTCTAAAATTGCATTGAGGAACACCCATAGTCTACCATTAGATTTTTTGGGTCATAAATAATATTACAATTATCATTCATTACAAAAATTATAGAATGTAATTAGACTGAATTTTCAGTAGTGTGTTGTTTTGGGGGGGGGGGGGGGGGGGCGGGGCCCGGGGGGGGGGGGGGGGGGGTGGTGGGGGGGGGTGGTGGGGGGGGGGGGGGGGGGGGGTGGGGGGGATGGTGAGGGGTTAAGGGGGGTTTGGGAGATTGTGGAATGGGGTTGGTTGATTGGGGGAGGGGGGGG
>JAVBNE010000045.1:0-2736 GCA_031551755.1 Cellulomonadaceae bacterium | reverse complement strand
CCCCCCCCCCCCCCCCCCCCCCCCCCCCCCCCCCCCCCCCCCCCCCCCCCCCCCCCCCCCCCCCCCCCCCCCCCCCCCCCCCCCCCCCCCCCCCCCCCCCCCCCCCCCCCCCCCCCCCCCCCCCCCGCCCCCCCCCCCCGGGACTGCGCCGGCGTCGGGCCAGGGGGCTTCGAAGAGGGAGCCTTGGGCGATGAGGTAATCGCGCTGGGCAAGCCAGGTGGCGTCGGAGTAGTTGGCTCCGGGGGCGGCGGGGCCGGCGAGTTCGGGGTGGGCGCGGGCGAGCGTGCTCCATTCTTCGGGGGTGGGGAGGCGGGCGCCGAGTATCCGTTCTGCAAATACGCGGGCGGCGGCGGGGGGGATGTTTTGGATGGGATGCGCGGTGGTGGGTGCGCCGGGGGCGGGAATCGCGGGGGCGTAAAGGGGTTCGGGCCAGCGTGGGTCGATGTAGGCCGTCCAGCGGGTGTTGAGGGCCATGCGGCTGTCGTTGATCCGGGTGGCGGTGGTGCGGCGGGGGGCAAGGACGCGCCAGGTTTGGGGGCCGGGGCGGCTGTCGTTGTCGGTGGCGTTGGAAACTTCTTCCACCCAGGAGGGCATGGCGGCGATGACTTCGGCTCCGGCGGGGCGGGTTTCGATGAGGGTGATGAAGTCGCCGACGGAGATGGCGCGCGATGAGAGGTAAAAGGGGATGGCGTCGGGGGGTTGGACGAGGAGGTATTCTTGTGTGTGCGTGGTGCCGCGGGGGTTTTGCCAGGTGTAGGTTACGCGGTGGGTGTCGTCGGAAAATTCGCCGGTCCAGCCAAGGCGTCCGGGTCCGATGTCGGCAGGGGTGGTGTCTTTTTCAGTGGGTTCGAGGTCAATGGCTGCGAGTGCGGTGAGGTAGGCGTTGGCAGCGGAATGGTCGGAGAGGGCGGCGTGGGATTGGGCGAGGAGGGTGTCGCGGGTTTTTTTGGCGTCGGTTTGGGTGAGGCGAATCCAGGGTGTGGTTTTGGCGGTGGCGAGGAGGTAGTCGTAGCGGTCAAGGCCGGTGAGGGAATCGGGTGTGAGGCCGGATTTTTGGAGGCGGGCGAGTGTGTCGGGGGTTTGGTCAAGGGGTATTTGTGCGTAGGCGCGGCGCCAGCGGGCGGCGGCGGCGGTGGTGATTTCTGTTTTGAGTTTTTCGATGTCGGAGGGCGGGCGTCCGGTGGTGGCGAGTGGGTCGAGGCGGGAGCGGAGAGTGGTTTCGAGGGTTTGTTCGTGGTCGAGTTCTTCAATGGTGGCGGGCCAGTCGGGGAGTGTGTCGAGGCGGCGCCATGCGGTGAGTGCGAGGTTGAGGGGGGGGGGGGGGGATTGTTGCAGGGTGGCGAGGAGCGGGGGTTTGGTTGTAGTGGTGGATAGGGTACGGAGTTGGCGGAGGTGGGCGGCGAGGGTGGCGGGGGGTCCGGCGGCGGCGATGCCGGGGAGGGCTGTATTTTGTTCCAGGATACCGGCGGTGGCGGCAAGGGGGGCGTCGTCGAGGGTGAGGGCTTGGGTGAGTTGGGTGTCGAGTTGAGCGAGGGCGGCGGCGGCGGTGGCGGCGGCGGTGCGCCAGTCGCGGAGGGCGTTGAGGTGGTTTTGGACGGGTGGGGTGGCGAGCCAGGTGTCGAGGGGGGTGGAGGGTGTGTTGTCGGGTGTCCAGGTGGTGAGGGTGAGGAGGTCGGAGAGGGTTTTTTCTTTTTGGGCGGAATCGGCGGAGTGGGTTTGTTGCGCGATGGGGGGGGGGATGTTTTCGGGGAGGGTGAGGGGTGGGATGGTGTTGATTACGCGTGGGCTTTGGAGGGCGTTGAGGTAGTCGAGTGTCTGGCGTGTGCGGGCGCGGAGGGAACGGAAGGCGGGGTCGTCGTCGGCGAGGGTTTGCGGGGTGGCGCCGGAGAGGAGTTGGTCGCGGCGGGTGGTCCAGGCGGCGGCGAGCACGGGGGAGTTTTCGATGGTGGTGGCGCGGGTGCGGGCGAGCCAGTCGGCGGGGTCGGGCCGCAGTTCGTCCATGGCGGCGGCGATTTGTCCGAAGAGGGTGGTGTAACGGGTGTTGATGGTGGTAGTTTGTTCTTGGATACGCGGGGTGTCTTTGCGGAGGGCGGGGGTGGAGCGGAGGGTTTGTTCGTCGGCGCGGAGGGTTTGGGCGGCGTGGGTGATGGGGGCGGAGAGTGTGGCGGTGGTGTTGAGTTGGGTGTCTTCGCGGGTGAGGGTGGCGAGTTCGTTGTCGAGGCGGGTGTGGAGGGTTGTCCAGTTGATGGTGGAGCGGGGGTCTTGGTCTGGGGTGACGAGGTAATAATCGGCGATGTCCTTATCCCAGCGGGCGAGTGTGGCGTCGGTCACGGGGCCGGTGTGGGTGGAGACAAAGCTTTCGGCGAGCCAGCGTTTTTGGCCGATGCGGGTGGTCCAGTCGTTGTGGATGAGGGTGACGCGTTTTTGGAGTGGGGGGAGGTCGGCGGTGAGTTGGGCGGTGAGTTGGGCGGCGGGGGTTTGGGCGTGGGTGGCGAGTTGGCGGGCGCGGAGGGCGGTGAGGATGGGGTCGGTGGTGGTGGCGAGGATGGAGTGGAGTTTGTCGGTGTTGGTCCAGGCGGTTTCTGCGGCGGTGGCGGTGGCGAGGAGTTGGAGGTTGTGGTCGATTGCGGCGGGGAGGCGTCCGGTGGAGAGGGGGGGGGGGGGGGGGGGGCGGAGGGCGTTGGGGGGGGGGGGGGGGCCCGGTTTGGGGCGGCGTTGGGCGGGGGCAGGGGGGGG
>JAVBNE010000094.1:0-3840 GCA_031551755.1 Cellulomonadaceae bacterium | reverse complement strand
CCCCCCCCCCGCCCCCCCCCCCCCCCCCCCCCCCCCCCCCCCCCCCCCCCCCCCCCCCCCCCCCCCCCCCCCCCCCCCCCCCCCCCCCCCCCCCCCCCCCCCCCCCCCCCCCCCCCCCCCCCCCCCCCCCCCCCCGAATGATGAGGAATGGAGAGGGTGGATATTACTATGTCTGCTAAGCATGGGTGTGCGATTTGTGCAGTGAATTGGCAATTGATCCGTAGATGGCGCTATGGCAGGAGATTGGTGTCCAGTTGACGTTTCGATTCATGCAAGGCGTCAGTTGGTTGTAGTTTGGCCAGCCGTTAAGCCTGTGAGTTTTCCCAATCTGGTTTCGTTCCCCTCTGCTCTTATTCCCTGCTTTTAAACAATGAATGCCCTCTCTGTTATTCGCCCCTGTTTTTTTCGTGCGCGCCTTGTTGTGGGCGTTTTGGTTGCGAGTTTTCTGGTCAATTTTCTGTCTGCCGCCGACACGCCGAGTTTGATCATCGGTCCCGGCCAAACCAAAACGCTCGCCGATCTCACCGCCGCAGGGGTGTTCTCTGCGGGCCAACTTCACTTTCAAGGTGATCCGTCCACCGACGCGGTTGCGCCCGCACGGCTCGTCATTGACAGAAACTGGGTGTTGGGCGGGGCTCCCTTGATTATTGGCTCTCAGGATTCGGCCAATCCGCAGGCGTATGCAGGCGGTTTCGTCATTGCCGATGGCAAAACAGCGGAGGTTGGTTTGCTGGATGTGCGGGCTGGTTCGCGTTTCACATCAACAGGCGGTGCCTTGCTGGGGAGTCGCATTTATGCTGCGGAAGGTTCATATGTTGCGGTGGAAAATTGGCGTTCACTTTTTCCCGAAAGCAGTAGTTTTATTCAGAATACATCGGGCACGGTGTCGCTTCGTTACACTCAAAATGCCCAGTTGATGACGCTATCGGCACCTTTCATTGCAATGCCTACGTCCAAGCAATGGCAGGCGACAACGTCCATTGACGTTGCGGCTGGGAAGACGCTTTCTGTTAGGTCAAGTGGCGGCGTTTTGTTGGATGGAGGCGCGATGGCAGTCGTCAACAAAACGGGGGGGGGGACGTTCGCTCTGAGTGGTTCCACAGGAGCGCCTCGCTACGATGGTGTGATCAACCTGTACGCTGGCACGTTGACGGTTGATAGTGCGGAGACTTTGGGGGCCGCGCTCAATAATGTGCACTTCAAAGGCAATATCGCGACCGACGCCACTGCGCCCACGCGCCTTGTTTTCACTGGCGATGCCACATTCAAAGGCGGTGTTTCCGCCTACCGCTACCACCAACTCCAGATTGGCGATTATGATACCGTCACCAAGCAATGGACGGCCGCCTACGCCGGTGGGGTTGTCATTGCGGAGGGCAAAACCGTAACACTCGAAAACAACAAGCCCGCATACGGTGCAGACGCCATGGGCGGCGCGCTTCTCGTCGGCGCAGGATCGCGCTTCACGGTCGATGGGCCGGGACGTATCCATTTTAAGGATAATCTCGCGCTTGGTTACGGTAATCCCAATGCCGCAGGCGGAGCGATTTACGCAGCGCAAAATTCCACGGTATCTCTGACCAACGCGTTGTTTACCGGCAACCGGGCAGATTACTCCGGCGGTGCCATCTACAACGACCGCGCCAACCTCACGCTGCGCTACACCGAGGACACCACGATCCTCGACAACTACACCACCTATGGCAGCGGCGGCTTCCTCTACATGCGGAGCACGGACAGCAACGGCATTGAGAGCGGAACCGCTGTTACCACGCTCGATGTTGCACAGGGCAAAGTCCTCACCATCGGCAACACAGACCGAGTCGGTATCCAAAGATACGATACCATCGCCATGTCAGGGAATAACGTGGTCCTCAACAAAACCGGCCAAGGCGTCGTGTTGCTCAACTCTGATACGTCCGCACTTCGGGGCACGCTCAATGTCGATGCGGGCATTTTTTTCGTGAACAATGCTGCGCGCATGACGCAGGATTTTGCCATCAATGTTGCCGCAGGAGCCACCTTTGGCGGAAGTAATTACATAGGACCGGACACCCATGGAACGTATGCTTCTGCCACCGTGGCACGCGGAGGACGCCTTTTGGTTGGCTTCATCGGCGCAGCCACGCCTGCAGCCCTTGAGTTCAGAACCCTCGATCTCTCAGCTGGCGGCGCAGTTTTGGACATCGACCTGTTCGGCCCCGGACAGTCCGACCGCATCATGTCCAGCACGGTAAAACTCAACCCCACCGGCCCCGCCAATTTTATCAACCTCGGAGGCGTTTTCAGCGAAGGTTCCTGGGCGGTCATCGAAGGCGGAAGTTTTCAGGGCGCTACGACGAACAACATCAACAATCTCTTCACGACTCAACCGCTTGGTCGTTATCTTTCCAGCTTCAGCCTCGATACCAGTGGCACTGGCATGTATTCCAAAAAACTGATCCTCACGCTCTCGGTCGATCCCACTGCCGCCACCCTGATCACTTGGACTGGCAACAGCAGCAATCGCTGGGAAGCCAGCACGCTGCAAAATTGGAAACACGAAGGATTGCCCAATCACTTCATGACCGGAGATCGCGTGCTCTTTGATGGCTCCGACACGGCTAACATGGCTGGACCGCGTTCCATCACCGTTGCCACGCCAAGTGTTTTGGCCTCCGACCTCGTCGTCGCCGGTTCTGCCGATTACACGTTTACTGGCGGTGGGATTGAGACGCGCGTCGATGCCGTGACCCCGGCCATTCTGGGAGCCGCCGGCAAGCTCATCAAGAGCGGCACTGGCACGCTCACGCTGCTCAACGGCGGCATTCAAAACTTCAACAACTTCACTGGGGGCATTGATCATCATGGGGGCACGATTGCCATTGGCCGAGCCGAGCACCTTGGCGCCAAGCTTAGCCAAGTGCGGTTCTTGGCCAATGTTGGCATGGATTCCCTTTATCCCACGCGCATCGCTATCCTGCCCAATAGCCAGGGACCGCATTTTCCGGAGACTATCGTTTTTGACGGCAAGCAGACGACTGACCAGCGACTCGTAATCGGCGATCACGATGGCAAAAAATGGACCGCCGCGCGCGCTGGCGGTTTTACCATCGCTCCCGACCGGGATCTGATCATCAGAAACAACTACACAACCGATGCTACCATCAATGGTGGTGCCATTCAGGTGGGCGCAGGCTCCTCCTTCATCGTCGAAGGCGGCGGGAATTTTGTCTTGGAGCGCAACAAAGCGAATCAAGGCGGAGCCATCCACGCTGCGCAAGGCGCTGCCGTTTCGCTCCTGAACACCCACTTTGGCAACAACTCTGCGAACAGAGAAGGCGGAGCCATTTACAACCATGCTGCCACGGTCAACCTGACCTACAACCAAGACAGCACCATTTCGGGCAACAGCAGCGGCTACCTCTCTAGCGGATTTCTCTACATGGATGGCAACAGTCGGGATGGACACGCCCGGACTACGATTAATGTCACGGGCAACGCCACCGTTACCATCGGTTCCAGCCCTTCTTCCAATGGAGACGGCATTGCCAGTGCCGACAACAGCCACGACTACAATACTTTCGTTAAAACGGGTTCCGGTAACCTGATCATCAATAGCTATAGCATAAACTAGAGCCTGTCCCAAAAGCGCGTGTTTTTGAGGGGGCGTGATTTTTGCGTGGGCGCGGACGTTCCCGGGCGGGCTCGGTTTGAGTTTCTGGCGATTTTCGCACACGGATTACCACGTGTATGCAGTTTATGGATACTTCAGTGCACGGTTGACCCGCGGTTTTCGCCGTTTTCGTTTTTTTTGCCCCCGCCTGATTTTCAGGCCGCCTGTTGTTCGCTCTGCCGCAG
>JAVBNE010000109.1:0-5988 GCA_031551755.1 Cellulomonadaceae bacterium | reverse complement strand
CCTGCTCGCGCCGCCTCTCCCCTTCCCCCCCCCCGCCCCGTCCCCCCCCCGCCGCCGCGCGCGGGGCCCCCCCCCACCCGAGGAGAGGCCCACTTGACACTTTTCCCTCGTCGTTAAGAACATACCGACCTCGGTCAGGATCGAACCTGTAACTACAGAAGTAAAGTCACCAAGAGTGTTTCTTACGGTCTACCAGACAAGTGCGGTCGAAGTTGATGGAAAACAGTGGTCTCGTTTGGTGCAAACGGATGTCACCTGCTCGTAGATCAACCCTTTCTTCGTGTAAAGCCTGTAGATCGTCAAAACTCTTAGGAGTTCGCCTTTCATGCGTCCGTGCATAGCTTTAACATCAGTACTACACCGAAGTTAAAACAGTAAACAAAATTAAACAAATGTGAGAGATTTCCTTCCACTCTTCAGAAGCTAAAACGACGTAGGATAAACCTCATATTCGATGACGGACGAGATTCAAAGACGTGGTTTTTCATAAGGGCTATAGGGTATTGTTTGTATTAATGATGGTTGTACACGAAAGATGCTCAGGACTACGAATCCTTCCTCAGTATTTCCTCCTCTTAAATGTTTAGTTTTTTATAAAGTCTTATATAAAACGGGTTTTCAGATATTTAAGAGGTGAAACTGTTTCAAGTCAGGAGGTAAAACGAAGGGAGAATATGAACACTAATTTATGTAGAAGCAATCAGCCTGATCTTTTTTTTCTTTCTTGTTGTTATTGTTGGTAGTGGAAACTTTCTGGCTTCGTTTCCATCTATAGTTTAATCACCTTTAATGTATAGCTCGGACAGGTGGGAAACTGATTTCTGCCTTCCATATTCATTTTGAACATCTGTTGAGATATCGGCATTGAAAGTCAAAGGTTTATAATTTCGTTCATAATTCGTCACGGGCTTAATAGTGTAAGTTTTGTCATTGATATATGTTGAAGTTTGGACATTGACAGGCGTGATCTCACGATCTGCCTCGATCGGAGAAGTATGTAGTTATTCCCAACTGTCCTAATGATGAAATGGGATCGCATCTGGCTCTGTCTGAGGTCGTTTTTGTCCTGTGACGTAGTGGCTATGATACTAAACCTTGTACAGTAGATGTTTTTACTCTGTCTTCTAATCTCTGACGGAGTTCACTGCTTAGGTCCCATTCCTTAGTAATTATCACATCAGTAGGTTGGAAATATAATATGGAAATGTCGAAATCGTGGGAGTTACTAGTTAGCTTGGTTTTTTGTTTCTCATCGTACTCTCTTTTTAGCCTTCCCACGCTACTGTCTTTTATTCATTTTCCTAAGTTTATTTTTGGACGTGACAATTGCGATGCTTAGTGAATTCATAGGATCATCCCACAGCATCCTTTCTTTCTGATCAATGTCGCGTATTTTAAGGAGATAATTATAATAATATTGTTAATTATAATACCGAATATGCTATTTTTTTCTTTCGTGTTAATGAGAAGGACGTAAGGTAATTCGTTTAATCATGATAATATACTCAAAAAAAAAACTAATAATAAATAACTGGCTTGCATAAAAAATTACGAAATGTGTACTAAAGTAGTTTTTTTAAGCTGTCAATCCAATTCAGTTTGGCAAAATTTGTTGTGTGTCTGCTGACTCACGAAATTTGTCAACAATGCAGATCCAATGTCAGGTTTAAACTCTTTTCCTCATAGACTAAAAGGTTGTGTTAAAAAACTGTCACTTAACAGACTGAAGTGTGTGTTTTTCACATCTAAAGATATGTGTATATTGTAGGCAGTCCCGTGTCCAGGATTTTTTTTCGGGGGGGGGGGCGACAATATCGGAAGTCACACAACGACTGGCCCAGATCTTATCACTGAAGCTGTTATATTGGTTAGCTCACTAAATGTTACTTCTATGAACCATGACAATACCATTTCAGTGTCGTTATATAATTACAAAAAATGGCTCAAATACCTATAACAAACCCGCTGCAAATCCATTGATGGCAACCAGAGAAATTAGAAATTAGGAACCGTGTAATAGATATACACCTATACACACACATAAAGAGAACTCACTGTTAACAAGTTTCGAAGGGTAGTTCAAAGAAAGTTGCAGTAAAATCGTTTGCGTTGGAATGCATAAAGTCCAAGTTACGTGAGAGGAAAGGACCTTAAGGGCAGTTGCACTACCCTACCTACCCCAATTCGTGTGTTTTGTATCTCACCCTGTGATCGTTATGATGTAAGCCTTACTGCATCTTCTGTTTTCTCCTTTTTTTACGAAGAAATTTTTCATTAATACAATACTGATTTTTCCTCCGTAGCCATTGTTGTTTTAATTTGTTACTCCGTCGTATTTTGTAATCTATAGTAATTATGTAAACTTTTTTAAGAAAGAAGTGGAAATGAAATCGGTTAACCTGGCTAACTTAATTTGGTTCTCCTGCAAATGAATGCTTGCAATTGCTTGTCCGATAATTTCGAGGTTGGTAATGATAGCTGTATCTTAAACCGAAAATGTCCTTATTGTTATTGTTAAAAACATCTTTCTGTCTGGGTGAATTGTCGATTTGTTGTTCGTGAAGCGCCAGACATCCCTTTTTTAATCCCTCGTTGCTTTCTACTTTCTCCTACCATACCTTTTCGACCCATTTGCACACTCGTGAAGCATCTGGGGTGCCGCGATTCAAAGGTGCGTGTCGTGCCAATTTCTTTTTAAGTAAATAGTGGCGAGGCTGTGTTACCAGCTAATTAGTTGCCTCTATTGTTCAGGTGCAACGATGGATATAGTTTTGTAGACACGTTTGAAGTGTGTCACTTCCTCCGCGGTTTCACAAAAACACCCATCCATATCTGTTATACCTAGTGTTTAGCTGTGTCATCTCTTCCCGTTAATTATGAAAGCTTTGGTGCGACGACTAGTGAGTTGAGTGTGCTGGGTTGGGAGAGTCGAACCATGAGTTAAGGGTCTCGTTTTTTGAACGTTAATGAAGAGGGTGTCAACCCTGGGATTGGAATCGCAGTCGTTGACAGCAAACGAGAATTTACATGATACTGCTCTTTAAACCATTAACATTCATGTTAAAGTTTTTGAACAAGTCACCACCACCACCCCCCTCTTGTCGTTATCCACGTCATCTGATTTACTTTTCCCGTCGTCACCATCCACCACCACCTCAAAAATGAAACATGGATGAAGATGAACGAACTAAAGATGCATGCCGTTGCGACTTCGAAGTCATCGTCCGCCAAAGTTGACGGCTGTAACGTGCAGCCTGCTGTCAGAAATTGGATGGTAGAAGCTGACTGGAATCTCCCATTAACAAGTATGTACAGTGAAGCCATCCTTTCAAGGGCATAATTGTTCTGCACGGGCCCCCCAAAAGAGGAGCGGTCACTTTTCAATTAGGGACGTACTTTATAGCACTGCAGATGTCCGCTATTGAGAAACCGGTGGATCTCTCTATCGATGTCTAGTGCGAAATCGATGAATTGTGTGCGGCGTATCAAATCTAATCACTGCCATTGACCGATGATAGACTGAAGGGCTGTTAACACGACTCATTTCAAATATTTACATCTCGTTGACTGACCCGCCACTCCATAAAAATGGCCCTTCGATCGTTGCTACCCCAAACACTGACCTGTTCCGCATCCACTGCCCCCAAATCCACCTCTTTATAACATACATGCACATAAGGGGTGAGGGAGTATTCGACCCTCCCCCATGGGTGAACAATTTGGTCACCCATAGTAGTTACCCATAACTACTACAAGATTTTTTTGGTGTATACCTCACTGTTAGTACTCTGCAGCCCACACTACCTATAATGTTAACTTTTCACTTTAAATGTCCCCGGTTATTGCAATCAGTGCACATTCTTAACAGTGAAAAAGAATAACTAGGTACCCCCTCGTCACCATACTATCATCTTAACCCCACCCTACCCTCCCGGTCGCCAAACTGCCATCTCCCCCCCCCCCCTCCCCTCGAAGACCGACTTTGTGCAGCTATGTGTTGTAGACCTGGCGACGGGGATCTAGAAAATACAAAGCGTCTCATTCATTGACTGTATGGTGCTTTTGAAAAAAAGTTGCGAATAATTCTGCATAATTTGCTTCCTGGTCTCTAGTAATAGGTGGTTCTGGGTGCTAGTTGATAGAGTGGTTTTGGATGGTGGCTTAGGGATGTGACGTTATCGCGTCATTGGCGCAGTTTCTATATTTACGTGAACCACATGCTAATGGATGTGTCTTCGCCATTCTTGAGGTGCCTCTGTCCCGTACAGAAATCACAGAGAACCTGTTCTTGGTCGACAATACCATTTCTTACTGCCTCGCTTGTGTTTCTGGTACCGTTTTGACAGCTCTTGAATGTTAAACATGTTTACGAAAGTGCCGTAAATGTAACGGCTTTACTAGCAATAGCTGGTTAGCACATAAACTGCAGTAAAATAAACAGGCGTGAATGTTTGCTTTGATTACTCGTTCACACTGAACACTGAACTATCGTTCTGTCGCGTTTACTCGCTGGCGAATCTTTGTTGTAGTGTGTAGTAACTAAATGAATGCTTTGGTTCGTCATGGAGTATTGCTAGTCCACCTTCAGAATAGCCTTTAATTTATGGCGGAGAGACTGTGGAGATTGAATGATTAAATTCTTGATGATAAAGTTATTGGTTACAGACTGCATTCTCAGAGTGCAATAACTCTTTTCTGCATAGCAAGTATTGGCCGACAACATTCCCATGCGTATAAACTCCTTCTCTTTCCCTTTGTGGAAGGATTTGAATTTTTTAATTGTTCGCATCGTAGAGCCTATCATTATTCTGACGTCCAGATTAACATTAAATGAAATGCTGCTTTTGAAATGTGACTCCAGTTTGACCCCCACGACATTTTATAAATGCTGTGTTCAATCTATTGTATTGATTTTTTTCCTGTTACAGTCTTTTTTACCTCATTTAGACGTCTGTGAACTCATTTTCACTTAGGTAAGACCGATTTGAGATGCTACGGAATTATCATATTTATTTGTCATAGTATGTTTTATACAGGCGTTAACTGGGTTTTTTGGGAGCATCAATCAGCCCACTGACCTAAAGACCTAAGACTACCATAAATCACTGGTCTTTGAGGTGGCAAATAAAACGTGCATCATTAATGCTAAAATGCGTTCTTATGTCCATACTTATTCTCATCTCTCACGGACATTGTTTGTCGGTGGAACATTGCTTGAGAAACGTGTATGGATGACTACAAATGTTCGTGATACAAGGGAACTAAAATTCCAATCTTTATCTCAGTTATGTGAAAAGCACTATCCAACATAATTACTTTTGAGGGCTCTCACAACCCTGTCACCTGCTTAAATCGACTAGAGGCCGGATTTGGGCCAGGGTTTTCAGGGCCTGTTGGGACAGCCCGTCGGTGCAGAGCGGACATCCTGTTCTTGGAGCTGGGCAATTCTTAAGATAGTCAATCTTACTTGTTCTACTTTTCATGTTACAAATGCCAAAAGTTTTGGCTGAAAATTGTTTGAAATTTAGCATATTTTACACTGTAAAGCAGTTGTCAAAGATGCAGTACATTTTTGCAAATATTCAACTCACTCACTCTATTAAGATTCTTTTTCCAAAATACTGACATTTAGAAAGTTTTCCACTCTTCATCAATTGACGATCAGTAAGTACACTGGAGGTTATACATACACATGGGGGTATTACCCCCTTCATGGGTGAGCAAGCTTGGCACCCTTTCCCCCAAAGTGGGCGCGCGCGGCGTCAGGCGGGCTTGGCGACCGAAGCCCCCACACCCCCCGCCCCCCCCCGCCCCCCCCCCAAACACCACACCCACCCCCCCCCCCCACACCCCCCCCCCCCCCCCCCCGCCACCCCCCCCCCCCCCCCCCCCCCCCCCACCCCCCCCCCCCCCCCCCCCCCCCCCCACCCCCCCCCCGCCCCCCCCCCCGGAATAGTTTTGTTTGTATTTGCATCTCTAAAATACTTC
>JAVBNE010000002.1:0-111924 GCA_031551755.1 Cellulomonadaceae bacterium | reverse complement strand
CAAAACCACCAACACGACCATCGACCTCACCAAAGAATCAAAAATCGACGAACTCCTCAACCACCTCACCGCCAAAGTCAAAGCAGACCCCATCACCCACTACGACTTCGACCACCGCAACGACTACCCCTAAACACACCGGCGGTGAGCCCCCGCCGTGAAGCATAGGTGCGCTTCCGGCGCTGTCCGGGCACGCCTTCACGCGCCCGGACAGCGCCGGATACGCCAACCTCAGGCGGCCGCCCGGCCCGCCCGGTTGAGGGCGGAGACGATCGCCTTCAACGACGCCGTCGTGATCGAGGGATCGATGCCCACGCCCCAAAGCACCGAGTCGCCGACCTGGCACTCGACGTAAGCCGCCGCGGTCGCGTCACCGCCCTCAGACAGGGCGTGTTCGGCATAATCAAGCACGCTCACCTCAGCGCCGACCTGCCGGATCGCATCCACGAAAGCCGCCACCGGGCCGTTGCCGGTGCCGGTCAAGGTTCGCGACTCCCCCTGGTCCAGCACATCGACGCTCAACGTATCCGGGCCGTCCTCACCCGAGGTCGTCCGGATGCCGCGCAGCTTCAGGCGGCCCCACGGCTTCAACCCGGAATCAGGTTCAACCGGCAGGTACTCATCGGCGAAGATCCGCCAGATGTCGTCGCCTGTGACCTCCGTGCCCTCCGCGTCGGTATGCGTCTGCACAACCCGGGAGAACTCGATCTGCAACCGTCGCGGCAGATCCAGGTGACGTTCGGCCCGCAACAGGTAGGAGATGCCACCTTTGCCGGACTGCGAGTTGACCCGGATGACCGCCTCGTACGACCGGCCCACATCCTTCGGGTCGATCGGCAGGTACGGCACGCCCCAGACCAGGTCGTCGACTTCCTTGCCTGCCGCCTCGGCCTCAGCCTCCATCGCGTCCAAGCCCTTCTTGATCGCGTCCTGGTGGGACCCGGAGAAGGCCGTGAACACCAGGTCGCCGGCGTACGGGTGCCGCTCCGGAACCGAGAGCTGGTTGCAGTACTCGGCGGTGCGGCGGATGCGATCGATGTCGGAGAAGTCGATCTGCGGGTCGATCCCCTGACTGAACAGGTTCATGCCGAGCGTGACCAGGCAGACGTTGCCCGTGCGCTCGCCGTTGCCGAACAGGCAGCCTTCGATACGGTCCGCACCGGCCTGGTAGCCCAGCTCGGCGGCCGCGACGGCGGTCCCCCGGTCATTGTGCGGGTGTAGGGAGATCACGACGTTCTCCCGGTGCGCCAGATGCCGGTGCATCCACTCGATCGAGTCCGCGTAGACATTCGGGGTCGCCATCTCGACCGTCGCCGGCAGGTTGATGATGACCTTGCGGTCGGACGTCGGTTCGAGTACCTCCAGCACCTCGTTGCAGACGCGAACGGCGAACTCCAGCTCGGTGCCGGTATACGACTCGGGCGAGTACTCGTAGAAGACCTTCGTCTCCGGGATCGTCTGCTCAAATTTGCGGCACAGCTTCGCGCCCTCGACGGCGATCGCCACGATGCCGTCCTCGTCGGCGCGGAAGACCACGTCACGCTGAAGCGCGGACGTGGAGTTGTACAGGTGCACGATCGCCTGCTTCGCCCCCCGGATTGCCTCATAGGTCCGGGCGATCAGGTGCTCGCGGCACTGGGTCAGCACCTGGATCACGACGTCGTCGGGGATCCTGTTCTCCTCGATCAGCATCCGGACGAAGTCGAAGTCTGTCTGCGAGGCTGAGGGAAAGCCGACCTCGATCTCCTTGTAGCCCATCTGCACGAGCAGCTCGAACATCCGCAGCTTGCGCTCCGGGTTCATCGGCTCGATCAGTGCCTGGTTGCCGTCTCGCAGATCGACGGCGCACCACCGGGGAGCCACGTCGATGCGCTTATCCGGCCAGGTGCGATCAGGCAGGGAAACGTTGAACTGCTCGGCAAAGGGTACGTATTTGTGGATCGGCATGCCCGACGCCTGTTGGGGGTTGGCGTACGTGGCGGGGCTCTTCGTGGTCATCGCGGGTTCCTTCGAGGGGGTTCGGATGGTGGAAGCCGGCACACCAACCACCGCGACGAGGGACCGGCTAGAAAGCCTCGGCGCGGCAGCGAAGGAGGAGGTGCTCGAAGTGCACGTAGCCACTCTACACGCCACGCGCCACCGTCCGCATACCGGACACCTCAGGGCTCGTGGTTGGCCAGCACCGGGGCGGGACCCAGCGCGACATCCCTCGACCCAGCGCAACCACGAGACGCAAGCGAGCCGGTGACCGCTTCCGGTCACCGGCTCACTCGTCGCCGCTGGGCTCAACGCCTCTCGGCCGCGATCACCGCCGCGAGCGCAACGCCGCGTCGACGGCCGGGTCCTGCAGGTTCCCCAGCCACTCCAGCAGCGCCGGGTAGGTCGACGGATTCGCCGCTATCTGCGGTCGCAGATGCGGAGCGTCGGCGGCGATCTGCGCCAGCACCTCCAGCGGGGTGGCCGGGTTGGCCGCCTGCTCCGGGGTAAAGCCGGTACCCGGCGCGGGCGGCGGTACGGGCACGGGAAGCTGGAGTGGTGCCACCGCGGGCGGCTCCCACACATAGGCACGTGTCGGCCGGTAGGCCGGGTTGGCGGCCGCTACGGCGGCGGCCTGGGCACGGACCTGGCGGGGAACGGTCAACGCGACGACGGAGGTGACCGCAAGACCGATCCAGATCGACATCAGCAGGATGCCGATGCCGGCTCGAACCACCTCATCCACGAGGACCACTACCCCCAACACAGCCACCAGGACAGCGATCCACACCGCCACCGTCCGGCTGCTGCGCGCAACCATGGCGGCCCACACTGCCAGACCGGCAGCGCTGATGCCCAGGATCATCCCCGTGACCCACTCAGCAGCCTCAGCACCGTCGGTCACCCGGAGCAGATCGACGATCGCAACGGTGGCGGCCGCAACCGTCGCACCGAAGAGTGCCCACCCGGCAACCTTCGGCCACACTTCTGCCGCCGGACGGTCGGCGCTAATCCCCCGGACAGCGGGCGCGGCCGCCATCGCTCCCAGCGCCGGCACCAGCACGAGTCCGGCGATTCCTGCCTGCATGGACTCGACATGGTTGCCAGCGACCCGGACGGCGAAAGCCACTGCCACCGTGGAGCCCAAGGCCACCATCAACAGCCGGCCGGACTCCTGGCCCATCGCCATCCCGACCACGGGAAGCCCCACGATCGCCAGCGCGGCGATCCCACTCAGCACAAAGGTGGCCGTCCAGTTGCCCCCCAGCCCGCCATCGTTCGTGAAGGTCAGCACGATCGACACCAGTACCACCACTGCGAACAGACCCGCGGTCGCCAACACCGCAGCACGCCACGCCATCCCCGTTTTCGCCTCAGCCTCGCGGGGGCCGAGTTCGCATTGCCGGGGTTGGGCGACCAGGACGGCCGCGGCCAATCCCAGGGCCATCCCGGCTCCCAAACCGCCGTCGTCGCTGAAGACGTCGCCGGCCACCGCGTCGATCACCAGGTAGACGAGGACGAGCACCACGTAGGGCAGGGCCGCGATCAGCCGGGCACGGCGGGTGCTGCCCACCGACCAGGCGGTGGGCAGCAGCCCCGCCCGCGCCGCATAGGGCAGGGTCAGCGCGAGTGCGGCGACGGCGGTGACCGCGATCACCCAGGGCAGACCGGTGACGTTGTGCCTGATGTCCCAATGCAGGCCGAGGCTCAACGCCAACAGCAGAAGGGCGACACCGTCGCGGACGAAGTCGCTCACCGGCATACCCACCACCGGTGACGAGAGCTCCACATCGGCAACCGCCGTCGCCGGCTGGCCGGGCTGAACTCCCGGATCGGCTTGGGTCACCGGCACCGCCGGATCACTGAAGGTCATATGCCACTCCTTGAATCGTATGAAGTCGTGATATCCCAGCAAACATCAGCCCAGACCCACCAAGGCCCCCTGATCGCCATGGGACTCAATCGCGACCAGCCGACCGCCGATGCCTAAGAGGGCCATGCCACCACCATCCGGGCGGTAGCGCCACACCACCTCGCCGTTCAGCAGGTCGATCGCCTCCGTGACCGTGTCGTGGGGGTCCAGGACTCCCGGGTCCACCGTGCTCACCACCAACCGGTCACCGTCGGTCAACGGCCGTTCGCCCACCGGCACGCGATGGTGGGTCCACAACAGTCGGCCGGTCTGTGTGTCGTAGCCCTCGATGCCACTGGACCGCGAGAGCACCAACACAGTATCTACCCGGGCAACTGCCGTCTCGTAGGAGGACTCCAGGCGACCCCACCGCACCCGGCCACTGCGCGCGTCATGCGCCCGTGTGAAGCCGCCCTCTTGGATCATCACAACGTCCTCGGTGGTGCCATCGGTCACCATCGGCGCCAAAGCTCGGCCCTCCGCCCGCCACCGGGGGCCGTCCTGCCCCACGACCTCCGTGACGGAGTCCTCGGCTGGGGTCGATTTCCGCAAGCTCATCCCGTCGCCCAACCGCACCACGACAGCCGCGTCCTCGGCCGGACTGACCGGCCCACCAGCCTCGTCGAAGGCTGCCGTTAGCCCACCACCGCCTACCATGATGAAACCGTTCCACGTCCACACCGCGAACGGAGGCGAGATGAGATCGCCATTCTCGTCGACGGTCCAGGACCGGTCGACCGGTGCGCGTTCGACGCGGCGGAGCCAGCGCAGCTCGCCACTGGTCGCGTCCTCGACCCGGACGGTCGCTCCGCTGACCCCTGGTGTCGCCTGCGCAACCTCGTGATCCGAGACCGCCACCACCACCTCTGCGGTGATCGTGCGGCGTGAGGCCACCGCACCGTCCGCCCCGAAGACCCGCACCACATGGGGTCGCGGGGTCAACGCTACCGACTCGGCCCCCGGCTTCGGGGTGGTGACACAAACCAGGGTGGAACTCCGGATCGGTTCGGCATCGGCCGACGGCGCACAGTCGGTCTGTCCACCGAGGGGACCCGCAGACCATGCCACCGACCCGTCAGCCGGGTCGATCGCAGCAAGGCGGTCGCCCCACGACACAACCGCCAACCCGCCCACGGTCGCCACCATGGCCGACTCCAACGGACGCTCCCAGATCACCTTCGGACTGGTCGTGATCGCGTGGATCCCACCCGGCTGCGCGAGGATGCGCGCGGTCCGCTGCCGGTCCGCCACAACATCGACGACAACCAACCCCGAAACGACCACCGCGACAACGCCTGCGACCATCGCGAGGCGCCTCCAGCGCGGGCGGGTACCCGGGGGCGACACCGCCGCCGACCCCCCGGCCGTCTTTTGAGATCCGGCCTGTTCCGCGGGTTCGTCGGGCGGTTCATCGATGAACTCCAGCAGACGGGACCGGTCGTGGCGCGAAGCCATTCATCGAGGCTAGTCCCGCTGAGGTACGCCTGCCCGACAACACCCGCAGCGTGCACCCCGAAGAGAGAACTGGAGCCCCGAAACCCGGCCCGTCGAGGACCGGACAGCATCAGATGCCGAGTTGGTAGACACCCCAATATGCCAAAATCACCAGCAGGATCGTCGACCCCGTCAAGGCGCTCCACCAAGTGACCGTCGGCGCCCACCCGGAGACGACCGTCGGCGCCAACGCCGCCGTCTCCGAAGGGACGTCGAGGCGGGACGTGGCGGCCTTGCGCATCGCGCGGATCTCCCCGCGACGATTGAGGATCAGCGCCCCCGCCACCACGGTCGCCAACCCGATCAGCCGAACCGCGACCCAGCCACCCTGGACCACCCAGGCGTCCTTCTCATAGTCGAGAGCCAGCCGCGCGACCGCGACCAGATAGACGATGAGCGCGATCGCCGTACCGATCGACCCGAGGGCGAGACCGACCAAGGGCCACCGCAACCGGCGGGCGATGCTGCCCACTGACCACCCGCGACCCCGGATCCGGTTCCACCCGCTCGCACCCGCCCACAGCACCGGACCGATGATCAGCAGGACGGCGCCCACGATCAGGAGCCCCACCAGGAGATCACCGTTGCCCAACCACCGAGGGCTCGGCACCGGGGCCGCCAGATACTGCTGGTTCGGGGTGTCGCCTGCGATCTGCGGTGCTGCGGTGGCGCTCGTCGGCAGCGAGGTGACCCATGCGGACAGGTCCCGCAAGAAGTCCGGAACCAGCACGCCCTCGATCTTGATGCCGTGGTTCGCACCCTCGTAGTAGCGCGCGGTCACCGCACGGTTGCCGCCCTTGGCGGTCTCTTCAATGATCTCGTCCACACCCTGTTCCACGGGCATCGACGGATCAGCGGTTCCGAAGACGACAAGCACAGGGCAGTCGAGCTGGGCCAGCCAGGGTTTGACGTCGAAGTCCGCATATTCGAAACCACCACCAGGTATCGCCATGCCCACAGCTCGCGGGATCGCCCGGAAAACACCGTGCGGAACATCGGTGTTGCGCAAGTAGCTGTCGACGGCGAAAGCGGCCTGCTCGCGCGGTGGCACGACCGGGGCGGAGACCAGCGCCGTGAACGCGATCCGGGGATCCTTCACCGCCATGATCGGCACGATCCACGTGCCCTCCGACTCGCCATAGAGACCGACAGCATCGGGGTCGACCTCCGGGCGACCCCGCAGCAGATCGACCGATCGCTGGTAGTCGCCGGCCATAGTCTCGTAGTCACGATGGCGGGTCGAATACGTATCCATACGCTTGGCGGGCACCAACGTGACGACCCCGGCGCTGGTGACCGCCTCGGCGAGGTCCGAGAAGGCATCGACTCCTGCTGTCCCTGCGCCGTGGACGAAAACCATCGCCGGTGCAGGTACGGTGACTCCCTCGGGTATCCGCAGGGTGCCCTCCACGGTCGCGCCGTCCAGCGGAATGGTCACGATTGTCTCGTGGACCGGGTACGTGCCGACGGGAGCGGCGCCGCCAGCCGGCTGACCGCCGATCGTGGTGTCGGCGGTCGCCGGCACGATGTGCTCGGCGATCGGCTCGGGATCCCATTGCGGACCGGCGACGGCCCCGACGACGGCCAACCCGATCGCAAGGGCCGCGCTGGTGGCCACCGTCCTGAAGATCACCGAGATATCTTAGTCGGCGCCCCTCAGAAGCCAAGTCGGCGAAGCTGTTTTGGATCTCGTTGCCAGTCCTTGGCGACCTTCACATGCAGGTCGAGGTAGACCCGTGCACCCAGAAGCGCCTCGATCCCTTTTCGCGCCTGTGTACCGACTTCACGCAATCGAGCGCCTTTGCGACCGATGATGATCGCCTTCTGACTGTCACGTTCCACGAAGAGATTGACCCGCACATCGATCAATGGTGGGCGCCCGTTCTCAGGATCCCCGGAACCCTCGCGAGGAATCATCTCCTCGACCACGACGGCAAGCGAATGCGGTAACTCATCCCGGACACCTTCGAGCGCGGCCTCCCGCACCAGCTCTGCCACCATCACCGCCTCCGGTTCATCCGTCAGCTCGCCTGCGGGGTACAACTCCGGACCCTGAGGCAGGTGGCCCACCAGGACGTCGGCCACCGTCTGGACCTGGTAGCCGCTTGCGGCGGAAACCGGGACGATATCCGCCCAGTCCCCCAGCTCCTGAGCCGCCAACAGCTGGGCGGCGATCGCCTCCGGGCCGACCAGGTCCGCCTTGGTGACCACCGCCACCACCGGCGTGCGCCCCGGCAACAACTCACGCAGCTCATTCGCGATGTACCGGTCGCCAGGCCCCACTGGCTGGTCGGCTGGCAGGCAGAACCCGACCACATCGACCTCGGTTAACGTCGTCCGCACCAGATCGTTGAGCCGTTCGCCCAGGAGCGTGCGCGGCCGGTGCAGCCCAGGGGTGTCCACCAGGACGAGCTGGGCATCAGGCCGGTGCACGATTCCCCTGATGGCGTGCCGGGTGGTCTGCGGACGGCCCGAGGTGATGGCGACCTTCTGCCCGACCAACGCGTTCGTGAGCGTGGATTTCCCGGCATTGGGGCGGCCGATCAGGCAGGCAAACCCCGAACGATGCGCCGTCGCCGACTCCGTGGGGGTGGTGGAACGGTTCACAAAGTGTCCTTAGTCGTCCGCGTGATCGGCCGACGCCAGGTCGGCCTTCTCGGTCAAGGGTGCCAACGAAACCACCAGGGTGGCGAGCTGTTTGCGTCGACCCTGGGCGGACTCGGCCACCAACCGCAGACCGTGGATCTCGCCGGCCGACCCGGGCAAGGGCACTTTACCGAGCGCCTTGGCCAGCAGGCCGCCCGCAGTGTCGACATCGTCGTCCTGCACCGACATCTCGAAGAGTTCGCCCAACTCGTCCAGGCCCAGGCGGGCCGGCACCCGGAACGTGCCGTCGCCGAGCGGCTCCGCCTCGGGCTCGGGGCGATCGTGCTCGTCGGTGAGTTCGCCGACGATCTCCTCCAGGGCGTCTTCGATGGTCACCAGGCCCGCAATCCCCCCGTACTCGTCGACGACCATCGCCATATGGGAGGTGGAGGACTGCAGCGCGCGGAGCAGGTCGTCCACCGGTTTTGACTCGGGCACGAAGAGCGTCGGCCGGGCGAGGTCGGCCACCCGGCGAGTGGTCGTCGGGTCGGCATCCATGATGCGTACGACATCCTTGAAGAAGACCACCCCGACGAGGTCATCCGTGGAGGTCCCGGTCACCGGGATACGGGAGAACCCCGAACGCAAAAAGAGCGACAGCACCTTCCGCAGCGGAACATCACGCGCGACGGTGATCATGTCAGTGCGGGGCACCATCACCTCACGGGTCAGGGTACTGCCCAGTTCGAAGACCGAACGAATAAGCTCGCGCTCCTCCTCCTCAATGACCCCGGAGTCGTTGACCCGCTCGACCATGTGCTGCAGATCGCGCTCCGAGTCGCCGTCGGCCCGCTGTACCGGCACGAGCCAGGAAACCGCCTTGACCAGCAGGGTCAACGGCACCGACAGGATCCGGAGAAACGGCACCGGATAGCGTCGCCCAAGCGACCAGCGGCCCACCCGGACCGCGAGCACGGCGATCAGCAATCCACCGATCAGGGCCAGGATCAGCAGCTGCCACCACTCCTCCAGCCACTGCGCAACGACCAGGACCGCGCTGACTGTCACCACCACCTCGGCCACGATCCGCACACATCGCAAGGCCGCGCGAGTCTGGAGCGGATCGGCGATGAGCGCCAGTACCCGATTCCGGGCGGGCTCTCGGGGGTCGATGCGGTCCGTCACCGCGGTGCGTGTCACTCCGAGGACCGCCGCCTCCGCCGCCGCGAGCAGCACTGAGAGCCCCAAAGCCACTGCCGCGATGGCAACGACCAGCGCGACCGGTGTGCCGGTCATCGGTCGGCGAGGTAGGTGAGGAGGAGCTGGCGTTGCAGGGCGAACATCTCTTTCTCCTCGTCCGGTTCCGCGTGGTCGTATCCCAGCAGGTGCAAGATGCCGTGCGTGGTCAGCAGCAGCATCTCCTCCACGGTCGAGTGACCGGCCACCACCGCCTGCTGGGCGGCGACCTCCGGGCAGACGACGACGTCGCCGAGTTGACCCGGCCCGGCCTGTTCACCGTCCCGGCCCGGCCGCAGCTCGTCCATCGGGAAGGAGAGCACGTCGGTGGCTCCGGGCTCATCCATCCAACGCACATGCAGATCCGCCATCGTCGCGGTGTCAACGAAGAGGATCGACAGTTCACTGCGCGGATGCACATGCATGGTGTCGAGAACATGCCGGGCCAACCCCGCGAACTCGGCCTCGTCCACCTCTGTGGTGGTCTCGTTGTTGACTTCGATGCTCATCGTCGTGCCCCCTGCCCGTGCCGGCCGCCCTCGCGGCCTCGACCACCCGTCCCTACCCGGGTGGTGTCCCATCGCGCGTAGGCATCGATGATGTCGGAGACCAGCCGGTGCCGCACTACGTCCGAGGACGTCAACTCGCAGAACTCCACGTCGTCCACCCCGGTCAGCACGTCCGAGATGACCCGCAGCCCCGACGAGACACCCCCCGCCAGGTCGACTTGGGTGATATCTCCGGTGATGACCATCTTGGCGCCGAAACCGAGCCGGGTCAGAAACATCTTCATCTGTTCGGGTGAGGTGTTCTGCGCCTCGTCCAAGATGATGAAGGCGTCGTTGAGGGTGCGGCCGCGCATATAGGCCAGCGGGGCGACCTCGATGGTCCCCGACTCGATGAGCCGGGGAATGGACTCTGGATCGATCATGTCGTGCAGCGCGTCGTAGAGCGGCCGCAGGTAGGGGTCGATCTTCTCGCTGAGCGTCCCGGGCAGGAAACCGAGTCGCTCACCGGCCTCCACGGCCGGACGGGTGAGCACGATCCGGTTGACCTGCTTGGCCTGCAATGCCTGGACCGCCTTGGCCATCGCGAGGTACGTCTTTCCGGTGCCCGCCGGGCCGATTCCGAAGGTGATGGTGTTCGCATCGATCGCGTCGACGTAGTGCTTCTGCCCCACCGTCTTCGGGCGGATGGTCCGGCCGCGGCTGGACAGGATGTTGAACGTCAGCACCTCGGCCGGACGTGCGGCGGTCGCCGCGGTCAGCATCGAAATGGACCGCGCGACCACATCCGGAGTCAGCACGGCACCCGCCTCGACAACCGTCAGCAACTCGTCGAGCAGCCGCGAGGCCAACGCGACCTCGCCGGGCGGACCGACCAGGGCGACCTCATTGCCGCGCACGTGCACGTCGATCTGGGGGAACCCGGACTCGACCGCACGGAGCACGGCGTCGCCGCTGCCGAGGAGGGCGACCATCGGCACGTGACCCGGGATGACGATGCGATGCTCGACCTGCGAGCGTGGGGATGCGGGTGATGTCGATGTCATGAGCCGGCTTGCGCCCGTCGCACTCCTTCGTCGGTGGATTCGCTGATCGGATGACCTACTGCCATCGTAGCGATCGGCCGGGCTCACGACAGGAAATATCGCCGGTCGTCCCCCGGACGACCGGCACACAGCCCACCGGCTCAGGCGGGTGACCACCCCAGAGTCGCACCGGCGAGCACATGTGCATGCACATGGAAGACCGACTGCCCTGCCCGTGGCCCGGAATTGAAGATCAGCCGGAACTGCCCGTCGGCGAGGTCTCCGGCGACCTCGTCAGCGAGCTCCACGACGGCCGCCAAGAGTCCGGGGTCCGTGGCTGCGAGTTGGGCGACGTCGCCGTGGTGCTCGCGCGGGATCACCAGGACATGGACGGGAGCCTGTGGGTTGATGTCGCGGAAGGCCAGGGCTCGTTCGCTGGTCGCCACCACTTCTGCCGGGAGGTCACCGGCGGCGATACGGCAAAACAGGCACATGGCCGAGTCTGGATTGCTCGTCATGTCCTGAGACTACTCGGCCAGTGTGATCTGGGACTCAGCAGATTCTGGCACGCGCCACCTGCCCAGTCGCTCGGCCACCATCGCGATGGCCACCGGGCCGGCCGTCGAGGTGCGCAGGATATGCGGACCCAATCGCGCGGCTACGGCACCGGCAGCCGTGAAGGCAGCCACTTCCGTCTCGCTGATGCCCCCCTCGGGGCCGACGAGGACCAGCACCTCCGGCGCGACGGCCTCCGTTGATCCGGGTCCGGCCGCACCCCGCGCGGCGGCGCTCTGCGGGCCGGGCGCACCCACCCCGGCGGGTAACGGCACCTCGGCCAGCGGCAAGACCGCCTCCTCATGGAGCACGACGGCCGCGCCCCCGGCGGTCACGACCTGCGCGATCCGCGCGGCCAGCGCCCGGGAATCGACGGGCGGATGGACGTGCGGCAGTCTCGATCGGCGCGCCTGTTTGGTGGCCGCACGGACCGTGGCATGCCACCGCGCCTGGGACTTGGCGGCCCGGGTGCCACGCCAGATCACGATCGAGCGGTCTGCCTGCCAAGGCAGGACGGCGTCGACGCCCACCTCGGTCGCAGCCTCGATCGCCAGTTCGTCCCGGTCCCCCTTGGCGAGGGCCTGGACCAGCGTCACAGCGACCGCAGGCGCCGGGTCCACGACGACCCGCTCCACGCGCAGGAAGACATCCGCCGAGTCCACCGACTCGATCACGCAACACAACCGCACTCCGGCGCCGTCGACGATGTCGATCCGCTCCCCCGGCCCACGCCGCTGGACGACACCGGCATGGCGACCCTCCGCGCCGTCGAGCACATAGGCGTCGCCCGCCGCCACGGCTGACAGACCGCGATCGACCAGGAAGACCGGCGCACTCATCGACTCGCCTACCGGCCCGCGAGTTTGTCCCGCAACCGTGAGAACACACCCGGATGGGCGGCCATGAGCCGCGGTTCGGGGCGCTCCTCACCGCGCGCGGCAGCCAGCGTCCGCAACAGCTCGGTCTGTTGATCGTCCAACCCGGTCGGCACGATGACCTCGACGTGAACGTTCAGGTCGCCTCGCCCGGAGCCATGCAGATGGCCGATGCCGAGTCCCTTCAGCGTCACGATCTGGCCGGGCTGCGTGCCAGGGCGCAGGTCGATCTCATGGGAACCGTCGAGGGTGTCCAGCTCCAACACCGTGCCCAGCGCGGCGGCCGTCATCGGCACCTGCAACGTGCAGTGTAGATCGTCGCCGCGGCGTACGAAGGTCTCGTGCGCGCGTTCGCGGATCTCCACGTAAAGGTCCCCGGCGGGTCCGCCACCCGGGCCGACCTCCCCCTGGGACATCAGCTTGATGCGGGTGCCGGTGTCGACGCCTGCGGGCACATTCACCGTGATCGACCGGCGGGAACGCACCCGGCCCTCGCCCGAACACTCGGCGCAGGGTTCGGGGATGGTCGTGCCGAATCCCTGGCAGGCGGCACACGGAGCGGTGGTCATGACCTGCCCGAGGAAGGAACGCGCGACCCGTTGCACCGACCCCCGGCCGTGGCAGATGTCGCACGTGCGCGGTGTCGTGCCCGGGCGCGCGCAGGAGCCCCCACAGGTGCCACAGACGACGGCGGTATCGACCTGGAGGTCGCGAGTGGTCCCGAAGGCAGACTCGGCGAGGTCGATGTCCATCCGGATGAGCGCGTCCTTGCCCCGCCGGGCGCGCGGCACGGGACCCGACTGAGCCTGCCCGCCACCAAAGAATGTTTCGAAGATGTCCTGGAAACCGAATCCTGCCCCGCCGGGCATCCCGCCACCGGGGGCCGTCGGGTCGACACCGAGGTCGTACTGCTGGCGCTTCTCGGGGTTGGAGAGCACCTCATAGGCGCGGCCGACATCCTTGAACCGATCCTCGGCATCCGGCCCGGCAACATCCGGGTGCAACTCGCGGGCGAGTTTGCGGTAGGCCTTCTTGATCTGTTCGGGGGTCGCATCGCGCGGCACACCCAGGATTTCGTAGTAGTCGCTCACGCGTCACTTCCTGCTGGTTGGTTCGAGGTCACGAGCCGAGCACCCGCGACAGGTAGGCGGCCACCGCCCGCACTGCCGCGATCGTGCCCGGGTAGTCCATCCGGGTGGGGCCGATCGACCCCAGGAGCGCCACTGTGGCCCCCTCATTGCCGTAACCGGTGGTCACGACAGAAGTCTGCGCTAGTCCCTCCAACTGGGTCTCGCGGCCGATGCGCACGCTGACCCCCGCATCGGCGGCCATCTCGGTCAACAGGCCGAGAAGGACCACTTGTTCCTCCAACGCCTCCAACACCGGCCGCAGGGCGTGTTCGAACCGCATGCCGGCACGGGCCAGGTTCGCGGTGCCCGCCAGCAGGAGGCGCTCGGCGCTCTCCTCGACGAGGGCCTGCTCGACGACGGTCGCGATCTCCGCGACCAGCGCACGGATCTGCGGCGGCCAGCTCTCGGCCGTCGCAACCGCACTCATGATCTCCGGGAGCTGCCGCCCGACGGCCACCTGATTGATGCGGGACCGCACCTCGGCCAGTGTCTCCTCGTCGGGTGACTCGCCCAGTTCCAGGGCGCGCTGCTCGACCCGGCCGGTGTCGGTGATGATCACGATGAGCAACCGGCCACCGCCGAGAGAGACCAGCTCCAGATGCCGCAACCCCGACCGCCGCAAGGAGGGGTACTGCACCACGGCGACCTGGCCAGTCAGTTGCGCGATGAGGCGTCCGGCGCGGGCCACGACGTCGTCGAGATCGACCGCGCGCGACAGGAAGGTCTCGATGGCCCTCCGCTGGGCAACCGACAGCGGTTTGACGGTGGACAGCTCGTCCACGAACAGCCGGTATCCCTTGTCGGTCGGGATGCGCCCGGCGGAGGTGTGGGGTTGGGCGATGTACCCCTCCTCCTCGAGCGTTGCCATGTCGTTGCGGATGGTGGCCGGGGAGACTCCCAGATGGTGCCGTTCCGCGAGCACGCGCGAACCCACGGGCTCGCGCGTCGAGACATAGTCCTCGACGATCGCCCGCAGCACATCGAGCCTGCGTTCGGCGCTCAACGGTCCTCCCTCTCGTCACCGGCCCACGGTTCGCGAACCGGCACTCGAACCCTCCGAGTGCCAATACTACGCACGCGGCCCGTCGCCCCCTAGGGTGATCGCGTGCCAGCAGAGCCCTTCGACCGATACGGTTCCGACGTCCTCGGTGATGCGCCGACACCCACACACCACCGTTCCCGGCCCACGTCGGTGCCGTGCCCGGCCGACCGCGGCCTCGTGGTCGAGGAGGTCACCACGGGATGGGTGGGTGCCGTCACCCGGGTGGAGAAGTCCGGTGGCATGCACGTGGTGGTCCTGGAGGACCGGCATGGGCGCACCCGGTCGTTCCCCTTGGGTCCGGGGTTCTGGGTGAACGGAAAGCCTGTGGTGTTGACGGCGCCGGTGACCTCGCGGGCTCCGGCCGCGCCCGCCCGGACGGCCTCGGGTTCGCGCGCAGTCGCGCCCGCCCGGGCCCGGGTCGCCCGGGCGGCCCGGATCTGGGTGGAGGGCCGGCATGACGCCGAACTCATCGAGAGGGTCTGGGGGGACGACCTGCGGGTCGAGGGCGTGGTCGTCGAGTTGCTCGACGGCGTGGACAACCTGCCCGACGCCCTCGCCGAGTTCGGGCCGACACCGAACCGCCGGGTGGGTGTGCTCGTCGACCACCTGGTGGATCACAGCAAGGAACGCCGCATCACCGACCAGGCCGTGCGCGGGCTGCCCCCCGGGTCGGTCCTCGTGCTGGGGCACCCGTACATCGACGTGTGGCAGGCCGTGCGGCCGGAACGCGTCGGGCTGAGCGCCTG
Source organism: Cellulomonadaceae bacterium (assembly GCA_031551755.1). GTDB lineage: Bacteria > Actinomycetota > Actinomycetes > Actinomycetales > Cellulomonadaceae > JAVBMU01. The sequence goes on along the minus strand of JAVBNE010000002.1, from coordinate 96,840 downwards.
GCCGGTGATCGAGCGGGGCACCGAGTGGAAGCGTGGCATCCTGCGCGAGTTGGGGTGGCCGGCCCAGAGTCAAGCGGACGTAGCACGTGCCTGGCAACGGATCCTGGGTACGGTGCGCAGCTATGCCGACCTGGAGCCATCGCTCCTGGGCCGGGTGGAGGAACTGATCGACTTCGTCACCGCAGAGCCCGACGGGCGGTAGGCGAGCCGGGACGGCGATGGCCGCCGTCCCGAGGGACAGCGGCCATCGTCAGCGTGCGGACTGTGCTCAGACCGGCTGCTCGTTGTTCAGGCGACGGTAGACGAAGGCCGTCGCCAAGTAGGCCACCGGGTAGGCGACCAGGAGGCCGACGCCGCACAGCAGGGAGCCGGCGGCAGTGGCGACCAACACGCCCAAGAAGACCAGGAGCACCGTGGTGAGGTTGTCTTTCACCATCACAAAGCTAGCCTTCAGCGCATCCACCGCAGGCAAGCCCTTGTCGATGACAAAATACAGGGTGAACTGGGCGAAGAAGGCGAATGCGATCCCTGGCAGGTAGCACAGTGCCGTGCCGATGCCGGTGAGCACACCGACCAGCAGCGCAGCGATGAGCACCTTGCCCAAGTCCGGGAATTGGAAGAACGACCCGATGGTCACCGTCTCACCACGGGTGTACAGGAGCGAGACCCGGATGAGCGCCGCCTGGACGAACGCTGCAAGCAGGACGATGATCGCCGCCACCATGCCCATGACGAAGAATCCGGGGGACCGTCCGTCCGCCGCGGGGGCCATGATCAGCGCGGAGTAGAGAACCAGGGAGATGACGAACAGACCGACAATGTAGATGGCCGCGCCACCGAGGATCGTGCCGACGTTCTGCGTGAACTTATTCCAGCCGTAGCTGAAGGCCTCGCCCACGGAGACCGTCTGCCCGGCCGGCGGGACGTAACCGGGCTGCCCGGCCGGCGGGACGTAACCACCCTGTCCAGGCGGGGGGTAGGCGCCGGGGGGCGGGTACGCGCCCGGAGGCGGATAGGCACCCGGCTGCGGAATCGGCTGCCCGGCCGGCGGCTGTCCGCCGCCGTAAGGGGGCTGGGGAACGGAGGGATCGTTCGGGTTGGGCACGTTGCCGCCCGTCGGAGTGTCGGTCATCAGTCCACCTTCTGTGTTTTGTGCACGGCCAGCCGATCGCTGGGCGCAGGACCCCGCACCCGATACATCCTGTGAAGGCATCGTGAGAGAGTCGGACGCATCTTAGCGGACAGCATGGACACTTTTGGTCAAGAGCAGCCGATTACGGTTCAGATCCCACCGGCTCATCGGTCTCCGCCGTGAGCGCGCCCACGACCGTGTCCGCGAGGAGCCGACCGCGCAGGGTGAGCACCACCCGACCGGCCAAGGCCGTGCGACCGTCTATCAGCCCATCGGCGATCAACCCCGGGATCGCCCGTCGGCCACCGGCCGAGAGCATCGACGACTCAATCCCCTCGCGCAGTCTGGTCCGCAACATCACCGTTTCGAGTGCGCCGTCGGCAGCCGTGAGGAGTTCGCGACCGGCAGCGGGGCTACCCTCGGCGAGCAGCGCCGCGTACCTGCGTGGGCTCTTGACATTCCACCACCGAGCACCCGCCAGGCCGCCTTTCGAGCCACTGCCCGAGTCGGTCGACGCCCCATCGCCGTGGGGCACCACGCCGTCCGCAACACCGGGCTGGCGGCCCGCGGACGCACCGATGTAGGAATGCGCTCCCGGGCCGATCCCCCACCAGTCGTCGCTACGCCAGTAGGCGAGGTTGTGCCGGGAGCGGTGCGCCTCGGTGCGCGCCCAGTTGCTGACCTCGTACCACTCCAGACCGCCGGAACGCAGGGTGGCGTCGGCGATCTCGTATTTCTCGGCCTGGTCGTCGTCGCTCGGGGGCGCCAGCTCCCCCCGCCGCACCTGTGCTCCCATCCGCGTCCCCGGCTCCACCGTCAGCGCATAGGCCGAGACGTGGTCGACACCGGTGGCGAGGACCGCGTCCAAGCTCACCTGCCAGTCATCAACGCTCTCCCCGGGCGTTCCGTAGATCAGGTCGAGGGAGACTGCCAGGCCCGCGTCACGGGCCGACCGCACGACGTCCGGGATCCGGCGCGGATCATGGGTACGGTCGAGGGTCGCCAGGACATGCGGCACCGCCGACTGCATCCCGAAGGACACTCGCGTGAAGCCGGCCGCAGCCAACTCCTCCAACGACTCGGGCGTCACCGAATCCGGATTCGCCTCCGTGGTGACCTCGGCGTCGGGCGCCAACCCCCAAACGGACCGCACACCGTCGAGCAACCGGGCCAGGTCGGTGACCGGCAGGATCGTTGGGGTACCGCCACCGAAGAAGACCGTGCTCACCGGTCGGCCACCCAACCCCGCACGGGCCAGTACCCGTGCTGCGAGCTCCACTTCCTTGAGCGCTGTCGAGGCATACGAGGACTGGCTGGCCCCACCACCCAGCTCGGCCGCCGTGTAGGTGTTGAAGTCGCAGTAGCCGCAACGCACCGCGCAGAACGGGATGTGCACGTACACCCCGAAGGCACGGCCGCCACCGACGGGCTCGCCGCCACCGACCCAGTCGGGCAACGCGCCGTCGGCGGGCGCGGGTTCACCCTCGGGTAGGGCAGGCACGGCCACTCACTTCTTCTTGGCGTCCTTGGCGTCTTTCCCGCCACCGTCGGAGGACAGCGCCGCGATGAAGGCCTCCTGTGGAACGTCGACGCGACCGATCGTCTTCATCCGCTTCTTGCCTTCCTTCTGCTTCTCCAACAGCTTGCGTTTGCGGGAAATGTCACCGCCGTAGCATTTGGCCAGCACGTCCTTGCGAATCGCCCGGATGGTCTCCCGGGCGATCACCCGCGCGCCCACAGCCGCCTGGATCGGCACCTCGAACTGCTGGCGGGGAATGAGCTCCTTGAGCTTGCCCGTCATCGACACGCCGTAGGCATAGGCCTTGTCCTTGTGCACGATGGCGCTGAAGGCGTCGACCTGCTCCCCCTGGAGCAGGATGTCGACCTTGACGAGGTCCGCCACCTGGTCCCCGGTCGTCTCGTAGTCCAACGAGGCGTACCCGCGGGTGCGGGATTTGAGGTGGTCGAAGAAGTCGAAGACGATCTCCGCCAGCGGCAGGGCGTACCGCATCTCGACGCGATCCTCGGAGAGGTAATCCATCCCGAGCAGATCCCCGCGCCGGGACTGAGCCAGCTCCATGACGGTGCCGATGAACTCGGCCGGCGTCAGGATCGTCGCCCGGACCACGGGCTCGCGGACCTCGCGGATCTTTCCACCCGGGAACTCGCTCGGGTTAGTCACATTGACGACGCGACCGTCCTCCATCGTCACGTCATAGATGACGTTGGGTGCCGTCGAGATCAGGTCGAGGTCGAACTCCCGCTCCAGCCGCTCCCGCACGATCTCCAGGTGGAGCAGCCCGAGGAAGCCCAGCCGGAAACCGAAACCGAGCGCGACGGATGTCTCCGGCTCGTAGTTCAGGGCGGCATCGTTGAGTTTGAGCTTGTCGAGCGCGTCTCGCAGGATCGGGTAGTCCGAGCCATCGATCGGGTACAGCCCCGAGAAGACCATGGGCTTCGGATCGGAGTAACCGCCCAGCGCCTCCTCAGCGGGTTTGGCCGCGTTCGTGACCGTGTCACCGACCTTCGACTGACGCACGTCCTTGACCCCGGTGATGAGGTAGCCGACCTCGCCGACACCCAGCCCCTTGGTGGGGATGGGTTCCGGGGAGATGACGCCGATCTCCAGCAGCTCATGGGTGGCGTGGGTCGACATCATGGCGATGCGTTCGCGCGGGGAGAGCTGGCCGTCGATCACCCGGACGTACGTGACCACACCGCGGTAGGTGTCATAGACCGAGTCGAAGATCATGGCCCGGGCGGCGGCGCCGGCGTCACCCACCGGAGCCGGCACGCGCTCCACGATGCGGTCGAGCAGCGCCTCGACGCCCTCACCCGTCTTGCCGGAAACCTTGAGAACGTCAGCCGGGTCGCCGCCCACCAGATGCGCGATCTCGTCGGCGTACTTCTCCGGCTGGGCCGCCGGCAGGTCGATCTTGTTCAGGACCGGGATGATCTCCAGGTCGTTCTCCATCGCCAGATAGAGGTTCGCAAGGGTTTGTGCCTCGATACCTTGGGCGGCGTCCACCAGCAGCACGGCACCCTCACAGGCCGCCAGGGAGCGGGAGACCTCGTAGGTGAAGTCGACGTGGCCCGGGGTGTCGATCATGTTCAACGCGTAGGCGTGTTCGCCGTCGTCGTCGATGACGGCCCAGGGCATGCGGACCGCTTGGGATTTGATCGTGATTCCGCGCTCACGCTCGATGTCCATGCGGTCGAGGTACTGGGCCCGGGCGGCACGGGCATCCACGACACCCGTGAACTGGAGCATGCGGTCGGCCAGTGTCGACTTGCCGTGGTCGATATGCGCGATGATGCAGAAGTTGCGCAACAGCTCGGGCGGCGTGGCGGCCGGCTGGATGCGGTCACTGAGTGATGCGCTGGGAATCGGGGACAACGGTAATGCGCTCCTGGGTGACGTGCGGTGGATCGCGCTCGGCCGGGATTTACGGCCACGGCAGGACACGCCATTGTCCCATGCAGAGACTGACGTGACGTGTGCGGCAGACGGCGCGGCCGTACGCGCCGATTGGTGCGGGACCCGCACCGCTGAGCGATACGATTTGCGGCTGTGGCCAACCCCCAAGTAACCCGCGTCCTGCGCTTCCTCGCGAAGCTCCTCACGTCGACTTCGACGGACTCCACGACCTCGACGACTACGGTCCGGACCAGTGGAAGATCGACTCATCCGGATTCCGGAACGCGGGCCACGAGTACCCGGAAGGCACAATCCGGCGGGACCCCGACCGCCCCAGGTCGCGTCGCGACCGGTTATGCAGGCGACTTCGTAGGTGCGGTCCACGCCGAATACGCCCCGGACCTCGACGGCGATGCCGACCCCGGCGAGATCGTGTGGACCTGGGTCCCCTATGAGGAGGACTACACCCAGGGTAAGGACCGGCCGGTGTTGATCGTGGGCCGGGAGGGGGCACTCCTGCTCGCGGTGATGCTCACGAGCAAGGACCACAGCCGGAACCGCACCACCGAGGAACGGCACGGGCGCTACTGGATCGACATCGGCACTGGGGCGTGGGACCCGAAGGGCCGCGAGAGCGAGATCCGGCTGGATCGGGTGATCCAGGTGGACGCCCACTCGGTGCGTCGTGAAGGCGCCGTCCTGGACCGGGCCACCTTCGACCAGGTCATCCGAGGTATCGCTGCCCATCGGTAGGCACTCTGGTAGACTTGTTGGTTGCGTGTCCGCCCAGGTCGGCGGGCACCGTCTCGGCTCCTCTCCACGGGTTCCCCACCCCAGTCCCGGAGCTGGGACCGCCCTCTTCGACCTATTCGATCGCTTCGGCGAACACACCAGAAAGTCCACACGTGGCCAACATCAAGTCCCAGATCAAGCGCATTCGCACGAACGAGAAGGCTCGCCTACGCAACAAGGCAGTCAAGTCCGAGCTGAAGACATACGTGCGTCGCGTTCGTGAGGCCATCGCGGCCGGCGACAAGGAAAAAGCAACCGTCGCTCTCGCCGCTGCCTCGCGCAAGCTCGACAAGGCAGTCTCGAAGGGCGTCATCCACGCCAACCAGGCCGCCAACCGCAAGTCGGCGATCGCCAAGGCGGTCAACGCGCTCTGATGGCGCTACGCGCCTACGTGGCGCGTGGTGAGGTCTTCGAAGGGGCCGCGACCCGTGGGTCGCGGCCCCTTCGGCGTGCTTGCGGCCGGATGACGCGGACTTGGGTGCGCGTGCAGAGCTGACCGGGTCGAGTGGGTGAGGCACACGCCCTGCATGGGCAGCCGTCGCGAAGCGCCTGTTTACCGCCCGTGAGCGGAGGCGATCGTCAGGACCGCACGCTCCACCGCGAAGACCGGGTCACGCCCGCCGCCTTTGACCTCGGCATCGGCATCGGCGACCGCCGTGATGGCAGTGGCAAGCCCCTCCGGGGTCCAACCGGCCAGCTCGCGCCGCGCCCGGTCGATCTGCCACGGCGCCATCCCCAGCTCACTGGCTGAGGCGCTGCCGCGGCCGCGTGACGCCGCGACCTTGGCCAATCCGCGGACCTTCATCGCGAGCGCCGCCACGATCAAGACCGGGTCCGCACCCGTGGCCAGGGCATGCCGCAACAGTGCGACAGCTGGACCTGCCTGACCGGTGGCCGCCGAGTCCGCGACCCGGAACCCCGTCGCCTCGACCCGCCCGCCGTAGTACCGATCCACGACGTCAGCGCTGACCGTGCCATCGGTATCCGCAATGAGCTGGGCGCAGGCGGCCGCAAGTTCGCGGAGGTCGTTCCCGAGCGCCTCGACCAGGGCCCGGACACCGCCGGCGTCGATGCGCCGCCGCGCACGGCGGAACTCCCCGGTGACGAAGGTCGCCTTGTCCGCGTCCTTCTTGATCGCATCCACGGTGACGACGGGGGCACCGCTCGACCGGATCGCATCGAGCATCTTCTTGCCGCGCGGACCACCGGAGTGCACGACCACGACGGTGGCCGTGGGGTCGGCCTGCGGGAGGTGGTCGATGACGTCAACGATCAGCGCATCGGTGGCGGACTCTGCACCGGCGATGACCACGACTTTCGCTTCCCCGAACAGCGACGGACTGACCAGCACGGACAGCATGCCGGATTGATAGGTGGAGCCTTCGACATCGGCCCGCTCGACATCTGGATCGCGGTCACGTACCGCGTCGATGATCTGCTCGACTGCCCGCTCGGCGAGCAACGATTCGGGGCCTTGGACCAACATGACCGGGGCGGGAGTCTCGCCGTCCCACGAACGAGCTGTGCTCCGAGCGGTCGCCATGGGATAAGGGTCCCACGCCCAGGTGACAGCCGGTCCTCCAGCCAAAGCGCGGCGCCGCTTGGCCCGGTCGGCACCACGGTCAGTGACAGCCCTGCACCGAAAGGCCGTCCGGGTGGTTGGAGATCGCGAAGGTACCGCATTCGTCGGTTCGCAGGACGGTGGCACCGAGCCCTTCGTAGAGCGAGATCGCAGTCTTGGTCGGGTGCCCGTAGGTGTTCTCCCCCACCCCGACGACGGCAACGACCGGGCGCAGTACCTCGGCGAGGCGCTCCGACTGCGACGCCGAGCCATGATGGGCCATCTTGACGACGTCGACAGGTTCCAGGCCGTCACCGACGGCCCCTGCCAACCGGTCTTGACCGGCCTCCTCCAGGTCGCCGAGGGACACCACTCGCAGCCCGTCGACCTCGATGAGCAGAGCGATACTGGCCTCATTCGCGACCGAGCCGTCGGAGTCCGCGGCGCTGGCCGTTAGCGCACCGGCGGCGCCGATGATCCCAGCGCTGGTAGTGGGGGCGGCCTGAAGGACGGTCCAAAGTGCCACTTTGCCAACGGCGCCCACTTCGCCACCGGCCTCACCGCCTCCGACGGTGCCCGTGTCGCCGCTGTGTGCGACCTCGACCGGCACGCCCTTCGCCGCCAGCGCCTGCAACGTTCGATCGGCTTGTTCGGCGGGTTCGGCGAGTCCGGTCACGAGGGCGGCCTCGACTGTCACCGAATGCAGCACGGCCGTCGTGCCCCCCACATGGTCCGCGTGGAAGTGGGTCAGCACGAGAAGGTCGATGTGCTCCACGCCCAACCCCCTCAAACACCCTGCGGCGGCCTCGCCCTCGGGGCCGGTGTCGATCACGATGGCGGACCGCCGACCGGTGCGCACGACCAGCGCGTCTCCTTGGCCGACGTCGCACGCGGCCACCGCCCAATCCGGTGCCACGTCCCGGCGGGTCCAGACCGAGCCGACAAGCCAGGCGGCCACCACGGCACTCACGATCCCTACAGCGGCCATCGCGCGCCGGCCCTTCACCGACGTCACGACCACGCGCAGCGCCCTCAACAACTGCGGCTGACCGGCGACTATCCCCGATTCTGGGGACGCCAGGCCCGGCCAGGCGTACCTGATCGCGAGCGGCACAGCGACCGTGATCGCGGCCAGCAACACCGCGCCACCCACACCGCTCAACCATGGAATCCGCGCACCGGGGAGCCCGGCGAACCACTGTGCCACCGCCGCGATCCACCATGTGAAAAGGCCGGCCACCCACGCGAGTACGTGCGCACCACCCGCCCACCAAGGGGAGATGAGTGCAGCCGCGACGCCTAGGACGGTCGCCGGACCCAGGGCAGGGGCAGCAAGCAGGTTCGCCGGAACCGCATACAGGCCGATGCCAGGGTCGAGCAGGACGAGGATCGGCCCACAGGCCAGCTGGGCGGCGAACGGAATGGCCATGGCATGGGCCGCGGTACGGCCGGTCCACGGTGCCAGACGGGCCGCCATCGGCCGAGCGACGAGAACAAGCCCGGCCGTGGCCGCCACCGACAGAACGAAGCCGTATTCGCGAGCCAACCCTGGGTCGATGATAAGCAGCACGACCACCGACGCCGCCAATGCGGGCAGCCCCCGAGCGGGCCGTCGCAAGGCCAGCGCCACCAGCCCGACGCCCCCCATCGCGGCGGCGCGCAACACACTCGGTTGCGGGTGGACCAGCACGACGAAACCGGCCATGGTCATGGCCATTGCGAAGATGCGCACCGGGGCGGGAACCCGCAGCCAGCCACACAACGCCACCATGACGGCCACGATGATGACGAAGTGCCCACCGGAGACAGCGGTGATGTGTGTCAGGGAAGTCGTTTTCAGGTCATCGCTCAGGCCGTCTTCCAGCCTTGATGTGTCGCCGATCGCCAAGCCGGGAACGAGCCCACGCGCCTGGCCGGACAGTCCTTCAGATGCATCCAGCAGGCCCGCCCGCATCGACTCGATCACCCTCAGAAACGCCGCCGGTCCGCGGATCTCGACCGGGCCTGACGTCGCCTGCAGCACGAGGTCGAGTCCGCGTTGCGCCAGTCGGCCATCCACCTCCACCACGCCCCCGTAACGAACATTGGCCCAGCGGCTGTCACCGGTCACCACCACCTGCCCGGCCGCCGCCTGGGTGACCCCACGACCTCTTACCTGCTGACCGGTCAGCGTGACCCGATACTGATCGACGGTACCGGTGAAGTGGTTGCGCACCGGGACGACGGCGGACGCGACCTGGCCTCGAAGGGCCACTGCGGCGTGGTCCGAAGCCAGGGCACGCAGCGGTGCGCTACCGGCCCGGTCGGCTCCGGCAGAAAGCAGCACCCCTGCCCCCACCGCAGCCACGAGCACCACCCCGAGCGCCGCCGTGGGCACCTTCGAGGCTGCTGGCACGACGTGGGTCGACTCGCCACCCCCGTCGGCTCGCAGTGCTCCCGGGGTCCGTCGCGGACGCCGCACAACACACCAGCACGTACCCGCGCCGACCACCGCGACCCCGATCGCCACACCGCCGAACGCGACACGTGCGGGAAGCGCAACCGCCCCCCAGGCGAGCGCCCACGCGACCACAGCCGCCGGCACCAACCGGAAGTCGCTCATACCCGCACGCGGTCGCGGAGCTTCTCCAGAACCGCCGAACCGATACCACTCACCTCACCGAGCTCGGCCACATCCGTGAACCTCCCGTGTTCGGCACGCCACGCCACGATGCGCTCGGCCAGCACCGGGCCGATCCCAGGCAGGGCATCCAAAGCGGCGGCATCGGCGGCATTGAGGTCAACCAACGCACCCGCACCACCGGCACCACTCGCCACGCCACCGGTAGATCCAGCGCCGCCTGCCACGGCTACCGGCGACTCCCCCGGCTTCGGCACGACGATCTGCTCCCCGTCAGTGACCGGACGGGCCAGGTTGAGCGCGGCGGTATCGGCGGTGGGTGTCGGTCCACCGGCGGCCGTGAGGGCGTCCGCAACACGCGCGCCGACGGGCAAGGTCACCAGGCCCGCATGGTTCACCTGACCCACCACATGGACAACCACCTGAGCGCCGCCCGATGATGCGGCACCCACCTGAGCGCCAGTCGAAGCCCCGGTCGCCGCGGACCCGGTGGGGGCCTCGGCGCTCCCGGCAGTTGGCGTCCCTGCGCCCGCCGCAGACGCAGTGGCGGTCGAACCGCCGAAAGGCCGGCTCACGGTGAGATCCGGGGTCCTAGCCGAGCGCAGAGCACCGAGAGCCACGACGACAGCCAGCAGGATCAGCACCACGCCGGCCACGGTGACGGTGCGGGCTGACAACGCCCATCGGCGCCGACCGGCAGGCGGCTCCTGGTAGCCGGCACCGGCGGTCGGGTGTCCGTAGGCAGTCCCATAGGCGGCCCCGACCCGCGCCAGCGCCCGGTCGTGGAGCAAATGCCCGTCGTTGGCTTCCGCCTCCTGCCCACTCTGGGCAATGCGAGTCAGCCGGCTGCGCGCGGCACCGTCGTCGAAGGTCATGGTGCGACGCTAGGAAACCGTACCGAAAACTCAGGTGCCACCAACGGGATCCTGTGCAAGAAGGCCCGTCAACGATCCCTGTGGACGAGCTCAGTCGATGGGGACCACCGGCGCATGGTCCGCGATCATGATGCCGAGTACTCCCGGCCCCACATGTGCGCCGATCACCGCACTCACCGGACTGACCCCAACCTCGGCGCCAGTACGTTCACGGAGCCGTTCCGCGACCTCCTGAGCCAGCACATCCGACCCCAGGAAGTGCACGGCAAGTACAGGTTCGCGTCGGCGCCCGGCGGACTCGACCGCCACGTCGACCAGGCGGTCGACAGCCACAGCGCGGGTGCGCACCTTCTGCACGATCTCGATCCGGCCGCCTCGAACGGCCAGCAGCGGCCGGACACCGAGGACCGTTCCCAGGGCGGCAGCCGTGGCACCGAGACGTCCACCACGCCGCAGGTGATCGAGGGAATCCACCATGAAGATCGCCCGGCTGGGCTCCGCCACCTCCTGAGCTCGCGCCGCCACCTCATCCAGATCCGCGCCCCCCGCAGCGGTCTCAGCGGCGGTCATCGCAGCGAAACCCAGGGACATCGCGACGGTGCGCGAATCGACCACCCGCACCGGTATCCCCACTTGTTCCGCGGCCAACGCCGCCGCGGATACCGTGCCAGACAACTCGCCGGACAGATGCACAGACACGATTCCAGTCGCCCCCGCCGCTTCGGCGGCCGTGAACGTCTCGAGGAAGGCTCGCGGGCTCGGCTGCGATGTCGTCAGTCGCTGGCCAGCCGTCAACAGGTCGGCCACTTCCAGCGGGGTGATGTCCAGCCCTTCAGCGAAGGTGACATCCTCCACGATGATCTGGAGAGGGACAATATGCAGCCGCGCGGCCCACGGTGCCGCTGCGGGCACGGCCAATGACGCCGTCGAGTCGGTGACGACGTGGACGCACGGATAGGAAGTCATGGCCGCGCCACCTTATGACCCCACGGCCCCTGAGCGCACGTTTCGCACGCCCAAGGCCTCGTCGTTTCCGTCCGCGAACGGTGCGTCCTACGATCCGACCATGCCCGACGACGTCACTGCCCCGTCCGCCGAACTCGCTGCTTTGCGTGCCGCTGCCGCACAAGCGGCGGCGGAGGCCGCCGAGGCCAAGGCGGTCGCTGCCCAAGCCGCGCTCGAAGCTGCCGAGGCCGCTGCGGCGGCCGAGATCCCCACGAAAAGCACCCCCGCCAAGACCGCCGCAGCTGCGACGAGCACCACCCCCGCAACACCCGCCGTCGCGACGGCCGGCTACGCCGCCCAGGTCGCGGCCGGATACGCCACCCAGGGCGCCACACTGGCGCTCGGTGCCCTGCTGGAGGCCGGTCCCGACGGCGAACCCACGCCCAATCCCGATGCGCAGGTCGGCTTCGCGCTCGCCATGCTCAACCGTCACGGACTCATCGCAGGGGCAACCGGCACTGGCAAGACGAAGACTCTCCAGGGCATGGCCGAAGGACTTTCGGAGGCGGGCGTGCCGGTCTTCTTGGCCGACATCAAGGGAGACCTGTCGGGGCTGGCAGTCGCCGGGCCACAGGACGAGAAAATCGCCGCCCGCGCCGCCAGCATCGGCCAATCGTGGGCACCGATGTCCTATCCCGTGGAGTTCTTCTCCCTCGGTGGACTCGGTGCCGGGGTGCCCCTGCGGACCACCGTCACCGATTTTGGTCCTCTGCTGTTGTCCAAGGTGCTGGGGCTGAACGAGACCCAGGAATCCAGCCTCGGCCTGGTCTTCCACTGGGCGGACAGTCGAGGGCTCGCGCTGCTGGATCTCAAGGACCTTCAGCTGACCATCTCCCACCTGATCTCCGACGAGGGCAAGGGCGAGCTCAAGGGCATCGGTGGGTTGTCGGCGGCGACGGCGGGGGTGATTCTGCGGGAGATCATCACCCTGCAAGCCCAGGGTGCCGATGTCTTTTTCGGCGAACCTGCCTTTGCGACCACCGACCTCCTGCGTGTGGCCCCAGACGGTCGCGGTGTGATCTCCGCCCTCGAACTGCCCGCCGTCCAGGACCGACCCGCGCTCTTCTCCACATTCTTGATGTGGCTGCTGGCCGACCTCTTCCAGGACCTGCCCGAGGTCGGCGACCCCGAGAAACCGAAACTTGTCTTCTTCTTCGACGAGGCCCACCTGCTCTTCACCGGGGCCTCGAAGGACTTCTTGACCCAGATCGTCCAAACGGTCCGCCTGATCCGGTCCAAGGGCGTCGGCGTCTTCTTCGTCACCCAGAGCCCGAAGGACATCCCAGCCGATGTGTTGGCCCAGCTCGGAAATCGGGTGCAGCACGCACTGCGCGCCTTCACCCCCGACGACGCGACAGCCCTGCGCGCGGGGGTCCGGACCTTCCCGCATTCCCCCTACGACCTGGAGCGGCTCCTGCAGTCACTGGGTACCGGTGAGGCGGTGGTCACGGTTCTCACCGAGAAGGGCGCCCCCACGCCGGTCGCTTGGACCCGGGTCCGCGCACCCCAATCGGCCATGGAACCGGCACCGCAGGTGACTATGGACTCGATCGTGGCCGCCTCACCGTTGCAGTCGCGCTATGGGCAGGCGATTGATGCCGAGTCGGCCTACGAGCTGCTCACCGCCCGGATCGCGGAGACAGAGAAGCAGGCAGCCGAGGCTCAGGCGACGAAGGCCACCGCGAAGGGGCAGACGGAACTGGAGAAAATGCGCGCCAAACTCGAGCGCGATGCCGCAGCCGCCAGCCACCCTCGACGGAGCGGCACCTCCGCCCTGGACAGCTTCCTGACGTCCGTCGGCACCCAGCTCGGTCGTGAGCTGACCCGCTCGATCTTCGGTACCCGCCGCCGCTGACCCGGTGCCTACCCGCCCCGGACCGAGGGCGGAACGACCCGCCCCTGCAATCCGTCAGGCCGGCACCACGTTGACGAGCTTGGGCGCCCGCACGACGACGGTACGCACGGCCCGGCCGTCGAGCGCCCGCACCACGTTGGGTTCCGCGAGCGCCGCCGCGCGCAGGTCGTCCTCGGAGACATCCGGGGCGACCTCCAGGCGGGCACGCACCTTCCCTTGGACCTGCACGACGCAGGTCACGGTGTCCTCCACCAGATAGACCGGGTCGGCCTCGGGGAAGGGCTCGTAGGCCAGCGAGTCTTCGTGGCCGAGCCGCTGCCACAGTTCCTCGGCGATATGCGGCGCCACCGGGGCCGTCATGAGCACCAGTGGCTCGATCGCTTCGCGCGGCACCCGGTCGAGGCCCGTGAGGTAGTTGTTCAGGGTGATGAGCTTGGCGATCGCCGTGTTGGGACGCATATTCGTGTACTCGGCACGCACGTCGGCCATCGCCCGGTGAACTGCTCGCAGGGTCGGCACATCCGCGGGATCGTCGACGACTGTGACCTGCCCGGTCTCTTCCGAGATCACGTTGCGCCACAGCCGTTGCAGGAACCGCTGGGCGCCGACGACGGCCCGGGTCTCCCACGGTCGCGACAGATCCAGCGGACCCATCGACATCTCGTAGACCCGGAACGTGTCCGCGCCGTAAGACTCGTACATCTCGTCGGGGGTGACGGCGTTCTTCAGCGATTTGCCGATCTTGCCGTACTCCCGGTTGACGACCTCGCCCTGCCAGCGGAACACAGGCTCGCCATCGGGGCCATCCTCCGCGGTCACCTCCGCGGCCGGCACGTAGGCACCCCGGTCATCGGTGTAGGCGTATGCCTGGATGTAACCCTGGTTGAAGAGCTTGCCGAAGGGTTCGATGCTCGACACGTGGCCCAGGTCGTACAGCACCTTGTGCCAGAACCGGGCGTACAGCAGGTGCAGCACGGCATGCTCGACGCCGCCCACGTACAGGTCCACACCACCGGCCGGGCCGCTGGTCGCGTTGTGTTTCGGGCCGAGCCAATAACGGTCGGTCTCCGGGTCCACGACATGCGCCGACTCGGCGGGGTCGAGATAGCGCAGGTAGTACCAGCACGACCCGGCCCAGTTGGGCATCGTGTTGGTATCGCGGCGGTACTCCTTGGGTCCGTCACCCAGGTCAAGAGTCACCCGCACCCAGTCGGTGTTGCGGCCCAGCGGCGCTTCCGGTGAGGAGTCGGCGTCCTGCGGGTCGAAGGTGCGCGGCGCGAAGTCGGGGACGTCGGGCAGGTCCACGGGCAGCATCGACTCGGGAATGGCATGCGGGTGGTCGTCGTCGTCCCAGACGATCGGGAACGGCTCACCCCAATAGCGCTGCCGGCTGAACAGCCAGTCGCGCAGCCGATATGTGGTGGTCGCCTCCCCGAGTCCCTTGGCAACCAGCCAGTCCACGATGGTGTGCGTGGCGTCCTCGACGCCCAGCCCGTTCAGTGAGATCTCGCTGTTGGCCGAGCCGACGATCTCACCGTCGCCCGTCCAGGCGCCCTCATGCCCCTCGGGTGGCTGCACGGTGTAGATCACCGGCAGGTCGTAGGCCTGCGCGAACGCGAAGTCGCGGTCATCACCGCCCGGGACTGCCATGATGGCGCCGGTGCCGTAACCCATGAGGACGTAGTCGGCCGTGAACACCGGGATGTATTCGCCGTTGACCGGGTTGACGGCCAGGTGCCCGGAGAACACACCCGTCTTGGCACCGGCATCCATCTGGCGTTCGACGGCGGTCTTCGCAGCTGCCTCACGCCGGTAAGCGGCAACGGCCTCGACCGGCGTCTTGTGCCCGGCGGTCCAGGAACTGCGGGTGCCGTCCGGCCAGGCCGCCGGCACCTCGTCGAGCAGGGGGTGTTCGGGGGCGACGACCATGAAGGTCGCGCCGAACAACGTGTCCGGCCGGGTGGTGAACACGGTGATGTCATCCCCGGCCGTGGAGGCCAGGTCATTGGCCCGGTCCGTGTCCCCCAGGATGGTGAAATGCACGTAGGCGCCGTCGCTGCGTCCGATCCAGTTGCGTTGCATCGACTGGACCTTCTCCGGCCAATCGATCAACTGCAGATCGTCGGCCAGTCGATCGGCGTAGGCCGTGATCCGCATCTTCCACTGCCGCAGGTTACGAGTGAAGACCGGGAAGTTGCCACGCTCCGAGCGACCCTCGGCGGTGACTTCCTCATTGGCCAGCACGGTGCCGAGTCCCGGCGCCCAATTGACCGGCGACTCGTCCACATAGGCCAGCCGCTGGGCGTCGACGATGTCCCGGCGACGCCCCGCAGCCAGGTCGGCCCACGCCGTTCCGGCCGGTTCTCCCGGGATGGCGCGGGTGCCGGCGGCATATTCGGCTTCCAGCTCGCTGATCCGCCGCGCCCGGCCTCGGCCGCCATCAGGACGCACGGCCTCCGGGTCGTACCAGGAGTCGAAGATCTGCAGGAAGATCCACTGTGTCCACCGCACGTATTCGGGGTCGATCGTCGCGAAGGACCGCCGGGAGTCGTGCGCCAGCCCCAGCCGCCGCAGCTGACGCTTCATCGTGACGATATTCGCCTCGGTCGTCGTCCGGGGGTGCTGCCCGGTCTGGACGGCGTACTGCTCAGCGGGCAGGCCGAAGGCGTCATAGCCCAGGGTGTGCAGCACGTTGTCGCCGCACATCCGCCGGAATCGCCCCACCACATCGGTCGCGATGTAGCCGAGTGGGTGCCCCACATGCAGCCCGGCACCCGAGGGGTACGGGAACATGTCCATGATGAAGTACGGACTGCGTCCGTCGGCGTGCCGTCCCTGCGCATCGACGAGGTCGCCCGCCGGGTTGGCGGCCCAGAAGGTGCCCTGTTCATCCCATTGGTCCTGCCACCTCGACTCGATCCGCTGGGCGAGCGCGGGGGTGTACCGGTAGGCGGGCTCGGCCGGATTCTGGGAGGACGTCGCGCAGTCAGTCGCGTCAGAGGTGGTCACGGAGCGAGTCTATCGATCGGCGGCGGACCCTTCACGATCCCTCGTCGGCACCACCCAGATCTGCTCGGCGGCGACCTTCTCCAGAGTCAGGTCCGCTCCAGGACCGCCGGCCGTCCCACGCGGGTGCCAGGTCACCGAGACCGTGTCCGCCTTCGCGTTGCGCACCACGATCGCGCAGTCGAGGCCTAGTCCGCACTCGGCCAGACGACGCAAGATCCGTGGGTCCGCATCGGAGACTCGGGCGACCACCGCCGGCCTGCCTGGCGGCAGTTGCGTGAGTATTGTCGCGTGCGGCTGCTCCACCGTGCCGTCGGCTGATGGGATCGGGTCACCATGCGGATCATGACGTGGGCGGCCCATGCGCTCGTCCATTCGTTCGATCAGCGTGTCCGAGACAGCGTGCTCAAGCACCTCGGCCTCGTCGTGGACCTCATGCCAGCCATACCCGAGTTCCCGGACCAAGAAGGTTTCAAGGAGACGGTGGCGGCGCACCATGGACACCGCACGCGCCCGGCCTTCCTCGGAGAGCGTGATCGCGCCGTAGGGGGCGTGGACGAGTAGACCTTGGTGGCTCAGTCGGCGCACCGTCTCGGAAACGGTCGAGACGCCCACCCCCAGCCGTTCCGCGAGCAGCTTGGTCGTCACGGGTTTCGTCGACCATTCCTGGGCAGACCAGACGATCTTGAGGTAATCCTGCGCAACGGGAGTCAGTTCGGTGCCACGGTCCACCTCGGCACACTACGTCACGGCCGTGCGACCGGCAGCGAGGTAACACATACCACCGCCCGCACTAGATCACGAGATCCGAGGACCGAGAACCTCGCGGACCAGCGGCGACCTCATCGCGGACCGGTCCGCGTCCTCCGACCGTCCTTCCGGCGAGGAGGCCGCACCCCCCAAGAGGATCTGCAGTTCCAGAGTCCCCGTGGAAGCCACCCGAACGCCGTCGCGATCCATCGACCCGATGCCGAAATCGGCGAAGCGGCAAGAGAATGCTGCCCGGATCTCGATGTACTCTCCCAGCCGCTGGAGTTCCAGCGAGGCCCGGACAGGCCGGGTCTGGCCATGGAGGGTAAGGATTCCTCGGACGGTCACCGTCGCCGGTTCCGCACCTTCCTGCACGCCATTGAGGTCGATGGTGTCCGTCAACGTGAAAATCGCCCGTGGGTAGACCTGGGCTTCGAGGGCGCGCGCGAAAGTCCGGTCGCGTACTCCATCGCCGGAGGCGATCGACGGGATGCCGAATTCCACCTCCATCTGGACCGCGACGCCGTCCTCCGTGGTGACGAAACCGGTCACCTGGGAGGTCCTTCCGAGGGAAACCAGCGTGCCTACCTTGCTGCGCTCCTTGATCCGGTAACCCGCCCGGGACTCAGGCAGAACTTCCCAGATGCCGGTCGGTATCACGGCGCTGTCCGTCGCTGGGACGCGCACTTGCACTTGCTCACCGGGCTGCGCCAGCCCTTCGGGACGCGGAGGGGAAGCCTCAGTGACCATGGAATAGAGAAAAGGGGCAAAAACGAGCAGACCACTCAGGGCGATCCCTGCCACTGTCCACCATAACCCCCTGCGCATGAAGACCATACTGCCCCAAAAGGGCATCCTTGCGCTAGCTTTGCCGGGCAAGTCGGGAAAATCACTCTCCGACAGGTGCTGCAATCAGGACTATCACGTCAATCCGCACCGGTTTCCTCCGGTCCGGCCTCCTCCGCCGGAGGCGCTTCGGCAGCCGGTTCAGGGAAAGGCTGACGATCACCGACCGTCGCCGTCCCCGACGGCTTGACTTCGATCAACTGCCAGTCAAGGAATCGTCGCTGTTCGGGGTCGAAGCGCAGCAGCGTCATCTGGGCCACCCCATGCAGCGGACCGACCGTCAGCTCCCCGGACTTGGCCCCGGCAGTGCTCCCGCTGACGTACAGCACGCCGCCACCTGCCGGTACCGGCCCGGTGCGCGCGTGCATATGGCCGGAGATCTGCACCGGTACACACCCGGAGTCGAGCCCGGCAGCGCCGGCGGCCGGCCGATGGACGAGCAGCAGGTCGATGCCGTCCTCCGCCTCGCAGGCCGTTCGGGCGAGCCGGTCGGCCTGCTCCGGGATCGTCTCGTCCCGGGCTTCGGTCGACCCCTCCCCCAGCCGAGTCTCCAACGCGTCGTGATCGCCTAAAATCCGCATCCCGGCGACCTCGATGACGTCACCGCCGAGCACCCGAACCCCGGCCGCCCGCTCCTGGGCCGATGTCGTCGAACTGTCGTGATTGCCGTCGGCGACTACCATCGTCGCTCCCTTGGGAACGGCCGATGCGAAGGAGTTCACGCAAAACGACTCCAATGCTGTGCCGTTCACAGTGGTGTCCCCGGCGTTGAGCACGATCCGGGCACCCGACCTCTGGGCGATCGTGCGAATCAGCGGGGTCATTCCCGTATTGCAGTGCAGGTCGCTGACCACGAGCACCGTAACGAGTTGCGCAGCCGGTGTCGGCGTTAGGCCGGGTGTCGCCGACGCGTCGGCCTCGCTGCCCGCACTCACTGCGGGAGTCGGAGCCTCAGGTGGTTCCACAGCAGCCAGTGTCTCCATCAGCGAGCGGGCATTCCAGGCCGCCCGCAGGTTCACATCTGCCACCTCGTAGAACTCGGTGTTCGCCTGGTACGCCTGGGTGAGCTGCGTACCGAAGGTGTCGACGACACCGGCCAATCGACCCGTGATCCGGGCTCCCTCCAACGCGGTGCCGGCGAACACCGGCGACGCCGGTTCCGCCGGGTCCGTCGGCTCCACCAGCCGCCCACTCCCAGCGCTGACCGCCGCGACCACGGTGACGATCACCAGCCCGGCCGCGAGCTGCCAAGTACGCGGCGCCACGATTGCCGCCAGTTCCCTGCGCCGGTCGCGGCCCACCACCACATAGCCACCGATCCCGAGCACGGCCACCAGCGCAAAGGCATAGACGGTGCGGTGCACGGCGTCCATCAGCAGGGCGTGGGCGACCCGGTCGATCGTCTCCCTGGGGCCGCTGAAGAACTGCAGATAGGCATTCAGGTCGCCCGACAACGCATCCAGGGTCTGCGCGGTATCGATCGCGGTGAGATCGTCCGGGATCTCCTTGACCGTGATGAGCACACCCAGACGAGCCGGCAGCGGTGAGTCGAGTTCCAGCCGGCCGAGGGGACCGAGATCCGCCGTGATTAACCCGTTGGTGGTCACGGCGTAGGTCGCCTCGTGTGGACCCAGGCTGAGATCGGCCGAGGCCGTCGTCACCCCGTAGACCACACACGGAATCAGCACCGCAACGACGGCCAGCGCCCAGCGGACAAGCCGTGGAGGGGTCCTAGAATTGCGCGTCATCGCAGACCAGCCTCCCGTATCGGCTCCGACCAGCGCCGCTCGACGCGCAGGCCGCCCCCGAGGACTCGATCACGGCTCCGTCGGTCAGCCGCGGAACGCGGCCCGCATGGGCGCGAGCTCCAGTTTGCGCTGCGTGAGCATCACGTCGATGACACGCTGGACCTTCGCGCCGTCCGGGTCGGTGATCATCTCCAGGAACTCCGTGGGCACGATCTGCCACGAGAGCCCGTACTTGTCCTTGAGCCACCCGCACTGCGACTCCTGGCCGCCGTCGGCCGTCAAGAGTGACCAGTAGCGATCCACCTCCTCCTGGGAGTCGCACTCCGCGACGAAGGACACGGCTTCGGTGAACGGGAACTCCGGGCCGCCGTTGATGGCATTGAAAGTCTGTCCGAGCAGGCTGAACTCCCCACTGATCGCCGTGCCGTCCGGTTGACGCAGGATCGGGCCAACCTTGCCCTCCGGGAAGATCGCCGTGTAGTACGCGGCGGCTTCCTCCAGGTCGCCGTTGAACCACAGGCTCGGCGTGATGGACTTCATGGCGTCTCCAAACTCGGGTGGTCTTCAGGCGGAGGACTTCTTTCGGGTCGAACCCTGGCCGGTGGCCTTCGATGCGGACTGCTTGGACGCCTCGACACTACGGCGCAGAGCCTCCATGAGATCGATGACCTCACCCCCCTCCGTCGCCGGTTCGGCCTCACCGAAAGTGCTGGCGGTGTCGACCGCGTCGCCGTGGGCAATCTTCGCGTCGATGAGCGTCCGCAACTGCTCCTGGTAGTCGTCGGCATAGTCATCCGGCTCGAAATCGGCTTCGAAACTGGCGACCAGCTGGGCCGACATCGCCAGTTCCTTGGCCGACAGCTCGACCGACTCGTCCAGGGAGGGGAACCGGGCGACTCGGACCTCATCGGCCCACAGCAGTGTCTGGACCACCAGAACGCCGTCCCGCACGCGCAACGCCGCGAGCCTCGTTCGTTGACGCAGTGCGAACTTGACGACGGCGGTCCGCTCGGACTCCTGCAACGTGCGGACCAGAAGCTGGTACGCCTTGACCGACGACGAGTCCGGTTCGAGGTAATAGGCGCGGTCGAGGAGCAGCAGGTCGATCTGCTCGGAGGGCACGAACTCGAGCACCTCTATCTCCCGGCTACGCTCCGCCGGCAACTCGGCCAGATCGGGGGGCGTGAGGACCACGGTGTGGTCGCCGTCGTCGTAGGCGCGGTTGATGTGCTCGAAGGCCACCACCTCACCGCAGACCTCACAGCGACGCTGGTACCGGATCCGGCCAGCATCCTTGTCATGTACTTGGTGCAGCGGCACATCGTGGTCGGTCGTGGCCGAGTAGACCTTGACGGGCACGTTGACCAGACCGAAGGTGACGGCACCCTTCCAGATCGCCCTCATCGGACCATCGTGATCCTGGCAGGCCGTGTGGGCACGCCGGGACCGCTCCGACGACCTCGCCGGGCCTGCCGTGGGTCAGTCGCGTGGGCGTTCCCGGAAGACGTCATCGCCCACCCGCACGGCCCGCAGAAACGCG
This sequence comes from Cellulomonadaceae bacterium, assembly GCA_031551755.1. Lineage (GTDB taxonomy): Bacteria > Actinomycetota > Actinomycetes > Actinomycetales > Cellulomonadaceae > JAVBMU01. The sequence continues at coordinate 75,692 of JAVBNE010000002.1, read as the reverse complement.
TCGACCATATCCGTCGGCACAGCAGGGGTGGTCACCGGCTCTTGATCGGCCTGCTTGTGTTCACGCACCTCGTCGTGAATGCGCTCCATTGTCTTGTCGAGCCTCGCCGCGACATCCGCCGCGAGCTTCAACGCATCGGTGAGATGACGCGGCACCTCCTGGTCGTATTTGTAGTAGATCTTGTGCTCCAGGCTGGCCCAGAAATCCATCGCGATCGTGCGCAGCTGGATCTCCACCACGACATCCTCGACGCGGTCGGAAAGGAACACGGGGACCTGGACGATGAGGTGCAGGCTCTTGTAGCCATTCGGCTTCGGCTCCGCGATGTAATCGCGTTCTTCCAAGAGCGTGAGGTCCCGCTGCCCGATGAGCATGTCACGGACCCGGTAGATGTCGGAGACGAAGCTGCAGCTGACCCGAACGCCGGCGATGTCCAGCATTCCTGCGCTGATCGCCTCCGGAGTCTTGGGGATACCTTTGCGCTGCGCCTTGGCAAGGATCGATTCGAAGGACTTCAGCCGGGAGCTGAGGTGTTCGATGGGGCTGTACTCGTGCACGTGCCGGAACTCATCCCGCAGCACGGTGATCTTGGTCATCACCTCATCGATGCCGAATTTGTACGTCATCATCAGCCGCCGGAACTGATCGATGATGACGGGCAGATCACCCGCCCTGAACTGCGCCGCGGCACCTGGGGTCGAGCCGAGGGCCATATCCGACCCCCGCCCCGCGAGCAGGCCTGACCCGTCGTGATCGATCTCCACGCTCACGCTGTTGTCCCCTCTAGTTGGCCGGCAGTCCCACTTGGAGCACGGTCGGCGGCGCCCAATAGTTCCCGGCTCCGCACATTCCGTCACCGACAGCCCCCCGACCAGGTGCGGCACGGTGCACCGCGACGCACGATGAATCATGTCCCCTGGCGAGACCGTCAGCGTCGGTGGCCACCGGCTCCAGCTCACCAATCTCGACAAGGTGCTGTATCCCCGCACGGGCACAACGAAGGCGGAGGTGCTGGCCTACTACACGAGCGTCGCCGACGCGCTCATCCCCCACGCGATGGACCGCCCGGCCACCCGCAAACGCTGGCCCAACGGCACCGGCCACCCGGCCTTCTTCCACAAGAACCTGGACACCGGCACTCCGTCGTGGGTGCGCCGGCGTCAACTCCAGCACTCCGGTCACGCCACCACGTATCCGCTGGTCAACGACCTCGCGACCTTGACGTGGTTCGGCCAGATCGCCGCCCTGGAGATCCATGTGCCACAGTGGCGATTCGGCCGCACCGGCATCGAACTGCCCCCGGACCGCCTGGTCCTCGACCTCGACCCCGGTCCCGGCGTCGGCCTGGCGGCCTGTGCTGAAGTCGCCCGCGTGGCCCGCAGCCTGCTCACGGGGATGGGCCTGAACCCGCTGCCGGTGACCAGCGGCTCGAAAGGGCTGCACCTCTACGCGGCCCTCGACGGAGCCCAGGATTCGGCCGCAGTGACCGCCGTCGCGAAGGAACTCGCCCGGTATCTGGCGGACGCCCACCCCGATCTGGTGGTCGCGGAGATGGCCAAGTCCCTGCGCACCGGGAAGGTCTTCATCGACTGGAGCCAGAACAACGGGCACAAGACCACGGTGGTGCCCTACTCCCTGCGCGGCCGCGAGCACCCGTGGGTAGCCGCGCCACGGGCCTGGGAGGAACTCGACGACCCCGACTTGCGCCAGCTCGACCTCACCGAGGTGGCCGAGCGAGTACGCGCCGACGGCGATCTGCTCGCGGCGCTGACTGCCGGTCACCTGGCGGCGTTGGAGCCGACCCCTGCCCGCATGGCCACGTTCACCGGTACCGACCGACTCACACCGTACCGGGCCAAACGCGATGCCCGCCGCACTCCGGAACCGGTTCCCCCCGCGGTGGCCGACCGGGCGCCCGGGAACACCTTCGTCATCCAGGAGCACCACGCCCGCCGACTGCATTGGGATTTTCGCTTGGAACGTGACGGCGTCCTGGTCAGCTGGGCGTTACCCAAAGGGGAGCCGACCGATCCCGGGCACAACCATCTCGCCGTCCAGACGGAGGACCACCCGCTCGCCTACGGCACGTTCGAGGGTTCGATCCCGCGGGGGGAATACGGTGCGGGCGAGGTGACGATCTGGGATGCCGGTACATACGACCTGGAGAAGTGGCGAGACGACGAAGAGGTCATCGTGACGCTGCACGGCGAGCGTCAGGGCACCCGCCGCCTGGCCCTGATCCACACCGGTGGCCGCGGACCGGCCGAGGCCCAGCACTGGCTGATCCACCGGATGAAGCTCCCCGCCCCGGAGCCGACGACGGCGAGCCCCACCACCCCGGACGACACCGCACCGGCTCCGGTGGACGCAGTCGCTCGGGCCGATGCAGCCGATGCAGCCGCTCGGGCTGAACGCGCGGCCACCTCGACGGGGTCGCGCGCCGTCGGGCCCATGCGCCCCATGCTTGCTACACCCGCCACCGCGCTGACCCGTCGCGACGTGGTCGCGCAGGGCACCGACTGGGCGATCGAGATGAAGTGGGACGGTTTCCGCGCGCTGATCGACGTCGACGACGGCGTGCGCCTCACCAGCCGCAACGGGCAGGATATGACCCCCACGTTCCCCGAGCTCCAGGCCCTTGCGGCACATCTGCCGCCCGGTAGCACACCGGCAACCTTCGACGGCGAGATCGTCGCCCTCGACGGCCGGGGTCGGCCGAGTTTCCGACGTCTCCAGCAACGCGCGAACCTCCTGGGGGCGGCCGATGTCGCAGTGGCCAAGTCCCACGTCGGGGTGGATCTGATGCTTTTCGATCTGCTGTCCGTCGCCGGGCGTTCGTGGGTCGCCGAGACCTACGACAACCGGCGAGCCGAACTGCACCGCCTGCTCAGCGACCCACCCGCACCCGTCCACATTCCGCCCGCCTTCCTCGGTGACCTGGACTCGGCGGTGACCACCAGCATCGAACTCGGGTTGGAGGGTGTCGTGGCCAAGCGCCGGGACAGTCCGTATGCCGCCGGTCGGCGCTCGAGCCGGTGGGTCAAGATCAAACACACTCGCACGCAGGAGGCCGTGGTCATCGGGTGGCGTCCCGGACACGGCCAACGCGTTCATTTGGTCGGCTCGCTGCTGCTCGCCGTTCCGGATGAGACCGGCCTGCGGTACGTCGGCCGGGTCGGTTCCGGGCTCACGGACGCCGATCGCCGGGGGTTGTCGGCAGAGTTGGCGCGGATCGGGCGGTCCGCGCCGACGGCCACCGGGGTTCCCCCCGCCGACGCCCGTGACGCGCACTGGGTGGAGCCGGTTCGGGTGGCGGAGGTGCGGTTCACGGACTGGACCGGCGAGGGGGCCGACGCCCGGCTCCGGCATCCGGTGTGGCGAGGCTGGCGACCGGACAAAGATCCGGGCGAGGTCGCGGTGGAGGCGGGCGGCTGATCAGCGCAGGATCGACGCCATCTTCTTGCCGCGCGCGAGTTCGTCGACCAGCTTGTCGAGGTAGCGGATCTGCTGCATCAGCGGGTCCTCGATCTCCTCGACCCGGTGTCCGCAGATCACGCCGGTGATCAGGTGGGCATTCGGGTTCGTCGCGGGAGCCTGCGCGAAGAACGTCGCCAGGTCGATCTCGTCCGAGATGGCCTTCTCCAGTCCCACCTCGTCGTATCCGGTCAGCCAGCTGATCACCTCGTGCAGCTCGGCGACACTGCGGTTCTTGCGCTCCACCTTGGTCACGTAATGCGGGTAGATGCTCGCAAAGCTCGTGGTGAAGATGCGGTGCTGGGCCATGGCATCAGCCTCGCCGACGAGCACGCCTCTGTCTAGCCCGTCGCGTCGGCCGCTGCCGTAGTCAATGAAATCTTGACAAGCACGATAGCGTCAAGGATGCTTTGACAGGTGAGGATTCTTCCCAGTGCGCTCAAGCATGGGATCACAGCGGCCCAGATTCGGGCAGCACTCGAAGTCCCAATGAGGCGAGTTCCGATGGACGATGACTTACTGCTGGTGATCGGTGCCGACCGAAGTGCCCCGGCTGCTGGAACTGATCGTCGCTGACCCCCAAGGAGAAGACCCTCGCACCATTCACGCCATGCCCCTACGGGCGACGTTCTACCGCTACTTATGAGGTGAGAAGACCATGACGAACCGCGATGACGAGTTGTTGACCAAGGCTGAGGCGTGGCTCGATGCCCTCGATCCGGCCACCACCCCGGCCGACGACCCGAAAGAGTTGCGCCGCATCGGGCTAGCCAAGCGTGACATGCACATGGCCGACTCAGAGCTGCGCGACGCCGTGCGGGCTGCTCGCGAGGCCGGATACACCTGGGCCGACATCGGCATGACGTTGGGCGTGAGCCGACAAGCCGCACAAGCCCGCTTCCGCGAGCCTGCCCACACCTAAGTCGGCTCGTCTAGCCCGTCGCGTCGGCCTCGGCGCTGCTGCCGATCACCTGGCGGTTGCGGATGCCGATCCAACTGAGCGCGCCTCCGAGGACGAGCAGCCCGGCCGTCACCACCAATCCGCGGTGGAACCCGGCCACGTCGAGCCGGGTGCCCACGATCACCCCCACGAAGGCGATCATCACCAGGCCCGCCACCCGGGCGACCGCGTTGTTGACCGCCGACCCGATGCCGGCGTCCTCGGCCGGGATGGAACCGAGGATCGCCGCCGTCAACGGGGCCACCGTGATCGCCAACCCCAAGCCGAAGAGCAACAACCCCGGCAGGAGCTGGGTCCAGTACGTCACCTGCTCATCGGTGGTCAGCATCAGCAGGTAACCGGCACCGCCGATTATCGGCCCCACCGTCATGAACAGGCGTGGCCCGTACCGGCCGGCGAGCGCCCCGAACCGGCTCGATGCGGCGAGCATGATGATCGTCACGGGCACCTGAACGAGCCCGGCCGCCGTCGCGCTGTAGTCGCCCACCTGCTGCACGAAGACCGTAACGATGAACCCGCCGACGTACAGGGCGCCGTAGATCGCGGCCGTTGCCAGATTCCCCCAGGCGAAGTTGCGGATCCGGAAGAGCCGCAGTGGCAGCATCGGATCGGCAGACTTCCGTTCCCACAGCACGAAGGCAATCAGGCAAAGGACCCCGGCGACGAGCGGCACCGCGACCACCGGATCGACCCAGCCGTAGTGGCCCTGCTCGATCAGCGCGAAGACGGTGCTCGCCAGCCCGACGGCGGCCAACACCGCACCCCCGACGTCAATCCGTCGGGGAGGCCGGGCGTCGTCGGCCGGCTCGGACACCTCCGTGGCAGGAACGTCGCGCAGCAGCCACATGGTCACGGTGATGGGCACCAGGTTGATCCAGAAGACCCAGCGCCAGGACAGGGCGTCGATGAAGATGCCGCCAACCAGCGGACCCACCAGCAGCGCCCCGCTGGTCCAGGCCGTCCACCGGCCGATCGCACGCGACTGGGATTCACCGGTGAAGGCCGCGATGATCATCGCCAAGGAACTCGGAACCAGGAGCGCACCCGCGACCCCCTGCAAAGCGCGCGCCACCACCAAGAAGACGCCCGACGGCGCGAGGGCACACAGCACCGACGTCACACCGAAACCGGCCAGCCCGGCGAACAGCACGCGTCGCCGGCCGTAGACATCCGACATGGAACCCGCCAACAGGATCAACGACCCAAGCGTGATGAGGTAGGCGTCCACGACCCACTGCTGGAGAGCCAGGCCGGTCAACGGACCGGTCGTGAGCTCCGCCGAGATCGCCGGTAGCGCCACGTTCACGACCGAACCGTCCAGGAAGGACACGAACGAGGCCAGGATGGCGACGACGAGGATTCGCCGCTGAAGAGGGGTCACGCCGACACGCTAGACCTCGGGCCTCACACGCGCCCAGGCGGGACGCCCAGGCGGACCGAAGACGCGGATGACGAGCCGTGTTCGGAGCGTCTGATCTACTCCCGGCTGCGACGCCGCCGGGTGACGAGGTTCGCCAGTGGTGAGTACTTCGGCACCCAGCGGGCCAGTGCGCCGGTGGCTCCGGCACCCAGCGTGGCCGTGGCCCAAATACCTGCCGCCAACGACCCCAGCGCGGCGCCGCCGGACAAGATGAGCGGGCCGAGGGCATCGCCAGTGTCCTGGAAGAGCCGCCAGACGCCGAGGAACGCGGGGCGCGCCTCGGGCGGCGCGGTGTCGGCACCCAACGTCATCACGATCCCGGAACCCATACCGTTCCCGACCCCGAGCACGGCGGCCACCACAGCGAACGGGGCCACCGTATGGGTGAACGGCAGCGCTGCGAGGGCCACCGACATGGTGATCATCGACGGCATCGCGATCCACAGCCGGCCGAAACGGTCCATCACCTTGCCCGCCGGGTAGAAGAACAACATGTCCAAGGCGCCGGAAAGGCCGAAGATCATCGAGGTGACCTCCGCATCGAGGCCGAGGTGCTCACCCCACAGTGGGATCACGGTCTGCCGGGCACCGCGCACGGCCGCGAGCAATAGCACCGCCATCCCCAAGGTGCCGAAGAGGTGCCGGTAGCGCACGGCCACCGCCCACACGGATAGTCGAGGTGCATCGGCTCGGGCGAGCCGCGCGGACTCATGCGGTTCGTCACGCACCAGATGCAGGATCACCACGGACAGGACCGTCATGATCGCGCCCAGCCAGTAAGCAGCGTGCAAGGAGACGGCCGCGATAGCTGCGGCACCTGCGAAGGGGCCGATGAACAGGCCGATGCGATGAACACCGGCGAGGGTTGACAGCACCCGGGCGCGACGCAGCGGTGGCGTCACCTCGGTGAGGTACGCCTGCCGCGCGAGATTGAAGACCGCGGAGGCTGCCCCGAGAAGGAAGACCCCCAGGGCCAGACACCACAAGGCCCGCGTGGCGGCGAGCCCCGCGAAGCAGCCAACGGCGACCCAGCCGGCCCCCACCATGGCCCGCCGATCCCCCAACCGTGCGGCCAAGGCACCCGCCGGCAGGTCCGCGACGATCTTCCCGACGGGGATCAGGGCCGTGATGAGGCCTGCCACGGTCAGGGTGGCGCCGAGCCGTGTCGCCGTGACCGCGATGATCGGCAGCATCGCACCAAGGCCGACGTCGAAGGCCAAGGAGGGCAGGAAGGCACCGAGCACCACCGTGCGAAACGGGAACATCGGCCCCGGGTCGCCCGGATGCGACTCGGGCACAACAGGCTGGCTCATCGTCGCCATTCTTCCGCAGACCGGCCCAGATCCGCTCTGAGTTTCATCAGGTGACGAGTTCCACCCAACGGACGGATGGGCAGCCGGTCTGATGCTGCATGTGATCAAAGTTGATCAAATCTCGATTCCAGGCCCACCGCAGGTGTTCTCACCAGCGACAGGCTGCACTCTGAACTCCCACAGGAACAGCCAGACACCATTTGCAGACAGCCGTTTACGCCCGATTTACGCCAACCTCACCTCTAGATCTGACGGGTTGACAGAAGGCGATGTGATGTGGGTTACTCTCTCCACAAGATGATCAAATCTGATCGATGCCGATCGAGAGGAGATGTGCCAGAGATGCCGAACGCTGCCGATACTGCTGCGAACATGCTGTATTTGGTGCCCGATCGATCGAGTGGCGCCCCAGTACCGTTGTCGGGAAACTGCCCCACACCCGACGACCCAAAGAGGCATCACGTGGCTTTTGATCAGCTCTTCGACGAGAACCAGGGCGCCGCACCGCAACACACCGTGGCCGACACCGTGGCAGCCGAGCTGCACATCGGGATCCTGCGCGGCGAGTTCCCGGGCGGCAGCCAGCTCAAGATCCAAGAGCTGGCGGATCGCTTCGGTGTGAGCACGATGCCGATCCGGGAGGCCCTGCGTAACCTCACTGCCCTGGGCCTTGTGCAGATCCTTCCCCACCGCGGGGCCCGGGTCCTGGAACTGTCGCTCGAAGACATGCACGACACGATGTCGGTCCGGCTCGCGCTGGAGCCTCTGGCGACCGAACGCGCGGCAGCCAACCTCAGTGGTGAGGACGCCACGCTCGCGATGGCTTCATTGGCCCGAATGGAGGCCCATATCGCCTCCAACGACCGCATCACGGCCCGCTCCGACCACCGCGACTTCCATCTCACCCTCTACCGCGCTGCCGGGTCGCCGTGGCTACTGCGGCTGATCGAACCGTTGTGGCAGAACGCCGACCGCTACCGGTTCGCCTATCCCCTCACGGACGCCGACCAGATCGAGAGCAACCACGAACACCGGCTGATCCTTGCCGCCTGCATCGCCGGCGACGCCGAGGCGGCGAGCCAGGAGATGCGCTCCCACCTGGAGCGCACCCGCACCCGTGTCGAGACCGTCCTGATCCAAGCACAGCAGGGCGCTTCATCCCCCGCGGGCCGCTCCGGGAAGCGGCCCCCCGAAAGCTGCGGCGCGCCCCAGTCGCCGTAAGTACTGGTTCACCCATCCAGAAAGGAACACGTCATGGCGGACGTTGCCAACAAGGACTACCTGCCGTTCACCGGCCAGGAGTATCTGGACAGCCTCGATGACGATCGAGAGGTCTGGGTCTACGGCGAGCGCGTCAAGAAGCTCACCGAGCACCCCGGGTTCCGCAACTCTGCGCGCATGATCGCGCGCATGTACGACTCCCTATACGACCCCGCCCGTAAGGACATCCTGACCGTCCCGACCGAGTGGGGCGGCTTCACCCACCGGTTCTACCGGGCGCCGGAGACCGCAGCCGACCTGGTCGCATCGCGCGATGCCATCGCCGAGTGGCAGAAGATCGCGTGGGGCTGGATGGGCCGCTCCCCCGACTACAAGGGCTGCTTCCTGGCCACCTTGGGCGCCAACGCCGACTTCTACGGCGACTTCGCGGACAACGCCCGCGCCTGGTACCGCAAGGCGCAAGAGAAGACCCTGTTCGTCGGGCACGCTGTGATGAACCCGCCGGTCGACCGGAGCCTCGGCTCTGAAGCGGGCCGGAACTTCTTCGTGCGCTCCACCAAGGAGACCGACGCAGGCATCTACGTGACAGGTGCGAAGGTGGTCGCCACCGGCGCAGCCTTGGCGCACTACACCTTCATCGGCCAGGTCGGGCAGGCCCCGATTCAGGACCCGGCCTTCTCCCCGGTCTTCCTCCTGAAGATGGACGCACCCGGCGTCAAGCTGATCTCACGCGTGTCCTACGAGCGCAACGCCGCCATCGTCGGCAGCCCGTTCGACTACCCGCTGTCCAGCAGGCTCGATGAGAACGATGCCATCCTCGTGATGGACAACGTCTTCATCCCCTGGGAAGACGTGTTCATCTACAACAACATCGAGCAGGCGAACGCGTACAACGTGCACTCCGGATGGCTGCCGCGGGCATCGCTGCACGGCTGCACCCGGTTCGCCGTCAAGCTCGACTTCTTGGTCGGCATGCTGGCCAGGGCCCTTGAGGTCACCGGTTCGGACCAGTTCTACGGCGTCAAGTCGCAGCTCGGTGAGGTCATCGCCTGGCGCAACACCATGTGGGCGCTCACCGACGCGATGGCACACGCCGCACAGCCGTGGACCCCCGGCTTCGTGAACGCGAACGCCGAGGCAGCCGGTGGCTTCCGGGTGATGAACCAGTTCGCGATGCCGAAGATCAAGAACATCATCGAGCAGGTCCTCGCCTCCGGGCTGATCTACCTCAACTCCCACTCGAGCGACTTCCAGAACCCCGAACTGCGCCCCTTCCTCGACATGTACGTGCGTGGCTCGTACAACATCGACGCCGAGGAGCGCGTGAAGGTCATGAAGATGCTGTGGGACGCGATCGGCAGCGAGTTCGGCGGCCGGCATGAGCTGTACGAGATCAACTACATCGGCAGCAACGATGTCACCCGCCAGACCAACCTCTGGAACGCCCAGGGCAGCGGCCTGCTCGACGGCCTCAAGCAGTTCGCCCAGTCCGCGATGGACGAGTACGACCTCAAGGGCTGGACCGTGCCGGACCTGATCAACCCGAGCGACGTCAGCGTCCGCTAGAGCCGGTTTCTCTTGGTGGTGGGGCGCCAGAGGGCGCCTCACCACCCCTCGCGATCCCATCGCACCGTTCATGGAATCAAGACGCAAAGGAGCATGACATGGCTACGGCGATCCATGCCGCCCAAGTGAGCTACCGGGTGCCCGACCTCGAGGCGCAAGAGAAGTTCATGACCGACTTCGGCCTGCACAAGGTCGAGGGCAGCACCGACGAAGTCCTCTACATGCGGGGCACCGGCCCCCAGCACCACATCTACGTGGCATACAAGGGCGAACAGAAATTCCTCGGCGCGACCATCGAGGTCGCCAGCCGGGCGGACTTGGAGGAACTCGCCGCCATGCCCGGCTCTTCCGCGATCGAGCCCTCCCCGGAGCCCGGTGGTGGCGAGGTCGTCACCATGCCGACGCCGGACGGGGTGCCGATCCGTGCCATCTTCGGCCGTGAGCAGGCCGAGCCGCTGCCTGAGCGCGACCCGGGCCTGTTCAACAGTATTTCCGTCAAGCCGCGTAAGAACGCGAGCATCCGTCATGGCGTCCAGCCGTGCGACGTCGTGCGCCTGGGCCACTTCGTCCTGCACGTCTCGGACCACGACGCGACCGTCGCCTGGTTCCTGGAGCGGTTCAACTTCCAGCCGGCCGACTACTTCGCCACCCCCGAAGGGCAGGTTTACGGCACGATGGTCCGTCTGGACCTGGGCGAGCAGTTCGTCGACCACCACTTCATGCTCATCCTGCAGTCCGACTGGATCGGCGTGCACCACTCCTCCTTCGAAGTCGTCGACCTCGATGACGTGATGGGGGCACACGACTACCTGCTCGAACAGGGCTACCAGCTCGACGTCGGCGTCGGCCGCCACATGCTCGGCAGCCAGGTCTTCGACTACTGGAAGGACCCGGCCGGATTCCGGCTGGAGCACTTCACCGATGGGGACACGGTCAACAGCCAGCACGTGCCCAGCAAGTTCACCGGCTCGGCGAGCGATACCACCCAGTGGGGTGCGCGTCCGCCGGAAGAGTTCTTCGCCTAAGCCGATGGATACCTGGGTACTTGAGGATGAGGTGCGGGACCGGCTGAGCAAGGTCGGCACCGCCAACGTGGCCAATGCACTCCTGGGCCGCGGCTACCGCAATGTGGTTCTCAAGGGGCTGCGGCCGTTGACCGCGGGTCAGCCTCAACTCGTCGGTCCCGCCTTCACCCTCCGGTTCATCCCGGCGCGCGAAGATCTCGACTCGATGGCCAACTACGGTCGCGACGACAACCTGCACCGAGTGGCCATTGAACAGTGCCCGTCCGGCGCGGTCCTGGTGATCGACGCGGGTGGTTGCCTCGGGGCTTCCTCGATGGGCGACATGATGGCCGCTCGGCTGAAGTACCGGCAGGTCAGCGGTGTCGTGACCGACGGCGGCTACCGGGACTCTCCGTCGATCGTTGACATCGGGCTGCCCTGCTACCAGCGGGAGAACGCGATCCCGGCCACGCCCATCATGTTGCATCCCATCTCGATGGGGGAACCCGTGGGCTGCGCCGGGGTGGCGATCTACCCCGGCGACGTCATCGTGGGCGACGGCGACGGGGTGGTGGCCATCCCTCGGGCGTTAGTCGCGGAGATCGCCGAACAGGCGTGGGACGCCGTGCAGTACGAGGCGTGGGCCGCCGACCAGATCGCCACCGGGCGATCGATACTCGGCCTCTTCCCCGCCTCGACCGAAAGCCGCGCGGAATACGACAGCTGGGTGGCCGCAGGCCGCCCATGACGGAGGAAAAGATGGAGATCAACCCCGCGACGATGGCATCGCTGGAACTTCTCATTCATGCCGATGAGCTGGATGAGGATCAATGGATCGATTTTCCCGACCACGGATTCCGACAGTATTTCTTGTGGAAGAACCCGGACACCGGCGCCTCGATCGCCCTGCTCGAGTATGAGAAAGGCGGCAAGATCCCGGTCAAGCACACGCATGCCTCGAATCAGTTCATGTATTGCCTGGAAGGTGACTACGAGTACACCGACTCGGCCATCCGGCTCAAACCTGGATCGTTCTACATGAATCCCAAGGGCCACCCCCACGGACCGACGCTCGCGCATGAACGCAGCGTCCTGATCGAGATCTATGACGGACCACATTATGCCGAGCGGCCCGAATTCCACACGGACGAGACCATCGGCGACTTTCTCGCTAAGGACTGACGCCCTCGCCCGGCTACAACACGGCAAAGGATGAACATGTTCGACACCCAAGCAGTGCTCAAGACTTTCGGACTGGATCAGATTCACTCCGGCACCTACGCCGACGCAATCGGCTGGGGTGCGACCGACGGACGATCAGTGATCGAGGCCCAGTGCCCCGCTGACGGTGAGATCGTGGCCAAGGTCGCGGGCTCCACCGCTGAGGACTTCGACGCGATCATGACCGCTGCCATCGCGGCCCAGAAGCGTTGGCGCAAGGTTCCGGCCCCCCGCCGCGGCGAGTTCATCCGGCGCATCGGGCTCCTGGTCGAGGAGAACATGGACCCCCTCGCCGGCATCGTGTGTCTCGACACGGGCAAGTCCATCATGGAGGCCAAAGGTGAGCTGAAAGAGGTCGTCGACATGTCGATCCTGGCCGCCGGCCAGGGCCGTATGTTGTACGGCTTCACTCAGCAGTCGCAACGCGTCGATCACCGGATGTACGACCAATGGCTGCCGTTGGGTGTCGTGGGCATCATCAGTGCCTACAACTTCCCGGCCGCGGTCTGGGCCCAGAACGGGTTCCTTTCCGCCATCGGCGGCAACGTCGTGATCTGGAAGCCGAGCCCCAAGGTGCCGTTGACGGCCATTGCCTTGCAGCAACTGGTGAACCAGGCCGCCAAGGAAATGGGCTTCGAAGGCGTCTTCTCACTCTTCCTACCCGCCGAGAACGATGTCGCGGAACTCCTGATCCGAGACACCCGCGTGCCGCTGATCTCCTTCACCGGGTCGACCGGCGTCGGCAAGCGGGTCAACGACATCCTCGGCCAGACCCTGGGTCGCCGCGCGCTGCTGGAATGCTCCGGGAACAACGGATGCATCGTCGACGAGACCGCTGATCTGCCGCTTGCCGCCAAGGCGATCACCTTCGGCGCGGTGGGCACGACCGGCCAGCGGTGCACGAGCACACGACGGGTGATCGCCCACGAGTCGATCGCCGACGAACTGGTCGAGCTGCTCAAGAAGTCCTTCGACCAAGTCACGATCGGCGACCCCCGCGACGCGGACACGCTCGTCGGCCCCTTGATCGATGAGGGCGCTGTACAGCAGTACGAGGCGGTCATCGCCAAGGCCCAGGAACAGGGCGGCACTGTTGTCTACGGCGGGAAGAAGATCGACCGCCCGGGCCTCTATGTCGAGCCCTGCCTGATCACCGGTGTGCGGCCTGACTTCGAGATCGCCCAGGAGGAGACCTTCGCGCCGATCGTCTCCGTGCTGACCTACACGGACCTCGAAGAGGCCATCGAGATCCACAACGGGGTTGCCCAAGGGCTCGCCTCCGGGATCCACAGCACCAACCTCACGAACATCGAGACCTTCCTGTCCGCGGCGGGCAGCGACTGCGGGATCGTGCGCGTCAACATGGGCACCACCGGCGCCGATGTCGGTTCGGCATTCGGCGGCGAGAAGGAGACCGGCGGCGGTCGCACGGCAGGCTCCGACTCCTGGAAGGGCTACATGCGCCGCCAGAGTGTGTGCGTCAACTGGGGCGGCACCAGCGCCTGGGACAACCAGATTCAACTCTAGGAGAGACGTGAAGAAGCAGAGATTCATTGCCGACTCCGTGCGTGAACCCGCGCCCGGGATGTGGTCGAACTGCATGCGCATCGACGACCTCATCTTCGTCTCGGGGATGACCGCGCGAGGCGACGACGGTCAAACCATCGTCGGCGCAAACGAGTACGAACAGGCGAAGACCATCTTTGACAAAATCAAGGCGCTGGTCGAAGAAGCCGGTGCCGTCATGGACGATGTCGTCAAGATGACGATCTATGTCACGAACATGGCGCACAACAGCCAGGTGTGGGATGCCCGCAAGGAGTACTTCACGGGCGACTTCCCAGCCTGCACCTTGGTGGAGGTAAGCAGCCTCGCCAAACCCGAGATCCTCCTGGAGATCGAGGCCATCGCCATCGCTGGTTGCAGCCTCGACACCTAGGATTTATCCGAGAGGGTAGTGCCATGGCAAATGAACGCACTATGTCGTTCCGAGAACGTGCAGAAGACAATGCACTGGTCTCCGTTCCTGAGGACCAACGCAAGAACGGCCATCAACTCGCCGTGAGTACGGTCGGCGTCGCCACCGCCTTGGTCATCTTGGCCGTCGCGGGCTTCACGGTGATGCTGGCTGGTTTCTGGGCAGGTCTCGCCGCCGGAGTGACCGTCGCTGTGCTCGGTTTCTTCCTGGGCTGGGGAACCGGCCGCATCGCATTCGCAACCGGACTGTCCAACACCGTTTCCTTGCGGTTCTTCGGCTTCGGTCAGAAGGGTTCCTCGATCGGGGCCGCGATCTTCGGATTCATGATCCTGGCGTTCCTTGCCGTCGAGAGCGCGCTGCTCTATGAAGGCACCATCCTGATGTTCAACCTCGATGACACATGGGCCACCAAGATCCTCATCTACGGAGTGCTCACCGCCCTGTGGATCACGTTGGCCATCTTCGGGTTGAAGGTCGTGCTCCATGCAACCGGTTACCTGATCGCCGCGACGATTCTGGTCATCCTTTACATGATCTTCCGGACCTATGTCCAGGGTGACGCGAGCATCAGCGATGTCACCAACTACCAGGCCTGGACGCCTGGAGGATTCTGGACGAAGTATGAGGCCGGGTTGGGACTCATGGGCGCGACAGCAGGCACGATCGCCCTGGTGGCGACCGACTTTGCCCGGTACTGTCGTACCCGCAGGGATGTCGCCATCCTTTCGCTCGCGGGTCCGATCACCCAGAACATCATCATGTTGGTCCTGGGCTCCATGGTGGTCATCGGCGGCATCCCGCAGGTAGCCGAGTACCTCATGAACCGCACCGCCGGCATGACGCCCGAACAGGCCAACATGGCCGCCGGCGGATTCGCTATGAACAACACCGGCGCGTTCTTCGTGGTGATGGCTGGCTGGCTCGGCTTCGTGGTCATGTACGCAACGCAGGCCAAAGCCCAGGCCATCAATGCCTACTCTGGTTCGCTGGCCTTGGTGAACCTGGTGGATGCACTCTTCGGGAAGAAGCCAGGACGCGTTGTCATGGTTTTCGTTGCCAATGTGATCGCGCTGATCATGATCGCGGCTGGAATCCTCCCGCATTTCGCGGATTGGCTGGCCTCCATGGGTGCCATGACGATGGCGCTGTGCGGCATCATGATCGCCGACTATTACGTCGTCTACCGGCAGAAATTCGACTCCACGACGCATCAGGTGGAGAACTGGAACTGGGCCGGGATCATCACGTTGCACATCGCCGCGGGCACCGGCATCGTCCTGCTGCTCACCGACACCTGGCAACTCGGGTTCTTTGCCTCGTTGGCGATTGCCCTCGTGCTCTACCCGGTAGTCCGCAAAGCGTTGCCGAAGGGCACCTGGACCACGTTCATCTCCGAGAAGGAGGCCTTGGTCGAGGCCGTGTGATCGCGACCGTAGACCACGGCCGTTCACCGGCGCAGCCAAGAGCCTGATCGCACCCGCGATCACCATGACAACGAAGGGACAAAACGTGAGTACGACGGATGTGATTGATCCGATCCTGTTCCGGCAGGTCATGGGTCAGTACCCCACCGGTGTCACGGTGATCACCGCGATGGGTACCAACGATCAAGCCCTCGGCATGGTCGTGGGAACCTTCAGCTCAGTTTCCCTCAACCCTCCCCTGGTCTGCTTCATGCCGACCAGGGGGGCGGGCGCCTGGAAGGCGTTGCAGGAATCGGGCGACCGGTTCTGCGTAAACGTCCTGAGTGAGTCCCAGGACGACACCTGTCGAACCATCGCCTCCCGGTGGTCCGACCGGTTCGAAGGAATTGGCTACTCGCTCAGCCCCGGTGGCCAGCCGGTGATCCACGGGGCGGTCGCCTACATCGACTGCGTGCTGCATGCGATCCACGAGGCCGGTGACCACGACATCGTGGTCTGCCGGGTGGACTCCCTCGGGGTGCTCAGCACCGCCTATCCCTTGCTGTTCTTCCGCGGCGGCTACGGCGCCTTCGAACCACAGACGCTCACTACCAGGGACTCAGCGATCCGCGAACAGCTGGAGCTGGTCACCCCCTGCCGTGGGGTGATGGAAGAACTCGCCCGTCAGTCCGACTCCGAAGTCTCCGCGATGCTGCGCGACGGCGATCAGATCGTGCTCGCTGCCGCAGCCGGTCGAAGTACTGCCGCGGCCGTCCCCACGCGGGTCGGACAACGCCTTCCCTTCGGTCCGCCGATGGGGTCGCTGGACGCCGCCTTCGGCGGACCAGAAGCCGAAGAAGAATGGCTTAGCGCACCGGCGGGCAACTCCCGCCCCCGGGAGGAGAACGCCGCCACCCTCGAACGGGTACGCAACCGCGGCTACGCCATCGCCTTCGGCCACGACGCCCACGGCAGTGTCGAGCGGATCACCGCGCAGCTGGCCCGGCGCGACCCCTCGGTCACCATCGAGACCCTGCAGGACGCCCTGCGCGAGTTCGATCAGTCCTACAACCGCGATATCGAACCCGGTGAAAGCGTTGAGCTGCGGTACATCAACGCCCCGGTGTTCCTGCCCGACGGCAGCCTCGCATTCGGGCTGACTCTGTGGGGCCCACCGGGGAGTGTCGACGGCTCGCAGGTCCAGCGACATGTTGACAGCGCGTTGGCCGCGGCCGCACGCTGCACCGAGATCCTGGCACAACAAGGAGCCACCCAGTGAAGCTAGCAACGATCCGTCTCCACGGGACCACCCGTGCGGTGCGCATCGAAGGCGAGACCCTCTTCGACCTCGGTGTCGGCGACGTCGGCGAACTCTTGGCCAAGGCCGATTGGCCGCACCAGGCCGAGTCGACCTGCGGATTGGCGTTCGCCGCGAAGGACGCTGACTACGCCCCGCTGATCACCACCCCCTCCAAGGTGGTCTGCGTGGGGCTGAACTACAAGAACCACATCCTGGAGATGGGACGGGAACTGCCCGCCTACCCGACGCTCTTCGCGAAGTTCGCCGACACCCTGATCGGTGCGAATGACGATATCCAGCGGCCGGCGGAGACCGAGGCTTTCGACTGGGAAGCCGAACTCGCCATCGTCATCGGGTCGACGGTCCGCCGCGCCTCCGCAACCGAGGCAGAGGCCGCCATCGCAGGTTTCGCGGTCCTCAACGACGTCACCTGCCGCGACTGGCAGTACCGCACCAATGAGTGGCTGCAGGGAAAGAACTGGCAGTCCACCACTCCCCTCGGCCCCGTGCTCGTGACCCCCGATGAACTGACCGGCGGCGTGCGACCCCAACTCGGGATCCGGCTGACCGTCAACGGCGAGACCATGCAGCAAGACACCACCGGCGATCTCGTCTTCGACCCGGTCGAGCTGGTCTCCTACATCTCGACGATGGTTCAGCTCAACCCTGGCGACGTCATTGCCACCGGGACACCAGGTGGTGTCGGCCACGCCCGCAAGCCACCGCGACACCTGGTGGCCGGCGACGTGGTGGTTACCGAGATCGACGAGATCGGCCGACTGACGAATACGGTCGTGCAGGACTGATCGGGCGTGAGCTACCGCTGCTGCGAGGAGTCTTCGAGCCGGAACTCGACCGACGTGGCGCCGCGCAACACGGAGATCTGCGCGACCTCTTCGTGGAACGCGATCCAGTCATGCGCGGAGAGCTCCGAAAAGGTGGTGTAAGTGCCCGTCAGCTTCTTGCCGGTTTTCCGTGCCCGCCATGTCCCCACGATCCGCCCGTCCACCAGGATGGTTCCCGGGTCTCCCACCGTCCGCCAGATCGCCCGGTGGTGCCGCCGGTCGACGATCGTCTCCCGGTCATGGAGTTGGGTGTACGGGTCGTGTGGTGGCAGCAGGCGAAGGCCACTCGCTGGGGTGGGAGACTCCAGCGCGGGCAGGTCCGCGGTGAGCACCCATGCCGGGCCGTCGAAGTCGACCGGCGTCAGCTCCGCAGCGATTGGGTCCCACCACGGATCTGTATCCCCGACCTGCACCCCCACCCACGACGCGAAACCGGCACGGGTCGCCGGGCCGTAGCACCGCAGGTAGCGGCGGAGCAGCTCGGCGCGCGCGTCCACAGGCTCGACGGCGGGAGTGACATGGCCCAGCCACTCATTGACCAGCACGAACGGGGCCTTGTTGCCGGCGCGTGAGCCGAAGCAGATCACCTGACGCAGGGTGAGGATGCGCAAGGCGAAATGCACGACTCCTTCCCCCAGCGGCTGCCCGGCAGCGTACGGCCCGGGTTCGGCCCACCAGGCACGCTGCTCCGGCGGCAGCCCCGGAGCGATCTGCCCGGAGACCTCGGCCCCGAGTTCGTTGATCGCGAGCTGTCTGCCCGCCAGCACCTCACGAATCACCGCTTCGGTACGGTCGACGACATCGTCCAGGCTCATGCCGAGGCGGTTCAGCGCGGGCACGATACCGGGGATCAGGTGCTGCCTGCCCTGCTCCGTCGGCGGCAACACACCAGCGGTGAACACTGCCGCATCGGTCGCAGGAAACAAGTAGGGCGAGCCCCGCATACACCAGGTCTGGAGAAGGCTCCTCTTCTCGACAACGTCCTCCAGGCCCCCCGGACGGAGGTCGCGCACGCGCGCATTCAGGGCCAGCGCCGCCGCGCCGGGAGGACTGTTCTGGACTCCACAACGCCCTGCCGCATCGAGGAGGCTCGAAGACGTCGGCCGCTCCCCCAACCCGTGCGCGGCCCACCGGAATGCGATGGCTGCCTGCGTGGACACCGCGACCATGGCCGCACCCTACTCCTCGCGCGGGTGCGCCTCGGCCATGGCCAGCAGCAGTTCGCGGAGCTTGGCCACCTGTGCGTCGTCGAGTCCCTGGGTGGCGATTTCCTCCGCCGAACGGAGCCGGGCCGCCTCCAGGGACGCGGTGCGGCCGGCATCGGTGATCGTCACCACCCGGCGGCGACGGTCAGCCGGGTCGTTCGCTCGGGTGACGTGACCTGAACGTTCCAGATGGCCGATGATCCGACCCATGGTCTGTTCGGTGACCTGGGAGGTCTCAGCGAGTTCGCGTTGTGCGCGAGGGCCGGCCAGCAGGTGCAGCAATACGGGAAACCCCGCATGGTTCAACTCCCAGCCCGCGAGATGCTCATTCCACTCGCGTTCCATTCGGCGCGCGACCGTGAACAGCAGCCGCCCGGTCGGCCACTGACTCGGATCCGCGCTCAACGGATCCCAGTTGTGCAGGTCCACTTGCCACACCTCCTCCACGCTGCCAGGATACTAAGCATGCTGAGTAATCGCCCGGCCACTGTACTGCGTGGTGTCCTCATTCTCGCAGTCGTCGGGATCTGGTTGGCGATCGGTGCTATCGGCGGCCAGGCGCAAGGGAAGCTGTCCTCAGTTCAAGAGAACGACGCCGCCGCGTTCCTCCCGGCGAATGCCGAGTCCACGCGCGCTGCGAACCTCGCTCGCGACTTCGTCGACTCCGAATCGCTTCCGGCACTCGTCACGGTTACCGCCGCGGACGGCGGCGCCCTGACTCCAAGCCAACTGGACGCCGTCAACACCTTTGCGCAGGCAGCGGCGAAAACACCTTTGCCCGGAGCGACAGCAGACGACCCCGCGACCGTACGCGACACGCTCACGGTCGACCCCGCCGTCGTCCCCTCCGAGGACGGGAAGGCCGCACTCGTCATCGTCGCTACTGACGCCGCACACGCACGCGATCTGGTCGGACCCGACAACGCCTCCGTCACGGAACTCGTCGTCGACGCCCTGCGGGACCAGGCGCAGCCCGCAGACGGCGGCCTCAACGGTGCCGAGCTGGAAGCACTGGTCACGGGTCCGGCGGGTTTCGTCGCGGACCTGGGGACAGCCTTCGCCGGAATCGACACCGTCCTATTGCTCGTCGCCCTCGCTGCCGTGTTGATCATTCTGGCCGTGGTGTACCGCTCCCCCACACTGCCGTTCCTGGTCATCCTCACGGCCGTTTTCGCTTTGTGCCTGGCAGGGCTCGTCGTCTACCAGCTGGCCGCCAACGACGTCCTGACTCTCAATGGCCAATCCCAGGGGATCTTGTCGATCCTGGTGGTCGGGGCGTCGGTCGACTACTCGCTGCTGGTCGTTGCCCGCTACCGCGAGGAGCTGCGGCAACACCGGTCGACCTACACGGCTCTGCGTCAAGCGGTCCGGGCGTCGATCGCACCGATCGCAGCCTCCGCGGGCACGGTCATCGCCGGCCTCCTGTGCCTTTTGCTCTCCGACCTGTCCTCCAACCGGAGCCTGGGCCCCGTGGCGGCGATCGGCATCACCGCGTCCTTCCTCGCCTCGCTGACGCTGCTGCCCGCACTGCTGCTGATCGGCGGCCGACGGGCGCGCGCGCTGTTCTGGCCGCGGGTCCCGCACTACGTGGAACTACCCGCCGCAACCGGCGCGCCCACCCCGTCGGAGGGGCCGGAGGCACTGACCGACGAGTCCGGCGCGACGGTCGAGGGACACCGTCTCTGGTCGCGGATCGCACGCTTCGTAGGGCGCCGTGACCGCCGGGTGTGGATCGCCACCACACTGGCCCTGGCCGCAGCCGCCGCGTTCGTGCCCACGCTGGACGCCAGCGGAACCAGCGAAGCCGACCTCTTCTTGACCCACGTCGACTCGGTCGACGGCGAGAAGGTGCTCACCGAGCACTTCCCGGGGATGTCGGCGCAACCGGTCACCGTGGTCGCACCCGAAGGTGATCTCGCGGCCGTAGTGAAGGCCGCGAAAGCCACCGACGGCGTCGGGGTCGCGGTTCCGGCCACCGATACCCCCGCCGCACGCGGCCTGCCGGCCCAAGGGGACCCGTTGGTCGTCGACGGTCGTGTCCGCGTCGATGTGACCACCACCGCCCCTGCCGATACCAACGAGGCCACTCGAACCGTCGCGGACCTGCGTGCCGAACTCAGGCAGGCCGCACCCGACGCGCTGGTCGGCGGCGCCGCGGCCGAACGCCTCGACACCGTGCTGACCGGCCAGCGGGACCTGCGGGTCATCATCCCGGCGGTGCTCCTGGTGATCCTGCTGATCCTGATCGTGCTGTTGCGCTCCCTTCTCGCCCCGGTGCTGTTGATCGTGGCGAACGTCCTGTCCTTCGGCGCGGCTCTCGGAGTCTCGGCGCTCTTCTTTGACCACGTCGCAGGGTTCCCCGGCGCCGACCCGACCGTTCCGCTCTACGCCTTCTGCTTCCTGGTCGCGCTCGGCGTCGACTACTCGATCTTCCTGATGACCCGGGTGCGGGAGGAAAGCCTGCGGTTGGGCACCCGGTCAGGGGTCTTGCGGGCGCTCGCCGTGACCGGCTCGGTGATCACCTCCGCCGGTGTGGTCCTGGCGGCAACTTTCGCGGCGCTCGGCATCATTCCGCTGTTGTTCCTCGCACAGGTCGCTTTCATCGTGGCCTTCGGCGTGCTCCTCGACACCCTCGTGGTCCGCAGCCTGCTCGTACCCGCGCTGGTCCACGACCTCGGGTCGTGGGTGTGGTGGCCAAGTCGCGGGTGGCGCGACGACTTCGCCGCCGAAAGGGAGGGCCGACGCGCCTCAGAGCCGCGAAGCCGGGTAGCTCGAGGGTGACGCACAGGCCCCCGGCGGCCCGCAGCCGGAGCGTTGGCCACGATGGGCGCGAGTGAGGCTCACCACGAAGGCCAACCCCAGGCCGACACCAGCTGATCCTTCTGGACTTGGTCCTTTTGGATGCGCTCCACCCCGCGCCGGAAGGGCTCGGTGAGCATCGCGACCAGCGCGGGGTCGAGGCTCGGTGTCACTACCCTGACCACATGGTCAATCCGCCGAAGATCCCAGTTCTCCGGGTCGGTGCGCTCACCCCCGTTCCGCTGACCGATCTTGCGGACGAGGCCCGGCTGGAACACGCGTCAGTCGAGGGCCACGATCTGAGCGGTGTCAGCCTGGCGGGCGCCGTCGTCAATCACTGCGCCTTCGACGGAGTGCGAGCCCGGGACACCTCTTGGGATGCCGCACATCTTGACGTGTGCACCGTGACCGGCGCCGACTTCTCCGCGCTCAGCGCCACCCAGGCATCCTGGCAGCGGGTGGCCTGGCGCGACTCGCGCATCCGCACCGCCATCTGCTACGACTCGATGCTGCGCGAGGTCTCTTTCACCGGCTGCCGAATCGACTATTTCAACATGCGTGGCGCGACCCTGAAAGACGTCAGCCTGACCGGCTGCGTCATCGACGAACTTGACCTGGCGGGTGCCACCGTCGAACGTCTCGCGCTGGCCGGCAGCCGCATTCGTTCACTGAGCCTGCACCGCGCGACGCTGACCGACGTCGACCTCAGCGGCTGTGAGTTCAGCGCGATCAACGGCCTCGACGCGCTGAAAGGCAGCGCCATTACTGCCGATCAGCTCCTCGACCTGGCACCACTCCTCGCCGCCCATCTCGGGATCGAGATCATCTCGACCGAGCCGGACGACGAGGAGTGAACCCGCCTACGGTCGAGCGACCTTCGGTCCGTAGACCGTGACCTGGATGTTCCCACCGACCTCCATGTCGACCCGGGCGCACGTAACCGACTCGTCAACGACCGTCGTCGTCGGCCACGGCTCGTAGTCCAGCCCAGCGAGCGCCTTATCCGCGAGCGCCCTGGCGTCGTCGACACTCACGCACGCATCCGTGATGCCTCGGCGGAGTTCGTCGCGAATGCCGGTCACGGGGGCCGTGTCGGAGGCGGGGTCGTGGGTCGCGGGTGGTGTGTTCCGCTCGGGCAATACGGTGAGAGTGGAGGTCGCATCGTTCACGTCGAACGCGGCGCAGGTGGCCCCCGGTTCGCTCGACTTGCCCTCCGCGATGGCGATGGTCCAGCCGGTCAGGCCCAGGCGAGCCAGTTCCGACGTCACCCAACCGTCGGCTTCCGCCTCGGTCATGCATATGGACTGAGCACCGTCAACCAGATCCCTGGTGCTTGCCTCAAGCTCGCGCGCCTTCGCGTCCTCCGCTGACAACGGGACCAGAACCGCACCATCCGGGACCTCGGTACGCGGGGCCACGTACAGGATGTTGCCCTTTCGGAACGCCACCGGGTCGGCCAGCGGTTGGGCACCCTTCTCGGCGAGCATCTGCGCGCAGTCGGCGACCGGGTTGCCGGTCAATTCCGGACCGGCCGCACTCGGTTCCCCCTGGCTCCAGGTCTGGATGCAGTTCAATCCGTCCGCGGCAGCGGAGGGACCGTGGGTGATCTGATAGGCCGCGTAGGCCGCTCCACCTCCGACGAGCGCGGTACTCAGCCCGATCGCCAATGCGCCGCGCCGCCCGACCCGTCGTTTGTGGGCCGCTGGTGATGCTGTTCCGGTCATGATGATCCCCTCTCGCAGGGCGTCCACCGCCCCAGGGTCCACGGCTCCGAGGTCGGATTGACGGGCCGGGTCGACTGCCCGCAATGCAGCGATCGCGTCCTGGTCCATCAGATCTCCTCGGTTCCGGGGTGGACGTTCGCCCACCCATCCATCACATGTCCGCTCGACAGGAAGCGTTTCCCGGGCTCGGGCTCCTGGGCCATCCGCTCCGCGAGTCGCCGTCGTGCGCGGTGCAGGCGCACACGCACCGCAGTCCGGGACAGCCCCAGGACGATCGCGATCTCCTCGCGGGCCAGTTCCTCCCACGCAGCCAGGCGCAGAATCTCCTGGTCATCGGGGCTGAGGCGCGCCAACGCGCGTTCGACATCCGTGAGGACGCCACTCGGCGGCTCGACGACCTCGCTCAGGTTGGCGCGCAGGCGATCCGCGAGCGCCGTCCGCCGTCGCTCGCCGCGGTAGTGATTGCCCAGCACACGGCGCGCGACGCCGAAGAGCCACGGACGGGCATGGTCCCCAGGCGGGACATCGGCGAGACGCCGCCAAGCGACCAGGTAGGTCTCGGCCACAATGTCCGCCGCGTCACTGGGGTCGGCGACCCGGCGGATCGCATACGCGAGCAGGACCCGGTTGGTATCCGCGAATAGTTCAGCGAATCGTTGCTCCTCGGGCGACTGCATAGATCTCCTCAGACCAGGCTCGTATTACTCCGGTCATGTCCACCAGCAGGCTGAGCGTTACCGCAGGTGGAGTATCTCAGGCGACACGGATGACGTTTAGGCCTGTGAGGATCCGCGCACCGGCCCTTCGGCGTCCGGTGATGTCATCGGCACTCCGTACCCTGGTAGGAGCCCACCAAGGAGTGCCGTGACCGACCTCGACTACCACTACTGCGCTGCCTCGACGCTGCGCTCCGCGGACGACGGCGCGCACCTCGACCTCGCCACCAGCGGCGGGATCACCACCGTCGGCACAGCGGCACACCCGTTCTTCTTCTCCGGGTTCGTCGAACACCCCACCGTCGTCGCGCAAGCGCTGCTGGTGGTCGCCCGGGTCGCACGCACCCGGTTCTATGTGCCGCCGAACACGCTGGCTGCGGTCCTGCGCGCGGCGGATCCCGTGGTGACCTCGACCCCGGAGGGGCTGCGATTCGAATCCTTCAGCGTCTGCTGCGGGGTCTACACCCGGCTCGACATCGACGCGAATGCCCTGGACGCGGCTCATGTCACGGCCGGGGTGACCAATGTCGACGTGAACCCACCGCTGCGGCAGGCCCTCGCCGGGCTCCGAACCTCCGAGCCACTGCACCTGAACGTCGGTGATGACGAGCTGCGCGTCTCGACCCTGGACGAGGAAGTGGTGGAAGAGAAGGTCCCGTTGCCCACACGCTGGCTGAAGGGTTTCGCGGAAACACAGATGCTGTCGGCAGCGATGACCGAACAACATGCGTTGGATACCACCTCCACCCGGGCCTTCGTCCAGGCGCTACCGAAATCGTCGACGACGAAGACAGTCATGTGGGCCACCCGGGCGGCTCGCGGGCTGCGGCTCGCCTCCCGGCCCAGCCCTGGCGCCGTCTGCGTCGCCGGTCCGGAACGGCTGCGCGTCATCGAGCCTTTGCTGCGGTTTGCGACCGGGCTCCGCGGGTACGGCACACCGACCGACGCCAGCTCTCTGCCGATGGCGAGTGGCTGGGTCATGGACCTGCCGGGGGCGCGGCTGACCGTCGCCCTGAGCCCGGAGAAGGCGCGCGGCTTCTCCGGGGAGGGCGCGGTGCTGCACGCACTCTCGGGTGGCGATGTGGAGGCCGACGCCGACCTGGTCTCCGCGCTGCTCGCCTTTGAGCCCAGGATCGATATCCGGCAGCTCGCCGACAAGGCGGCCCTGCCTCCAGAGCGGGTGCTCGGCGCGTTGAGCCTGCTCGCCTCCTGCGGGCAAGTCGGCTACGACCTGACCGCCGGCACTTACTTCCACCGCCCACTGCCCGTACGAGATGACGTGCTCGGCACACTGCACCCACGGCTTACCGGCGCCCAGAAGTTGGTGGCGGCGGGCGCGGTCACGGTGCGCGTGGGCGGGGTGCGGACCGTGCAATCCGGCGATGTCGGCCATGAGGTGCGCCTCGCCGAGGACCCAGCCGATGACCGCTGCACCTGCCCCTGGTACGCCAAACATCGCGGATCGCGCGGCCCCTGTAAACACGTGCTCGCTGCCCGCATCCACCACGACGAAGGTCCCCGATGACGCTTGACCTCTCCGCCCGCCGCGCCCTGGTGCGCGACGCGCTGAAAACTGATACCGGGATCGAAGCTTTCCGGGCCGCCCTCGACGGAGCCAACGAGGACGACCGCGCGGCCCTTGCGAGAACACTGCCACCCAGCCGGCTGTTCACGAGCGAAGGGCCGACACCGCGAGCCTGTTTCGTGCTCACCGCACTCGGCAAACCGAAGCTGGTGGCTGAGACACTCGTCCCGCCGGATCCGCGCCTCAACGACAAGTACGCCGTTCACCATGGGTCGATGGTGACCGCTGTCATTGATGCTGCGGCCGGCCGCGAGCCGCAGTGGCGCGCGGAGTTCGTGGATCGATTCGCGCTATTCGCGTGGTGGGGCGCCGGACTGGTGTGGCCCGTCTGTCGCACGCTCGTCCACGACTACGCAGTTCCGCCTACATCGAGGACTTACCTGCGTTCCTTTGTCCGGGAACTGGTCGCCATCGGCGGCAACGAACAACCGGATAAGGCGCGCGGGCAGGTCATCATGGAATATCTCGTCGCGCATCCCGAGCTGGTCGAGTGTGAGTTCTGGGCGTTCTTCCGAGTCGAAGGGATGGGCGACGACTACCTTCTGACGGACTGGTGGGCGTCCGCCTGGAATGCCGCGCTCGAAGCACTCTGCGCGGTCGATCCAGCATTTCGGAGCCGCCTCATCATTCACTCGCTTGATGCGCTGCTGAGGGATTTCCCCGCGAAGGCAATCACCTGGTACCTGCGAGTCCACCGCATGGCAGACCCAACACCGGACGAAGTCGCGGCCTGGCAGGACCGATACATCGCCGTTCTCGCCACAACCCCCAGCACAGCGGTCGGGCTCGCGCAGGACATGCTGCTCAGGGCGGTCAAGGCAGGCTGTGTGGATGTAAACGCGCTGATCGAGGCGTCGAACGCGGTGTTCATGCGGACGGAGAAGAAGCTCGTCAGGGCACAGCTCGGGCTGCTCGGGGCACTCAAATCCGACGAGTCACAACGGTGCGCGATCAGCGACCTTGTCGCGAGTGTGATCGATACCCTCCCGCCCGACCTCGCGCAGATAGCCGCCAAGCTCACCACCGATGCTGGCGAGGTCACCAGAACCGCGCCACCGCCGGTCGCGGGCAATCCCGTTGCCATCCCAGCCCCTCGCCGCACCCCGGCGCCGCCGAGCTCCACTCCCCTGGTCACTGCCGCGCAGGCAGAACTGCCCGACCTCATCGCCGAACAGCTGGAGGGTACGGGCGACGGCGCGGACCTGCCGCGCATCCTGGCAGGCTTAGGCGCCAGCTCCGTCATGCTTTCGCCCGCTTTGGCGGAGCGTGCCGAGGAGATCATCAACGCGGTCTGGGACGAGGACAACGCGTCCCCACGTCGGCAGTTGGCCGCCCGCATTCTCAGCGGTGGCCAAGGTCGAGGACGCAGCAAGCTCGGGCGCCTGGTCGGCCAGCTCGGGCGTCGCCCTCAGGAGGACGGTCAGGCCGTCGGGTCCGCGACGGTAAGCGCAGTCAGGTTCCGTGGCTACCGTCGTTACGTAATCGTGGGACTGGGAGAAGCCGACCCCGCTGGGGCCGCGATGAGCGATCACACATGGACCACGAGCACTCACAACCATGAGACCGGCGAGTGGGAAGTCACCAAGACTACACACTCTCGCTCCGGCTTCCTGCACATCCCCACGCATTCTCCGGCCGCCCTGCTCGCGGAGCAGTTCATCGGCAAACCGGTGACCGTCCCGCTCCCTGCAGCTACCCGTCAGTGGGAGCGGGTCCTGCGACCGCCAGGTGCCGGCGTCTACTCCAGCTCGGGGGCGACGATCGGCAAAGACCCCAAGGCACTGTGGATCACCCCCGCCGAGCCACCACTGACCGATCAAGCCTCCTTCGCGGAACGCGCTCTTGACGTGGCGCCGGTCGCGGAAGAGTTCTCCTACCGTGTGACCGCCAGCCGTGAGCAAGACGGTTACGACCAACTCGTGCAGTGGGCCGCATGGTTGTTGCAGGACAACCTTGACACTCTGGCGGCGCACGAGCATCCAGCCCTCTACGCGGCGACCCAGGTGGTGAATGTCCGCGGCGTCGCTCCGCTGCTGACCGCTCTGGGCGGTGGCCGCGAGGTCCCAAGCGTGCCGGTGTACTCGGCACTGGCGTTGGCCTCCTCGGCCAAGGAAGCCACCCATCGAGCGCAGGCAGCCGAGGCCGTCGCCCGGCTCGCCGACTCTGGCCTTCTCGACCCTGAGTCCTTTGCCACCGAATTGGTGGCCCACCTGTCGGACAAGTTCGCGATGGCCGGCCGTCTCGCTCAAACGTTCACCGATGCTGCCTCCATCAGCGCGATCAGCGGCTACCGGGTCCTGCAAACCCTCGCCGCACTCCTCCCGCACCTGACGGGCGTGACCGGAGCCGGGAAACTCGTCGAACTCACCGCCCGACTCTCCGCCGACTACGGCACACCGGTCCCAGTGCCTGCAACACTCGCGAGTAAGAGCAAGGGCAGCTCAGCGCTTGCCGTGTCGCTGCGCGCCCTCGACGCTGTGGTCGGGCATCCGACACCACTCGCCCAGGAGGCTGCCGCCCAGGCATCTGAGGCACTGGCCGAGCACCGCTGACTGGAGAACACCCATGAGCTACCAGACCATCTGGGACTACTACGACGATCTGGCGAACCTCATCGGTGCCGTGGGGCATCGTGGTGAACTCCGTGGCCTTCGGCCTCCTGCACGCAGTCAACCCCGGTGTCAGCGTGATCGCAGTGGTCAACGTGATACTCGCCGGGGTGTTCTGCTCGCTGTTGGCGGTGTGGACCGATGACATCTGGCCTGCCAGCAGCCCTCTGGGCCTGGAACGCACTGCTCGGACTGGTCGTGGGCGTCAAAGTCTCCGGCATCGAAGTGCCAGCGGTCGGGCACCTGGAACTGACGGGCCCCCGCTCTGGACGGGTGTCGCCGTCGGGACCGAGGCATCGATCATGTTGACGGCCGTCATGGTGACCCCGATCGTCGGCCTGGCGATGGGCCAACGGCAGCGGCTGCCCCCCAGACCAAATGACCGTGGCGGTCACCCAGTGGGGTGACCGCCACGGTCGAGGTTACTCAGCGTGCGCTAAGGATCACGCTTCGCTGTTGCGCTGGCGAATCGCCCGGCGGGCGAAGAACGCCAACCCCAGGCCCAGCGCGGTCAGCAGTGCGGCGATCCCCACGACCCCGGCCACATTGCCACCAGTGAGGGGCAACACGTTCTTCGGGTCGTTCTTCGCGGGAGTCGTCGGCGTGTCAGTCGGCGGCGTATCCGTCGTCGTGCTGCAGGAAGTCGCCGTCAGGCAGGTCCCGTTGGAGCCGGTCGGCACCACGACGTTTACCAGCTTCTGGCCTTCCTTGTCGCCGACGGTCACCGAGTAGGTGATCGTCTTTCTCTCGCCCACAGCAAGCGGTCCGGACCAGGCGAGCACACCGTTGGTGTAGGTCGCTCCGCCCGACGCGTCGTTGTTGTAGGTCGCGTTGACGAGGACCTTCACCAAGTTGTCCGAGAACGACGCGGGGTTGGCGTCCGTGTAGGCGACCTTTCCGGTGTTCTCGACAGTCACCGTGTAGCTGACCTTGTCACCGGCTTTCGCCTGGGCGGTGGAGGCCTTCTTGGAGACCACATAGGACATCGGGGGGACATCGGTGGTCGTGGTGCAGTCGGCTGCGTCGGTGCACACGCCACCATCACCCGTGGGAATCACCACATTTGTCAGGGTGTTGTTCCCGCGAGCGGATGCCTTCACCGTGACGGAGTAGGTCACTGTGTGACTCTCGCCGACCCCCAGGGGAACAGACCAAGTCAGCTTGTCGCCGACCAGCAGGCCACCGTCCGAGGCGTCGTTGTTGTAGGTCGCGTCGTCGAGCACCGCTGCAAGGCTGTCCTCGAAGGTCGCCGGCGAGGCCGACGTGTACGCGACCTTGCCCACGTTGCGCACAGTGATCGAGTAGGTCACCGTCTCGCCCGGCAGTGCGGTGGCCTTGTCGACCGCCTTCTTCACCGTGTAGGACTCGATGTCCGTCGTCGTGGAGCAGTCGGTCACACAGGACCCTTTGTCACCGGGAACGACAACGTTCTTCATGCTCCAGTCGGTACCCGCCAGGCCGGCACGATCCTTGATCTTCACCTGATAGGTGATGGTCTCCTGCGCACCGACCTTGAGCGGACCGCTCCAAGAGAGCGTCTTCGCGACCGTATCCGCGATCGCTGTCCCGGCCGAAGGCGACGCACTGCCACTCACATAGGTCGCGTTGTCAAGCACAGCACTCAGGTCGTCGGTGAAGGTCGCCGGGTCCAAGTCGGTGTCGCCGTTGTTGACGACCTTGATCGTGTAGGTAACGGTCT
The DNA here is from genome assembly GCA_031551755.1 of Cellulomonadaceae bacterium. Taxonomy (GTDB): domain Bacteria; phylum Actinomycetota; class Actinomycetes; order Actinomycetales; family Cellulomonadaceae; genus JAVBMU01. The sequence continues at coordinate 45,649 of JAVBNE010000002.1, read as the reverse complement.
CACCCGGAAGGGCGGTTTTCTTGTCCACTTCCTTGGACACCACGAAGGACGGTGCCTGCACCAACGGTGGGATGTCCGCGTCGTCGGAGTTGTTGCCCGGGTCCGGGTCACGCTCGTTCCCGGTCACCGTCGCGGTGTTCTCGATCGACTTCGGGTTGGCCAAGCCGCTCGGCACCTTCGCGGTGACGACGATCGGCTCCGCGTCGGCACCGGCCGCCAGCGGCGGCCCGGAGCAGGTGAGCACGTGGCCCGCGAATTCGCAGTGTCCCGGGCTGCTGACCACGGTCAGGTTGGTAAGGCCCGCGAAGAAATCGTCGTCCTTCACGATGTAACCCGAGGAGTTGCCGGGGCCATAGTTGTGCACCGTCAGCTTGTACGTCAGCGTGTCACCAGGCAGGTATGCGGAGCCGTGCTCATCGGAGACGACCTCTTTGTGCAGACCGAGATCGGTCGGCTGACCCGGGAACGAAGTGCCGTCGTTATTGAGGCTCCTGGGACCCTTGACTCCGGCAAGAATCCCGAAGGTCGGATTCGCCGACGTGGAGTTTGCGATCGTGACTTGGTAGATCGTTCCTGTGATGTTGTTCGAGATACCGAGGTTGCCGTTGCCGTAGACCCATTGCGCCCCGTAGGGGTCCTTGGGCAGGCCGGTGATCGGCCATGAGGAAACCGCACCCGTCTTGGTGTCGATCCGGTAGACCTTGGATCCCTCACCGTAGACGGACCAGGCGAAGCCATCGTCCATCACGACGAAGTCGGAGAGGTTCGGCACGCTCTGGGAAAGCGTGACCGTGGTCGCGGTACACGCATTCACATCGATCGAGTAGAGCTGCTTGTTGTCATTCGCCCGGCGCACCAGCAAACGGCCGCTCGCAGGGTCGAACGCGCCCTGGTTGTAGTCCGCCGCGCCGCCAGTCAGCAAGCCTGTCACGTTGCAGGAGGAGACAACCTTCCCACCCTGGCCGATCTTGACCAGCTTATTGGAGGTGGCGGCAGGATTCGCCGACTGCACAATGCCGTACAGGTAGTTGTCGTTCTGGTTGAACCCGATGGCGTTGTACATCCCGTTGTGGACGCCTTCGGTATCGAAGACGAACTCGCCCTGAGCGTTCACGGTCACCGTGTACAGCGTGGTCTTCTGGACATCATTCGGGTGCTGGGCGATCCAGACCGTCCCGGTAGTGGGGGCGAACGGGTCACCGTCCGCAGCGGATGCCGGTAAGGCGGTGAGGCCGACACCCACGACGGCCAAAGCGCTCACAGACGCTATCAATCTTGAGATTCGGCGCGACACGCGTGCCCCTCCCTGGTAGGTCTTGTTTTCCCTCTGCAGGTGGCGAAGGCCGCCGGAGCGACCTCCTGTGTCCGTCATTTCGGACATGCCGGTGATGACGATACGCCTTTTCACCCGGTCGAGACAGTGGCGGGTCGGCGGGAAAACCGTTGGAATGAATGCCAAGTCAGTAACAGGGCAAAACGCCCATCGGCCTGCTTTCCCCGGGGCGCGGGCAATCGCCCATAAGCAGAATTTATGCGTGACTGGCGGCAATCTTGGCGTCTCACGCCATGCAGATGGGCGAACCGACCCTAGGTCACGTCCGGAAAACAATCATCGTCAGGCTATCGTCCCCGCAGGTCGTATCGAATAAATGCACCATCACCGCCAGGGCAGCGCATGCGGCTCCTACAGAGCGAAGGAGTGGAGAGCGGCTTTTTCGCCCAAGAAACGAGAAAGGTGTTGCTGCGAATCAGCCGCTTCACGTCTCGTGATGGAGATCACACGAAATATTCACGGTGGGCGCCAGGCGACGATCTGGAACCGTCAGTCGCGACCAATCGAGCGCGACCTCGACCCTTCGATCCGCTCCCCCGCGAGACCCCCACAGAACGCGACGCCCACATCCTCTTGCCGAGGGCCATCGGCCCGTGACGAAGGCCTAGGAGTCGGCTGCGTTGGGTGAGCTGCGTCACCGCAACCAGCTCGGGCCGGAGGTCGAGGTGTTGCGCCGCGCGGAGCGTACCTGTCCCAGGCACATCTGCCGGAAAAGTCATGTCCCTGATGGTCCGCGACCTTGCCAGATCGAAGCCTCACCACGCCAGGCCACGGCCACCACGTCCACACGGAACTCCCTCGGACGGGGTCTGGGTCTGGACACGATGCAAATCCTTCCAGCAGCGCCTAACAGCACCACAAGTCGGGTGCCACCTATCCGCGCATCACCATCCGAAGGGTCACCACTCGCCTACTGCAAGTAGATCCCCACATTAGACATACACTTCGGCAAGGAGAGTGCGTCAGCTGTTCAGAAACGCCGGATGGCCGCTGGGAGAAGGACCGAGGTAAAGACCGCCGCGCGGACTTGCTCGATGGAACGCTTGACCTCGTCGAGAATCGGCTCGGTTTTCGCAAATTGATCCGCCGCCGCTATCCTCTCGTGGAGTGCCTCGGGCGGGATCGGTAGCACGAGAGGCAGCAGGCCGGTCGCGTCCAAGATCTCGACCAGAAGCGTGGTTGCGACAGGCTCTGCCATCTTCGCGCCGTCGGCGAACTCCTTGATCCTGGCAAGCACGGCATCGCGCGGACCGTTGTCGTGAACAACGATCGTCATGGTCGGCGCGAATCCAAGGAACTTCTTGCGGCTCACCGTGAGGATGCCCCGTTGCTCCAGGCCCACCAAACCATGTTCCTTTGCCAGTGGTCCCAGCCCTGCGACGACATCGGCGAGTGCCGCGCCTTCGGTCATGGTCGGTGCGAGTTCGGCCGGCAGCGACGTGCTCTCGACGGACTCGATACGGTCGCCTGTGATCGTGACAATGCCGTCGATCACGAGCTGCGCCAAGGCTGCCGCGCCCAGAGCCTCCTCGGGCCCAAACCCACCTCCCAGCCATCCGCCGTCGGGCTTGATCGCTACCAGAAGCAGATCCTCTACCAGATTCACCACTTCGCACACTCCCACCCTTGTTCGAAAAGGTCGCCCGACCAGGCTACGGTGTTCACCATGTCTGGTCATGAAAGAACATGGCGCCCATCCACGGACGGCTCGGAGTCCGAGGACGGCTAGCATTTGTCCGGTGGTGTCCATGTGACGCCCCCGATTTCACCGCGGTGACCGCGGGCTGTTCCAGGAGATCTTCCGCGAGCCGCGGCTCCCTGTCGGGACCGCCTCCTTCCGGGCGCGCCAGATGAGCCGGACGGTCAGCCGCAAGGGCCACGTTGCGAGAGCTGCACCTCACCGACGTGCCCCCCGGCCAGGCGAAGCATGTGACCTGCGTGAGTGGGCGCGCCTTCGACGTTGTCGTGGACGTTCGCGTTGGGTCGCCGACCTTTGGCGAGCACATCGCCATTGAACTCGACGCTGAGACCGGAAGGTCCGTCCTCATCGGTGGTCCAAGCGATGTCGCGGAACGTGTCGTACACGATCGCTTCCATGAGTGTGCGCGCCGCGACGATCCCGGGCCTGCCGATGCACATCACCCCAGCTCAAACGCAAAATGCGCCCCGAGCCGAAGCACGGAGCGCATCCCGCCAGTCACCGTTTCGAACGATGACCCTTGCGTACCCCCCCAGTTCACGAAGCTCGAAAGTCGCTGGTGGAATCGGCGAGGCGTTTGGGCAGGTCAGCGACTTGATGGCTGGCGTGTGGGCCGCGTTCGAGGCCGCCGTGAGCGAAGCCGAGGCCGAGAACGCGCCGGACGCCGACGGCGAGGTCACCGTCTGGATTACCGCCGAGCGCACCGACGACGTCGACAACACCGACTCCCTCGACCTTCTCCCCCGCGAGACCCCGGCCGAACGTGATGCGCGCATCGTCGCCAGCTACCACGACGACGTCGACAACACCACGCTCGCCGCCGAGTTCGGCATCCACCGCATCACCGTGCTCCGAGCACTCCGGCGGGCAGGCATCGAACCCCGAGCACCCGCCCTCGACGCCTCACGCGTCCACGACGTACGCGCCTTCTACGAAGCCGGGCACACCATCGAGCGGACCGCCCGCCACTACGGCGTCTCACGCGGGACGATCTACCGGTTCATGAAGGCCCATGGAGTACAGCGCCGGCGCTGAGTTGGCGACACCGCCGGGCAGCCCAGGAGCGGGCAAGGTTCGTCCCCAAAGCCGGCACGTGACCTCACGCCCTCATCGTGCGTACAGTAGGCGTACACTGAGGCCATGAGTACCCCAACGGTGAAGGGCGAGCGCATCGCCCTGCGTGTGACCTCGGACCAGAAAGCAACCATCACAGCCGCCGCCGAAGCACTTGGACGCTCCGTCACCGACTTTGCCGTCCAGACCGCGGTCGAGCGCGCGAACGAGGTGCTCGCCGACCAGCGGATCTTCCATGTTCCCGTGGAGAAGCGTGAGGAGTTCGACGCCCTGCTGAACGCACCGGTGCGCCCGAACCAAGGTTTGGCCGACCTGTTCTCGAAGCCGTCGGTCTTCGTGGCGCGATGAGTCGCTTCTTCGCCCCTGAGCCGCTAGCAGACCATCACCGCATCGACTCCTTCACCTGCGGTGTCGAGTCGCTGGATGACTGGCTGGTCAAGCGCGCCCGCGCAAACTCCGCTTCGGGCGCCTCTCAGGTTTTCGTCGCCACGGACCGCACCGACGCCGTCGTTGCGTATTACTCTCTGTCGACAGGCTCAATCATCCGCAAGACGTTGCCGCGTGAGCGTCGCCACGGCTCGCCGGATCCGGTGCCCGTCCTGCTCATCGGCCGATTCGCCGTATCGACCGACCATCAGGGCGAGGACCTGGGGAGATCGCTGCTACGGGACGCGTTGATCCGCTGCGGGCGTCTGCTCGACGAGGTCGCCTTCATGTTCGTTCTCGTCCACCCTGTCGACGCCCGCGCCGACTCCTTCTGGCGCAAGTTCGGGTTCATCCCCGCCCCGACCGACAAACCGATGCTGCTACTGCCGATCTCCGCCCTGGCGGCACCGCAATGACGAACCCGACACCGGTCCGGAGGTACTGAGATCGAGCAGTCTGGTTGACTGGGGGCGTGCCGAAGAAGAAGACGAGCAGCTCGAGGTCTGGAGGTGGGGACCTGGCGGCGCTCCGGGCGTTGATGGGGGGCACCGGGCACGCCGCCTTCGCGGGGGTGTTCGACGAGCCGACACCGAAAGTCGGGGAGGCGCCGGAGCGGGTACGGGGGTTCCAGGTGCGGATCGACCTCTTGCTCGCCAAACCCCCGATATGGCGTCGCCTTGTCCTGCGCGGCGACATGACGCTCGACGACCTGCATGTCGCTTTGCAGGTTGCGATGGGCTGGGAGAACGCCCACCTGCACAAGTTCGGCATCGGGGCGGATCAGCGTACCCGTGCCTACTTCCTGACTGACTTCGACCTGGGCGAGGGGGACGAAGGCGTTGCCGAGTGCGAGGTGCGCCTCGACCAGGTGGTCTTCGCCAATGGCGACAAGCTCTTCTATGACTACGACTTCGGTGACGGATGGGAGCACGCGCTGGTGGTCGAACAGGTTCTCGACGACCCGCCACCGGCTCCGGTCTGCCGCAAGGGCAAGATGGCCTGCCCGCCGGAGGACTGCGGTGGCCTGGGCGGCTACGCAGAACTCGCCGACTGGGTTCGCGGCGGATACGACCCGCACGCGACGCCGCTGGGGCTCGGCGCCGCGGAGATGCGAGACTGGCTGCCCCAGGACTGGCACCCCGACCACTTTTCCGCAGAAGAGACGAACGACGCACTGACCGCGCTGACCCGAGAATGAGAGGCGGCCGACATCCCGACCGCCTCAGGGCTCAACCCCGAAGAGCCCCTACCAAACACCGCCGGAGACATAGCACGCGGGCATCACACCCTCGTAGGCACCGATGCGTTACCGGTTCGAACAACGGAAAGTGGCCTGCAGCAAAGCTGCAGGCCACAACCGATGTACCCCCAACGGGATTTGAACCCGTGTTACCGCCGTGAGAGGGCGACGTCCTAGGCCGCTAGACGATGGGGGCCTATGGCTTCCGGCCCGAGGGCCGAACACCGGTGAGAACTCTACCGCACATGACGCTCCTGACCGGAACGTTTTCGTGGAGCGGAGCTGCTCGCTGGGGTACCAGGACTCGAACCTAGACTGAGAGAATCAGAATCTCTAGTGCTGCCAATTACACCATACCCCATGGGGGTATCGCGTCCATGTCCCGACTAGGGACGTGACGCGCTACCGACTGAGAACTGTACCGGGTAGAACGGCACTGGCCAAACCGACGCCATCGTCCGCCGGATCGCCTTGGCTCCCAGCCTCACCACCGGCCGGATCAGCTGAGCGCGCACGGGCCGAATCGTCCGACCCGATCCCCAACGCACCGACCAACTCGTCCAACCCCCGCACCACAACGATCTTGCGCTGGGCAAGTCCGTCGTCTTCCGCGGCGCCTACGCGGCGTGTGCCTGGGCGGTCCAGCCACACGCCGACCAACCCGGCCGCATCCGCACCACCGGCGTCGATATCCCGCTCATCACCGACGTAGGCGGTCTTGATCGGCTCGGTGCCCAACAGCCGGCACCCCTCCAAGAAGACCTCCGGGGCAGGTTTGCCGACGCCGAGGGTATCCAGACCCACCAGCAACGGCACCCGGTCCCCAACCCCGATGGCGGCAAGTTTGGCGGTCTGGAGCGCAACGGAGGCATTCGACACCGCACCCACCTTCACTCCTGCGCAGGCCAGTGAGTCCAGGACACCCATGACGTCCTCATGAGCTACCCAGGACCGCTCGAAAGTGCCCCAGAACAGCTCCTTCCACACCGCGTATCCGGACTCGTCCAGGTCCGGGCCACCGAAGGTCGCCTGGAGGTCCTGGGCACGCAGCATCCGCTGCGTGTCGAAGCCGATCTTCCCGGCCGTGTACTGCCGGTAATGGCCACCCGGGTCGGCCCGCCATCGGGCGAGCACCTCGCGGTAACGCTCGACGGGCAGCTCCGGCAGGAACGCTCGAGACACCGCGACGATCGCATGCGAGAAGGCCACCCGGGTGTCGACCAGGGTGTCGTCGACGTCGAAGAGCACGCCCTCGATCGTCGCGCCTTGCGCAACACCGCCTTGCGCGGCATCACCCTCGATCACAGTGAGTCCCGGAACCGGGCGAGCCGTTCGAGCGTGGAGTCCTTGCCGAGGATCTCCATCGACTCGAATAGTGGCGGCGACACGCGGCGGCCGGTCAGCCCCACCCGCAGCGGGGTGAAGGCGAACTTCGGTTTGACCCCCATCCCGTCCACGATCGCGGCCCGCAACACCTCCTGGATTGGACCTGCGGTGAAGTCATCTAGCTCGTCCAACCGGGTGACAGCCGCCGCCACGATCTCCTTGGCGTCCTCCCGCAGCGCTCCCCGGGCGTCGCCCTCGATCACCACTGCGTTATCCGCGACGAAAAGGAAGCCCAGCATGCCGACCGCCTCCCCCAGCAACACCATGCGTTCCTGTACCAGTGGCGCGGCCGCCGTCAGGAGGCCGCGCGCGCCCTCGTCGAGTTCCGCAAACGCCTTCGCTGGCACCACGCCGGCCGCATACAGATAAGGCACAAGCCGGTCGCGGAAGTCCTCCGGGGCGAGCTTGCGCACATGGGTGGCGTTGATCGCCTCCGCCTTCTTCAGGTCGAACCGGGCCGGGTTCGGGTTCACATCCGCGATGTCGAAGGACTCGACCATCTCGGTCACGGTGAAGATGTCGTGATCCGGCGAGATCGACCAGCCGAGCAGCGCCAAGTAGTTGAGCAACCCCTCGGGGGTGAAGCCACGTTCGCGGTGCAGGAAGAGATTCGACTCGGGGTCCCGCTTCGACAGCTTCTTGTTGCCCTCCCCCATCACATACGGCAGGTGGCCGAACTCCGGCACATCCTGGGCGACGCCGAGCTCGACCAACGCCCGGTAGAGGGCGATCTGGCGCGGGGTGGAGGACAGCAGATCTTCACCGCGCAACACGTGAGTGATCCCCATGAGCGCGTCGTCCACGGGGTTGACCAGTGTGTAGAGCGGCTGACCGTTGGCCCGCACGATCACGAAATCCGGCACCGACCCTGCGGCGAAGGTGATCTCCCCCCGTACCAGGTCAGTGAAGGTGATGTCGGCATCGGGCATGCGCAGCCGCAGGACCGGTTCACGGCCCTCGGCCAGGTACGCCGCCTTCTGTTCGTCGGTCAACGTCCGGTCGTAGCCGTCGTACCCCATCGCCGCCGGCCGGCCGGCGGCGACATTTCGTGCCTCGATCTCGGCCGGCGTCGAGAAGGACTCATAGGCGTAGCCACCGTCCACCAGCTGCCGGATGACGTCGGCGTACAGATCGGAACGCTGGGACTGCCGGTAGGGCTCATGCGGCCCACCGACCTCGACGCCCTCATCCCAGTCGAGACCCAGCCATCGCAGGGCATCCAACAGTTGCTGGTACGACTCCTGTGAATCGCGGGCCGCGTCGGTGTCCTCGATGCGGAAGACGAACGTGCCCCCCACGTGCCGCGCCCACGCCCAGTTGAACAAGGCGGTGCGGATCAACCCGACGTGCGGGGTGCCGGTGGGTGACGGGCAGAAACGGACACGGACAGGCGACGAGCCATGCGCTGGGATCACCGCCACAGCCTATCCGGCGCATCGAATGCGACCGGTTGCGCGACGCTCAGCGACCAGTGCGGCCACAGGTGGACGCGCCTCAGTCGCGGCGGACCACCGGGTTGGACAGCACCCCGATCCCCTCGACCTCGCACTCGATCCGGTCTCCGTCGTCGACCTTCCCGACGCCGGCCGGAGTACCGGTCAGCACCACGTCGCCGGGCAGCAGGGTGATGGACTCAGTGATGTAGGAGATGAGGTAGGGCACGTCGAAGACGAGGTCGGAGGTCCGCCCATCCTGGCGCGGCTCACCGTTGACCCGCGAGCGCACCCCGACATCCGAGGGGTCCAGGTCCGTGTCGATCCACGGACCCAGCGGGCAGGAGGTGTCGAAGCCCTTCGCTCGCGCCCACTGCCCATCGGTTCGCTGGGCATCGCGCGCCGTCACGTCGTTGGCCACCGTGTACCCGAGGATCACGCTCGCGGCACCCTCCGGGCTGATTCCCTTGGCGATCCTGCCGATCACGACGGCAAGCTCCGCCTCGTAGCTGATCTCCCGGGAGAACCCGGGTGCCACGATCGGGTCGTCCGGCCCGATGACAGCGGTGTTCGGCTTGAAGAACAACAGCGGGCGCGAGGGCAGCTCGGTGCCCATCTCCTTGGCGTGATCCGGATAGTTGCGGCCCACCGCCACGATCTTGGATCGGGGGATCACCGGCGCCAGAAGCCGGACACCGTCGCCGAGTTCGATGCGTTCACCGGTCGGCGCCACCGGGGTGCTGAGGGGGTCACCGGTCAGAACCGCCAAGAAGGTACGGTCCTCCTCGTGCTGGACCAGGGCATAGCGCGGGTCATTTCCCGTCGTGAATCGAGCGATGCGCACGGGGGCCAGCGTAGCCACCGGCCGCTCGGCGCGTCGGCACCTCGCCGCACCGCGAACCGCATTGTGTGCCATGATCCGAGCTAGCCAGTCGTAGGCGGCGTCTGGCTCGCATTCTGGGCATCACCCGTAGAGTCGGTAGCCATGGGCAAACCCACCTCCACCACCGCCCCCGCACTGCGCCGTCTGGGTCGCTCTGGATTGGCGTTGTCGGCAATCGGCCTCGGCTGCAACAACCTCGGTCGCGCGAACACCGCCACCGCCACTGCCGAAGGGACCCAGGCACTCATCGACGCCGCCCTCGACGCGGGCATCTGCTTCTTCGACACCGCCGATGTCTACGGTGCCCGCCCGGGCCTCAGCGAAGAACTGCTCGGCCAAGCGCTGGGCAGCCGCCGTGACGACGTCATCCTGGCCACGAAATTCGGCATGGCGATGGGCGCCCGCTTCGGACGGGACTTCAACGCACGTGGGTCGCGGCGGTACATCATCCGGGCCGTCGAGAACTCATTGCGGCGGCTCGGCACCGACTGGATCGACCTTTACCAGTTCCATTCCCCCGACGACCTCACCCCCATCGAGGAAACACTGGCTGCCCTGGACGATGTCGTGCGGGCGGGCAAGGTCCGGTACATCGGTCACTCGAACCGGGCCGGCTGGCAGATCGCGGAGGCCGAGTTCACCGCACGGGCCGCCGGCGGCTCGCGGTTCATCTCCGCGCAGAACGAGTACAACCTGATCGACCGTGGCGCCGAACTGGAGGTACTGCCCGCCGCACACGCCTACGGGCTCGGCGTCCTTCCGTACTTCCCACTGGCCAATGGGTTGCTGACCGGCAAATACACCCGGGGCGACCGACCCGAGGACGCCCGGCTGGTGCATTCGAAACCGCAACTGCTGGAATCCGCTCCTTGGGAGTCCCTGCGGCGGTTGCGCCAGTTCTGCGAAGACCGTGGGATCACCGAGATCGAGGTGGCCTTCGGGTGGCTGCTGTCCCATCCCGAGGTGAGCAGCGTGATCGCTGGGGCGACCCGTCCGGAACAGGTGCGGCAGAATGCCGCGGCCGCCAGCTGGTCACCGTCGCCTGCGGAGTTGGCGGAGCTGAACGAGATGTTCCCCCCGCCGCGCAGGGTATCGCCGTTCTGATCCTTCGCGTGGGCGCGCTAAGGTCGGTTCTGCCGATCTTGATGACGAGGAGTCAGAATTGCGCCGACCGCTGGACCCCGCACTGCTTGCCGAGGTGCCCGTCTTCACGGGCGTCGACTTCACAGCGGCCGGTGAGGCGGTGCGGACCAACGCGCGAGTCGACCTCCAACGTGACGAGATCCTCTTCCGGCAAGGGGATGTCTCCACCGGCTTCTACTACGTCCGTAGCGGCCGGGTCCGCCTGACCGTCGGCGCCCGCGCCGGCGCCACCACGACGGTGGAGATCATCGGCGAGGGCGAGACCTTCGGCGAGGCGGTCGTCTTCCTCGAACAGCCGTACCCCGTGACGGCCACGGCGCTGACCGAAGCCGAGTTGTACTTCATCTCCTCCGCGATGGTCAACGCCATGCTCGCCCGCGACCCGCGCACCGCGCGGCGTTTGTTGGCGAACCTCTCAATGCGCAACCACCGGCTCATCGCCGACGTCGCGGCACTGACGCTGGAGTCGGCAGCGAGCCGGGTCTGCGAGTACCTACTCCGGCAATGCCCGACGCCCCGGCCGAGTCACCCAGTACACATCGCCCTGGAGGACGCCAAACACGTCGTTGCAGACCGGCTGTCGTTGACGCCGGAGAGCTTCTCACGGGCGCTGCGACGGCTTTCCGAACGCGGACAAGTCGTCGTCCGTGGACGCTCGATCATCATCCGGAACCCAGCCGCCCTGGCCGCTGAACTCGATGTCGTGTCAGCGAATCAAGCGAGCTGAAAGACCCTTGACTTCGGTCAAGGCGCACGAACCCGGCGCGGTCTAGCGTCGGCTTGTGAAGGCTGTCGCAAACCTGCGCGGCCCGAGGTGAAAGGACACCCATGTTCTGTTTCCAGTGTGAACAGACCGATCGTTCCGGCGCCGTACCCGGTTGCGCGACCACGGTCGGCATCTGCGGCAAGGACCAGCCCACAGCGGATCTGCAGGACCTTCTCATCTACGTCGTGCAGGGCATCGGCCAGTACGCCATGCGGGCACGCGCGGTGGGTGTTCAGGACAAGGACGCGGATGAGTTCATCCTCTTCTCCCTGTTCACGACGCTGACGAACGTGAACTTCAACGCCAGCCGGTTCGTCCCGATGATCGCCCAGGCCGCCGAGCACCGCGACCGCCTACGCGCCGCCTACGAGGCCGCTGCCGGCGCCAACGCCGAGCAGCCCACCGGCCCGGCACAGTTCGTGCCGGCCACCACTATGTCCGAGCTCCTGGTCCAGGCCAAGTCTGTCGGCGTTCTGGACGCCACCGTCAGCGATGACATCGTCGGCCTGCGGGCACTGAACCTCTACGGCCTCAAGGGCGTCGCCGCCTACGCCCACCACGCTCAAGTGCTGGGCGAGTCGAGCGCCGAGGTCTACGAAGGCGTCGAGGAGGAACTCGACTTCCTCGCGACCAAGCCGACCGACATGGACGCCCTGCTGTCCCACGCGCTCGGGCTGGGCAAGATCAACCTCAAGGTGATGGCGCTGCTCGACGCCGCGAACACCGGCACCTTCGGTAGCCCCGAGCCCACGCTGGTCCGCACCACGTTGACCGCCGGCAAGTCGATCCTGGTCTCCGGCCACGACATGCGCGACCTCGAGGCCGTGCTCAAGGCCACCGAGGGCACCGGCGTCAACGTCTACACCCACGGTGAACTGCTGCCGGCCAACGCCTACCCGGGACTGAAGAAGTATCCGCACCTCGTCGGCAACTTCGGTGGCGCCTGGCAGGACCAGCAGACGGACTTCGCGACCTTCCCCGGTGCGATCCTGATGACCTCGAACTGCATCATCGAGCCTCAGCCGCAGTACCGGCAGCGGATCTTCACCACCGGCCCGGTGGGCTGGCCCGGTGTCCGGCATCTGGAGCACGACTTCACACAGCTCGTCCAAGCCGCCCGTGCCCTGCCCGATGCCGCCGAGGACGACGAAAAGCGGATCATGATCGGCTTCGGTCACGCCGCCGTCATGTCAGTCGCCGACAAGGTGATCGAGGCCGTGAAGGCCGGCGACCTGACCCGGTTCTTCCTCATCGGTGGTTGCGACGGCGCCGCGCCGGGCCGCAACTACTACACCGACTTCGCGGAGAACGTCCCTGACAGCACCGCGATCCTCACCCTGGGCTGCGCCAAGTACCGGTTCAACGACCGCGACTTCGGCGACATCGGCGGCATCCCCCGCCTGCTCGACGTGGGCCAGTGCAACGACAGCTACTCAGCGATCCAGATCGCTTTGGCCCTCGCCGATGCCTTCGACTGCGGCGTGAACGACCTGCCGCTGTCGCTGGTGATCTCCTGGTTCGAGCAGAAGGCCACGGCCGTGCTGCTGACCCTGCTCGCCCTGGGTATCCGCAACATCAAGCTCGGCCCGACCCTGCCCGCCTACATCACCCCGGCGGTGCTTCAGGTGCTCGTTGACACCTACGGCATCAGCCCGATCGGTGACCCGAAGGCCGACATCGAGGCCGCCATGGCCGGATCGGCTGCCTGAGTTGACCGACCAGAACCCGTGCGGGCGGCAGATCGTCGCCCGCACGGCGGACGGGGTGGAGCTGGTCTTCACGGTCGAGCCCGGCACGAGCATCCTCGACGGTGCCGCCGCCGCGGGTTCGACCCTGGTCTCCCTGTGCAAGAAGGGAACCTGCGGTGTCTGCCACGCCAAGGTGGTCGACGGCACGGTGGAGTTGGGCGACCACGCGGCGGATGCCCTCGACGCGGCCGCCGAGGCCGCCGGTGAGACCCTGCTCTGCTGCGCGACCCCGACCAGCGATGTGACGATCGAGTTGCCCTACGAGCGTTCCCGGATTCTCGACGGCGGGGTGCCCGAGCGCGCCGCGACCATCGTGGAATTGGACCGGTGGCCGGGCGACGTCGTGCGGTTCGTCCTGCAGGTCACGCCGGACGATCTCGGTACCGCCATGCAGTTCGACGCCGGCCAGTTCGCCGAGCTGACCCCACCCGGTGGCGAGGCAGCACGTGCCTACTCGTTCTCGAACACCGGAAACTGGGACGGCCTCGCCGAGTTCATGGTCAAGCTGCGGCCGGGTGGCTACTTCTCCGAGTACGCCCGCAGCCGGGCTGCCCTCGGCGACGAGCTGAAGCTGTCTGGCCCGCAGGGCGCATTCACCCTCCAGGAGAACGGCCTGCGGCCCCGGTGGTTCGTCTGTGGCGGGACTGGGTTGGCGCCGCTGGTGTCGATGCTGCGCCGCATGGCGGAGTGGGGAGACCCGCAGGAGTGCATGCTCATCCTCGGGGTGAACCACCCCGGCGAGGTCTTCGCGACCGATGAGCTGGCCAAGCTCCGCGCCGAACTGCCGGCGTTGCGGACCTTCGTTCCCGTCGTCGAACCCGACGACTCCTGGGACGGCCCGGTCGGCAACGCCGTCGAGGTCCTGATAACCGAGCTCGACGCACTCGCGGAAGGCGCCGAGCGACCGGATATCTACCTCTGTGGTTCCCCGGGCTTCCTCACCGCGGCCCGTGCGGCAGCCGTCGAGCGTGGTGTGCCCGACGAGCAGGTCTACGAGGAGCGGATCCTCGCCAACTGAGGACTGCGCGACCCGAACGCGTGTGGGCCGTCCCGGCATCTGCCGGGGCGGCCCACGGCCGTTGACGCCGGAGTCTGCCCACAACAGGCTGCGAGAATGGGCACCGTGACCATCGATCAGGCCCCGGACGCCGCCCCTGCGACCGGCCGGGCGACCCTGCTGGCCCACCTGCCCGCCCCCACCGGCACTGCGCCCGACCCGGACGCGCTCTTCGACGGCTTCGCCACCTGGGCCACCGCACAAGGGCTGGAGCTCTACCCGCACCAAAGTGAGGCGCTCATCGAGCTCCTGACGGGCTCCCACGTCATCTTGTCGACGCCCACCGGCTCCGGGAAGTCCCTCGTGGCCATGGGCGCACAGTTCGCGGCACTGGCCGCCTACCGCTCCGGCCACGGCGGTCGCACGTACTACACGGCGCCGCTGAAGGCGCTGGTCTCGGAGAAGTTCTTCGCGCTGGTCGCCGCCTTCGGCTCCACGAACGTCGGCATGATGACCGGCGACTCCGCAGTCAACGCCGACGCGCCGATCATCTGCTGCACGGCCGAGATTCTGGCGAATATCGCGCTGCGCGACGGTGGAACCCGCACTGGCACGGAGGCCATCGCCCAGGTCGTGATGGACGAGTTCCACTTCTACGCCGACCCACAACGCGGCTGGGCCTGGCAGGTCCCCCTCCTGGAGCTGCCGGATACCCAAATGCTCCTGATGTCGGCCACCCTCGGCGACACCTCGATGTTCGTCGAAGACCTGAGTACCCGCAGCGGGCGTCTCGTCGCGGAAGTGAGCAGCGCGCAGCGTCCGGTCCCGCTCACGTTCAGCTACGTCGTCGAGCCGCTCGCCGAGGTGATCGAGGAGCTAGTGACCACCCACCGGGCACCCGTCTACGTCGTGCACTTCACGCAGAAGGACGCCATCGCCCGCGCCCAGGCACTCCTGAGCATGAACGTCGCCTCGCGGGCGGAGAAGGACGCCATCGCCGCCGAACTCGGGGACTTCCGGTTCGGCACCGGATTCGGCAAGACACTGAGCAAGTTCCTGCGCCACGGCGTCGGCGTCCACCACGCCGGGATGCTGCCGAAGTACCGTCGGGTGGTCGAGCGGCTCACCCAAGCGGGGCTGCTCAAGGTCGTCTGCGGGACGGATACCCTCGGGGTCGGCATCAACGTGCCCATCCGCACGGTTCTACTCACGAGCCTGGTGAAATTCGACGGCGAGCGCATGCGCCACCTGTCGGCCCGCGAGTTCCACCAGATCGCCGGCCGCGCCGGCCGGGCCGGGTACGACACCGTCGGCGAGGTGCTGGTGATGGCCCCCGACCACGTCATCGAGAACCGCAAGCTCCTCGCGAAGGCCGGCGACGACCCGAAGAAGCTCAAGAAGATCGTGCGCAAGAAAGCGCCGCAGGGGTCGGTGAACTGGACCGACGCGACGTTCGAGCGCCTGCGAGACGCCGATCCCGAGCCGCTCAGCAGCCATTTCACGGTGAGCCACGCGATGGTGCTGAACGTGCTGGCCCGCACGGAATCCGGTGCGGACCCGATCGAGGCCATGCGACACCTCCTGGCGGCCAACCACGACAGCGATGCCCAACGGGCCGAGCACATCCGCCAGGTCTTCCGGATCTACCGCTCACTGCGGGTCGCCGGCATCGTCGTCAAGGACCGCGTCACCGATCCCGACGGCTCTGTTCGTCCCCGGGTGCGCTTGACCGTCGACCTGCCGCGGGACTTCGCCCTGAACCAGCCGCTGTCCCCGTTCGCATTGGCCGCCCTCGACCTGCTCGACGTGCACTCCCCCACGCACGCCCTCGACGTCGTCTCTGTCATCGAGGCCACCCTCGACGACCCCCGTCAGGTACTCATGGCCCAGCAGAACAAGGCCCGCGGGGAGGCCGTGGCCGCCATGAAGGCCGAAGGCTACGAGTACGACGAACGCATGGCCATGCTGGAGGACGTCTCGTGGCCGAAACCGCTCGCGGCGGTGCTGGAACCGGCGTTCGCCATGTACAAGCGCAGCAACCCGTGGGTGGCCGACGCCGAACCGAACCCCAAGTCGGTGGTACGCGACATGATCGAACGGGCGACGACCTTCACCGAGTTCGTCTCCCTCTACGGTCTCGAACGCACCGAGGGCGTGGTCCTGCGGTACCTGGCCGACGCCTACCGGGCGATGCGGCAGACGGTCGCCGAGGACCACCGCACCGAGGAGGTGCAGGAGATCACCGAATGGCTCGGCGAGCTGGTGCGCGGTGTCGACTCCTCCCTGCTCGACGAATGGGAACGGCTCGCCCGGCCGGTCGACGACGATGCCGACGACATCGACCCGGAGGTGGGTGCGCCGGGAAGCGAGGAGCCCGCGCGTCCGCTGACCGGCAACCCCCGGTCCTTTCGGCGGCTGATCCGCAACGCACTCTTCCGCCGGGTGGAGCTCGCCGCCCGCGAGGACTACGCCGCGCTCGCGGCGCTGGGCGACGGGTGGACGGCCGAGGACTGGAGCAGCGCGCTCGACCCATTGTTCGTGGCCCAGGGTGACGACGCGATCGGGGTTGGGGCAGATGCCCGCAGCTCCGCGCACGTGTCGATCATCGAGGCGGGCGTCGCGCCGGACGGTACGCAGATCGAGCCGGGCACCTGGTTCGTCCGTCAGGTCCTCGACGACGCGAACGGTGACCATGACTGGGCCATCACCGCGACGGTGGACCTGGCGGCCAGCGACGAGGCGGGCGCGGTCGTCCTGACGCTGCTGACTGTGGGGCCGATGTAGGGATCCGAGAGACTGCCCCAGCCAGAGCGCGGCGGCTCGCATGCGCGAGCGGGCGGGACCTCCTAGCGTGAAGGCCATGGCGGCCACCGCGGACGGACCCAGCAGCTTCGAAAACCTCAGCATCAGCGCCCGGCTCAACCTGCTACGCGCCGGTGTCCTCGGTGCCAACGACGGCATCGTCTCAGTCGCCGGGGTCGTGGTCGGCGTCGCCGCCACTACGTCCTCTGTCCCGGTCCTCGCCACTGCCGGCGGCGCGGCCTTGGTGGCCGGTGCCTTGTCCATGGCTGCCGGTGAGTACGTCTCCGTAAGCACCCAACGCGACACCGAGAAGGAGCTCGGCTACGCGGGGAGGGACCTCACCAATCCGTGGCAAGCCGCTATCGCATCGGTGCTCTCCTTCGCGATCGGCGGCCTGCTGCCCGTCTCCGCAGCCCTGCTGACGCCGACGACGACGCGGGTCCCGGTGACCTTCGTAGCCGTTGTCATCGCGCTGATCACCACGGGGTGGACCTCCGCGACGCTCGGCAAAGCGCCTCGGCCGCGGGCGGTCTTCCGCACGGTCGTGGGCGGCGTCCTGGCGATGTCAGTCACCTACGGCATCGGCTCGGCCGTCGGGGTGAGTCTCTGACAGGAGGAGGGTCCGCACTCGTCTCACATCATGAGAACCTGGACGCCGAGTGTCATCGGGGCCGGGCTTCCGGACATCTCCCAGTATGAGCACGATCGGGCAGCCCCCCAGACTCGAGGAGACCCACCCATGACCAGGCCCACTCGGACCGAGGCCACGGAACAGTTGGATCGCCTCTACCGGGAGTACTCCAAGAACATCTACCGGTTTGCCCGTATGCGACTACCCGCCTCCGATGCGGAGGACATCGTCTGCGAGGTTTTCGTGATCGCTTGGCGCCGCCTGCCCGAGATTCCGGAGTATGAACTCGGCTGGCTGCTCAAAGTGACCCGCAACCTGATCTCCAATCACCTGCGCTCCCAGCTTCGCCGCGATGCGCTCACTGCCAAGGTCGCAGCCGCCGCCCCCACCGTCAGATCGGACCACGCGGGTGCGATAGCCGGCCAGGATGAGTTCCATCGGGCGCTGGTCCAGCTCTCCGAACAAGACCAGGAGGTCCTCCGGCTTCTCGTCGTCGAGGACCTTTCCGTCAAAGAGCTCGCAGTCGCCCTCGGCTGCCGTGCCAACACCGCGTCGGTTCGTGTCAAGCGGGCCCGCGAGCGACTGGCCGGCCTCTACGCCGAACCTTCCCAACCGACCGCCCCGGACCTCTTTCCGACCGCGTCCACGCCCACCCTTGACCGGTCCGGAACCCAAAGCGAATTGAGCAACTCATGAATGACCCTCTCGACCATCTTCGAGCCATGGCCCCGAACGACGACCCGGACTTTGCCCAGCTCCATGACCGAATCGCCCATCGGATCGGCACGGGCAACCCGGGAAGCATCACCCGTCACCGACGCCTCGGCATCGCCGGCGGTGGTCTCGGTGGAGCCGCCTGTGTGGGCGTCGCTCTGACTCTGGTACTCAACACCGGAACGAACGATCCGAGGCTTCCCGTCCCAACGATCACCGACTCGGTCGTCCCCGACTCGAACCGACCCTCGCGGGGCGCCATAGCCGCCGAGTCAGCCGCCTGGTACGTCTCCAAGGCCACCGAGGCCGTTGAGGACCAGGAGGCCGTCTTGCAGATTGACCAGACCTACGGCGTCCAGCACCCCGGTGAGTCGATGGGCACCAGCGTGACCCGGGAGTATTTGACGAGCGACGGTTCGGCGAGCCGCTGGATCAACATCAAGGAGATGGACGGCTACATAGGCCGCTCCGGTGTCGGCCAAGAGGACGATAAGTACGTCAACCCCGATGGCCCTCGTGGAGCCATGCACTACTACTGGGTCGACCCGCAGGCTGGTGTCTATACCGTTTTCGACTGGAACGCCCTCGACAACCCGGACGACCTCGGCACAGTCCAGGAGCAGAACCTCGATTACGTCACCAAGTTGCGGGGCACGCTCTCCTCGTTGACCGAGTGGGCAGAGCGAACCGATGCGACCGTGGCCACGCCCGAGGAGTCACAGGTGAACGGCAAGCCGGCCACATGCCTGGCGTACACGACAGACCAACCCGACATGATCGGCCCCGATGGGGAGCCCCTGCAGGTCGCCGGCCTGCCCGTCATCAAGTGGTCCGCGCGCTATTGCTTCGACGCCTCCAGTCACTTGCCGGTGCTGGTGGAGGACACCCGCGAGTACCAGCTCCCCGAACTCGACAAACGGAGCCTGGCTCAGGACTCCACCACCTACATTTGGCACGAACCGACTCCCGAGAACAAGAAGCTGCTCGAGCCCGGCATCGACGGCCTGCGCAAGGTGGACGAGAGGACCTACAACTCCTTGACGAACTAGGAACGGGGCGCCCATATCCCCCAGCTCCCCGCACCCGGGTCACAGTCCCGTGATCCCCCGTACCAGGGTGGCGGTGCCGCCTACGTAGGCAAGGACGATCATGATGATCCGCACACGGTTTGCGGGCACCCGACCCGCAAACCAGTCGCCGATGGCGATTCCCATGGCACACCCGACCACGATGACCGCCCAGACGGCCCAGGACAGGTCGGGCAAAGAAGCAGGCGTGAACAAGAGTTTGGCTACCAGGGAGACTGTCGCGATGGTGGCGAAGTAGGGCTGGACCGTGGCCGCGAATCGGCGCGGGTCCCAGCGGGTCGCCACCGCGTAGACGGCAATGGCAGGGCCGCTCGTTCCGGCTGCCGCGCTCATCGTGCCGCTCACGAGCCCAGCCGCCACCACCCCGGCCCGGCCGTCGACCACCGGTACCCGCAACGCAAAAAGTGACGCGGTCATACCCAGGATCACCAGGATGCCGATGACGATCTCGATGCCCGCGGCCGGCAACGAACGGACCACCCAGGCGCCGAACCCGATACCGATCAGCGCCGGGGGCACAAGCATGGCGTACCGTCGCCAGTCGATATCGGCCCGCACCCGCCACAAGATGACGAAACTCGTCAGCGCCCCGCAGAGGTTGACGAGCAGGACTCCTGGCAACGGCCCCGTCAGCAGCACCAGGAACGGTCCGGCGACCATCGCGAACCCCATGCCCGAGACACGTTGCAGGACCGCACCACACAACACGAGAAGAAGCAGCGCCCAGGCCATGGGGCCACGCTACGGCGTCGGCACGATCTCCTTGCCGAGCGGCAACAGGGACACCGGAATCATCTTGAGGTTGGCGATGCCGAGCGGGATGCCGATGATCGAGATGAACAGCGGGATGGCTGTGATGACGTGGCCGATCGCAAGCCAGATCCCCGCGACAACCACCCAGATCACATTCCCGATAACGGACCAAGCGCCGGCCGTCGGCTTGTCGACTACCGTTCGGCCGAAGGGCCATAGGGCGTATCCGGCGATGCGGAAGGAAGCGATCCCGAACGGGATGGTAACGATCAGCACGCAGCAGAGGATGCCCGCCGCAACGTAACCGAGGGCCAGCCAAAGCCCAGCGAATACCAGCCAGATGATATTGAGGATGGTCTTCATCCCACCATTGTCCTCCCACCTAGACTGAACGGATGCACGGACCCGACCTTGCCCATCTCACCGAGCGGTTCGCGGCGATCCGCGAGCGCGTCGCCGTCGCGGCGCAGTCGGTCGGCCGCGAGCCGAACGAGATCCGGATACTCGTGGCGACCAAGACCCAGGAGGCGGACACGGTGCGCGCGGCGATCGCGGCAGGCGTGACCCTGATCGGCGAGAACCGTGCCCAGGAACTGACAGCCAAGGCGCCGTACATCGCCGACCTGGTCACCGCCGGGCAGGTCGAGGTTCACATGATCGGACCAGTACAACGCAATAAGGTCAACCACGTGCTGGCCACGGTGACGACCGTGCAGAGCATCGACTCCCTGGCCATCGCGGAGGCATTCTCCACTCGATGCGAGCGAGCAGGCCGCGTGCTGGACGTCCTCGTCCAGGTGAACGTCTCGGCGGAGCCGACCAAATCGGGTTGCCTGCCCGAGGACGCCCCGGAGTTGGCGCGCGCGATCGGCACGCTTCCCGGCCTGCGGCTGACGGGGTTCATGACGATCGGCGCGCACAGCGGCGACACGGCTTGGGTCCGTTCAGGATTCCGCCGACTGCGTGCCATCCGTGACGAGGTCTGGCACTCCGGTGCTCCCGGAACCGCCGACGCGCGTGAACTGTCCATGGGCATGACGGCCGACCTGAAGGTCGCCATCGCGGAGGGGGCGACGATGGTCCGCGTGGGGACCGCGGTCTTCGGCCCGCGACCGACCGCCTAAGGGCGCCGCGGGAGCGGGTCCGGGCGGGGTCGAATAACCCGCAACCATGGCGACCACCCATGACCTGCCCGCAGCAGATCCCCGGACCGCCAAGCACCGGCGGCCCAGGGATCTACGACGAACCAGCCGATCAGGGCACCGCGACTGCCCGGCCCACGATCTCATCGCGGGTGAACTTGGCGTAGACCTCCGGCATCTCGTCCAAGGTGTACGTGGTGGTCTCCACGCCGAGCACCCCGCGCTGGGCAAGTTCGATGACTTCCACGAGTTCCTGCCTGGTGCCCCAGTACGGGGACATCACCGAACACTCGTAGGGGGTCACGCCGAAGCCAACCTGCGCCGTCCCACCGCCGACTCCCACCAGAACCAGGGCGCCGCGCACCGAGGTGAGTTGCACCGCGAGGTCGATCGCCGGCTGGACACCCACGAAGTCGAAGACAGCCGTCGCGCCCCGGCCACCGGTCAGTTCCTTGACCGCCGCCACCGCATCCGCGTTGGACAGCAGTGTGTGATCCGCTCCCACCCGCTTGGCTAGGGCCAGCTTTTCCTCGCTCAGGTCGAGGCCGATTACCGTCGCAGGGGTCAGCGCCTTGAGGATCTGGATCCCCAGGTGTCCGAGCCCGCCCACCCCGATGACCACGGCTGTAGAACCCGCACCCAACTTGCTGACTGCTGACTTGATGGCGTGGTAAGGAGTGAGTGCTGCATCGGCGAGCGGTGCCGCCATCACCGGGTCGAGATCACCGATAGGAACAAGATGCCGGATCGAGTCGACGATCATGTACTCGGCAAGCGCTCCAGGGGAGCCAAGACCGGGTGGCTGAATGCCCAACCGGCCGGCTTCGGAACAGTAGTTCTCGTAGCCCTCGGAGCAGTTCAGGCAGTTGCCGCAACCCCAGGGACCATAAACGATCACCGAGTCGCCGACCGCGAACTCCCCGGTCGCACCAGGCCCGAACTCCGCGATCGTGCCGACCGGCTCGTGGCCGAGCGTCAAGGGCAGACCCATGGCCGCGACCCTCTCGGCGGGCATGCGCTGCACGGCTATATCCGAGTGGCACACTCCCGCCGCGGTTATCTTGAGCAGCACCTGACCCGGGCCAGGAACGGGTTTCGGGATATCGACCACCTGGACCGGTTCGCCCGGGGTAACGTACTGAACAGCCTTCATGAGGCACTCCTCTCACCGACGGCCTCGTCGGAACTCATACCGTCACCGTAGACGGATCTGCCCTATCGTATGCCACGGCAACCGGTGCTCGGCGCGGCCTTTCACCAGTACTGCACGCTCACTCAGGTGCGCCCACGAAAATCCCGCACGGTCGCAAGAACCGCACCGTCACGGAACCCGTGCTGTCCACTCCGCCGTCGCGAACTTCGTCCGCACGAGCTCCTGGGCACGCTCATGTTCGGCCGCGGAGACCGCACCCGAAACGGTCTCGTAGCGAGAGCGGAAGTGGGCCGTGAAAGCCTCGATGACTTCCACCCGGCTCAGACCCGTCTGGGACCGCAGCGGGTCGACGCGCTTGTTGGCGCTGGTCGTGCCTTTGTCCGACAGCTTCTCCCGGCCGATGCGCAACACCTGCAGCATCTTGTCCGCGTCGATGTCGTAGGACATTGTGACGTGATGCAGGACGGCGCCACCACGCAGCCGCTTCTGAGCCGCCCCAGCGATCTTGCCGGCGGGTGAGGCGATGTCGTTGAGCGGCTTGTAGGTCGCCTCGATCCCGACGCTGGCCAGGGCGCCGAGTACCCAGTCGTCCAAGAAGGCATAAGAACGCTCGAAACTCAGCCCTTCAACGAGAGAGCCAGGCACGTAGAGCGAGTAGGTGATGGAGTTGCCGGGTTCGACGAACATAGCGCCACCACCCGAGATCCTGCGTACCACGTCGATGCCCAGCCGTGTGGCGGCCTCTTCATCAACCTCGTTGCGCAGCGACTGGAAGGAGCCGATGATCACCGTCGGCGACGCCCACTCCCAGATCCGTAGGGTGGGTCCACGCCGCCCGGCGTCGAGTTCCTCAATGAGCACCTGATCGAGAGCCAGGTGCATCGCCGGACTCTGCGGACCCTCGTGCACCAACTCGAAGGTGTGGTCGGACCAGCCGGTCGCCCGGCCCACGGCCCGGCGCACAGCGATGGCCACGGCCTCGGGACTGAAGCCGACCATGGTCACGCGGTCGTCGAGGACCCTTCCCAGGGCGGCCGTCAGCTGGGACACGGAAGAGGTCTCCGGCAAACCCGTGAGCGATTGGTCGATCTCGGCGAGCGCCTCATCGGGTTCGAGGAAGAAGTCGCCCGAGACCGACACGGAGGTCATTCGACCATCCGCGACCTCGACATCGGCCACAACCAGCTTGCCACCGGGGACTTTGAACTCTCCATGCACGCTCACCAGGGTAAGGGCCTGCCGGTGTGCCGACCGCTCAGCCCAGACTCTGGACGACTCCCGAGAGCGCCGGGTCGCGCCACCGAACCGTGCTGCGCACGCGGACGGCGACCGCGTGCGCGACCGCTACCCGGCGCCGCCGATTCAGCGAGGCGCGATGCCTGCGTGGATCAGTCCGTAGACCGCCGAGTCGGCCAGGGCTTCCCACGATGCCTCGATCAGGTTCGGGCCGACCCCGACCGTCGACCACGACTCGGTCCCGTCGGTCGTTTCGATCATGACCCGGGTGGTGGCATCGGTGCCCTGTTCGGTGTCTAGGATGCGCACCTTGAAGTCGATGAGGTCGAAGTCGTCGATCTCGGGGTAGACGCGGGTCAGGGCCGCCCGGAAAGCCTGGTCGAGGGCGTTCACCGGTCCGTTGCCCTCCCCCGTGCTGACGATCCGCTCACCCCCGGCATGGAGTTTCACGGTCGCCTCCGCCTGCGCCTCGGCCCCTGGGATCCCCGCGCCTTCGACGATCGTCCGCCAGCTCTCCACTGTGAAGTAGCCGGGACGTTCGCCGGTCAACTCCTCCCGGAGCAGCAGCTCGAAGGACGCATCCGCGGCGTCGTAGGTGTAGCCGTTCGCCTCGGCAACCTTCACCCGGTCGGTCACCCGAGTGAGCAGATCGCCTTGGCCGGAGAGGTCGAAGCCCAGTTCGCGGCCCTTCAGCTCGATCGAGGCCCGGCCGGCCATCTCCGAGACCAGCATGCGGATGTCGTTGCCCACCGCTGTCGGATCGATGTGCTGGTACATGTCCGGGTCGACCTTGATGGCGCTCGCATGCAAACCGGCCTTGTGCGCGAAGGCACTCGCCCCTACGTACGGCTGACGGCCGTACGGGGAGATATTGGTGATCTCGCTGATGGCGTGGGAGATCCGGGTCGCCTCCGACAATCCCGCACCGGCCAGCGTCCGCAGCCCTTGTTTGAGCTCCAGGTTGGCCACAACGGCGACCAGGTCGACGTTGCCCGTGCGCTCACCGTATCCGTTCATCGTGCCCTGAACGTGCCCGGCCCCGGCGTCGACGGCGGCCAGAGTGTTCGCGATGGCGCAGCCGGAGTCGTTGTGGGCGTGCATGCCGAGGAGCTGGTCGCCAGGCTCGGCGGCTTGGGCGTGCGGCATCCCGAGGGTGCTGCGCAGCTCGGTGACGATCTCCCCCACCCAACCGGGCAGCATGCCACCGTTGGTGTCGCAGAGGGTGACGACCTCGGCACCCGCCTCAAAGGCCGCCCGGACCGCGGCCGTGGCGTAATCGGCGTCGAATCGGTAGCCGTCGAAGAAGTGTTCCGTGTCCACGATCACTCGCCGGCCCTCAGCCGTCAGGAAGGTCACCGTGTCCGTGATCATGGCGAGGTTCTCCTCGCGGGTGGTCTTCAGCGCGCGCTCGACATGCCGCACATCCGACTTCGCGACCAGCGTGATCACCGGTGCCTGTGAGTCGAGCAGGGCACGGACCTGCCGGTCCTCGGCGGCCTTCACACCGGCCTTGCGGGTGGCGCCGAAGGCCGCGATCACGGCGTTCCGCAGGGTCAGTTCCT
This sequence comes from Cellulomonadaceae bacterium, assembly GCA_031551755.1. Taxonomy (GTDB): domain Bacteria; phylum Actinomycetota; class Actinomycetes; order Actinomycetales; family Cellulomonadaceae; genus JAVBMU01. Next base: position 20,440 of record JAVBNE010000002.1, on the reverse strand, counting down.
TCGCGGCCCGCGCGAAGAAGTCAGTGTCCTTGGGGATCGCGCCGGGCCAGCCGCCCTCGATGAAGCCCACCCCGAGTTCGTCGAGCAGCGGGGCGATGGCGAGCTTGTCGGCCACAGAAAGGTGCATGCCCTCCTGCTGCGCGCCGTCACGCAGGGTCGTGTCGTAGACGTGGAAGGCACGCGCTTGGCGCACGGTGCTCGATGCCGTCATGAAAGGCCTCCTTCGATACCTGGCAACAAAAAAGCCCCCCGGGTGCGGGAGGCTGCGCGTTCGGAGGTACCGAACGCGCTAATCGATAATGACCACTGCAAGATGTGCCACAGACCACATGGTGCCACAACTTGAGTGACGATGGGTAAGCGTCCACTGACCGAGCACGTCGATCGGAGCCTCGGATGACCCAAGACCCACGCGCGTATCCCCCCGGATTCCCCGGTGTGCCCAATGGACCCGCCGCAGGCGGACCGGTGCCGGGCGGGCAGGCGGCCGGCGTCCCTCGGGACACCAACCCCACCGACCCACGGCTTTCGGTCGAGGCCGGCCGGTACTGGGCCGGTGCGATCGCGACGGCGCTCGTGGCGGCACTGATCGGTTTCATCGCCGTGGTGGTCTTCGAGCGGGTGTTCTCCCTGACCCTGGTGCCCCCGCCGGATCTGCTCGGCACAGGTTCTCATCAGATCACCTACGCCGTCGATGGGGCACTCCTGGCCTTGGTGACTGCCTGCCTGCAACACCTGCTGATCCTGAGCACGCCCCGGCCGCAGGCATTTTTCGGCTGGATCATGGGGCTGATCATCGTGGTGATCACGGTGCTGCCCTTCGCCTGGACCTCCGACGCCCGCGCCGCGCTGCTCTCCGGGCTGGTCAGCCTCGTGATCGGGGTCGCGGTCTGGTCGCTGCTCGCGAGCGTGGCCACCCGGACGATCGTCCGGGTGGCGTAGGCCCGTCACGCCAGGCGGCGCATCCAGCCATGGCGGTCGGCGGCCGCGCCTGTTTGGATATCGGTCAACTCGGCGCGGATCGCCATCGTCAACTCCCCCGCGCTGCCGTCACCGACCGAGTGGTCGAAATCTGAACCGGCGAGCCGCCCGATCGGGGTGATCACGGCGGCGGTACCGCATGCGAAAATCTCCGTCACAGAACCGTCGGCGAGCCCGTCGAGGACCTCCACCAACGGGATGCGGCGCTCATCGACGACGTGGCCGCGGTCGGCCGCGAGTTGCAGCACCGACGATCGGGTCACGCCCTCCAGGATCGAGCCGGTCAGCTCCGGAGTGTGGACGGAACCGTCCGCCTTGACGACGAAGACATTCATCCCACCCAGCTCTTCGAGGAAGGTCCGGGTGGAAGAATCGAGGAAGCACACCTGCTCACAACCGTGGTCTTGGGCCAGGAGCTGCGGGAGGAGGCTCGAGGCGTAGTTGCCACCGCATTTGGCCGCCCCCGTACCGCCGGCACCCGCCCGGCTGTAGTCGCGGTCCACCCAGATGGACACGGGCTTGACCCCGCCGGAGAAGTAGGGACCGACCGGGGAGGCAATCACCAGGAACTCTGCCTCCTTAGTGGGCCGCACGCCCAGATACGACTCAGAGGCGTACATGAACGGCCGCAGATACAAGCTCTTCTCGTCGCCGGTCGGCACCCACTCGATGTCGGTGCGCACCAGCGCGGTCACGGCACCGATGAAATCGTCCACCGACAAGGCGGGCAGGGCGAGCCGGTGGGCGGAACTGGCCAGCCGGGCCGCGTTGGCCTCAGGGCGGAAGGCCCACACCGAGCCGTCCGGGTGCCCGTATGCCTTAAGCCCTTCGAAGACTTCCTGCCCGTAATGCAGCACGGCGGTAGCCGGGTCCAGTTGGAGTGGACCGTAGGGCTCGACCCGGCGGTCGAACCAGCCGGTCGCCTCAGTCCACGAGATGCGAGCCATGTGGTCGGTGAAGACGGTGCCGAATTTCGGTTCTGCGAGTGCTGCGGCACGGTCCTCGGCTGAGGTCGGCGTCGCCGACGGGCGGACCTCGAAGAGCGCGAGCAGGTCGTCGTCGGAGGTATGTGCGGAAGCAGTTGCGGAAGTGGTCATGGTGGGGCCTTTCACGAGGCGACCCGGATGGTCTACCGCCTAGTTTTCCACGCCACACGAGTACGCGCGGCGTCCGCTGCGCGAACGGTGCACAGGGGCGGGACCAGCGGGGCAACGAACAAGAGTGTCCGGGAACAGACGACCGAGGGGTGAGTCGGGCGGTGACCGATCAGCCTGCGACACGAGCGGCGAGCTCGTGGCCCACCTCGGCCGTCGACCGTACTCGACCCCCGCGCTCGACCAAGTCGGCGGCGACGGCGGACTCCACTCGGCGGGCCTGGTCGCCGAGGCCCAGGTGGTCGAGCATCAGGGCGACGGAGAGCACGGTCGCGGTCGGGTCGGCCTTGCCCTGGCCGGCGATGTCGGGGGCCGAACCGTGCACCGGCTCGAACATTGACGGTACCGAGCGATCCGGGTTGATGTTGGCCGACGCCGCCAACCCGATTCCGCCAGTGATGGCGGCCGCCTGGTCGGTGATGATGTCGCCGAAGAGGTTGTCGGTGACGATCACGTCGAACCGCGAGGGGTTGGTGGTCAGGAAGATCGTGGCGGCATCAACGTGCAGGTAATCGGTGGTCACGTCCGGGAAGTCGGCGTTCACGGCCTCCACGGTGCGCCGCCACAGGTGCCCGGCATGCACCAGCACATTGTGCTTGTGCACGAGGGTGAGCTGTTTGCGGGGGCGGGCCTGGGCGCGCGCGAAGGCATCCCGCACGACCCGCTCCACACCGAAGGCGGTGTTCAGGGAGACCTCGGTGGCCACCTCGTTCGGAGTGCCGGTACGCAAGGAGCCGCCGTTGCCGACATACGGCCCTTCGGTGCCCTCGCGGACGACCACGAAGTCGACCTCGCCGGGGTTGGCCAGCGGCGAGGTGACACCCGGGTAGAGCTTGTTCGGGCGCAGATTCACGTAGTGGTCGAGGGCGAAGCGCAGCCGCAACAGCAGCCCTCGCTCAAGGACGCCGGACGGGACGGTGGGGTCACCGATGGCGCCGAGCAGGATCGCGTCGTGGGTGCGGATGGCCGCGAGGTCCTCATCGGTGAGGGTCTCGCCGGTGCGGTGCCAGCGCTGCGCGCCCAGGTCGAACGGCGTGGTGGCAACCGTCACGTCGCTTCCCGCCAGTGCCGCGTCCAGGACAATCAGGCCTTGATCGACGACCTCGGTGCCGATGCCGTCACCCGCGACTACTGCCAGATTGATGGTGCGCGTCATGCTGAGACCGTATACGAGCCGCCCATTCTTTGGACAGTCATCTCACTCGCCGAGACGCGTTCCTGATGGCTGCCGACCCGGCCGGACAGCCGACACGGGCCGGGCCCGGGCCTCGGTTTCGGGATCCACCGCCACCCCGGCCGGGCTTCCGGAACGGACGGCGCATCCGGGCATCAGCCCGCGGCCTGTCGCAGCCGGGGGTAGCGCAGCTCGAACCGCTCACAGACAACCGGCAGATCATCCGGCACCTCGCGGCCCAACACCCGGCTGAAGTACTTCCGGTGCTCCGTGCGCCACGACTCCAGCGAGCCGTCGTCCTCCCCTTCGGCAAAGGCGAAGGCCTCGTTCACCTCGTCGAACGCCATGGTCTCGACCGATGTGGTGCGGATCAGGGCGCGCGGATGACCGGAACCGTCAAGCAAAATCGACAGATCGCCCTTGACGGGGACCGGGTCACCGGTGGTTTCGTACTCCGGCAACGCCGAGCTGGTCGCCGTCTTCCGGCCGGCCAGAACGGCCGCGAGCAGCTCGTCCGCGAGCGCCGGGTTGTCACCGAAAGCCCAGGCGGGCGGCGGCACGGTGTCCGCGACGCCATGTCCGACGACGATGCCGAGCTTGTCGAGCCCGACCTGAATCCGGCTGAGCTCCCAGAAATCGGTGATCTCCTGCGCGATCTGGGCATCCTGCGGGGTTGCCTCGAACCGATCCGGGCCGGGCTCGCCGTCGTATGTCATGCGCCCATCGTGCGCCACCGCGCGCGCTCGTGCCAGGACGCCGCCGTAAGCGCCCGGTCATGGCTGCCGCCCCGGAGGCACGGCTGGGTGTTGCGTGCGCACTGCGCCGAGTGGGCGTCGCCGAGCGCGCCGCGCCAGGCATGAGCGTCGCCGAGCGCTGTAGTTCTAGGCGAGCGCTGTAGTTCTAGCCGAGCGCTGTAGTTCTAGCCGAGCGCTGCGGTTTGAACCGCAGCACTCGGCCGAAACCACAGCACTCGGCGCGAGGAAGGGCCGAGCCGAGGCCCGCGCGGCTCAGCGGCCCGGCCCGAGGCCTCAGCGGCCAGCGGAGCCTTCGACGTAATCCGAGTCGGCCGGCTTGACCCACGCGAACATCTTGCGCAGTTCACGACCGGTGGTCTCGATCGGGTGGGACTCGCCCTTGGCACGAAGTTCCTTGAACTCCGGCGCACCGGCGTCCTGGTCGGCGATGAACCGCTCCGCGAAGGCGCCCGACTGGATGTCGGCCAAGACAGCCTTCATGTTCTCCTTGACCCGGGGGTCGATGACTCGCGGCCCGGAGACGTAGTCGCCGTACTCGGCGGTGTCGGACACCGACCAGCGCTGCTTCGCGATGCCACCCTCGACCATCAGGTCGACTATGAGCTTGAGCTCATGCAGCACCTCGAAGTAGGCGACCTCGGGCTGGTAACCGGCCTCGGTCAGCGTCTCGAAACCGTATTGCACGAGCTGGGACGCACCGCCGCACAGGACGGCCTGCTCGCCGAAGAGGTCGGTCTCGGTCTCCTCGGTGAAGGTCGTCTTGATGCCGCCGGCCCGCAGACCGCCGATTGCCTTGGCGTAGGACTTGGCGAGCTCCCAGGCCGAACCGGAAGCGTCCTGTTCAACCGCGACGATAACCGGTACCCCACGGCCGTCGACGTACTCCCGGCGGACGATGTGCCCCGGACCCTTGGGTGCGATCATCAGGATGTCGTGACCGGCCTCAGGCTTGATGTACCCGAAGCGGATGTTGAAACCGTGCCCGAAGACGAGAGCCGCCCCCGCATTGAGGTTCGGCGCGATCTCGTCGCGGTACAGGTGCCGCTGGACCTGGTCGGGCGCGAGGATGACGACGACATCCGCCTCCTTGACCGCGTCGGCGACCGACAGGACCCGCAGGCCCTCGTTCTCGGCCTTGGCCCGGGAGGCCGACCCCTCGCGCAGTCCCACCCGGACATCCACGCCCGAGTCGCGCAGGTTCAGCGCATGGGCGTGGCCCTGGCTGCCGTAGCCGATGACGGCGACCTTGCGCTGGGAAATGATGGACAGGTCGGCGTCGTCGTCGTAGAACAGCTCAGCCACGGTGATTCTCCTTATGTCGATGTATTCGATGTCGGCGGACATGAGCCCTCGCCCAGTCTGCCAAACGGCTGGCCGCGCGGGTGTCGCGCGACCAGCTGGTGGGCTCAGGCGCTCCGCACGACCCGTTCCAGGGCGCGGTCCGCGATGGACCGCGACCCCCGGCCGATCGCAACGGTGCCCGATTTCACGATCTCGCGGATGCCGTAGGTCTCCAGGGCACCGAGCAGCGCGTTGAGTTTCTCGGCCGGTCCCGTCGCCTCGATCACGAGAGCGTCGGGGACCACGTCGACGACCTTGGCCCGGAACAGGTTGACGACCTCCAGCACCCCGGTGCGGTTGGGGCCGTCGGCACGCACCTTGACCAACAGCAGCTCGCGCTGCACGGAGGCCGGGGCGTCGAGTTCGACGATCTTGATGACGTTGACCAACTTGTTCAGTTGCTTGGTCACCTGTTCGAGGGGATGGTCCTCAACGTCGACCACGACTGTGATCCGTGAGATCTCCTCATGTTCGGTCGGGCCGACCGCGAGCGACTGGATATTGAACGCCCGCCGGGCGAAGAGCCCGGCCACGCGCGTCAGGACACCGGGCTTGTTCTCCACCAGGACGGAGAGGGTATGGCGGCTCATCTTCTCGGTTCCTCTCGTCTCAGTCATCTTCGCGGTCCCAGGCCGGCGAGATGCCTCGGGCGTATTGGATGTCATCGTTGGAGACGCCGGCGGCGACCATGGGCCACACCATCGCATCGCGGGAGACGTCGAAGTCGACCACCACGGGCCGGTCGTCGATCTCCTGAGCGCGTTTGATCGCCGCGTCGACATCGGCGGCCCGCTCCACCCGGATGCCCTCGCAGCCATAGGCATCCGCCAGCTTCACGAAGTCCGGGATGCGTGCCGTGCCGCGACCGGTATGCAGATCCGTGTTCGAGTACCGCGCCTCGTAGAACAGGGTCTGCCATTGGCGGACCATGCCCAGGGACGAGTTGTTGATCAGCGCGACCTTGATGGGGATCTCGTTGATCGTGCAGGTGGCCAGTTCCTGATTGGTCATCTGGAAGCAGCCATCGCCGTCCACCGCCCACACGGTCGCATCCGGCCGACCGACCTTGGCTCCCATCGCCGCGGGGATGGAGAAGCCCATGGTGCCCAGTCCGCCGGAGTTGATCCAGGTGCGCGGGTGCTCATAGTTGATGAACTGCGCCGCCCACATCTGATGCTGTCCGACCCCGGCGACGTAGATCGCCTCAGGTCCGGCGAGCTGGCCCAGCCGTTCGAGAACGTACTGGGGTGCCAGATGGCCGTCGTCCGGCTCCGTGTAACCCAGCGGATAGGTCTCGCGCCAGTGGTCGATCTGCCGCCACCACCCCTCGACGTCGGGTTTGCCGTGGGTGGTGTGCTCACGTTCGAGTTCGGGTAGCAGATCCGCGATGACCTCCTTGAGGTCACCGACGATAGGCACGTCGACCGCACGGTTCTTACCGATCTCGGCCGGGTCGATGTCGGCGTGCACGATGGTGGCGTGCGGCGCGAAGCTCGACAGTTTCCCGGTTACCCGGTCGTCGAAACGGGCACCGAGAGTGAAGACCAGGTCGGCCTTCTGCAGGGCTGCCACAGCCGGCACCGTCCCGTGCATCCCGGGCATCCCGAGGTTCTGCGGATGTGAATCAGGCAGGGCGCCACGAGCCATCAGGGTGCCGACGACCGGCGCGCCGGACAGGTCCACCAGCTTGCGCAGGAGCGCGCTCGCATTGGCCCGCACGACGCCGCCACCCACGTAGAGCACCGGGCGCCGGGCGGTGGCGAGCAGCCGCGCGGCCTCCTTGATCTGCTTCGAATGGGGTTTGGTCACGGGACGGTAGCCGGGCAGCTGAAGGTCTTGCGGCCAGGAGAAGGTGGTCTTGGCGACCATCGCCGACTTCGCGATGTCCACGAGCACGGGGCCGGGCCGACCGGTCGAGGCGATATGGAACGCCTCCGCGATGGTGCGCGGGATCTCGGCCGGGTCGGTGACCAGGAAGTTGTGTTTGGACACGGGCAGCGTGATACCCACGATGTCCGCTTCCTGGAAGGCGTCGGTGCCGATCGCGGCAGCGCCCACCTGCCCGGTGATCGCGACCATCGGGATGGAGTCGATGTTGGCGTCCGCGATGGGGGTGACCAGGTTGGTGGCACCCGGGCCGGAGGTGGCCATGGTGACCCCGACTTTGCCGGTCGCATGGGCGTAGCCGGCGGCTGCGTGGCCACCACCCTGCTCGTGTCGCACCAGGATGTGCCGGAGTCGCTTGGAGTCCATCAGCGGGTCGTAGGCCGGCAGGATGCAGCCGCCCGGGATCCCGAAGACGACCTCGGCGCCGGCCTCCTCCAACGATCGAATGATCGACTCGGCGCCCGTGACCTCCTCGGCGACGGCGGACCGCGTCTCGCCCCGGGGGGCGACGGTGGCGGGGGTTGGCTTGGCCGGGCGCGGTGCCGGTGTCGGCGGCGTGGGGCGGGGGGGCGCCGGGTGTGGACCGGTGACCATCGGTGTCTCCTGTCGGGCTGGAACGAGTTCAGGTCGCACTTGTGGTGGCAAAAAGAAAACCCCTCATCCCCGGGTAAGGGGCTGGTGAGGGGTGAGCGCGCGGACGAGGCCTGAGTGACGGCTTCAGTCAGCGCGCTCAGGAAGTACTACGACGAGGTTCGTCTGCACGTCTCGCACCCTACGCCCCGAGCCCGGGTTGTGTCATTCATCGACCGGACTATCTCATTGGATGAGACGTCACCCTCAGCCTCGGCCCTGCCACGTGCAGACGCAAGCCTCGTTCCCCTCCGCGTCCGCGACGACCCAGAATGCGGGCGCCTGACCGTCGTCGACCACATGGCCACCGGCGGCGACGGCTGCCTCCACCCGGGACTCGGCCTCATCGTGGGGCACATGGACATCGATGTGAATCCGGTTTCGCTGGGTGCGGGGTTCGTCCATCTGCTGGAACCAGAACGTCGGGCCGTGTCCCAAGGCGTCGGTGAGCTCCGGGGCGGCATCGCCGATGTCGGCGCCCTCCTGGTAACCGAGCACGGCCCGCCAGAACGGCTGCACCCGTGGGCCGACCAGGGCGTCGACAGCGATCTCGATCGACTGTGCGGCGACCGGCTCGGCCCGCAGGTCCAACTCCTGGGCTGCTTGAGAAATCTGTTGCGCGAGGGCCACGTCACGCCTGCTGAGGCCGCCCACGTCGTGGGAGGTGAGCCGCACGGACACCGACCCGTACCGCAGATCGACATCCGGGTGGTGACCGGCCGCCTCCGCGAGTTCACCGATGGCGTCGACCAACTCCACACCTGCGGTGAACGAGCCCGTGCGATAGGTAGTCAGTGCGGCGTTGATCAGCACCCGCCAATCGCTGACGCCCGGCTCCGCATGGAACTCCTGGGCCGTGATCCGATCGGTCATCGCGCATCCCCTCCCAAGGGCATCATTCGCGGCCTACTCCAAGATCGCACCTCGCGAGGCCGACTGGACCAACTTGGCGTACTTCGCTAGGACTCCCCGGGTGTACGTGGGAGCCAACGGCGCCCAGCCCGACTGCCGTGCCCGTATCTCCGCATGGTCCACCAGGAGGTCCAGGGTCTTGGCGGCCACATCGAGCCGGATGCGGTCGCCGTCGCTGACGAAGGCGATGGGGCCGCCATCGACGGCCTCCGGGGCAACGTGACCCACGCACAGGCCGGTCGTCCCTCCGGAGAACCGGCCGTCCGTCAGAAGGAGCACGGTCTTGCCAAATCCGGCCCCCTTGATGGCACCGGTGATGGCCAGCATTTCCCTCATGCCGGGGCCGCCCTTGGGGCCCTCGTACCGGATCACGACGACATCGCCGTCAGTGATGGTGCCATCCTCCAACGCATCCAGGGCGGCGCGCTCGCGTTCGAAGACCCGGGCGGTCCCCTCGAAGACGTCGTTGTCGAAGCCGGCCGACTTCACGACCGCCCCGTCCGGCGCCAGCGATCCGTGCAGGATGGTGATGCCACCCGTGCGATGGATGGGGTTGTCCAGCGCCCGCAGGATCTTGCCGTCCGGGTCCGGCGGCGCGATGGCGGCCAAGTTCTCTGCGACCGTCCGGCCGGTGACCGTCAAGGCGTCGCCGTGCAGCAGCCCGGCGTCGAGCAGCGCCTTCATGATGACCGGCACACCGCCGATACGGTCCACGTCGTTCATCACGTAGCGGCCGAACGGCTTGAGGTCACCCAGGTGCGGTACCCGTGCGGCGACCCGGTCGAAGTCCGCCAACGTCAGGTCGACGTCGGCCTCGTGGGCGATGGCAAGCAGGTGCAGCACGGCATTCGTCGACCCGCCGAAGGCCATCACCACGGCGATCGCGTTCTCGAAGGCTTCCTTGGTCATGATCTGCCGGGCGGTGATCCCCCGGCGCAGCATCTCGACCACAGCCTCCCCCGACGCGTGCGCGAAGCTGTCCCGGCGGCGATCCGCGGATGGCGGCGCGGCCGAACCGGGCATGGACATCCCCATTGCTTCGGCGACCGACGCCATGGTATTCGCCGTGTACATCCCCCCGCAGGCACCCTCGCCCGGGCAGATCGCCCGTTCGATCCGGTCCCGGTCGATCTCGCTCATCAAGCCACGGGCACATGCACCGACGGCCTCAAAAGCGTCGATGATGGTGACGTCCTTCTCGGTACCGTCCTCCAGCTTGACCCACCCCGGCGCGATGGAGCCCGCATAGAGGAAGACGCTGGCCAGGTCGAGCCGAGCAGCCGCCATGAGCATTCCGGGCAGGGACTTGTCGCAACCCGCCAAGAGCACCGAACCGTCGAGCCGCTCGGCCTGCATCACGGTCTCCACCGAGTCGGCGATCACATCGCGGGAGACCAGCGAAAAGTGCATGCCCTCATGCCCCATAGAGATGCCGTCCGAGACGGAGATGGTGCCGAACTCCAGCGGATAGCCACCCCCGGCGTGCACACCCTCCTTGACCGCCTTGGCCAGCCGGTCCAGGGAAAGGTTGCACGGCGTGATCTCGTTCCAGGAGCTGGCGACGCCGATCTGGGGTTTGGCCCAGTCGCCGTCGCCCATCCCGACCGCACGCAGCATGCCGCGGGCGGCAGTGGCCTCGATCCCGTCAGTGACCTGACGCGACCGGGGTTTGATGTCGGGAGTGTCGGACTGAGCGGAGGCCGGGCGAGGATCGCGAACCTCGGTGCTGGTCATCTCCCGAGCCTAGGAACGCCCGCCCACGTGCGCAGCCGGGAGCGGGTGCCACCCGCGCGGTCGTCCCCGGGTCGGTGCCCGCCCCGACCGCTGCAGCTGCGGCTACCCGCGTCGCAGGCGGCTGACGTCACGGACCGCGCCGCGCGAGGCAGACGTCGCCATCGCGGCGTATGCCTGCAGCGACGGCGGCACGATGCGGTCACGGTCCGCCGGCTGCCAGGGCCGCTCGGACGACTCCATCTTGGCGCGACGTTCGGCCAGCACGGCATCGGGCACGTTGAGCCGCAGCAGGCGGGAGGCGACGTCGATCTCGATCTCGTCGCCGTCCTCCACCAAGGCGATGGTCCCACCCGCGGCGGCCTCCGGGGAGACGTGGCCCACGGAGATACCGCTGGACCCGCCGGAGAACCGCCCGTCGGTGATCAGGGCGCAGACCTTACCCAGGCCCAGACCCTTGAGGAACGACGTCGGATAGAGCATCTCCTGCATACCCGGGCCGCCCGCCGGCCCTTCGTAGCGCACGACGACGACATCGCCCGGCTGGACCTTCTTCGACAAGATCTTCTCGACCGCCTCGTCCTGGGACTCCACGACGAGCGCCGTGCCGACGAAGTGGAAGACATCAGGGTCGATGCCGGCGGTCTTGAGCACGGCACCGTCGTCAGCGAGGTTACCGCGCAGGACGGCGAGGCCGCCCTCCACCGTGTACGCGTGCTCACGGTCGCGGATACAACCGTTGACGGGGTCGGTGTCCAACGTCTCCCAGCGGTTCGAGGTGGAGAACGCCTCGGTGGTCCGCACCCCGCCCGGGGCCGCGTGAAACAGCTCGAGCGCCGCAGCGATGGCTTTGCCCCCGCGCACGTCCCAGTCGTCGAGCCAGGCCGCCAGCGTCGGGGTGTGCACGCTCGTCACGCTCGTGTCCAGCAGACCCGCCCGGTTCAGTTCGCCGAGCAATGCGGGGATACCACCGGCGCGGTGGACGTCCTCCATGTGGTAGTCAGGGTGGTTCGGGGCGACCTTGGACAGGCAGGGCACCCGGCGGCTGATCTCCTCGATGTCCGTCAGGTCGAACGGGACGTCGGCTTCCTCGGCGGCGGCCAGGGTGTGCAGGACGGTGTTCGTCGACCCCCCCATCGCGACGTCGAGCGTCATGGCGTTCGTGAAGGCGGCCTTCGTGGCGATCCCGCGGGGGGCTGCGGTGTCGTCCTCGTCGTCGTAGTAACGGCGTGCGAGGTCAACGATCGTGCGGCCCGCCTCCAGGAACAGCTCGCGCCGTGCGGTATGGGTCGCCAGGGTGGAGCCGTTGCCCGGCAGGGACAGGCCCAGGGCCTCGGTCAGGCAGTTCATCGAGTTCGCCGTGAACATGCCCGAGCACGAACCGCAGGTCGGGCAGGCATGCGCCTCGACCGCGCCGAGCGCGTCGTCACTCACCGCGTCGTCGGCCGAGTAGTTGATCGCGTTGATGAGGTTCAGCGGGGTGCGCGCGACACCGTCGGCCACGACGGCCTTACCGGCCTCCATCGGCCCGCCCGAGACGAAGATGACCGGGATGTTCAGCCGCAGCGCCGCGTTGAGCATGCCCGGGGTGATCTTGTCGCAGTTGGAGATGCACACCAGCGCGTCGGCGCAGTGTGCGTTCACCATGTACTCGACGGAGTCCGCGATGAGATCGCGGCTCGGCAGGGAGTAGAGCATCCCGGCGTGACCCATCGCGATCCCATCGTCGACGGCGATGGTGTTGAACTCCTTGGCCACACCCCCCGCTTCGCGGATCGCGGAGGCGACGAGCTCCCCCATGTCCTTGAGGTGCACATGCCCCGGCACGAACTGGGTGAAGGAGTTCGCGATGGCGATGATCGGTTTGCCGAAGTCCTCCGAGCCCATCCCGGTCGCGCGCCACAGGGCGCGGGCACCCGCCATGTTCCGGCCGTGGGTGGACGTCCGCGAGCGCAGCGGTCGACTCATGTCAGCTCCTTCGACGGGTGCGGCCACCGATTCGGTGGGCACACCACGCTACGTCCGCGGACGCCCGTTCGTCGCGGGCGTCCGCGCTGTGGTCGCGGATGAGCGCGGCGCGACGCCAGACAGGCGCACCCCCCGCGCCCGATCGCGGTGTGGTCGGGTCAACCGATCCGTTCAATGACTAGTTCCCGCACCCGAGCGGCGTCCGCCTGCCCCTTGGTCGCCTTCATCACGGCCCCGATGATCGCCCCGATTGGCCCGAGGTTTCCGCCGCGCACCTTCTCGACGACATCCGGCTGGGCGGCCAGTGCCTCGTCGATGGCGGTCAGCAGGGCGCCGTCGTCGGAGACGATCTCCAGGCCCCGGGCGCTGACGACCTGCGTCGGCCCACCCTCACCGGCCAGGACGCCGTCCAGCACTTGGCGTGCCAGCTTGTCGTTCAGCCGGCCCGAGTCGACCAGACCTTGGAGTTCGCCCACCTGGGCGGGGGTGATGGCCAGTTCGGCCAACTCGACATCGTTCTGCTTCGCACGGCGGGCCAGCTCCCCCATCCACCACTTACGTGCCCCGGCCGGGCTCGCACCCGTTGCCACCGTGGCTTCGATGAGGTCGAGCGCCCCGGCGTTCACCACATCGCGCATCTCGGCATCGGCGTAGGACCACTCCTGCTGGAGCCGCCGACGACGCGCGACAGGCAGTTCCGGCAGCCCGGCGCGGATCTGCTCGACCCAGTCTCGGCTGGGTGCGATGGGCACCAGATCGGGTTCGGGGAAGTAACGGTAGTCCTCGGCGTCGGATTTCACGCGGCCTGACGTCGTGGTCTTGGAGTCCTCATGCCAGTGCCGGGTCTCCTGGACGACCTTCTCCCCCGCATCGAGCACGGCCGCCTGCCGCACGATCTCGTGCCGGACGACGGCCTCCACCGAGCGGAAGGAGTTGACGTTCTTGGTCTCCGAGCGGGTACCGAGGGGTGCCTGCGGGTCCGGCCGCAGCGACACGTTCACGTCGGCGCGCACATTGCCGCGTTCCATCCGGGCCTCGGACACGCCCAACGCCCGGAAGATGTCCCGGAGGGTCTGGACATAGGCGCGGGCGACTTCGGGGGCGCGGTCGCCGACGCCCGTGATGGGCCGGGTCACGATCTCCACGAGCGGGATTCCGGCGCGGTTGTAGTCGATCAGCGAGTACTCGGCGCCGTGGATCCGCCCCGTGGCGCCCCCCACGTGGGTGTTCTTGCCGGCGTCCTCCTCCATGTGAGCGCGCTCGATCTCGACCCGGAAGACCGCGCCGTCTTCTAGCTCGACATCGATCCACCCGTCGAAGGCGATCGGCTCGTCGTACTGGGAAGTCTGGAAGTTCTTGGGGACGTCCGGGTAGAAGTACTGCTTGCGGGCGAACCGGCAGCTCTGCGCGATCTGGCAGTTCAGCGCGAGGCCGATCCGGATCGCGTACTCCACGGCCGTGCCGTTCACCACCGGCAGCGCACCGGGCAGCCCCAGGGAGACGGGCGTGATCTGGGTGTTGGGCTCTTCGCCGAAACCGGCCTCGGCTGGGCAGAACATCTTGGTCCGGGTCCCCAACTCGACGTGCACCTCGATACCGAGGGCCGGGTCGTAACGGGTGACGGCGTCGGTGTATGCGTCGGTCGTGCTGTTCACGGCGGTCATTCCTTCCCTGCCAGTGCCGGGGCCTTAGCCAATAACGGACCGCCCCAGGAGCTTTCGAGCGCCGCCTCCAAGGCGGCCCCGATGCGGTACATCCGGTCGTCGGCCTTGGCCGGCGCGAGTACCTGGAACCCGACGGGCAGGCCGTCGTCCGAAAGCCCGTTGGGAATTGAGATGCCGGGCACTCCGGCGAGGTTCGCCGGGATCGTAGCGACATCGTTCAGGTACATCGCGAGCGGGTCGTCCAGCTTCTCACCGAAGGCGAAGGCAGTCGTCGGCGCGGTCGGCGAGACCAGGACGTCGGCCTGTTCGAAGGCGGCGTCGAAGTCCCGTTGGATTAATGTCCGGACCTTCTGCGCACTGCCGTAGTAGGCGTCGTAGTAGCCCGCCGAGAGCGCGTAGGTGCCGAGGATGATCCGGCGTTTGACCTCGTCGCCGAAGCCCTTGCCGCGGGTCGCCGCCATCACGGTCTCAGCGGTGATCGGTCCCGCATCGGGTTCTGCCCGCAGACCGAAGCGCATGCCGTCGAATTTGGCGAGGTTGCTGGAGGCTTCGCTGGGCATGATCAGGTAGTAGGCGCCCAGGGCGTATTCGAAATGCGGGCAGCTGACTTCCACGACGGTGGCACCCAGTCCGCGAAGGATGTCCACCGACTCGGTGAAGCGAGCGCTGACTCCGGCCTGATAGCCGTCGCCGCTGAGCTCTCGGACGACACCTACGCGCACACCGCGCAGGTCCCCTGTGGCTCCTTGGCGGGCGGCATCGACGACGGCCGGCAGCGGCTCGGCGATCGAAGTGGAGTCCCGGTGATCGTGGCCACCTACCAGCTCATGCAGGAGCGCCGCATCCAACACCGTCCGGGTGACGGGACCTGCTTGGTCGAGTGAGGAGGCCATGGCGATCAGCCCGTAGCGGGAGACCCCGCCGTAGGTCGGCTTCGCGCCGACGGTGCCGGTGACGGCCCCGGGCTGGCGGATCGAACCACCGGTGTCGGTGCCGATCGCCAAAGGCGCTTCGAAGGCCGCGACGGCCGCCGCCGATCCGCCGCCGGAGCCACCCGGGATCCGGCTCAGGTCCCAGGGGTTACGCGTGTTCCCGTAGGCCGAGTGTTCGGTGGACGAACCCATGGCGAACTCGTCCATGTTCGTCTTGCCCAGAATCGGCAGGCCCGCCGCACGGATCCGTTCGACCAGAGTCGCGTCGTACGGGGGCATCCAGCCTTCGAGGATGCGCGATCCGGCGGTCGTCGGCATCCCCTTGGTGACAACGATGTCCTTGAGGGCGATCGGCACACCGGCCAGCGGGTGCAGGTCCTCGCCCGCCGCACGGCGGGTGTCCACCGTCCGCGCAACGTCGAGCGCCTCGGTGGCGTTCACATGCAGGAATGCGTGCACGTCATCGTCGACGGCGGCGATGCGGTCGAGGTGCGCCTGGGTTGCCTCGACGCAGCTGACCGCACCGGAGGTCATGGCTGCGGCGAGGTCCGCGGCTGAAAGTCGCAGAAGGTCGTCCATGGTCATTCCTCCCCGAGGATCTGCGGAACGGCAAACCGGCCGTCTTCAGCTGATGGGGCCGCAGCGAGGACAGCAGCCCGGTCGAGCGATGGCTCCGGGACATCGTCACGGAAGACGTTCGTCAGCGGCAGCGGGTGGCTGGTGGCCGGCACGTCCGGGGTCGCGACCTGGCTCACTTTCGCGATTGCGTCGACGATCACGTCGAGTTCGCCGGCGAGACGGTCGATCTCATCGGGCCGTAACTCGATTCGGGCCAATGTCGCGACGCGCGCGACCTCGTCACGAGAAATGGTGGACATGGCCTCATCTTAGCGTCGTGTTGTTGTGTGAATGTGCTGAAGGCCCACCCGGGTGTGGGTGGGCCTTCGGTAAGGGGTGTTCGGCGGTGTCCTACTCTCCCACCCCGTGGCCGGGGCAGTACCATTGGCGCTGGCAGGCTTAGCTTCCGGGTTCGGTATGGGGCCGGGCGTTTCCCTGTCGCTGTGGTCGCCGAAACATTGTTGACTTGTTCGAACGGTGTCCCCTGGTGTGGTTGGGGGTGGTGGTTCGTTGGTCGTGAACCGCACAGTGGACGCGTTGTTGTGTTTAGGGTGTGAAATTGTTGGCTGATTAGTACCGGTCGGCTGCACGGGTCTTTGGTCCCCGTTTCCACGTCCGGCCTATCGACCCAGTGTTCTGCTGGGTGCCTTCACCCCTTGCGGGGATGGAAACTTGATCTTGAAGCGGGCTTCCCGCTTAGATGCTTTCAGCGGTTATCCGTTCCGAACGTAGCTAACCAGCGGTGCTCCTGGCGGAACAACTGGCACACCAGAGGTTCGTCCGTCCCGGTCCTCTCGTACTAGGGACAGGTCTTCTCATGTTTCCTGCGCGCGCAGCGGATAGGGACCGAACTGTCTCACGACGTTCTAAACCCAGCTCGCGTACCGCTTTAATGGGCGAACAGCCCAACCCTTGGGACCTACTCCAGCCCCAGGATGCGACGAGCCGACATCGAGGTGCCAAACCATGCCGTCGATATGGACTCTTGGGCAAGATCAGCCTGTTATCCCCGGGGTACCTTTTATCCGTTGAGCGACCACGCTTCCACGTGCCATGGCCGGGTCACTAGCTCCGACTTTCGTCCCTGCTCGACTTGTGGGTCTCACAGTCAAGCTCCCTTGTGTGCTTGCACTCGCCACCTGGTTGCCGACCAGGCTGAGGGAACCTTTGAGCGCCTCCGTTACCTTTTAGGAGGCAACCGCCCCAGTTAAACTACCCACCAGGCACTGTCCCTGGCCCGGATCACGGGCCGAGGTTAGATGTCCGGTACGGCCAGAGTGGTATTTCAAGGTTGACTCCGCCCTCACTGGCGTGAGGGTTTCACAGTCTCCCACCTATCCTACACAAGCCGCACCGGGCACCAATACCAAGCTGTAGTGAAGGTCCCGGGGTCTTTCCGTCCTGCTGCGCGAAACGAGCATCTTTACTCGTACTGCAATTTCGCCGGGCTCGTGGTGGAGACAGCGGAGAAGTCGTTACGCCATTCGTGCAGGTCGGAACTTACCCGACAAGGAATTTCGCTACCTTAGGATGGTTATAGTTACCACCGCCGTTTACTGGGGCTTAAATTCTGCGCTTCGCCACACGAGGTGGCTGACGCGTCCTCTTAACCTTCCAGCACCGGGCAGGCGTCAGTCCGTATACAGCGTCTTGCGACTTCGCACGGACCTGTGTTTTTAGTAAACAGTCGCTTCTCCCTGGTCTCTGCGGCCCTCCACGCTTCCCCACCGCGAGGGTGGTTCACGTTTCAGGCCCCCCTTCTCCCGAAGTTACGGGGGCATTTTGCCGAGTTCCTTCACCACGATTCGCCCGATCGCCTCGGTATCCTCTACCTGACCACCTGAGTCGGTTATGGGTACGGGCGGCTAGTCCCTCGCGCCGAGGTTTTTCTAGGCAGCACAGGATCACCCGTTTCCCGCGTTCGCGGTCACTGTCGGCCCTCGGACTCGTGCACGGCGGATTTGCCTGCCGTGCGTCCTGCGGCCTTGGACG
Organism: Cellulomonadaceae bacterium; assembly: GCA_031551755.1. Classification (GTDB taxonomy): domain Bacteria; phylum Actinomycetota; class Actinomycetes; order Actinomycetales; family Cellulomonadaceae; genus JAVBMU01. Next base: position 2,701 of record JAVBNE010000002.1, on the reverse strand, counting down.
TGGTCTACCATCGCCACGCCGGGCTACCAGTCTGCGTCACCCCTGTGCGCTTGGCTACTGCCGGATCGGGTCCCGCGCCCGCACGCCCCGGTACCACCCGAAGGTGGTGGTGGGACGACGGGGACGGTCAGCATCACCGGTCTCGCCATGGTCGGTCCTTCGCCGGTAGCAGAATATCAGCTGCTTGTCCATCGACTACGCCTGTCGGCCTCGCCTTAGGTCCCGACTAACCCAGGGCGGATTAACCTGGCCCTGGAACCCTTGGTCTTCCGGCGCACGGGTTTCTCACCCGTGTCTCGCTACTCATGCCTGCATTCTCACTCGTGCAGGCTCCACCGCTGGGTCACCCCGCGGCTTCACCGCCCGCACGACGCTCCCCTACCCACCCACGCACCTGAACCACCCCCGAAGGAGAGGCTAGGACGACGCGTGAGTGCCACGGCTTCGGCGGTACGCTTGAGCCCCGCTGAATTGTCGGCGCGGAACCACTTGACCAGTGAGCTATTACGCACTCTTTCAAGGGTGGCTGCTTCTAAGCCAACCTCCTGGTTGTCCGTGCAACTCCACATCCTTTCCCACTTAGCACACGCTTGGGGGCCTTAGCCGGTGGTCCGGGCTGTTTCCCTCTCGACTACGGAGCTTAGCCCCCGCAGTCTCACTGCCACGCTTCACTTACCGGCATTCGGAGTTTGGCTGACGTCAGTAACCTTGTGGGGCCCATCGGCCATCCAGTAGCTCTACCTCCGGCAAGAAACACGCGACGCTGCACCTAAATGCATTTCGGGGAGAACCAGCTATCACGAGGTTTGATTGGCCTTTCACCCCTAACCACAGGTCATCCCCCAGGTTTTCAACCCTGGTGGGTTCGGTCCTCCACGCGGTCTTACCCGCGCTTCAACCTGCCCATGGCTAGATCACCTCGCTTCGGGTCTGGACCCGGCGACTGAAGCGCCCTGTTCGGACTCGCTTTCGCTACGGCTACCCCACGACGGGTTAACCTCGCCACCGAGCACCAACTCGCAGGCTCATTCTTCAAAAGGCACGCCGTCACCACAACCAAGGTGGCTCCGACGGATTGTAAGCACACGGTTTCAGGTACTGTTTCACTCCCCTCCCGGGGTACTTTTCACCTTTCCCTCACGGTACTGGTCCGCTATCGGTCACCAGGGAGTATTCAGGCTTGACAGGTGGTCCTGCCGGATTCACACGGGATTTCACGGGCCCCGTGCTACTCGGGAATACCGAAAGGAGGCCGCATCATTTCGTCTACGGGGGTCGCACCCTCTGTGCCGGGCCTTTCAATGCCCTTCGACTATGACACGGCTTTCTCACTCCACCGTCGACCACCAGCTCGACGAATCGGCTCCCACAACCCCGGACGTGCAACGCCTGGCAGCTGTCACACACGCCCGGTTTGGCCTCATCCGCTTTCGCTCGCCACTACTCACGGAATATCTCTTCCTGTCGGTACTGAGATGTTTCACTTCCCGACGTTCCCCCCACACACCCTATATATTCAGGTGCGGGTCGCACGACATGACTCGTACGGGGTTCCCCCATTCGGACATCCTCGGATCACGGTTCGTTTGCCAACTCCCCGAGGCTTATCGCAGGCTACGACGTCCTTCTTCGGCTCCTGGTGCCAAGGCATCCACCCTGTGCTCTTAAAAAACCACTACAACAACACTCGACAAAAACAAACACCAGCAAAAATCTACGGGCACACCACGCACCGGCCACCGACCACGAACCCCCCGGAGAGGACCCGCACCCGACCACCCGCACGCACGCACCCGCAAAGATGCTCGCGTCCACTATACAGTTCTCAAACAACAGACCCCCAGAACACCCGCGCGGGCGACCTGGGAACCCAACAGTGTGTCCGCACCCGACCCCACCACCACAACGACGGCAGAACCCGGGCACGATGATCGATGTTCCACCCGAAAAGACAACCCCCGCACCCCCGAACAGGGGCACCGACACCGGCAGGCACACGCCCACCGACTCACGGGGCCGGAAGCAGAGCTCCCTAGAAAGGAGGTGATCCAGCCGCACCTTCCGGTACGGCTACCTTGTTACGACTTAGTCCCAATCGCCGGTCCCACCTTCGACCACTCCCCCCACAAGGGTTGGGCCATGGGCTTCGGGTGTTACCGACTTTCGTGACTTGACGGGCGGTGTGTACAAGGCCCGGGAACGTATTCACCGCAGCGTTGCTGATCTGCGATTACTAGCGACTCCAACTTCACGGGGTCGAGTTGCAGACCCCGATCCGAACTGAGACCCACTTTAAGGGATTCGCTCCACCTCGCGGTCTCGCAGCCCTCTGTATAGGCCATTGTAGCATGTGTGAAGCCCTGGACATAAGGGGCATGATGACTTGACGTCATCCCCACCTTCCTCCGAGTTGACCCCGGCAGTCTCCTATGAGTCCCCACCATTACGTGCTGGCAACATAGGACGAGGGTTGCGCTCGTTGCGGGACTTAACCCAACATCTCACGACACGAGCTGACGACAGCCATGCACCACCTGTATACCGACAAAAGGGGCTCTATCTCTAGAGCTTTCCGGCATATGTCAAACCCAGGTAAGGTTCTTCGCGTTGCATCGAATTAATCCGCATGCTCCGCCGCTTGTGCGGGCCCCCGTCAATTCCTTTGAGTTTTAGCCTTGCGGCCGTACTCCCCAGGCGGGGC